>CAZFLX010000004.1:0-94580 GCA_964519885.1 uncultured Francisella sp. | reverse complement strand
CAGTTGGCGCTGCAGTCGGAGCGTCAGTTGGCGCTGCAGTCGGAGCGTCAGTTGGCGCTGCAGTCGGAGCGTCAGTTGGGGCTGCAGTCGTCGGCGGAACCGCATCTTGCTGCGTTTCCTCTGTGGCTACTGACGTTGCTGCCGACTCTAAGCCGGTTATTCCTCGGGTTCCAACATTTTCATACCCCAAAACAACAATATCACTTCCATCAACACTAAATGCGGTACCACCCTCACCTGCCGCAGTTGCATCAAGCAATTCATTCAAGTCTGCACCTTGAGCCAGAGCCTGCAAAATAGGATCGACTGTTTGTGTATTCGCAGCCGCATCGACTGGCGTTGGCGCTGAGGAAGCAAACAATTCTTCTGTGATTAAGGTTTCTGGAGCCTGCACTAAGCCAAGCATTTCACCATTAACACTCATCAGTTCAATGGTGCCGCCATTATTGATAATGGAGTCCCCTGTTCTGATTTCATCACCTGCTTTTAACGTCCGAACAACACCATCGGCGGAACGAACCATGACATTACCAGTAACATTAAGAACGGTTGCAATAACTTGACCAGCCATGATGGTGACTCCAGAGCATAAATTTATGAATATAGAGCTACTTTACGCGCTTTACAAACGAGGGGATATTGTACCAATGGACAGGATATGAACAAATTAATTTGATACTGCCCTAATGATTTCTATAGGGCAAAATAGAACTTAGACTTTTAACAACAATGCCAAGTGAATGCGATCACGAACCTGAAGTTTTTCAAATGCGACGGTTAGGTGTGCTTTGACCGTTCTATCGCTGATATCCAGCAATTTCGCTACTTCTTTATTGGTCATTCCCTGAGCGACTAACTCAGCCACTTGTCTTTCTTTTCCCGTTAACAAAGCCAGTTTTTCTGGGATCACACTCGTCGGCGTTGTCTGTTGAGCAACGCGTTGCACCATTTGTTGCATCAGTTCAGCACCTATCCAAATACCACCTGCTTGTACACTTTCCACCACTTGATGCAACATGGTCGTTGCGGCGAGCGCATGACAATAACCTGAAGCACCCACGGCAAAATAAGCTAGCGACTGTTGAACGCTCGGGGTCAATGACAAAACCACCACAGAGCAACCTTGCTGTTTGAATTGAAGCAATACCGACTCAGCTTGTGGGAAACTATCCATTAACCAGATAAAACTCCCTTCGGACAAGCGTATGGTTTCTGGTTGCTGCACAAGCACCGCTTCAGGAAAAGCCTTTAACCAATGGGTTGAACAGTGATCATCTCGACTGATAAAAAAGTGCTTCATGGTTATCTCTCACTCAGTGCATTGGCTTTGGCTCGAAGAATCGGCTTCATCAGGTAGGCCAAAATGGTTTTCTTGCCCGTCATAATATCGACTTGCGCCACCATACCCGGAATAATGGGCAAATTGTCTCCTAAACTGGCGCTTTTGGTTCTGACACGCACAATATAAAAGGCTTCTTCTTTTTCGTTAATGACCGTATCGGCACCAATATGCTCGACTGTACCTTCCAGTGAACCATAGACAGCAAAGTCATAAGCCGTTAGTTTCACAATCGCAGTTTGCCCCGGATGCAAAAAGGCAATATCTTGCGGACGAATTTTTGCTTCTAACAGTAGCGTGTCATCGGTAGGAACAATCTCGATAATATCTTTACCTGGTTGAATCACACCACCCACGGTATTGATGAGCAGACGCTTCACCGTACCGCGAACGGGCGATTTCAAATCCGCCTTAACCACCTTGTCGGCAAAGCCCGTACTGGTCGCATTCAGTGCACTGAGTTTACCCAGCGTATCGGATAATTCGGTACTGAGCTTATTACTAAAGTTTAATCGAACTTCTTGTTTTTTACGTTCGGCTTCTTGAATGGCCGACTGAATACGCGAAATTTGTGCATTGGTTTGATTACGCTCACCTCTTAAGCGCGCCACATCTCGACGTAATCGTAAAATCTCCACTTCGGAAACCGCACCCGTACCGACTAAGGGCTCGGTGGCACGAAACTCTTGTTCGGTTAATTCTAGCGAGCGCGTGGCTTGTTCTAATTTGGCTCTGGCTTCTCGCAGCTCTTGCTCACGTTGCACGATTTGCTGATCGGAAACCGACGTCTGCGCCAGAATTTCCGATTGCGTTGACTGATACAAACTCATTTCCTGAGCAATGATGCTGGCATCACCCACTGCCAGTTCTTTGGGTAAGATAAAGGGTTTATTTTGCGTTAAGGCTTCCAAACGCATCGCTTTCACGGTTAAGGCAAAAATCTGTGCTTGGTTTTCAGCTAATGACGAAGTAAAACGCGTTGAATCAACCCGAATCAGCACATCCCCCACACTTACTGCCTGCCCTTCTTTGACATAAATGTCTTCAACAACACCGCCATCCAGCGATTGGATCACCTGCAATTGAGACGAAGGCACTACCTTGCCTTCACCGCGTGCAATTTCATCGACTTCCGCAACCGATGCCCAAATGATGAGCACAACAAAAACCGCCAACGACAGATATAACAGGAAACGCGCTCGCAGCGGCTGCTCGTGAGTCCTCGCCCAATCCGCTTCAGCATACCAATCCATGATGTGAGCAGAAGATTCGGGTTTATTCGGTACTGACTTATCTGTTTTCATACCGCTTTCCCAATACGACCCTGGCGCAATGCTTCAATCACTTGTTCTTTCGGACCATCGGCCACCACTTTGCCAGAATCTAACACAATAATTCGGTCAACCAACGCCAGCAACGAGGTACGATGGGTAATCAACACAAAGGTACGATTATTCAAAAACTGCTTCAGCGATTGTTTAATTTCTTCTTCACTGGAATTATCCATTGAACCCGTTGGTTCATCCATGAGCACCATGCTCGGGTCGCCCACTAAGGCACGGGCAATCGCTACCCCTTGACGCTGACCGCCCGACAAGGACTCACCACGCTCTCCCACCGTCATATCCAAACCCTTAGGATGATGATCGACAAACGGCTTTAAGCGCCCCAACTGTAACGCTGATAACACTTGTTCATCTTCAAACCGGCGTCCCATACAGACATTGTCACGCAGGCTGCCGTAAAACAAGGTGATATCTTGCTGCACATAACCCGCGCTCCGTCTCACTTGTGCCGGATCAAGTTGTCGTAAATCGGCATTATCAACAAACACACTACCTGAAGTGGGTTGATACAAACCTAGCATCAAGCGCAAAATAGTCGATTTTCCCGAACCATTACGCCCCAGAATCGCCACATGCTCGCCTGGTTGAATACTGAAACTTACCCCTCGCAAAGCTTGTTGGTCTTGATTCGGGTAAGCAAAGGAAACATCACGAAATTCAATTTTACCGGCGATGGCGCTGGGGCTAACAAACTGCTTACCTTCAGGACGCTCGACACTATTCGCCATAATGTCTTCTAAGCCTTGATAAGCCGTTTTGACACTTTGATATTGCGTCAGCAGCCCCGCCATTTGACCCATCGGCGCTAAGGCACGGGTGGACAACATGTAAACCGCAATTAATCCCCCCATGGTCAGCGCCTGCTCGCCAATCAAGTAAACACCAATGACGATAATCGACACGCCAATGACATGCTGCACCCATTGGGCGCCGCTAGATACTGAGGCCGAAAACTGTTTCACTTTGGCGTTAATACCTGCCAGATAAATCGAGGTACTTTCCCATTTTTGCTGCATCACATGCTCTGCCGCTAAGGCTTTCACGGTTTCAAGACCTGTGAGACTTTCGATGAGTGAAGCGTTACGCAAGGCGGTAGCACGATAGGTTTTTTCGCTCAATTCGTGCATACGAGCCTGCGCCCACCAGGCATAAGCCAATAAAACCGCCACACCCACCACAATCGGAATGACTAAAAGGGGTGCAATCCAAGCCACCACCAGAATAAAAATGAGTCCAAACGGCAAATCGACAATCGCCAGCAAGGTAGCGGAAGTGAGAAAATCACGCACTGTTTCAAAAGAGCGCAAGTTAGCGGCAAAAGAACCCACCGATGCCGATTTATTCTCTAGGCGAAAGCCCAACACCCGCTCCATGATGGTGGCGGAAACATCCACATCAATACGCTTACTGGCATGATCGAGGAAATAGCTACGCGTCACTTTCAGTATCAGTTCACCGACCAACACCAACACAATACCCGCCGCCAACACCCATAACGTATCTAAGGCCGCATTAGGCACCACACGGTCATAGACATTCATGGTGAACATCGGCAACGCTACCGCGAGCAAATTAATAAAGACTGAGGCAATGAGGATATCGCGATAAATAGCTTTGTTTTGTTTCAATGATTGCCAAAACCAATGTTGATTCAGGTCAGCATTGAGCGGCGCAGGCGCGCGCTCATCGAATTGAAATTCAGGGCGGACGTGAATAATACTGCCGGCAAAAACCTGTTGCAATTGCGTAAAAGGTAACTCAATCGTACCATCGGGCAGGTCAGGATAAACCACCGTGGCTTGTCCATCGACCACCGATAACAACACACAGGCTTGCTCTTGCTTAAGCAGCAACACCACGGGCATCATTTCAGGACTCAGATCAGATAACGAAGACCTAACCAGTCGAGATGCTAAACTCGCCCGCTTAGCAGCACGTTGAAACAACGCAGGCGTTAGACGATGATCGACCAACGGCAAACCCGCCAATGCGGAATCACGACTGATCGAACGTCCATAATGACGCGCCACCACTTGCAAGCAAGCGAGAAGCGGGTCATCAATAGATACCTCAGTTATTTTGTCATTGTCGTTTGTGGACTTCACGACTTAAGTCACCTCTGTGTTGTTATTATCGAGGGTGAATCAATACCGACCATTCGGCACAACCCAACTTAAAACGGAATGGGCATACCATCGGCAACCTTTTCAATTTGCGTGCGGAACTGGGCTTTAATACGCTCCAAACCTTCGGGCGTATCCGCATCAAAACGAATGACTAAAATTGGCGTGGTGTTCGAGGCACGAATTAGCCCCCAACCATCAGCGAAATCGACGCGGATTCCATCTAAATCAAACAACTGACCTTCAGGGAATTCAGCCACCGCTTTTAATTTATCCATAAAGGCAAAATGCTCACCTTCAGCAAACTCCCAATCCATTTCTGGCGTTGAAAAACTATCTGGCAATTCATTAAACACATGCGAAGCAGGACGCGCATCTTGCGCCAAGATTTCCAACATGCGAGCTGCAGCATAAATACCATCGTCAAAACCGAACCAACGATCCTTGAAGAAAATATGACCCGACATTTCACCAGCTAGCGGTGCGCCGGTTTCTTTCAGTTTCGCTTTAATGAAGGAATGACCTGTACGCCACATCAATGGCTGACCGCCCTTAGCTTCAATGTGTCTAGCCAAAGTGCTTGAACATTTGACGTCAAAAATAATCTGCGCACCGTCATTACGACTGAGCACATCGGCGGCATAAAGCATCATTTGACGATCGGCAAAAATAAGATTACCCGTTTCATCGACCACGCCAACGCGGTCACCGTCACCATCAAATGCCAAACCAACATCGGCACCGACTTCCTTCACCTTGGCAATCATGTCTTTTAAGTTTTTCGGTTTAGAAGGATCGGGATGGTGATTCGGGAAAGTGCCATCCACATCGCAAAACAACTCAATCACTTCAGCACCAATGGCACGTAACACCTCAGGCGCATAAGCCCCTGCAACACCGTTACCCGCATCAACAACCACTTTCAGCGGACGCTTAAGTTGAATATCGCCAGCGATACGTTGCGTGTAGGCGGCAAACACATCAACCTGTGAAACCTTACCTTGCCCTTGGCTGAAGTCTTGTGCTTCAATACGCTGACGCAAGCCTTGAATGGCATCACCCGACAAGGTATGACCAGCCACCACCATTTTAATGCCATTGTAATTAGGTGGATTATGACTACCGGTAATCGCTGCACAAGACGTCACACCTTCTAGGGTTGCGGCAGCGAAGTAGACCATGGGTGTTGTCACCATACCGACATCGACCACATCGACGCCACCTTCGGTCACACCTTTCACCAAAGCAGCCATTAAGCGAGGTCCTGATAAACGCCCATCACGACCCACCGCCATCGCTTTACCGCCACTGGCAAGCACTTCGCTGGCCAAAGCGCGACCGACACCATAGGCAGCCTCTTCGGTTAAAGCAGTATCAACAATGCCACGGATGTCGTAAGCACGAAAAATCGATGCATCAATCATGATTATAATTACCTTTTAATTTGTGTTAGTTAATTGTAGCGGATTCGCACAGCCTTATTTGACAATATATATCACTATTTTATAGTCATAAAACATTATTATACCGAATTTATTAATGCTAAAGTTTTGAGACTAACACTCGATTTTCATCGCTGTTTTTGTTAGGCTATTGGTCATTAAGCTAAGTGAGCAAGGCGCCATGAGCCAAACCTGTCCCCATCAAACAACCCACTATCATTTCGGACGTGGCGGCAAAGATGCTGAACATCAATCGCATCAAGCCGATATTCAATTTTTGCTCTCAGAACATAGTCTACTGCACCGAGAAGTTACCTTATTAGACAAGGGTTTTAGTGCCATCACCACCAGCCAAAATGCCGAAGTGGTCAGTATCTTACAGCGCCATGTGTACGACATGAAAGCTCGCTTTGCTAAAGGACGTGCTATTCGCAGTTGGGATGCCGTTTATGCCCTACTTTTTGCCTATCGAGATCAAATTCAAGTGCACTATGAACGCTTAGAAAATGGCATTCGCAGTGTGGTGACGACAGAAGAAACGGATTTGGTGGAAGTCCTTCATGCTCACGCTCACGAAGTGAGCGGTTTTGTCGCTCATGGCAAACAAGCCGCTGCAGAAAGCTATCCTTTATCAGAAAAAGCCCTCGAAAAACTGGCCAACACACCCCATAACTAAAAGGTATGTTTTACACAAAACAGGAGGGAACCTCTAAAAACTTCGCCTCGCTAGTTTTTAGACTTTCCAAGTTTATTTTTTAGCTGAAAGAAGGGGTTTTATCGCCGTGTTACATGCTATTTTCAGCAACCCCTTCCTTCAGACTTCCTACCCATTGGATTATTAAATGTACCTAGGAGTTGATTATGTCCGTCGTGGTTTGTCCTCATTGTCATGGTAGTAATCGTATAGCTAACGACAAATGTCATGCCGACAGTGGTGCTGTCTGTGGTCACTGCAAACAATCTTTGTTTGATGGTTCAGTCATCGAAGCCGACGTGATGAGTTTTAACAAACACCTCACCCGCAGTGAATTACCGATTGTGGTCGATTTTTGGGCGCCATGGTGCGGTCCTTGTCGCCAGTTTGCGCCAACGTTCAGTCAGGTAGCTAAGCAGTTTGCCGGCAAAGCACAATTTATTAAGGTGAATACCGAACAACAGCAACAACTGGCTGCTCAGTATGCTATCCGCTCAATCCCCAGCTTAATGATTTTTAAAGGCGGTAAAAAAGTGGCTGATTTAGCAGGTGCATTACCCGCTCCTCAGTTTACGCAATGGTTGCGTCAGCATCTTGGTTGAAGAGCTCGCCAAACGACTGTTACTCCTTAGGGCGGGCGGCATTGCCGTTATCGCCCTGTTACTTTCATTTAGTTTAACACTTCAATTACCGCTGGCTTACGATAAGTTACTCATCATTTGTTTAGAATGGGTTGTACTGCATGGCTTTATTGTCTTTTCTCAGCGACGTTGGCGCATCACACCAACTAGCCTTACTTTTCAACTCACAGCGGACACCATAATTGTTGCCAGCTTGTTGGCAATTTCTGGCGGAGTGCACAACCCATTTTTTGGACTGCTGCTGCTACCCCTATTACTGGCAGTCGGCATTTTACCCAGTCGCCAACAAAATTGGCTGTTAGCGCTAGTGCTGATGGCATCGACACTACTTATCTTTGTGCCTTCACCCATTAATGCGGTGATTCCCGCCATACCCAATCAGGTTTACAGCTTTCTATTCTGGCTAGATGGTGGCGTGGTTAGACATACCCCCTTTAACCCCCTGGACGTGTTAGCCAAAATTGGCTTATGGCTGAATGTGGGACTAACCGCTATTCTAGTAACTTTTTTTCTTGCCAAACTGCATCAACGACTGCAACAGCAACAACAAGTGCTGCAACAGGTTCAACTGGAAGGTCAGTCGCAACAAAACTTACTTAATTTAAGTTTAGCGGCTGCGTCCACAGCGCATGAACTTTCCACACCCTTAGCTACCATGAGTTTACTGGTTAACGAAGCCGCTGATGCTTACCGTTACAACGAACCCGAAAATGCTCAAGCCGCACTCGAACAAATTCAACAATTGATTTACAACTGCAAATCACAAATCAGTAGCAGCTTAAAACAACACCAACTCGAACGCAGTGACGCCCTCAGTTTGGTCTCATGGCCTGAGTTTATTCATCAACTACTGATGCAATGGAAAAGCCTACGCCCACAAGTGAAGGTCAGTTTCTCAGTACTCAACCCTTCCCCTAATTTGCCAATGCTGATTAACCTACCCATCTTGACGCAAATCCTAACCAGTCTGCTGAATAATGCCAGTGATGCTTCTGAAGAAGCGCTAGAACTGACGCTTAATTGGACAGAGACTGAAGTTAGCCTGTGTTTACTTAATCAAGGCACGGGCTTTCCAGAAGATTTGCTCAGACAATTTCCTAAACCACTCATCAGTCAGAAACAAGATGGTCATGGCGTTGGCTTGGCGCTAGCCCACGCAAGCCTTCAGCAATTGGGAGGCAAACTCTTGTTGACCAATCCGATACAAGGCGGCGCGCAAGCCTGTATTGTGTTGCCCAAGTCGATTGACCAATGGCAACTGCGACAAAATGACGCATCCCACCACACTCATTCCCTGTCATAATAACAGCCATGAAACTGCTAATTACCGACGATGATCCTTTATTTGCCCAAACCCTGTCGCGCCAATTAACTCGACGTGGGCATGAATGCACCCTAGCACACGATAGCGTAGAAGCCTTGCAGGCTGTGGAAAACCACGTATTTGATGCAGCGATTACCGACTTGGTGATGCCAGGAGAGTCGGGGTTGATGCTGGTAGAACAGCTTCATCAAAGTGATCCCGAATTGCCGATACTGGTGCTCACCGGTTATGCCAGCATTGCCACAGCGGTAGAAGCGATTAAGTTAGGTGCACGTCATTATCTCGCCAAACCCGCCGGTATTGACGAAATCTTACAAGCTTTAGAACAAAGTCAAGGCAACGCCCAAGTCGATGTCCAAGCCAAACCTCTCAGCGTTGATCGCCTAGAATGGGAGCATATCCAGAAAATATTGCATCAGCACGAGGGTAATGTATCGGCGACAGCACGCGCTTTAAACATGCACCGTCGAACCCTACAGCGCAAACTGGATAAATTTGCTCCCCACTGATACGGCTTAACGCGCTTTGTGTTCAGATAGCTTTACGCCCCACAAATACAGCATCGGCAATAACAGCAAACTCAGCAGCGTTCCCACTAGCAACCCACCAATGGCCACATCGGCTAAAGGAGAGAGTCGCTCTAAACCAATCGCACGTTCTAAAGCAATCGGTACCATACCGGCAATAGTCGCTAAGGCGGTCATGAGAATGGGTCGGAAACGTAAGCGGATGCTCTCTTCTGCTGCTTGTACCGCTGAGACACTGCGCTCGCGTTGATGAATAAATTCCATCAGCAAAATGCCGTTTTTAACAATAATCGAAAACAGCAAAATGATGCCGAGTAATGCCGGCAAAGCGAAGGCTTTATCGAACAACATCAAGCCCCAAAAAGCACCTATCGCCGATAAAGGTAAAATAGCGACCGTCAGTAATGCCATGCGTGCGCTGGAAAATGCCGCCACCAAAATCACCGTGAGCAACAAGACCCCTACGCCTAATCCCTTCATCATATCGGCTTGCGCTGAAGCGCCTTGCGCATTATCACCGGCATCACGCCAACTCACGCCCGCTGGTAAATCCACTGCTTGCATAGCCTCATTAATGTCTGCTAACAAATGACTTAATGCACGGTGATCACGATAGACCAATAAATCTACGGTGTATTGCAAGGCATCGGTAGATAGCAAGGTTGGTTGATCTAACCACTGAATATCGACCAAAGCACTCAGCGGCATACTGCCACCTTTGGGCAACACAATCGGGTATAACAACAAAGCCTGCGGATGAAGTTGATAATCTTCCGCTAAACTCACTCTAACCGGAATTTGCTCGCTACTGGCCCAAGTGCTAAAGCTAACCGCCGGCACTCCCGCTAAGGGCAGCTGAGCCACTAGGCTTTCAGGAGTTAAACCGAATTTTGCCAACTCACCCGGCTTAGGCTTTAAGCGCACCTGCTGAGCAAAACTGGCATTGTGTGATACCGAAGTCACGCCACGAATCTGCTGCAACACCTGTTCGACCTGTTGCGTCGCTTTAGGCAACGCATGCCAGTCATCGCTACTGAGACGAATGGTAATGGGTGCTTTGATGGTACTTGCCATGGTGTTACCGAAATCATAAGCATCGACACTAACCACCCCTGTCACTTTAGCTAAGGCGCTACGCCATTCATCAGCAATTTGCCAACTGGTTTTGTCCCTTTCTAAACGGGGAACATAATGAATCATGACTGATGCTTCCGAAGCCAAAGCACCACTCCCCAATGAAGTTACCCCGGCTTCAGCCCCAATGGTTACGCCATAACGTGTCACCATGGGATCATACGTTAAGCTCGCTAACGCCGATTGCAGTCGCTGTTCAACCACCTCAGCCTTGTCTTGTTCGGCAAACTTAACCCGTAATTGCACCACGCCCATATCGGCTGCTGGTAATGCATCTTGACCCACCGTTGGCATAATGATGCCAGCACTGGCAACCAACATCACAAAAGCACCCAAAATGAGCAACCAGCGACGCCAGCGTGCCTGCATTGCCCAACGTAAACCACTGACATAGCGTAAAGCAATCGGCGCCCAACGATGCTGATACAGGCTTTCTAACCAAGCTTCAAGTTTGTTTTTGGGCGGAATGCCGTTACGATACCACCACCAAACTAAACGCGGAATAAAGGTAATCGATACCAAATAAGACACAAACACCGCCGTTACCACCGGAAACACCAGATGACTGAACACCTGTTCGGTATAGCCACCGACAAACATTAAGGGCGCTAAAACCGCCACCGTCGCCAGCGTTCCCACCCAAATAGGCGAAACAATTTCCTGCATTCCCTTCACCACCGCTTCGGTAACATCTTCATGCAAGCTGGTTAAATGCCGCTCGATATTTTCAAGCACCACCACCGCATCATCGACTAACATCCCTAGCGCCAAAATAACGCCCGTGGTGACAAATAGGTTGAGTTCTTTATCGAACAACCAAAGCACCGCCATGGTACCTAAAAACACCAAAGGCAAGGACAATAACGCCGTAGCAACAGCGCGCCAGTTGGCTAAGAAAATCAACATCACCAACGAGACAAACAACACCGCTTCCAACAAAGCATTGAACATATTGGCATTGGAGCGATTAATGATGTCGATTTGCGTGTCGGTAACGCTAATGTCCAGCATCGGATAAGTGGCTTGAATTGCCGGTAACTGCTTCATGGCGGCATCGTAGGCCTCACCAATGGTACCGCCTGGTGGACGCTGAATCGACAAAGCAATGGCGGAAACACCATTACCGATGTAAGCACTGTTTCTATCTTGCTCTATCCAACTCACCTCAGCCACTTGATCGAGCCTTACATTCGGCGATACCGATGACATAGCCAGCTTGTCGATGCTGTTTTTTTCACAACTGAGCAAAAACGTCCACGACTGACCTTCCGCCAACAAGTTGCCCATCGGCCATTGCGCTTGCCCCTGTTTCAGTGCCGACATGACCTGACCCATAGTCAAATTCAATGCCGCCAGCTTGTTGGCATCAACTTTCACCGCTACCTGTGGCTTCCAACCCCCAAAGACTTCCACATTGGCAATGGCTGACTGTTTCAACAAGGCAGGACGAATATCGCTTTCGATTAAGTAGCGCGTTTGCATTAAATCCAGCCCCGATTCGGCTTTGGGTGACACAGCCAACACCACTGCAGGTGGGGTAAAATTCCCCATTGGGTACAAAGAAAACGGCTGAACACCTTCCGGCAACTGATTACGGATACGATCTAACGCATTGGTAACGCTAGACAAAGCCCCTTCTAAGCCTTTTTCATATTCAAACTCCGTACGAATCACCGCAAAGCCATCTCGATTGGTGCTTTGTGCCAAGCGAATACCACTGAGCGTAAACAACTCCCGTTCCATTGGGCGAGACACCTGCTGGGCAATCACCTCGGCACTGGCTCCCGGAAACTGGGTAATAATCATCACTTGAGGATATTCTGCATCGGGATACAAGTTGCGTGGCATATTGGTGTAACCCAAAATACCCATCACCGTCATTAACGCCAACATCGCCCCCGTTAGCCAAGGGCGGTTAAAAAACCAAAGAAACATCAGTTGATTACCTCGAAGGTGCGACCAGCCATTAAGCGAATTAACACGTCTGAGGTGGCGCAGAGCAATGACTGACCTACTAAGCGTGCATCTTTAGTTACCGCGCCCTCATAACCGACCGTTTCGATGTGAATATCCATGCTGTGAACCTGACCTTGTTGGTTGACTAATACCTGAGCATGCTGCGCTTTTCGAGGAATAAAGCACTTAGAAGGAATCAGCACCCCTTCATCCTCATAAACCACCAGTGGCATCACCATTTGCTGGTTGGCAACCAGTCGATCATCGGTGACGCTGGCTTCATAGGTTCTTAACCCCTGCTGATTGGCATTGGGCCAAGCGGATAGCGCATAAAACTGATCCTGATAAATGACACCCGCCGGCGCTAAGGCATCAGCAGGTAATTGAACCAGTATGCGACGCACGCCGCCAGCACTAATTAAACGCACTAAGGGCGTACCTGCGGTGACAATATCACCGACCTGCACCAATCTTTCGGCAACTTGCCCCGACTGCAAAGCGGTTAAGCGAACATAACCCAAACCCGAACGAGCCGTTTCGGATTGCTGACGTTTAGCACTTAACAAGGTATCGTAACTTTTTAATTGCGCTTGTGATGCGCTCAGTCGTTGTTCTGCTTGCGCCACACGAACCGATTGTTGTTGAATTTGATCTTCACTCGCAGCTTGAATCGCCGCCAATTTTTTTAAGCGAGACAAAGTATCTTTTTGCGCTTGAAGGTCTAACTTACTGGCTTGTAGTTGATCAACGATATTGGCGCGCTCTGCTTGCACCTGAGCCAACTCAGCCGTCGCTAGGGAAACTTCGGCACGGCTATTCTGATCATCTAACAAGGCAATGACTTCGCCTGCAACAACCGAATCACCTTCTTTAACCTTCAGTTCCATCACTTGCGCCGTCATTCGTGCGGTCAGCAACTGCTCGTGTTCAGCCTTAACCATCGCCTGTGTCGGACGCGTCAACCTAACGGCTTGCCAACTCGGCTGGATATGCTCCACCAAAATAGGGGCGACTTCCGGTGCCACAAAAGCCGCATTATTGGCTTTTTTATTCAACACCACTCCAATAACAACGACCAATAAAATCAGAGCCAGTATCCATTTTTTCATCTAATATCCATCCTAGTAGGCTATTTGTGTCATCATACCTGAATAACGAAGCCGGCTCTAGCAATAAACACTGGCTTTTCGGTGCATCCAAAACCACTGTCCATTTCGTATTCTTCAGTGACACCGATGCACAACATCGGCAAGCCTGGTCGCTTTGTTCACCTTTTAACCCTATTTGTATTGTACAAAAGCCAAACATCTTGTACATTATAGCCAAGCATATTCAGCAGGAGCCAACCCATGCAACGCCGCCAACTATTCGGTCGTCTTTTTGGATTTTCCTTACTAGCCACAGGCACTGTCGCTGACGCTGGACAGTGTGCTCGACCATTGAGCGATAGCTCATTACGCTTGCTGAATAGCAACCAAGCCTTAAATTTGTGTGAATTAGCCCAAGGTAAGGTATGCTTATTCGTTAATGTGGCCAGTCATTGTGGATTTACCTATCAATACGAAGGATTAGAAAAACTCTACAAGCGCTATGCCGACAAAGGGCTGGTGATTATTGGCTTTCCTTCGTCAGACTTCTTTCAAGAGAAAGATAAGGAAGCGGATATTGCTCAATTCTGCCAACTGAACTATGGCGTCTCCTTCCCGATGAGCGAAAAAGTTCATGTGCGTGGCAGTGACGCTCATCCCATTTTTAAGTGGTTACAAGCCGAAACCGACACATCGGTTAAGTGGAATTTTTACAAATTTTTAGTCGATAAAAATGGCAAAGCAGTCAAAGCCTTTTCAAGCATGACAGAACCCACCGACCAAAAAATCATTGATACAATAGAGGCTTTTTTATGACCCTAACTCAGTCCCAAAAGGTGATTGTTGTCGGCACAGGAATTTCGGGCAGCGGCACAGCATGGCTGCTAGCCCAAGCAGGACATCAAGTGATTTTGGTTGAAAAGGACCAACGTGTTGGCGGTCACACCTGCACCGAGCAAGTTAATATGTCAGGCAAAGATCATGCTGTCGATATGGGCTTTATTGTCTTCAATCGCCCTAATTATCCGCATCTGTCAGGACTTTTCGATTATTTGGGTGTTCAAACACACAACACCGACATGTCTTTTGCCGTTTCGCGAGACGGTGGCAAGCATCAATATGGCGGTGCCGACTTTGCTACTTTTATGGCACACAATCCCAGTCGTTGGCGTTGGTCGCACTGGCAATTGATGTTCGATATTTTACGTTTTAATAAAGTGGCGTTAGGCTGGCTGAAGCAAGCTGAGTTTGATGAACAAGAAACCCTCGGCAACTGGTTAGCACGCCATCACTTCCATCAACGCCTCGCCGATGCCTATTTATTACCGATGTCGGCCGCGATTTGGTCTTGCCCGCCCGCACAAATGCTCGATTACCCGGCTTACAGCCTGCTGTCTTTCTTTAAAAATCATGGATTGTTACAACTCGAAGATCGCCCACAGTGGGAAACAGTGAGTGGCGGCAGTCGCAATTATTTGCAGAAGCTGCATCAGCACCCTAACATTCAAATTCTGTCGGCTAAATCTATTCAACGTATCCATCGACAAGCCTCACAAGTAGAAGTAACATTTGACGATGGACAAACATTCGTTGCCGACCAGTTGGTATTAGCCACCCACGCCGATCAAGCGCTCGCGCTGCTGGGTAATAATGCCAGTAACGATGAGGTGGAACTGCTTAGCCCTTTCCGTTACCAAGCCAATCACGCCTATTTACACAGCGACTTGACTTACATGCCCAGTGAGCGCAAAGTTTGGTCGGCATGGAATTTTATCGAGAGCGATGCCAAACAGCCCGTACAAGTCAGCTACTGGATGAATTGCTTGCAACACATCGACAGCGCTCAGCCGCTGATTGTCACCTTAAACCCGAATGAGCGCCCAGACCCAGCATTGACTTGGCAATATCATCTGTTTGACCATCCTGTATTCACTCCCGAAACGCGTCAAGCGCAGCTGCAATTACACCGCTTACAAGGTCAACAACGCACTTGGTTTGCTGGCAGTTATTTTGGACATGGCTTCCATGAAGATGGCTTTGCCAGTGCGGTTGCTGTGGCGCAGGCCTGGGGCATTATTCCGCCTTGGGTTGCACAATGATAAACGACCTGCGTGTTTACGTTGGTGAGTTAATGCACCAACGCCACGATGATAAAGCCTACCGCTTCAGTTACCCCTATGCGGTGGTGGCTGTCGATGTGGACAACTGGCAAGCTCAGTGTCAGCAGGCCGGTATTAAGGTCAATCGCTGGGGTATTTTTAGTCTGCATCAACGCGATTTCGCTGATCGAAAAGGCACACCTTGGCGCGATTGGCTCACCGATTGTCTAGAGAAATACGACTTTCATCAACCCTTTCATCGAGCAGAATTGGTGGCAGTACCACGCTTTTTAGGCATTGGTTTCAATCCGCTTGCTATGTGGTATGTTTATAACGAGAGAGATGAAGTGATTGCCGCAATCGCAGAAGTGTCTAACACCTTTGGTCAATGGCATCATTATGTGCATCATATCAATGGCGAGCCAATCAACTTAGCACAACCCTTCACCGCTGACAAAGCCTTTCACGTTTCGCCTTTTCTTCCTATTCCCTTACATTATGTGTTCAAGGTCAAACCGCCTTTGGATGATTACCGCGTGATTATTGAAGAAAACAATTCAGTTAATGAACGTGTCTTGACGGCGGTTCAGACTGGACAGCGCTGTTCGAGCTCAAGTCTCACACAATGCTTATGGCAAAAAGGATTAACCAGTTTGGGGATTTTATTGGGTATTCATTGGCACGCCTTCAAATTATGGCGTCGCCAAGCGACTTTTTTCAAAACCCCTTCTCACCTAATTTCGATTCAACATAGCGATAGCAGGATGACATTATGCCTACCACCTTCAACGAACTAAGCCAGAGCCAAGACCTCGTTAACCCCCGCAGTCTTGCGTTGCGTAGCTATGCGCGACTGTTACGCGGTTGGCAAGATGGCCGACTTACTCTTCATTACGGTAAAGAATCCATTACCCTCGGTGAAGGTGCGCAGCAATGCGAACTGACGCTTTACCGCCCTTGGGCCACCCTAGCGCGCATGCTGATGAAGGGCGACATAGGTTTTGCTCAAGCCTACGAAAACGGCTGGATTGATACCCCCGACATGGCGCAATTCTTATTACTCGCGCGCTTAAATGAATACGCTTGGCATCAAGAAGTGGGCAAAGCGACCGCCTTTTATCGTCGCTGGTTGCAATGGTATCATCAAAAACGTGACAACACTGCCGAAGGGGGCAGTCGTAAAAATATTGCCGCTCATTACGATTTAGGCAATGATTTTTACAAACTCTGGCTAGACGAAACCCTCAGCTATTCCGCTGCGCTATTTTCTCATCCCGACGAACCGTTGGTGGTGGCGCAAAAACGCAAAGTCAGCCGTCTGCTCGACCAGTTGGCACTTCAACCCAATCAAAGCCTGCTCGAAATCGGCTGTGGTTGGGGCGAACTGATGCAACAAGCCCTCGATAAACAGGTCAAGGTCACAGCGCTCACCCTATCGAGTGAACAACAACGACTGGTCCAACAACGACTAGAATCCTCTATTGAAAGTGAACACGCAGCGGTGTTATTGCAAGACTATCGTCACCATCATGGTCAATATGATGCCATTGTGTCGGTTGAAATGTTTGAAGCGGTGGGTGAAAAATGGTGGTCAGTTTACTTTGAAAAAGTCGCCAGCCTGCTCAAACACGGCGGACGTTTTGCCATGCAATCGATCAGCATTCATCCCAGTTTGTTTGAAAACTACCGCAAACACCCTGACTTTATCCAACGCTATATTTTCCCTGGTGGCATGTTACCCACACCCGAAAAACTGTTGGAATTAGCCGAACAAGCAGGCTTAACCCTAGTGGATCGACTCGACTTTGGTCAAGACTATGCGCTGACGCTACGTCGTTGGCAACAGAGTTTCGAGCGTCAACGCCCTGCCATTCATGAACTGGGTATAGACGATCAATTCTATCGTCGTTGGCATTACTATTTGGCTTACTGTGAAGCTGGATTCAAAGCAGGTAGCATTGATGTGCATCAACTCACCTTTGTAAAGCACTAAGCTACCATGTTCGGCTTAACACCCGCTAACCCGCCCATCACCGACTGGAAGGGTAAACAGGTTTGGTTAATTGGTGCCAGTGCAGGTATTGGTCTAGCCGTGGCAGAGCAGTTACAGCAACAAGGCGCAAAGTTGACGCTGAGCGCTCGTAACCTGAACAGTCTGAAAACCCACCATGACCTTAACCGCTGTCAGCTTCTCAGCCTAGACATTAGCGATAGCCAGAGCATCAGCCACGCCATCAATCAACTCACTTCCCCCATTGATGTGGTGATGGTCTTTGCTGGCACTTATCAAGCGGGTTCATTACTGAATCATAGTCACCAAGCGATTCACCAGACCATTAGCACCAATTTAACAGGCGTGATTGACCTATGTCATCAACTCTTGCCCAAATTGTTGGCGCAAGGACAGGGACACCTCGTATTGGTAGGCAGTTCCGCCGCTTATTTAGCCATGCCCAATGCCAGTGTTTATGGTGCCAGTAAAGCGGGTTTACGTTACTTTGCGCAAAGTTTTTACACCGAATGCTTACCTCTCGGCATTGCCGTTAGTTTAGTCAGCCCAGGTTTTGTCAAAACCCGTTTGACAGCACAAAATAGCTTTGCAATGCCAAGCTTAATCACTTCAGAAGAGGCCAGTCATGCTTTGCTGGCAGGATTAGCGAAAGGTGATTTCGATATTGCCTTCCCGCGTGGATTTACGCTAACCCTCAGAGTCATCAACGCCTTACCCTGGCGGTTACGTCAAATTATTCTTAATCGTTTAGCCAGGCAGGAGTAAAGATGACAACAATTCAAGTGTTAGATCATTTCTGTCAGTTTTTTGAGCAATTAAGTCAAAATGATATTGACCGATTCGGTGAGTTTTATGCTCATCAAGCACATTTCAAAGACCCTTTTCACGAAGTACAATCTCTAAACGATATCAAAACCATTTTTTCCCACATGTTCCAGGTTGCACCCGAAGCTAAATTTCTCATACAACATCGCTTTATTAACGATGACAGTGCCATGATCATTTGGACCATGATGCTGAATGTGCGCAATCAGAACATCAGTATTAAAGGTACTAGTCACCTTGTCTTTAATGAACAGGGCTTGGTGGTATTGCATCGTGATTATTGGGATACGGGTGAAGAATTGTTTAGCAAGCTACCCTATATTGGTGCGCCAACGCGTTGGCTCATGAAACAGTTTTCGGCACTCAAATCCAATAGCACAAAATGTTAGAACAATTAACACTAAATGATAAAATAATATTGAAAAATCAAACGCCAAACCTTAAAGTGAACAGCTAACCTCATTGAATAAGGAATAGAAGATGTCTTGTCGCTGTCAAACACTACCGAATTTATGCATGGAAGGGGGAAAGGTATTCCTCACTTTTTTTGATCTGTTTCTATTACGCAAAGTGAGTAAGCAATTGCAAGCACTGGGTTATGCCTGTGAAAGCAACGGTCAACTACTGAGGATCGATTCAGACAATGTCGAAAAACTGATTCAAAGCCTTTGTCAAGATTGCGGATTAAGCCCATCAGACAACATGAACATTCAACTGCTCATTACCGCTGCCGATGCCACGACTCTAAACCCCAACGAATTAACTAAAATGCGCCCGCTTGCAACTTGGTGCTCACAATTTAATGCGCAAGAATTGTTAGGGGTGCTAACAAATAAAAGCCTAGTGGTACATTTTCAACCTATTCTATTAGCTTCAGACCTTTCAATTTATGCTCATGAAGCTTTAATTCGTGGTGTTAGTCCTGAGGGAAAAATCATTCCCCCCAATCTACTATTTGGTCAAGCCAAAGACGCAGAGTTACTGTTTAACTTAGATCGCCTATGCCGTGAAACCATTATGCATACCGCGGCTAAACTGAATTATTTTGGTCGTTTGTTTATCAACTTCTTGCCCAGCGCCATTTACAACCCCGAAAACTGCTTAAGCACGACCATGGCCTTAGCTGAACGCTATGGCTTCGACCCACATAATCTTATTTTTGAGGTGGTTGAAACAGAGCGTATTGATGATGTTGATCACCTACGCAATATTCTCGACTATTATCGTGCCAAAGGCTTTAGAACGGCTTTGGATGATATGGGTAGTGGCTACTCTTCACTTAACTTACTCGCCAGTTTGTCACCCAATATCGTCAAAATTGATCGTGAATTGATTATGAATATTGATCAAGAACCGATTAAGCAAGCCATTGTCGGTGGCATTTTGGCTATGGCAAAACAAACCGGTATTACCACCCTTGCAGAAGGGGTTGAAACAGAACAAGAATGGCAGTACATTAAACAAGCGGGCATCGATTTAGTACAAGGCTATTACTTTGGTCGTCCTGCCAGTGAACCCATACAGCAACTGAGCCAAGCGAATGTCCATTAACCTCAATCTGCTCACCCAGTTTTCGCAAGCTGGTAAAGAAGTTTTAGCTTATCTTAAAGCGCATTTAGGTTTCGATCTATGGATGATTACGCGCGTCAATGGCAACGACTGGATCGTGCTTCAAGCAGAAGATGATGGATATCAGGTTGCGGAAGGTGACGTTTTAAAATGGTCGGACTCTTTTTGTTCTCAAATGGTACAAGGCTTGGGTCCCAACATTGCTCCTTGCGCCATGCAAGTATTAAGCTACGCCAACACGCCCATTGCCGAAAAACTCACCATTAATGCCTATGTTGGCTACCCCATTTATTTTGCTAACGGTGATCTGTTTGGTACCCTATGTGGTATCGATCCCCAGCAGCAACCCGAATCGCTAAAACAACATGAACCTCAGCTTCAACTACTCAGTAAGCTGTTATCTCATTTGCTTCAATTAGAATGGCAATACATCGAAAGCCAGCGTGAAAACCAACGCCTTACCAACGAAGCATTCACCGACTCTCTAACTGGCGTTTACAATCGTCGTGCCTGGCGCGCTTTTGTTGAAGCAGAAGAACTCAATTGTCGTATGTTTGGCAATGAAGCCAGCATTTTTGTTTTAGACCTCAATGACTTAAAAAAAGTGAATGATCAAGATGGGCATTTAGCGGGTGACTTACTCATTCAATCAACCGTCGCCTCCATTCTTGCCGCCTTATCACCCAGCGATATTCTGGCAAGATTGGGGGGAGATGAATTTGCCATTTTAGCCATTGATCGAGATCTGCAATCTTCCGAACAACTCTACCAAACCCTCAAACAACGATTGGATAGTGCTAAGCTATCCGTTGCGATTGGTATGGCTATGCGTGATCACCATGCAACGCTAGACGATGCCTTTCAAATTGCCGATCAACGCATGTACGAACACAAACGCCACATAAAAGCTAACTTGAGCGTTTCAAGCCATCCATAAAAAAGCGACCTTTCGGTCGCTCAGTTCAAAGTTTGTTTACAAAACACACTTTTGGTAAAAATTACTCGACTGAACCGTGTAACACGCCCACTACGGTAGCACCATCCTTTACAGCCACTGCAATTTGTACGCTCGGTTTTTGTGTACTCGGATCAGGTGCTACCTTGTCGCCAATGAAATCGTCACCAGTAATGGATTTTTTAAAGTTAGGGCGATTGGCAATATTAAACAAGAAAGGTTTTTCACCCTTGAATGCAACCAAGTTGGCATCCTTATCGCGCAAAAAAAGTTTCCCCATGCCAGCAGGGGGCGTCAATTTAGCCGACACCGCAGCAGAAGCCACAGATTTAAAGGCTGTATCTTGATCAGAAATATCTGTCCACTTGGCATTAGTCATGCCAGCAGCAGGCGTACCAGCTTTAGCAGCAGCGATAATTGCAGCATCGCCAGCGAGTTGTTTAAGGTGTTGAAGCCCTTTTTCGGCTTTAGCTTGAAAGTCTGCTGGTAACTCGGCTTGTGCTAGGCTACTCATAAACAACAGACTGCTGGCAACTGATAAAATCCATTGACGACGACTTAACATATTAACACTCCACTCATTACAAAAAATTACGTACTTAATAGTAAGTCTTTAGCGAATACTTGTCTAACTAGTTTTACTAATAGCAAAAAAAGATTTCTTAATATTTATAATCGCTAATATGTTTAGCCATCGTGGCGCAGTCAATGCCAGAAAAAAGCTCCATCTCACCAGATAGGGCTTGTCGAAGATGACAAACTCAATAAAAAGCGAAAAATCTCCTTAAAACTCACTCCATTCATCACTGCTGGCTGCTTTGGGTGCTGGCAGGCCTTTAGCTGGGCTGCGGTTAGCTGTTTTAGCTGTGGTTGGAGCAAGTCGTGCTGGTGCTGCTGTGCCTTGTCCTGTTTTGAAGAAGGACATGTTGTTGCGCAGTTCGTTGGCTTCGTGATTGAGGCTTTCTGCCGCAGCGGTGGTTTCTTCTACCAGGGCGGCATTTTCTTGTGTCACTCGGTCAATGTCGGCAATGGCTAAATGCACTTGGGATATGCCGGTGCTTTGCTCTTTAGAGGCGGCTGAGATGGCTTCAATCATGTTGGCAACTTCTTTCACCGATTCGCTGATGGTGCTGAGCATTTCACCAGATTTGTCGGCGAGTTTGGTGCCAGCGTTAATGCGTTGTACGCTGTCTTCAATCAGGCCTTTGATGTCTTTGGCGGCATCAGCGGACTTACCAGCTAGGGCGCGTACTTCACTGGCGACCACGGCAAAGCCACGTCCATGTTCTCCGGCTCTGGCGGCTTCGACGGCGGCGTTGAGGGCTAGTAGGTTGGTTTGAAAGGCGATGCTGTCAATGATGCTGACAATGTCGGCAATTTTGTTGCTTGCTTGTTGAATGGAGCGCATGGCTTCGATGGTTTGTTGCATCACTTGCACGCCGTCTGTCGATTGACCTTGCACTTGATGGGCTAGGCTGGCAACGCGGCTGGCGTTTTCGGTGTTGGCTTCTACGGCTGAGGTCATTTGGTGCATGGTGGCACTGGTTTGCTCTAGCGCAGCAGCTTGTTCTTGTACGCGCGATGAAAGATCGCTTGAGCCTTGTGAGACTTGACCAGCGGCATCAGATACGACATGAGAGGCTTCGAGCGCCATGTTAACCACTTCTTTAATGCGATTGGTTGAGGCGGCTCGGGCGTCTTGCAGTTCTTTGAAACGTCCTTTGTAATTTCCTTGAGAGACAAGGGTTAAGTCACCTTCCATTTGCGCTTGTGCCATGCGAACTAGATCATCAACCAGATGCTCTAGTGTGTCTAAGGTGCCATTGACCGCTTGCTTCATGTTGAGCAAGTCGCCTTGGGCATTGGCGTTGACGCGAGCATCGAAGTTACCGTCATTGAGGCGTTGCATGATCTGGTTGATGTCGGCAACAATTTGATTCAGGCTGCCAAGGGCGACATCAACCGAATGTCGGAAATCTGCTGGAACCCGTGTATCCATTTGAATACCCAAATTGCCTTGCTGTAAGGCTTTCATCACTTTTTCCAATTCAGCCATCATGAAAGATACCGATTCAGCAGACGCATTAATGCCTAGTTTTAAATGATTCAAATCACCCGCATAATTACCTTGCATACGTTGATTAAAGTCGGCATTGGCAATAGCACCGACGACATGGTTGGCCTCGGTAATGGCTTTATCTAAAGAACTCATCAAGCCATTTAATGCATGCATCGAGGGGGTAATCTCATCATTACCCGTTATCACCATTTGATATTTAAAATTACCCTGCATGGCTTCATTCATAGCACTACTCATTCGATGGGTACTTTCAAGCACGCCTTTAATAACCGAAATCACCATCAGGATCATAATCAGCAAACTTAATAGCAATACAGCGATAACGATCCATTTACTCAGTTGATACGCACTCATCATTTGATGAAAATCTCGATCAGCAATGGTCAATTGCACGTCAATTAATTGAGCAAACTCTTCTGAAATCGGATCAATCGCAGGATATAACTGATTAATGGTAAACTGCTCGAGTGCTTGTGCATCCTGCTGACGAATGACGTTCATGAGCTGTGACAACTTTTCATCCGTCTTCACCAACAATGGCTTAATACGATCAATGATGAGTTGCTCTTCCGGTGCCATCTTGGTTGTTAAGTAGGCTTGCCATTTGTCATGAATCAGTTTTTGAGCCTTCAACATGCTGTTGTTCGCTTCAGTCCAGTCAATATTGCCATTGCGTAACTTATGACTGGTATCCACAATGTTCACGGCGTAATTATCAGCGATTTGTTTGAGATCTCGCAGGGGAACGACTCGGTCGTTGTAAAGACTACTGACAGTTTGCACATTGGTGCTCATTCCCCATAATCCTAATCCTGCAATGATTAAGCTGGCTAGCAAACCTGCCAGTCCCAGCAAGATCAATTTCATTTTAATTGTCATACATCTCTATCCTTTCGTTAACCAGAAGTCTGCTTGGCATCAAGGTTTAGACATCGACGAAAAATAAAGCTAATTCGTACTATCACCCAAGCAAGCATTTATAATTTTTTTATGTTTAACATTCTACGCTTGCCTAGATGACATTTCAATGAAAAGACCCTATAAAAAAAGCGACTTTTAGTCGCTTTTTTGCCTCGCCCGAGGAGGGTTGTAGAAATGAACCTCGTTAAACGAGTTTACCGCAGCACTGCTTATACTTTTTACCCGAACCACAAGGACAGGGATCATTACGACCAATTTTAGGATCATGACGCACTTGCGGACGATGCCCTTCTGGCAGTGGATCACCAGCAAAGCTTGGCTCAGCGGCTGGCTCGTGACCATATACATTCGCCGCTTCGTTGTGTTCCGCAATCAGCTCAGGTTGCTGAGAGCGCTCTAGCGCTTCCAAGGCGGCAATTTCCTCTTCACTACGCACACGCACCAACGACAAAGCCTTAACTGTTTCCAATTTGACGTTATCCATAAAGGCGCGGAACATTTCAAAGGCTTCACGCTTGAACTCTTGTACAGGATTTTTCTGCGCATAACCCCGTAAATGAATACCCGCACGCAGGTAATCCATGCTTGCCAAGTGTTCGCGCCACAAATGATCTAAAGTCTGCAGTAAGAATACGCGCTCCAAATGATTCATTAGGTCAACGCCAAAGGACTCACGTTTCGCGGCATAGCTGGCTTCCAAGCCTTCCAGAATACGCGCACGAATACCCGCTTCATTAATGCGTGCATCTTCAGCCACCCACTGTTTCACAGGGAAAGACTCACCAAAGTTTTCCGCTAAGGCGTGTTCCAAACCATCCAAATTCCACTCTTCTTCCAGACTGGCAGCAGGCATATAAAGATCAATAACCTGATTCATCACGTCCAAGCGCATCTCGCTCATCCAGTCGCTCAGATCTTGTGCATCAAGCACATCATTACGCTGCGCATAAATAGCCTGACGTTGGTCATTCGCCACATTGTCGTATTCTAACAGTTGCTTACGCACATCAAAGTTACGACCTTCGACTTTACGCTGGGCATTTTCAATCGAACGATTCAGCCACGGATGTTCAATGACATCGCCTTCTTTCATGCCCAATTTTTGCATCATGCCACGCAATTTATCACCGGCAAAAATGCGCAACAGATCATCTTCTAACGACAAGTAAAAACGGCTAGAACCTGGATCACCCTGACGACCCGAACGACCGCGCAATTGGTTATCGATACGACGTGACTCATGGCGTTCCGTACCAATCACATGCAACCCACCCGACGCCTTAACGGCTTCATGACGCGCTTGCCATTCCGCTTTCATGGCCTGGATATGAGCAGGATCAGCATCGCCCAAGGCCTTGGCTTCCATTTCCCAGTTTCCGCCCAACACAATATCCGTTCCACGGCCGGCCATATTGGTGGCGATGGTTACCGCACCAGGACGACCCGCTTGGGCAATAATGTAGGCTTCGCGCTCGTGCTGCTTCGCATTGAGGATTTCATGCGCAATATGCTTTTGTGTTAGATAAGCCGACAATAATTCCGACGCTTCAATCGACGCTGTACCCACCAAAATGGGCTGACCCGCAGCACGACGATGTTCAATATCCGCCACAATCGCCGCATACTTGTCTTTTTGCGTCATATAAACTGCGTCTTGACTATCCACCCGTTGCACAGGACGATTCGGTGGAATGGGCACGACTTCGAGTTTATAAATCTGCATCAACTCAGCCGCTTCAGTATCGGCAGTACCTGTCATACCCGACAAGCGTTTGTATTGACGGAAATAATTTTGGAAGGTAATCGAAGCCAAGGTTTGGCTTTCTGCTTGAATCGACACACCTTCTTTCGCTTCAATGGCTTGGTGAATGCCTTCCGACCAACGACGACCCGCCATTTGACGACCGGTAAACTCGTCAATAATGACGATCTCACCTTCTTTAATGATGTAATCTTTGTTGCGCATAAAAATATGATGCGCTTTTAAACTGGCTAAAACATGATGCATCAGCGCAATATTGCCCACATCATACAAGCTAGAGCCTTCCGCCAATAAGCCTGCTTCAGTTAATAAGGCTTCGACATGACTATGACCCTGCTCCGTGAGCAGCACCTGACGTGTTTTTTCATCGACGGTGAAGTCACCTTCTTGTTCAACCTCATCACCTTCACCAATCTGCTTGGTTAAATGAGGAGTAATTTGATTGATGGCGACATAAAGTGCGCTCTTGTCTTCACTGGCACCCGAAATAATCAACGGTGTTCTGGCTTCATCAATCAAAATCGAATCGACTTCGTCAATAACGGCATAATTTAAACCACGCTGGACGCGCTCCGCCGAAGACATCACCATATTGTCTCGCAGGTAATCGAAACCAAATTCGTTATTCGTACCGTAGGTCACATCACAGGCATAAGCAGCACGTTTTTCGTCTGTACCTTGTTGATGACCCGACAAAATCACACCCGTGGTCAGCCCTAAAAAGCCGTACAACTGCCCCATTAAAGCCGCATCACGTTGGGCGAGATAATCGTTGACTGTAATGACATGCACACCCTGACCGGTCAATGCATTTAAGTAAATGGCGAGGGTACTGGTGAGGGTTTTACCTTCACCGGTGAGCATTTCAGCAATACGTCCATCATTCAGTACCATGCCGCCAATCATTTGCACATCGAAATGGCGCATACCGAATACACGTACTGCCGCTTCACGCACCACAGCAAAAGCTTCGGTGATGAGATTTTCAAGACGCTCGCCATTAGCTAAGCGATCCTTAAACTCAGCGGTTTTTGCTGACAAGGCTTCGTCACTCAGGGCTTGCATACTGGGTTCTAAGGCATTAATGGCTTGAACGCGCTTACGATAACCTTTTACTAAGCGCTCATGACGTGAACCAAAAATTGTTTTAATGAGTCGAGAGATCATGTCATTTTTCCAGTAAACTATGTCTTAATTTCTAAATATTGAACCATTCATGATTGACCGAGAAGCCCGCGAGCCTAACGCCAAATGCAAACCCTATTTTCTCGCCACCAGCCTCAACTGGCTAATTTAACGCAACAATTAACCCACAGATTGAGTTTACGTGAGCGTTTGCTCTCCTGCTTGTCAGACAAAGCACAACAAGCATTGTTAGATGCTTATGTTGATCATCATCAACTACACCTGTTGACCACCAGTGCCAATTGGGCCAGTCGCTTTAGACTAAGCAGTCGTCAACTGTTGAGCGCTTGTCACGATCAGCAAGTGACGGAACTGCATGTGCATATTGCTGCGCAACGCACTGAACAGCCTACGACAGCAAAAAGCTTCATTCGCACACCACCCAACGAAACTGAACTGGCATCATTAATCGCACTGAGCCAACAATTAACCCCGCAAGAACCGCTAACGCAAGCGCTCGAAAAACTCATTCAACAATTGGCTAAAAAGTCAGCATCGGCTAACTAAGTTGACCTAATTGATTGCGCCAGGGTTTTCTTCGTAACTGATCGCACCGGCCAAATCCGATAAATTGGTGTATTCCCAAGCATCGGGTTGAGCTAATAGGCTACGCAACAACTTGTTATTCAACGCATGACCCGAACGGTAAGCGGAAAAAGCACCGACGATACCTGAACCAATCATGTATAAATCGCCTACTGCGTCTAAGACCTTATGGCGTACAAATTCATCTTGATTACGCAGCCCTTCTGGGTTCATGACACCATTTTCATCGAGCACAATGGCATTTTCTAAACTACCGCCCAAGGCTAAATTGCGCTTGCGCAAGGCTTCCACATCTTTCATAAAACCAAAGGTTCGGGCGCGAGAAATTTCTTTCAGGTAACTGGTTGAGGAGAACTCAATCACGATATGGTTAGCGGTTTCATCGAAAGCCGGGTGATCGAAATCGATACTAAAACTGAGTTTAAAACCTTCATAGGGTTCAAACTGCGCCCAATCACCTTTATCGGTTTCAATACGAATGGTTTTTTTGATACGAATAAAGCGCTTATCCGCTTCTTGTTCAGCGATACCGGCCGATTGCAGCAAGAAAATAAAATGCGAAGCGCTACCATCCATAATCGGCACTTCATCACTGTCGCAATCAATGTACAGATTATCAATACCAAAGCCTGCCAGAGCCGACATGAGGTGTTCTACCGTAGAGATTTTGGCATCACCATGACTGAGTGTGGTGCAGAGCACCGTTTCAGTAACCGCATTGGGATTAACGGGAATTTCGACCACAGGATCTAAGTCGACACGACGGAATACTATGCCGGTGTTCACTGGTGCCGGGCGCATGGTCATCAAGCCATGATGACCCGTATGTAAGCCCACGCCTCGGGCTCGAATGGGGTTTTTAATGGTCCGTTGCTTTAGCATCGGTTCACTTTCCATGAAAAAATTGGCTCATTATAACACAAGGCGTGTCGTAAACTGACCAAGCGCTGTTCAAGCGACTTAAATCAATATTAAAAGTGACGCGCAAACCATGACTTCATTTTATCGACCATGCCTGCCTCTTCACGTGCCGTGGGGCGCGCATGAATCACCGTTTCATTCACATCATCGTCATCTTCAACGATGGTCACACCATCTAAATGTTCGCTTGCATATTTCAACAAGCCGACTCCGGTCGCATAAGACGCATCACGCAGCTGTGTGCTTAAACCACCTTTAGTTTCTGGCAGACCCAAACGAACCGGCATGCCGAAAATTTCTTCGGCCAATTCCACACAGCCTTCAATTTGCGAAGAACCACCGGTTAAAACAATGCCGCCGGCGCGAATGGCTTGATCGTAGCCACTCACGTGCAACTCTTGTTGCACCAGTTGGAAAATCTCGGCAAAACGCGCTTCAACCACGTCAACTAAGGTGTGACGCTTAATCATGCGTGCTGGACGATCGCCAACGCTAGCCACTTCGATTTCTTCATCGGGACTGACTAATTGCGGCAAGGCACAACCATAGTTGCGTTTGATGTCTTCCGCCGCATGAATGGGCGTGCGCAACACCGCTGCAATGTCATTGGTGACTTGATCGCCACCGACAGGAATGACGGCTGTGTAATGCATCGCCCCTTGCAAAATCACCGCTACATCAGTCGTGCCTGCGCCAATATCAATTAAGCAGACACCCAGATCTTTTTCATCTTGCAATAACACCGCTTCGGCAGAAGCCAGTTGCTCTAGTACCACATCATCCACTTTCAAACCGCAGTTTTCAACACAACGCGTTAGGTTACGCACGGCCGACACCGCACCGGTAATCATGTGCACACGTGCTTCTAGCGACACACCCGCCATACCCACGGGCTGGCGAATTCCGGGTTGATTATCGACAATAAATTCTTGCGTTAAAATATGTAAGGGCTTTTGATCACCGGGAATGGAAATACGTTTCACCGCATCATCGACCACCCGTTCCACGTCATTGGTGCCAATTTCATCGCCTGCAACCGTCACCATGCTGTGCTGGTTGTAACTCTTAACATGGCTGCCCGCAATACCCACATAGGCGTGTTCAATCACCACACCGGCCATCTGTTCGGCGGCATCGACCGCATGTTGAATGGCATCGACAGTGGCGTCAATATCCACCACCACACCGCGACGCAAACCCCGCGAGGGATGACGCCCCATACCGATCAACTCCATACGCCCGTGGTGACTTACCTTGGCAACCAAGGCAACAATTTTTGAAGTGCCAATATCTAACACAACGACAACATTGGGTGCTTGTTTTTTACTGCGAGCCATACTATTTCCTAGGGTTGAGCATCTGAGGATGTGGGATTTTCTATTGGTTGCCATTTTACCGCAAAACCATCACGATAACGAAGGTCAATACGCATCTTTGTCCCATCTTGCTTGGGAATACTGCCATAAAGTACCAGCAACTGTTTCAAATCTTGAATGGCATCTTGTTTTGGCAACAACCACTCATCACCATTTACCAGCCAAATGTGCCAACTTTCATCGGCCATGCGATGCATAGAAGTCACGTGTAGCCCATAAGGATTAATCAAATCTAGCACTTGCTTAAGCATAGCTAATACCGCCAAGGGATCTGGATTCACCGCCGACAAACGGATTAACCCTTCAAATCCAACCCCTTGATTCGGATAAAAAATCTCACCTATCTGGTTGACAAAACCTGTCTCACCCCAACGGGCAACCGGTATTTGCTCAACCACTTCGACGCGTAAGGTACTCGGCCAAAACCTTGATACTTCAGCATGCGCGACCCAAGGATGACTTTCGACCAACTGACGAATACTGGGCAAGTCTAATTGCCAAAAACCTATGCCTAATTGCGGACGCAAAAGTTCAGTTAATTCAGCTTCGCTCACTTTACTATTTTCATTCACTAACTTGACTTGGATTAACTCACCCTGCTGATGACCATTCCATAGCTGCCATGCTTGTAGCCCTGCCCAAGTCAGAACCCCAGCAAAAACCGTTAACAAAACTGCCTTGCCAAACCATATAAACCAGCGTTTTAGCTTTTGCCATGTACGCGATAAAAAAGTCATACCGACAACTGCACCAAGCGATCAACCAGTTGGCTAAAGCTTAATCCCGCCTGTTTTGCCGCCATAGGCACGAGGCTGTGATCGGTCATACCCGGGACGGTGTTCAATTCCAGCAACCAAGCTTGACCTTGCTGATCAATCATCACGTCGATCCTTCCCCATGTTTTAGCGCCCAAAGCGTGAAAGGCTTGCAACGCCAAGGTTTGAATTGCTGCTTCTACTTCCGCAGACAGCCCACAAGGGCAGAGATATTCGGTGGTATTGGCTTGATACTTGGCTTCAAAATCGTAAAACACATTCGGTGTTTTCAACCGAATCATCGGCAAAGCCTGATCACCCAAAATGGCTAACGTATATTCAGCACCATCAATCCAAGACTCTACCAGCACATGGTCATCAAAAGTCAGCGCTTGCGTTAAGGCATCACGCATCTTATCCGCACTATCGACTTTGAACATGCCGATACTCGACCCCTCGCGTGCGGGTTTCACCATTACTGGATAACGCACTGCGTCCACGTCAAAGGTCGATAAGCTTGACTGTGTGACTTCGTAATAATCAGCCGTCGGCAATCCCATCGATTGCCATAGGCGTTTGGTCACCACTTTATCCATCGATAAGGCGCTCGCCAACATGCCACTGCCCGTGTAAGGCACTTCCAACACATCTAGCAGGGCTTGTAACTGGCCATCTTCACCGCCACGACCATGCAACACATTAAACACCAACAAAGGACGCGGTGCTTGTTGCACTAACGCAATCACCTGGGCCAAATCATCGACGCGCCAATCCAGCACCTGATAACCAGCCTGTTGAAGTCCTTCCACAACCGCTGCGCCGGAACGCAATGAAACTTCACGCTCATTCGCACTGCCACCACGTAACACGGCAATGATTGGTTTGTTCTGCATCAGGCTTCCTCCCGCCATTGTTTACTCAGTTGTCCAATATCACCCGCGCCCATGGTCAACACCACATCACCATCCAAGAGCAGACCTTTCGCCACGGCATTGAGTTGCACCATACTATCTGCCACCACCACACTTTGGAAGCCACGCAGGCGCATGGCTTGAGCAATGGCTTTGCTATCTGCGCCAGCAATTGGGGACTCACCCGCCGAATAAACAGGCAGTAACACCACCACATCGGCCAGCATTAAAGCGGCAGCAAAGTCATCGAGCAGATCACGTGTACGTGTGTAGCGATGCGGTTGAAAGACAGAGACCAAACGCTGCTGAGCAAAAGCCGTTCTTGCTGTATTTAATACCGCTGCCAATTCTGTTGGATGGTGACCATAGTCATCCACCAGCGTCACTGACTTGTCGAACAAAGAACGATTGGCATACACATCAAAGCGACGACCGACACCATGAAATTGCGCCAGAGCGCGTTGAATAGCGTTTACATCGACACCCAATTCTAAGGCAACAGCAATGGTCGCCAAGGCATTACGCACATTATGTTCACCGGGAATATTCAAGGTAATATAGAATGGCTCTTGCTGATAGGCTTGCACTGTAAAGGTCGAGCGCAACCCTTGGTGCTGGATGTTCGTGGCACGAATATCGGCAGCTTCACTCAGCCCATAACGCACAATCGGACGGGTAATACGTGGCAACAAGCCTTGCACGCCAGCATCATCGACACACACGATCGCTAAACCATAAAAGGGCAAATGATGCAAGAATTGTGAAAAGGTATCGGTCAAAACTTCAAAGCTACCACCATAGGTTTCCATGTGGTCGGCATCAATATTGGTGACAATGCTCATCATCGGTTTTAAGTAGAGGAAAGAGGCATCTGACTCATCTGCTTCCGCTACCAAATAATTACTCGCACCTAAGCTGGCATGAGTACCGGTTTTATTGAGACGCCCGCCGATGACATAAGTCGGATCTAAGCCTGCTTCTGCCAACACACTAGCAATTAAACTGGTGGTCGTGGTTTTGCCATGTGTACCTGCCACAGCAATACCAAACTTACTACGCATCATTTCAGCCAACATTTCAGCACGGGGAATGACTGGTACACGCGCCATGCGTGCCGCCACCAATTCGGGGTTATCTTTGGCAATCGCCGTTGAAGCCACCACCACGTCAGCATCTTCAACCAAATGGGCATCATGACCAATACTGACTTGCGCCCCTAAAGCGGTTAAATGCGCTGTAACCGCTGAGGCTTTGGCATCCGAACCACTAACGACAAAGCCTTGCGTGAGCAGCACTTCGGCAATGCCCGACATGCCAGAACCACCAATACCCACCAAATGAATGCGACGCACGCGTTGAGACATGCTCATAGCTTAATTTCCTGTTGTTCTTTTTTGTTTGTTGGTCGATGGCATGACCAAATCCGTTAAAACTTGCACCACGCGAACGGCTGCGGTGTTTTCTGCTTGGGCATTCAGTACAGCATAGCACTGACTTAAAACCTTAGGATTATAAATATAATCACTTAAGTATTCTCGCAGCTGCTCAACACTGGCTTCGGATTGCCGCAACACTTGGGCAGCACCGAGTTTTACCAAAGCCAAACTGTTGGTGTACTGATGGTCATCTACCGCATGAGGAAAGGGAATGAATAACGCAGGGCGTGCCACTTGCTGCAATTCAGTTACGGTTAAAGCACCTGCACGGGCGATGACCAGATCAGCCCAAGCATAGGCTTCTCCCATATCTTGAATAAACTCACTCACTCGCGCTGTTACGCCAGCTTGTTGATAAGCCAGCTCAACCAAGGCTTGCTGGTGACTGCCTGTTTGATGCCACACAGTTAGTTCGTGACGAGCTGACCAATCACGCATCACCTCTGGCAAACGCTCATTGAGGAACTGCGCTCCTTGGCTACCGCCAAAAATTAAGAGTCTAAGCGGTTGTGAGGCATGAGTTTTACCTTGTCTTTGCAACATCGCGCGCAAAGGATTACCTACCCAGCGCGCCTTTCCCCACCCGAATGGCGAGGACGCCAAGGGCAAACCCAACAGCACCGACTGACTGAAAGGGGCTAATAGGCGGTTACTCAAACCCGCAATCGAGTTTTGTTCGTGTACCACCAACGGGATACGCAACCAACGGGCAGCCAAGCCAGCTGGTGCCGAAACATAGCCCCCCATCACCAACATAACATCGGGATCTTCTTGTCGCAGTAGATCGACCGCTTGCCGCCACGCACCGAACAGTTGAAAGGGTGCTTTTAGCCAATGCTTCCAGCCCTTACCGCGCACGCCACCTATGGCAATCGTGCACAAGGGCACACTGGCTTGCTCAACCCACTGCACCACCTTCCCCTGTTCTGTACCTAGCCACACCACCGCATGACCCTGTTTCTTCAATAATTCAGCAACCGCCAAACCAGGAAAAACATGCCCACCGGTACCCGCTGCGGCAATCATCACCTTCATGATGTTTTTTCCATTGGCTGTTCCACTAAATCAGTCGTTGTCGGCGTAACGGGTGGCATGACCACCACCAAATGAGCGTGACGATTTTCCCAATCGATACGTAATACCAAGCCTAATGCCAGCATGGACATTAACAAACTGGAACCGCCATAGCTAACTAAAGGTAAGGTTAAGCCTTTGGTCGGCAACAACCCCAAATTAGCGCCCATATTAATCAATGCCTGCACTGCAACCCATGCACCCACGCCATAGCAAATCAAGGCTGCGAAAGTTTGTTCTCGCTCTGCTGCCACTCGACCAATACGAAAAATACGCCAAATCATCACCAAATAGAGCAATACCAAGGCAACCACACCAATGAAACCAAATTCTTCGCCATAAATGGCAAATAAAAAATCGGTATGCGCATCGGGCAGATAAAACAACTTTTCCACACTATTACCCAACCCGACACCAAACCAATCACCTCGGCCTAATGCCATTAGCGAATGCGTGAGCTGATAACCGGTATTCTGTGCATCCTTCCAAGGATCTAAAAAGCTGACTACCCGTGCCAAGCGATAGGGTTCAATAATGATGACAATAACCAGCGCCAGCCCCAAGGGTAAAACCGATAACAACAAGCGTAGCGGAGCACCCGCAATGAGCAACATGGCAAATACCAGTAACAACACCACCATTAGGCTACCAAAATCGGGCTGCAATAATAGCAATAGAAAAATGGGAATTAATGGCAACATCAGCAGTTTAATGGCTTGCATCTGCCGTTTCTTTTCCATTTTCCAATCACGATTACCTTGCGCATCTTGATGCTGCTGGAAGTTCTTTTCGATGTAGGCGGCCATAAAGACAATCACCACCAACTTCAAAAATTCAGAAGGTTGCAAATTGAAAAAACCCAAACTCAGCCAGCGTTTAGCACCGTTAATTTCTCGACCTAACACCAACGTCATCATCACCAACACCATGGCGATGAGTAACAGTAAACCCCGGTTTTCTTTCCACCAATTGAGAGTAGTTTTTTGAATCACCCACACCGCAATGAACAACGAACCCAATAAGAAAGCCAACTGTTGTAACACATAACGCAACTCCATACCGAAGCGTTTCTCGGCAATCGCCACAGATGCAGATGCCACCATCACTACGCCCAGGCAGGAGAGCATCAACATCACCCCAACCAGCGCCCAGTCAATGGGGGCATTATCATCCAACCGCCAAGGTCTTACCTGGAATCCGCGTTTCATCAACTTCATCATGCTAGCTGCATCACGGCTTGAGTAAAAACTTCGCCACGATGAACGTAACTGCGAAATTGATCAAAACTGGCACAGGCTGGTGACAATAACACCACATCGCCCGCTTTTGACAGAGCATCTGCTAGCGTTACCGCTTCCAGCAGGTCAACAACACGATGCACAGAGCAACTGCTGGGTGCATGCTGAGCAATCTGTTCAGCATCTTCACCAAAAACAATCAGCGCACGAGCAACATCTGCCAAGGGTTGCGACAACTCAGAAAAGTCTTGTCCCTTGCCTTGCCCACCGGCTAATAAAATAATGGGTGCTTGCGCGCCTAAACTGTGTAGTGCCGTGACCGTGGAACCGACATTGGTTCCTTTGGAGTCGTTAACCCAATGCACGCCGGCTCGCGTGCGTACTAATTGAGCACGATGCGCCAAACCCGTAAAGCTTGTAAGCACACTTTTAATGGCCGTCAAGCTGAGCTGAAAAGCCTGACACAAAGCTAAGGCTGCCAAACAATTACTGATATTGTGTCGTCCCATCAAGGCAATTTCGTTACTTTTCATAATCCATTGGTAGGGGGACTGCCCATCTGATCGCTGACACAACCACTCCTCACCTTCGCGCAGACACAAACCATAATCACTTAATGCTTTCGGCTCCGACAACGAAAAACCTATCTGAGCAACGCGTGAATCGGCTAAGCCTGCTGCAATTTCGTCATCACGATTCACCACCGCTAAACGCGTCATGTGATAAATGGGCGCTTTAGCTGCAATGTAAGTTGCCATATCACCATAACGATCGAGATGATCAGGGCTAATGTTGAGCACCGTCGCCGATGTGGCTAACAAACTCTGCGTGGTTTCGAGTTGAAAACTGGATAACTCCAACACAAACACATCGGCATCGGCAGACTGCATGAGTAAATCCAAAGCCGGTGTACCCAAATTTCCACCCACGGCAACCTGATAACCCTGCGCCTTCAGTAATTCGCCCACCAAGGTGGTAACAGTACTTTTACCATTACTACCCGTAATCGCGACTAAAGGTTTTTCCGCCGGCATCGAGCGACAAAAAAGCTCAATTTCGCCCACTAAACTCACACCCGCTTTCACCAACGACTGCACCCATGCAGTTTTAGGATCAATGCCTGGACTGAGGACTAACATTTTCACTTGTGCTGCCCAGTTTGGTGGTAGCTCACCACAGGCAAAAGTGACTTGAGGAAAACGACTCTGTAAGGCCTGAATATCCAACTCGGCACGCGTATCATAAGCAAAAATACAGCTATCACCTTGCGCTACCAAAAAGCGCAAGGCAGCTTGTCCCGAAATCCCTAATCCCGCTACCAATACCGACATAACTTAGCGCACCTTCAAACTGGCCAAACCAACCAATACTAAAATCAGTGTGATAATCCAAAAGCGCACAATCACTTTCGGTTCTGGCCAACCCTTTAATTCAAAATGATGATGCAAGGGTGCCATGCGAAAAACGCGCTTGCCCGTTAATTTGAAAGAAGCAACTTGAATCATCACTGACAAGGTTTCCATAACAAAAATGCCGCCCATAATGACCAACACCAACTCTTGGCGTACCATAATTGCCATGAGTCCCAGTGCTGCGCCAATGGCTAAAGCACCCACATCGCCCATAAACACTTGTGCCGGATAAGTATTGAACCACAAGAAACCCAGCCCAGCACCAACCAAGGCAGCGCCAAAAATAGCCACTTCTCCGGCACCCGGAATAAACGGAATATTCAGATAATCGGCAAACACCGCATGACCTGACAAATACGCAAATACCGACAAAGCGGCCGATACCAACACTGCGGGCATAATCGCCAAGCCATCTAATCCATCGGTCAAATTGACCGCATTCGAGGTGCCGACAATGACAAAATAAGCCATTAAAACAAACCAAGGTCCCAACTCAAATACCAAGGTTTTCGCAAAGGGAATGAGCAATTCCGTGTGAGCTGGCAAATAAGCCCATTGGAACATTAAATAAGCCGCCACTAAACCCAATACCGACTGCCAAAAGTATTTCCAACGCGATGCCAACCCCTTCGGATCTTTATAAACGACTTTTTTGTAGTCATCGACAAAACCGATGGCACCAAACCCCAGTGTCATCACAATCAACAGCCAAGCATAACGACTATCCCAATCACTCCACAACAAGGCACTGACAATCACTGACAACAAGATCAGCACGCCACCCATAGTCGGCGTACCGCTTTTTACCAAGTGAGTTTGTGGACCATCGGTGCGAACCGCTTGACCCACTTTTAAGCGCGTTAACCAATGAATCACTGCTGGACCTGCCCAAAGTGAAATCACCAGTGCCGTCAAAGCGGCCATCAAACCACGAAAGGTCACATAACTGAATAGGTTAAAACTGCCCACCCATTGCTGTAACCAAGCCATTAATTCTAAAATCATTACTTAACCCATTTTATTTGTCTGACTGGCAGCGACTTGCGCGCGCCATTAATGCTTCCACCACCCGCTCCATGCGGGCAGAACGAGAACCTTTCACCAGAACCGCCAACGAACCCCTTTGTTGATAAGCTTGCCATAGTGCATCTGCCAGCACTTCAGGTGAATCATTGGCCGTACCGCCGCCAAAACGACTAACCAAGAGTTCACTCAGTGGCCCTGATGCCAAAAACGCATTCACCCCCGCCGCACTCGCATAATCAACCACCTCTTGGTGCAAGGCTTCAGACTCATCACCCAATTCGCCCATGGGTCCCATGACAAAAGCATGCGTTTGTGCCGACTGTTCCATCAACACGCCAATAGCGGCTTTCATTGAGCTGGCATTGGCATTATAGGTATCATCAATGATCAGCAAGTCAGGCAAAGGCGATAACAATCGTAAACGCCCACCTGGCAAAGCAACCCGATTTAAGCCTGTTTGAATTGCTTGCCAACTTAATCCCGCTTGCAACAACACCGCAACCACTGCCGCCAGATTATTGGCTTGATGCGCACCAGCAATCGCCAAATCAAGCGTCGCCTCACCCCAATCACTGGTTGCTAACTGAACGCGCTGCCCTTCAACCGTAACTTCTCGCTTAACCACACCCACCCAAGCATGCCAGCCCCGATTAACACTCACGTTCGCCATATCACCAAAGGCAATCACTCGATGTGACGCTAAGGCATCTTGCCAACAAGACCAACCATCAAACTCACTATTGGCTTCGACAATCGGAACAATCGCTACACCACCCGTTGCGGGCAAGGCCTGCCAAATTTCACCTTTCGCTTGTTTAATCTTATCTAAAGAACCAAACTCACCCACATGGGCTCGTCCAATACTGGTAATCACCGCGATACTGGGGGCGGCTAAAGGACCTAGCTGAGCAATTTCACCAACATGATTCGCGCCCACTTCAATCACCGCCGACTCATGCTCATCACGCAATGACAAGAGCGTCATCGGCAACCCCAAATGATTATTCAAGTTACCTTGAGTTGCCAGAACCCGCTCACCGTCACGTGCCGATAAACCAGCACGAATCATTTCCTTCACACTGGTTTTACCGTTACTACCGGTAATCAGTACCACAGGGTTAGGCTGATGCTTCAACCGCCAAGCAGCCGCCAGTTGTTGCATAGCAACCACCGCATCTTTAACCAACAGGTAAGGCACAGCCAGCGGTTCTTTTGGGGCTTGTGTGATTAACACGGCAACAGCGCCTTGCGCAACCACCGCCTCAATGAAATCATGACCATTGGCACGATCACCAACTAGGGCAACAAACAAGTCCCCCGCTGTGACCTGACGACTATCCGTCATCACGCGTTGCACCAACACATCAGCATCAGCTTCAAACTTGACTCCCAACACGGTGGCGATGTCTGACAGCTTCCAATTCATGTTATGCATTGTTGAATCACTTCTTTATCTGAAAAAGGATGGCGCACACCACCGATCTCTTGGTAGTCTTCATGCCCCTTACCCGCGACCAATACCACATCATCCGCTTTAGCATTAAAAATGGCTCGACAAATAGCAGCAGAGCGATCACTAATGTAAGTAGCTTTGTCTTTATCTAAGGCTTGTAAAATCGCCGCAGCAATATCCGCCAGCACTTCTGAACGCGGATTATCATCGGTAACAATCACCACATCGGCATAACGGTTAGCAACCGCCCCCATTAAGGGACGCTTACCCTTATCACGATCACCGCCCGCACCAAAAACCAGCCATAACCGGCCTTGTTGACTATGGGCGCGTAAAGCTATCAAGGCTTTTTCTAAGGCATCGGGCGTATGGGCATAATCCACCAACACACGAGGTTGTTGACGCACCCATTGCATACGCCCTGCTACCGGTTGCGTAGCGGCTAGGTGTTTCACGACAGATGTTAAGGGAATGCCTAGTCCCTGCATACAACCCAAAGCACACAATACATTTTCAATATTAAATAACCCATACAGCGGCAGCACACCCTGCCAGGACGTTTTATCCAAAACTAGGTCAACCCGCAAACCTTCAGCAATACAAGCAACCGACTTTGCCATCAGGGTCGCCTCGGCTTTCACCGCATAGGTCAATGCTGATGGCAAGTTTAATGCTAACTCAGCACCTAACCCATCATCTTGATTCAACACAGCAACCTGCGCCGGCCAATCGGTAAATAAACGGGCTTTTTCAGCCCGATAAGCTTCTACTGTGCCATGATAATCTAAGTGATCTCGTGTCACTTGCGTTAACGCCACCACAGCAAAGGTCAAACCGGCAATACGATTCTGATGAATGGCATGAGAAGACACTTCCATTACCACTACCCCAACGCCTTCATCACGCCACTGCGCCAGTTGACGATACAACCGAGGTGCATCCATGGTAGTATGGGTTGAAGGCTTAAGCTCACCCCAACGACCATTACCGACAGTGCCCAGCACGGCCACCGATTCACCCAGTTGATGCAACCACTGTGCCACATAATGACTAACCGACGTTTTGCCATTGGTCCCCGTAATACCAACCAACCGCATGGACTGACTGGGATGATCATAAAACCAATTCAATAATGCGCCTAACCGATCTGATAAATCAGGCACACACAAATGCACGCCTTCCGCCATCACATCGGAAATTACCCAAGCCCCTTGCTCACGGGCCTTTATTGCATACTGGGCTCCATGCTGATGCACGCCAGCCAGCGCAATAAACACATCACCCGCTTGGCACTCACGAGAATCAGCTGTTAGCTGAGCGATTGGCCTAGTATCGGTTTCAGTGGCAAAACCCAACCACTCGCACAATGCCTGCCAGCTTTTCACTTGTGTTTGCCGCATCGGTTATCTCGCCACATCATCTGGAGCGATGGCCATCAAACGCAGAGTTTCTTCCATCACTTCTTTGAAAATGGGGGCAGCCACTTCACCACCATAATATTGACCACGACTGGGTTCTTCCACTGTCACCGCCAAAACAAAACGGGGTGCAGTAGCAGGGGCAATGCCGACGAACACAGCTCGATATTTATCAGAATCGTAACCTTTATTGGCTTTACGAGTCGTCCCCGTTTTACCGGCAACACGATAACCAGGTATCGCCGCTTTTCGACCTGTGCCTTGCATACCCACTACTTCTTCCATCATCCGAACCAACAAACGTGCATGTTCAGATTTAAAAACACGTTTCCCCTGCGGCACTGCACCTTCTAATTTAATTAATGTGGAAGGCAAAAGCACACCATCGTTCGCCAGAACCGCATAGGCACGCGCCAACTGCAATAGCGTCACGTTATAACCATAGCCGTATGCCGCAGTGGTTTTGGTCACCGGATACCATTCCAGGGGATCTCGCAAACGCCCGGTCTGCTCACCGGGGAAAACAATTCCTGTTTCCTGACCGATACCCGAGAAATGCAAAAAGCGCCACACCTCCTCACGAGACATGCCTTCAACAATTTTGACCATGCCGACGTTACTCGATTTACGCAAAATGCCGGCTAAATCTAACTGACCATAACCATGATGATCACGCACCAACTTATCATTCGATTTGTATTTACCATTGCCGGTGTCAATCACCGCATCAGGTTTAATACTGCCTAATTCTAAAGCACCCGCAATAACAATAGGTTTAATGGTTGAACCAGGCTCAAACACATCAGTCACCACACGATTACGTGTTTGAGCGGCTGTCACTTGTGAACGGTCATTCGGATTAAAACCTGGCTGAGACACCATCGCCAAAATTTCACCCGTTTTCACGTCCAATAACACCAACTCAGCTGCTTTGGCTTGATGTTCAATCATCGCCCTTTTCAGTGCTCGATAGGCAAAAAACTGTAAATCACGATCAATCGATAGGCTCAATGGTTTGCCCTCATGGGCGGGTCGAATTTCATCCACCGTTTCAATCACACGACCAAGGTTGTCACGAATAACCTTACGAACTCCTGGACTACCTTTTAACCAGTCGTTATAGCTTAGCTCAATACCTTCGATGCCATTGTCATCAATATTGGTAAAGCCAATAACATGAGACATCACCTCGCCCGAAGGATAAAAACGCTTAAACTCAGGCACTAGGTGCACACCTTCTAACGGAAGACCTTCAATCAGTTGGGCTTCATGAGGTGCCAATCCCCGTTTTAAGTAATAAAAACGTTTATTCGCATTGGCTTCAATTTTTTCCTGCACCACTTCCAACGGCATCTTCAGCGCCGAAGCAAGCGAGGTTTGATAGTCGGGTTGATCTTTTAGGGTTTTCGGATCAATTGCCACCGAAATCATCGGCGTACTCATCGCCACCACATCACCACGACGATCTAAAATCGGTCCCCGTGCCGCAGGTAGCGTGACATGACGAATTTGACGCTTATCCCCTTCTTGTTGCAAAAAGGCAGACTGCTCAATCATCACCCGCCAAGCACCAAACAGCAAGGCAGAAAATGCCAGGACAATCAAACCAAAAATCACGCTATCGCGACGACTTCCGCGCATCATGGCTGCACAGATCCTTCCGGCAACAACAACACCCGCTCTTGTGCGGGACCAATGGGAGACATACCGAGTTTATTGCGCGCTATCTGTTCGATACGTGTGCGAGACAGTAAATGATTGTATTCGAGTTGCAAACGCCCTTCTTCCACACGTAAGGCATAATCCTGCTTCACACTTTTATGTAACTGCGTTGAGGTTAAACGGACTTGATGCTTCACCCACACCACAGCAATCGCGCTAGCAATCAGTGAAACAATCAATAAAATCCAGACAACAGCGCCCCACGACCACAGAATTGACAATCCGGGCAATGGGGCGTTCTTCATCATCTAAAGCGTAAATTCAACAAACCAGCCATTAGTTGGCTTGCTTGCGAATCCACGAGGGAATATTCAAGTAGGCATGACTTTCATTGTGAGGGGCGCCAATCACACCAGGTACGCCTTGGCGCAAGCCGGCAATATTACCACCCACCAAGCCTGGAATATTGGGCATAGGTGCTGTTGCAGAAGGTGTTAAGTTAGGCGTTGCCCAACGTGATGGACGCGCCGCTGCTGGCTCTGCAACTGGGGCAACATCAGCAACAACCGGCTTAACGGTTTCAACAACTGGCTGCGCTTTAGCTGCTGAGGAAGTTAATCCCGTTGCAATAATGGTGACTTGCACTTCATCACCGAGATTTTCATCGAACGCCAAACCGATTTTAATCATCGCTTCTGGGTGAGCAAAACTTTCAATTAAGCGACCCACTTCTTCAAACTCATCCGAACCCAAGTCATCCGAAGCGACGACGTTGACCAAAATACCACGCGCACCATTAATGCTAATATCTTCTAACAATGGACTAGAAATAGCCGCCATGGTCGCATTCTTCGCACGCTCATCACCGGTTGCCGAACCCACACCCATCATGGCTAAGCCACGGAAACCCATCATGGTACGCACGTCTTCAAAGTCAACGTTGATTAAGCCTTCACGCGTCACCACTTCGGTAACACCACGCACTGCGTTGTGTAGCACCTTATTCGCCATATTAAAGGCATCTAACATACCTAATTTTTTACCGGCTACTTTGTGTAACTTCTCGTTCGGAATCACAATCAATGAATCAACGTGTTGCTCTAAATCAGCAATCCCTTCGGCAGCAATTTTGTCACGTTTTTCGAAGCTGTAAGGACTGGTTACCACGCCAACGGTCAAAATACCCATATCACGCGCTGCCTTAGCAACGACTGGCGCAGAACCAGTACCCGTACCGCCGCCCATGCCCGCAGTCACGAACAACATATGTGTACCGTCTAAGGCACTGCGCACACGGTCAATGTCTTCAGTTGCCGCTTGCTTGCCTTTTTCAACATTCGAACCTGCACCCAAGCCAGACTTACCCAACTGAATGCGTGTACTGGCTTTAGATTTATTTAATGCCTGAGCATCGGTATTGGCTGCCACGAAATCGACACCCACAATTTGACTACGCACCATATAGTCAAGCGCGTTACAACCGCCACCGCCTAAACCAATGACTTTAATTACCGGCATGCCATTCATATTGACAGCTGCTTCTTCGAGTTCAAATTTCATCACAACCACCCCTGTTTTTGTCTGTTCAACTACATTAAATTAACCGTTCCACCACACGTAATATGGCACTACGTGCACGTGGATTTTGCTCTGTTTCTGCCAAGCTCGGAAAAACCTTACCTAAAGACTTCACCCTTGGTTCTGTCACCACCTGTCGCAAGGCATCGTCGTAACGACCACGCGACTGATCGCGAAAAAACTGCTTTACCAAGCGATCTTCTAACGAATGAAAACTAATTACCGCTAAACGTCCACCTGGTTTGAGTTGATCAATCGCATCGGACAACACCCGCTGCAACACGCCCAACTCATCGTTAACCCAAATCCGCAACGCTTGAAAACTGCGTGTTGCCGGATGTTTATATTTATCCTTCACCGGTTGCGCTTGAGCAATCACCTCACTCAAACTCAAGGTATCTGTTAAAGCACCTGCTTGCTGTGCCGCTAACACAGCCGTAGCAATGCGACGCGCAAATTTCTCCTCGCCGTAGGTCTTCAGCACCCAAGTCAATTCTTCAAGACTGGTTTGTGCCAAACGCTCTGCTAGTGTTAGCCCCGCAGTGGTGTTCATGCGCATGTCCAACGGACCTTTTTGCATAAAACTAAAACCTCGATCGGCATTATCTAGTTGAGGTGATGAAACCCCCAAATCCAACAAAATACCGTCAACTGGCTCGCTTAAACGACTCGCCAACTCAGCAAAATTCGCATGCACAAAACGCACACGATCATCACCGGCAAACTTAGCTTGACCAAAAGCAATCGCTTGCGCATCCTGATCAAAAGCCAACAGCCGCCCTTGTTTACTCAAACTAGCTAGGATGCCAGCACTATGACCGCCTCGACCAAAAGTCCCATCCATATAAACGCCATCTGGCTTGATTGCCAAAGCATCCAAACACTCCTGAAATAGCACGGGCGCATGAGCATCGGACGTCATTACAAACTCAACCCCATTAACGGACTATTGGCCGACAACTCAGTCGCCAATTCATCACGTGTTGCTTGAATCCAAGCTTGGCGCTGCGTCTGCCAAGTTTCAGCAGACCAAAATTCAATTTTATTTCCCTGACCAACCAACATCACATCCTTGGTCATCTGGGCATAGTCACGCAATAAATCAGGCACTAAGATTCGCCCGGCGTTATCCATGTCCATTTCCACCGCATGACCTAACAGCAAGCGTTGCACACGACGAGTCGCTGGATCCATATTCGGCATTGCCATTAACTTAGCTTCAATCGCCTGCCAATCAGCCATCGGGTACAATAGTAAGCAAGCGTCGTGGATATCAACCGTCAACACCACCTCGCCCTGACAAACTTGTTGCAGGGTTTCTCGGAATCGCTTGGGTACTGCCATGCGCCCTTTGTCATCTAAGGTCGCCGCTTGTAACCCGCGAAAGGTAATGGACGATTGTTTTTCCACTTATTCCCACTTTTCACCACATTGACCCATATTTTACCAACGCAAAACCCACTTCTCAACGCAAGCAAACGGCTTGAAACTGAATTTAGCGCAATCATTAAAGTTAAAATTCAATAAGTTATAAAGCCTAGCTAAACTGAAAATAGATAAAAAAAATACCCTTAATTTTTTTTGTGTTTCATAAATAAAATGAATAACTTAGACGAATTGCCTAAAAACACAATAGGTAGTGGTTTAAAACAAAAAAAACATACAAGCTAAGATTTGTCAAAAACAAAACAACCCCTTAACCTGCATTAAGAGAAAGCACCAGAAAAGTGATGTTGCAGAGGATAACAAGAAAAGAAATGGGGGAAATAGAGGAAATAAATTGAGTGGATCGATAAGCCGGGTTCTGTCGTGAACAATCATTCGTCTGCGATGTTGATCACTCAACACCTGTAGCAACCTACCCGGGAACGAGATGGGCCATCTCTATTCATGCTAGCATGAATGGTTCCCCTATTTGGTCTTGCTCCGGATGGGGTTTACCCTGCCAGTCCTGTTGCCAGTCCTGCGGTGCGCTCTTACCGCACCTTTTCACCCTTACCAGTAACTTGCGTTACTTCGGCGGTTCAGCTCTCTGTTGCACTTTCCGTCAGCTCGCGCTGCCTAGGCGTTACCTAGCATCCTGCCCTATGGAGCCCGGACTTTCCTCCAGCAGTTACCTGCCAGCGATTGTTTAATCCACTCGCAAGCAGTCTAGCAGGCAAAACCAACAAAGTCACTGATTTTTTTGTTGCCACTGCAACGCCAAATCGTAAACCGCTTTCTTTTTCAATCCAGTGATGCCACAAACCAACTTCACCGCTTGCGACAAAGGCAATTCCGATAACAAAGGATACAGCAGTTCAGTTAAACTCATCGACACAGAAGGATCCTCCTGCTCGACCACAGGAGCCACATCCAACAACAACACGAACTCCCCGCGCTGCCAATCCGCATTAGCTTGCAACTCAGCCAACACGGCTTGAGTCGTTCCACGCACAAAACGTTCATGCAATTTTGTGAGTTCTTTGGCTAATACCAATTGGCGTTGTGGAAACGCCTCTGCCAACCAAGCCAGTGTTTCCATAATCCGATGTGGCGCTTCAAAAAAGACACTCAGGCGCGTTGTCTGTGCCAACTCATCTTGCCATTGTTGTTTCGCTTTATTGCTGGTTGGTAAAAAACCCAAAAAGCTAAAGCCGTTTCGCGCATCCAACCCCGAACCCGCAATCGCCGTCAATACCGCGCTCGCTCCAGGTACTGAAACCACAGCAATACCTGCTTCAGCCACCGCCTGCACCAACAAAGCACCGGGATCAGAAATAGCGGGAGTACCTGCATCACTCACATAAGCCACCGATTCACCCGCTTGCAAGCGTGACACCACTTCTGCTGAACGCGCACGCTCATTATGGTCATGCAAACTGATCATCGGCTTTCTAATAGCCAAAGCGCTCAGCAACTGCCCTGTATGACGAGTATCTTCAGCCGCAATCACATCCACCTGTGACAAAATCGCCTGAGCGCGTGCGCCCATGTCGGCTAAATTACCAATTGGCGTTGCTACCATATATAATTGTCCGGGCAAAACCCATGTTGTTTGTTGCACTTAAGACTCTCTTATTAATTTGTCAGAAAAATACCATGCAGAAACCTTTACACTCAACCGACTTTCGCCTTCAACTGGCATCACTCTGTTCACTCTTATTCTTATTTGGTTGCGCACCCGCACCCAAGCCTGCTCAAGCACCTGTTGTTTCACCCACTGCGTTAGAGCCCAAACCGGAAAGTTCAGCCAATGAAAAAAATATCAGTTCTGAACCGCCTACCCGACCGGAAAAAGCTCCCGTTATGGTCGTCACACCCGCTCCTATTCCATTGGGAGGTATTTTACCCGCACAAACAAGCTCAATTGAGGCGATTAAACAAGCACAACAACAGCTTCGTAAAGTGGTGGTGCTACTGCCGGACAGACCCAGTTTAGCAGAAGTCAATCGTGATATCGAAAAAGGGATTCGTGCCGCACATCAACAGTTGCCCCACAACCCGCATTTACAACTGATTGTATTGCATGATGACCTGAGCGGAGAAGCACTGATCAACAAAGCCAAGTCTTACAATCCCGATTGGATTATTGGTCCGCTCACCAAAAGCGACATTCAAAGCGTGCAGAACTTTGCCAGCGAACAACAGATTTTCCTCAATCGTTTAGATGCACCCAGCCCAGCATTACAGTTAGGCTTGCCTGCCGAGGACGAAATACAACAGCTGATTGAACACTTTAAACCCAATCAGGGGCAGATAGCGGTTATCACCACCAACGATGCCAGCGAACAAAGGCTACTGAACACGCTCACGCAACATGCACAAGCCAAACGCATTCCACTTATCAACATTCCGGTCGAGCGACTCAATCCCGACTTACGTCCTTGGCTGTTAAAGCAGGGTGGCATCGAATCGAGTCAAGATAGAATTAAACGTCTCTCTCAAATACTGCGCGCCGACCTGTCAGAAACCACCTTACAAGCCAGACAGGACATTCAAGCCATCCTTTTTTTAGGCAATGCGAAACAACTGAGATCCATTATGCCCAGCCTGCAATACTATCGGGTTAGTTGGCCAATTTATGCGACCAGCCGCTTGTTACCCAGCAAAAACACCGAAAGCTTTAACGAACCCGAACTCAATGGTACCTTAGTGCTAACGCCGCCTTACCTGGTCAATCAAACAGCCATTAATGGCCCTTTTGAAGCACTCGGTTGGGATAGTTATCTGTTGTTAGCCAACCCACAAGCGGTATCGGTCGAAACACAATCTGGAAAACTCACCAATCAGCAAGGACAAATGCGTCGTCAGCTTTTATGGCGCGTCATTCAAAATGGCCAACTGAATAAACTGCCATGACCAACACAGTAACCCTAGGCAAGAACACCGAATCTCTTGCCGCAGACTATCTCAGCCAACAAGGACTTAACTGCGTCAGCCGTAACTTCCGTTGTAAGCGAGGTGAAATCGATTTGATCTGTTTAACAGCCGACCAAACCTTGGTGTTTGTCGAAGTCCGCAGCCGCTCTAAAACCCAATTTGCCACTGCCGCAGAAAGCATCACATTCAAAAAACAACAGCGTATTATTCACTCAAGTCGTTATTTTTTACTTACCCATCCACAGTATCAACACTGCAACTTACGCTTTGATGTAGTATTATTCGACATTGACCATCAATCGCCGCACTGGATTCGCTCGGCCTTTGATGCCACATCTGTTTTTTAGGAGATTGATTCATGTTACTAAAACCACTTTTAATTAGCCTTACCGCACTTACCTTACTTTCTGGCTGTGTTGCCGCGCCGGTAGTTATTGGTGCTAGTGTGGGTGCGGGTGCCATGGCCGTTAGCGAAGATCGTCGTTCACAAGCACAAATCACCCAAGACGACGCTGCCGCCCAACGCATCAACGAATTGTTAAGAGAGCAAAAACTCGATGCTAGCCCGAATCGTGTGCGTTTTACGGTGTATAACGGTGTGGTGCTGTTAGTGGGGCAAGTACCGGTGGATAACACCCGCGCCCTAGTTCATCAAGTGGCACAATCGGCTCCAGGCATTAAAAACGTTATTAATGAATTAACCGTCGGTAGTGAACTGACCATCAGTCAAATCACTGAAGACAGTTATTTGTCCAGCAAAGTACGCACCAAATTGGCTACCACACGCGATTTCAAATCTAAGCACCTCACCATCGTAGTTGAAAATGGCAGCGTTTATCTAATGGGATTAATGACCACAGAAGAACAACGCATTGCGGTTGCGGTTACACGCGATGTCGACGGCGTTAAACGTGTGGTACGTATCATGGAAAACTGGGGCGCATAACTTGCGCTCTTGGTTAGGACGAGTACTCGGCTTCTGCTGGCTCGTCCTCATTCCATTCATTGCACTGGCAGAAGAAACGAAACTCAACCTACCCGACTTAGGCAGCCCTAACCGTGCCACCTTTAGCACCCAAGCAGAAGACATACTCTCTCTCGCTTTTCTAGAAGTCATTTATAGCCAAGCCGACTTAGTTACCGACCCCGAACTGAACGACTATGTACGTACCATTGGTCAACGATTATTAAGACACGTACGTACCAATCGAAATTACCAATTTTTTGTCATTAACGACAACAACATTAACGCTTTTGCCGGACCGGGCGGCATTATTGCTGTGCATACCGGCCTCATACTTTCCGCCAAAAATGAAGATGAAATAGCAGCGGTCATTGCGCACGAAATTCAACACGTGCAGCAAGAACACATTTCTCGCATGTTTGATCAAGGCAAAAAAGGTATGCTCACTACTTTAGGAAGCATACTCGGTGCGATTATCGTTGGTAGCCAAAACCCTCAAGCTGGCATGGGCATTATGATGGGCGGCATGGCGCTCAGCGCTCAGCAACAACTCGCCTTCTCACGCGACCATGAGTGGGAAGCCGATCGCACCGGTATTGATGTGTTAGCTGCTGCTGGCTATAACCCCAACGCCATGGCCGACTTCTTTGATACCCTTGCCAACCGATACCGTAACGATAGCAAGGTTCCCGAAATGTTGCTAACCCACCCAGTCAGCACCAAACGATTGAATGACAGTCGTGCGCGTGCGCGCACGCTGAGCTATCAAGCCAGAAAACAGGACACCACACTAGCACTAGCCAAACTACGTATTCAGGCGATGCAAACCAACCGTGATGACAAAGACAAACTCAGTGCAGAACTAAGCTGTTACCAACAGCATTTGAGCTTAGCATTGAAAAACGAAACCTCAGCGCAAATACCTTTGTGTGAACCCCTACCCAAGCATTTATGGTCAGACATCGTTCAGCTACAACTCGCTAAAAATCTCAGTACCAAAGCCTGGCAAAACCTGCTAGAACTTCACCCTAACAATACCGCGGTTCTTTTACATTATGCCGATCAGCTACTCTTACATCAACAAGCACCGGCAGCCATCGAACTGCTAACACCTGTTGCGGAAAAAACGACTGAAGGCTGGGAGATCTGGAAACGACTGGCACAAGCTTGGAACCAAAGATCGGACACAGCCCAAGAAGCCTTTGCTATGGCTCAGGCTTATGCCAGCATTGGCGCACTCAAACTGGCTCTTATTCAAGTTGATAGAGCAGAAAAAGCGCTATTAAACAAAGAGCTAAACACCTTAAAACCCAAAATCGCTCAACTTAAAACATGGCTGGAAACCCAGCAAAAAGCACGTGAAAACCTGTAGAACCTATGTCAAATATTATTTTTTTTTATGGACTCATTAAACATCCCAATCATTAAACACGTGAAAAAACTTGCGTTTTTTTTCACTGTTGGTAATCTATTGCTAAGCACCAGATGCTAACGCTCACAATAAACCTACTTTTGGTATCTGGCCCGCACAAACCTGAATAGGAGGAAAACATGGTGAAATCTCAGTGGGTAGGCAAGGTTGCTAAAGCCCTTTTGGTATCAACCATTATGGCAACCGCAACCATGGCAACTGCAGCAGAAGAGAAGAAGCTGTCAACCGTTGAAGAAGGCAAGAAATTAGCTTTCACCAACTCTAAAGGCAATTGTATTGCTTGTCACATGATTGCTGGTGGCGCGGAACCTGGCGAAATTGGTCCTCCCTTGATGGCCATGCAAGCTCGTTATCCAGACCGTCAAAAATTGTTTGACAAAATTTGGGGCAAGCCAGGTGTTGAATTAATGCCAGAATCTCAAATGTTGCCTTTCGGTAAAAACAAAGTGCTTACCGATGATGAAATCAACAAAATTGTTGATTACATGTACACCCTTTAATTATTTATAACCACTCTCGCTAAGGAGAAACCTAAGCATGAAACGCAGAACTTTCCTAAAAGCTGGTCTAGCTACTGGCGCAACTGCAGTTGCTGTTAACGCTGGTATTCTAGCGCCTAACACTGTTTTAGCTGCTTGGAACGAAGCCGCATTCAAAACTAAAACAGTTGACGAAGGCATGACCGCTGTATTCGGCGCTACTGGCGCTGCTGACTCTGCAGATGTTAAATTGAAAGCCCCTTCTATCGCAGAAAACGGTGCTGTGGTTCCAGTTGAAGTTGACGCTTCTGGCATGAAAGGCGTTGAGTCAATTGCTGTATTCGTTTCTAAAAACCCAGTTCCTTTAGCATGCACTGCTAAATTCTCTGGTGCTGGCGTAGGCTACACTTCAGTGCGCGTTAAAATGGGTGAAACTCAAGACGTAGTTGCTGTTGTTAAAGCTGGTGGCAAGCTGTACAAAGCTAAGTCAGAAGTTAAAGTAACTATCGGTGGTTGTGGCGGTTAATACCCCACCCCTCGCTGACTTAACTGATATTCGTACAAACAAATTTAAGGAATTACATCATGGCTGACATTTCTTTCCGCTTAAAAGCAGAAAACAAAGGCGACGCTTACGAAATTAAAGCGCTGTTCAAGCACCCAATGGAACCAGGTACGCGTAAAAACAAAGCAACTGGCGAAGTTTACCCAGCTGATTTCATCAACGAAATCACTGCTAAAGTAAACGGCGCGCCAGCAATGGTTGCTGAATGGTCAGGTGCGGTTTCTCAAAACCCATTCTTGGCTTTCCGTGTCACTGGCAAAGCTGGTGACAAAGTAGAAGTAGCTTGTACTTCTAACAAAGGTGATACTGGTACTCAAACCGTAGACCTAGCTTAATTTTTTAAGCACGAACGGGTGAGTTACAACTTGCCCGTTCACCCCTTCTATCAGAAGCTAGACCCACCATAGGGGAAATCTCAAAATGAATAATAAACTGCTCACAACCACCCTATTCTTATCACTTGCAGCTAGCAGCGCGTCTGCAATCGCAAATGATGCTAAAACCGTTAATCCAGAAGCTGATCGTCTAGCGATGGTTAAGTATATGATGGATTTACACGGCAGCAACAAAATCGATGGCAAACCCATCACCTTAGACGATTTCGGTAATGGCGCACTCATTTTCAGTGATGATGCCTACCAACAATTCAAAAGTGTTGAAGAGTTCCCACCTTACGTTGAAAACATTGATGAAGGCAAAAAACTTTGGAACAAGCCTTTTGCCAACGGTAAAACCTACAACACCTGTGCAGGACTTAATGGCGACATTAAAAAGGTTAAAGCCAGCTACCCATACTTCGATGATGCACGTGGCGAAGTTATTAATTTAGATCAAGCGATTAACGAATGTCGTACCGCTAATGGTGAGAAACCTTATGCTTACGCTGGTAAAGATAAAGAGTTAAGTAATTTGCTGACTTATTTATCTGATGAATCTCGCGGTCAAAAAATTAATGTGAAAATTGAATCACCCGGTGCTTTAGAAGCTTACAAACTTGGTGAAATGGTATTCCATACACGTCGTGGTCAATTAAATCAGTCTTGTGCTGGTTGTCACGTTAGTAGTGCTGGTCGCAAAATTCGTTCAGAAATCTTATCACCTGTAATCGGTCACGCAACACACTTCCCTGTGTACCGTGCTAGTGCGGGTAATATTGTTACCCTACAGCAACGTTATGTAGGTTGTATTGAGTCAGTTCGTGGTTTCCCATTCCCAGCCAATGGCAAAGAATTTAAAGCACTTGAACTTTATGAAAGCTACATGAGTAATGGTCTCACCTTAAATGGTCCGGCCTACCGTAAATAAATATTTCGATTATTCGAATAATTATTGAACCGATCCAATGGATCGGTTTTTTATTTGGTGCCTTGCCTTAAACACAGTAAAATGTAAAAACTATTTTTACCCTTGAGCGTGTGACACCAACATGGCCTATACTGTCAAAGAAATTTTTTACACCCTTCAAGGTGAAGGTCAACATGCAGGACGACCTGCTGTTTTTTGTCGATTCACCGGCTGTAATTTATGGAATGGACTGGAATCGGGTAGAGCCAGCGCCAGCTGTCAGTTTTGTGATACCGACTTCGTTGGCACTGATGGTCACTTGGGTGGAAAATACTCTGCAGAAACCTTATCACAAGCCATTGTTTCTTTATGGCCCTCTGATAGCGCTATTGCGCCTTTCTGCGTACTGACTGGTGGTGAGCCTGCCCTGCAATTCGATCAAGCACTAGCAGACGCGCTACATGCGCTAGACGTAGAAATCGCTATGGAGACCAATGGCACTGTTGCACTTCAAGCACAGCCCGACTGGTTATGTGTCAGCCCTAAAGCCGACAGTCAGTTATTGGTCACACAGGGAGACGAACTGAAACTGGTATGGCCTCAACCCATGCATCCTGTCGATCCAGCCAATTTTGCTGTGCTGGATTTCACCCATTTCTATCTACAACCGATTGATGGATTGGCTAAAAACTACACCCAAGACTGCATTGATTACTGCAAGGCGCATCCACAATGGAAACTCAGCCTGCAGACGCACAAAATCTTAGACATTGATTAACAGATTAACGACAATAAAAAAGGAAGCTTAGCTTCCTTTTTCGTATCAGCACTTTGTTAATACCTAAACATTGAAACGGAAATGCATAATATCGCCGTCTTTAACCAAATACTCTTTACCCTCTAAACGCAGTTTACCCGCTTCTTTACAACCGGCCTCACCTTTATAAGTAACAAAATCATCATAAGACATGACTTCGGCACGAATAAAGCCCCGTTCAAAGTCGGTATGAATCACTCCTGCAGCTTGTGGTGCTGTCGCACCAACAGGAATGGTCCAAGCTCGTACTTCTTTCACCCCAGCAGTAAAGTAAGTCTGGAAACCGAGCAACTCATAACCCGCACGAATAATGCGATTCAAGCCTGGCTCTTCTAACCCCATTTCTGACAAAAACATCGATTTTTCATCATCATCTAGCTGTGAAATTTCTGCTTCAATCGCCGCACAAACGGGAACCACATTCGCCCCTAATTCAATAGCGCGCGCGCGTACCGCATCCAATAACGAATTATTTTCAAACCCGTCTTCAGCAACGTTGGCAATCAGCATCATCGGTTTAATCGTGAGCAAATGCAAATCTTGCAACAAAGCCTGCTCATCTTCCGTTAAACCCAATTCACGCACCAGCTTACCCTCATGAGTACCGGCTAAGGCGCGTTGAATGACAGGCTTTTTCGCCAAAGCCTGTTTATCACCCGCTTTGGCGGGCTTTTCCACACGCACTAAAGCTTTTTCTAGACTTTCCATGTCTGCTAATACCAACTCGGTATTAATCACTTCTAAGTCTGACAAAGGATCGACTTTACCCGCGACGTGAATAATATCATCCGATTCAAAGCAACGTACCACCTGCGCAATGGCTTGCGCTTCACGAATATGCGCCAAGAATTTATTGCCCAGACCTTCACCTTTAGAAGCTCCCGCGACAATACCCGCAATATCGACAAACTCCATGGTCGCCGGCAACACGCGCTCTGGTTTAACCATGGTTTCTAAGACTTGCAAACGTGGATCGGGCACAGGCACGATACCGACGTTGGGTTCAATGGTACAGAAAGGGTAGTTTTCAGCGGCGATACCCGCCTTAGTTAGCGCATTAAATAAGGTTGATTTGCCTACATTAGGTAAACCAACAATACCGCATTTGAAACCCATTTTGTTCTTCCTTGTGTAAAGGGTAAGGTATTAGGGATGAAAAAAAGAGGTTGTTTGACCTCCCAGATTCGACCCTTCAGCCTCACTTCTTGGTGTGTAATTGATTCATCGCTAAAGGCAATTTATCGGTCATGACATGATCCATGACATGCAAACTCCGCGTTATGGCATCTTCCAGCGCTTCACGCTCTGACTTGCCAAAAGGATGCAACACATAGTTAGCCACTTGGGATGCTTGTCCAGGATGACCAATCCCTAAACGCAAACGCATAAATTCTGGAGTGCCTAATGCCTTAATCATATCCTTAAGGCCATTATGTCCTCCAGCACCTCCACCCACTTTCAAACGCGCTTCACCTGGCTGAATATCCAACTCATCGTGAACCGCCAATACCGCTTGGGGAGGAAGCTTATAAAACTGAGCCAGTGCCGCCACCGACTGTCCGCTGCGATTCATAAAAGTAGTGGGTTTAAGCAACCACACCTCTTGTCCATGAACCTGAGCCTTAGCGACCTGACCGAAAAATTTGGTCTGCATGGAAAAATGTGCTTTCCACATTTCCGCCAATGCATCAACAAAGAAAAAGCCAGCATTGTGTCGCGTAGCCTCATATTCTTTACCTGGATTTCCCAGGCCAACAATGAGTCGCGGCACCATACTGGCTTTCCTTTTTCAAACAGTTACAACTGTTAAGAATATGCTAGACTTAAAACCGTCATGAGTAGCGCAAGAACGAGGCGGCTCGGAGCACAGAATAAGGAGCCTAGCTGTCTAGGTGACTTATTCGAGCACCGAACTAACGCAGTTATTGCGTTACGCAGTAGGTTTTATTAACGTTTTTTGGATTTACCTAAACCAACCACTGCCTGGTCATAATCCGAGTTACCATGCAATAAGGCAGTTGCTTGAACGCCTTCTGGCAACACTAAGTCTGACAAACGAATACGTGTGTTTTCGCCCATTTTAGACACATCAACGTCAATGACTGATGGTAAGTTAGCTGGTAAACAACGCACTTCAACGTCTACTTGGAAGAAGGTCATCACGCCGCCGGCTTTCACGCCAGGAGCAACATCAGCGCCCATGAAGTTCAACGGAATGCGTTTGTAAATCATACGAGCATTATCTAGGCGTTGTAAGTCAACGTGTAGAATTTGTGGCTTAGCAGGATGGCGTTGCACCGCTTTAATCACTACCACTTCTTCATCAGCCAAACCTTTAACGGTAATTGGGCTGTTGAATACCGCATCGTCTTCGAATGCATGAACTAAAAAGTTGTGGTTTAGGGTAACGCTTGCAGGCGCTTTATCAGCACCGTAAATAATGGCAGGAACCAAACCCGCGTGACGTAGGCGGCGGCTCGCACCTTTCCCTTCATCTGTACGCGCTTGCGCTTCCCAAATACGAGTTGTCATAAGTGACTCCAAAAATGTGTCGATTAAAAACGTGCAAGGACGCGACCATCCCCTGCACAGGAAAGAGCGCCTAGTGCTTTTGCAATCACTAGGCGTTCAGAAAACGTTTAATTATACTGGATTTTTCAGCGAAACAAAAGAAGCCATCATCGAGCTGACGGACTCTTCTTCGTGAACACGACGAATGGTTTCACCTAATAATGGCGCGATAGACAGTTGGCGAACCTTTTCGCACTCTTGCGCTGCCAAGGATAACGGAATGGTATCCGTCACCACCAACTCATCAATCGACGACTCGTTCAGGTTTTTAATCGCTGGACCCGATAATACCGCATGTGTGGCATAAGCACGCACACTAAGTGCACCGCGCTCTTTCAGCGCCGCAGCGGCTTTACATAGCGTACCTGCTGTATCAACCATGTCATCAATGAGAATACAATGCTGTCCATCGACATCACCAATAATATTCATCACTTCTGCCACATTGGCTTGCGGGCGACGCTTGTCGATAATGGCCAAATCTGCATCTAACTGCTTGGCAATGGCACGCGCACGCACCACACCACCCACGTCGGGCGACACCACACGCACCGGACGACCCGAGGCACGGATATCTTGAATAAACAAAGGCGAAGCGTAAACGTTATCGACGGGAATATCGAAGAAACCTTGAATTTGATCTGAATGCAAGTCCACCGTCAATACGCGATCTGCGCCCGCAGCGGCAATCATATTGGCGGTCAGTTTGGCGGTAATCGGCACGCGAGCCGAGTTGACGCGGCGATCTTGTCGAGCAAAACCATAATAGGGAACGACTGCCGTGATGCGTTTAGCCGAAGCGCGCTTTAGCGCATCAATGATCACCAGCATTTCCATCAGATTACCAGCCGGATCGGGCGTACAGGTCGGTTGCACCACATAGATGTCCATACCACGTACCGATTCTTTGATTTCGACTTGGATTTCACCATCACTAAAGCGACCAACGGTGCTTTCGCCAAGATGCATAGAGAGGGATTGAGCAATTCTTTCGGCAAGAACTAGGTTAGCATTGCCAGAGAAGATAATGAATTCGTTATTTGCCACGATGAAAAGTTCCTTTTGGGACTTTTTTGCTGTGAAAGCAGAGAAGTGTCAGTTTGATGGCTGGGCCGGCTGGATTCGAACCAACGCATGGCGGGATCAAAACCCGCTGCCTTACCGCTTGGCGACGGCCCAATCAATTTGCATTTGCGTATTATAGCGCATCCTCTGCTATTTGCAAGCCCCATACCTGATGAATTTTGCTATTTCGTGCAAAATCAAATCCAATGCTCTGCTTGCTCATATCGGTGACGCGCCATCCCATCTCATCCATGGCAGATTGATTCAGCTTAAATCCACGTAAATTGGTTGAAAACACCAAGGTGCCGCCTGGCGCTAACAACATACCCATATCGGCAATCATTTTGACGTGATCACGTTGCACATCCAGCGTGCCTTCCATTTTTTTGGAATTGGAAAAGCTCGGTGGGTCACAGAATATCAAATCATATTGGGGACGCGCGTGCACCGGCAGACTGGCCATGGCATCTAGCCAATCAAGAACATCGTCGCGTTCCCAATAAATTTTTTGACCCTGATAAGGCAAGCCATTGTCGGCAGCATTTTCTTGCGCCCAGCCTAAATAGGTTTTCGACAAATCGACACTGGTGACACTTTTCGCACCTGCCTTGGCCATGTGCACACTAGCACTACCTGTGTAGCAAAATAAATTTAAGCAGTGCTTATCTTTAGCTTGTTGCGCTAACCAGAGTCGAATAGGACGATGATCTAAAAACAGACCTGTATCTAAATAACCGGTTAAATCGACTAAAAAATGACAATCCCCTTCTTTCACCCAATCATATAAGTGCTCGTCAGACTGAACTTCGTACTGCTGGTCACCTTTCTGCACTTGACGACGCTTAAAGTGAAAGTTTTCTGCGGGAATGTTCAACACGCTAGGCAATACCGACATGCCTTCAAACAAGCGACGACGTGCGGCTTTTTCATCCACCGAACGGGGGGGCGCATACTCTTGCACCTGCACCCAATCGTCTTTTTCGGCATGATAAATATCGATAGCAAAGGCATATTCAGGCATATCGGCATCGTAAACCCGATAAGCATAAACGCCTTCTTTTTGTGCTTGCTTGCCCAGGTTTTTCAAATTTTTACGCAAGCGATTGGCAAACATTTGGGCGCCGTCACTTTCGGCTAAATTGGCACGGCCTTGCACCACTTCCGCCACCAAGTTCAAGCCGATGTTGATTGGCGTAACCTTCACCGCCTGTTCGTTAATGGTTAGGCGCAATAATTTACCTTCCAATGGACCATTAGCAAAAGCGTGCATTTTTTCCGCACGCAAGCCCAACCAATGACCTAGGGTTTCATTGCTGGTGTAAATCGCTGCTTGCCAATCGACACATTCTTGCAATAATACTTGCCCTAATTGCTGATAAACCGGTTTCAGCGAGGCTTCATCACCCAAACGTTCGCCATACGGCGGATTGGTGATAATCAATCCCTGTTTCCAACCAGGATTATGCCACTTTCCTAACGGCAAGGCTTCAAAATGAATCGCCTCACCGACACCAGCGCGATAAGCGTTATCCATGGCTTTTTGCAATACCCATTGATTCAAGTCAAACCCAATTAATTTGGGTAGATTTTTCAATCCCGCTGCTTTGCGTGTTTTAGCTTCCTCGACCAAGCCTGCCCATAGGTCTTGATCAAAACAGAGATGGCGACTGAAACCCATTTTATCGGCTTTCATGAGACCTGGCGCCACATCCGCTGCCATCCATGCACCTTCAATCAGTAGCGTACCACTACCACACATAGGATCAAGCAAAGTGCCGCCTTGCGCTGCCGTATCAAGCCAAGCCGATTTCATCAACAAACCGGCTGCCAAGGTTTCACGCATTGGTGCGGCACCCGCTTCAATACGATAACCACGAGCGTGCAAACCATAACCTGACATATCGACCGTAAGCGAAAAGCGACCATGATCCGCCCAAGCTTGCAAACGCACATCGGGCTGTTCCGTATCCACCGAGGGACGCTCGCCGTGCTGCTCACGAAACCAGTCAGCAATATAATCCTTAACCTTCTGTTCACCAAATTGGGTATTACGCACAAAAGGCAATTTACCGTGAAACTCAATAGCAATACGACCCGTTGGCCTTAACCACCGCGACCAATCAATCTCACTCACCAGCGCTTTCATATCGGGTTCAGACAAGACTTCACCTTCACACAGCACCAGCATAATACGACTGGCCAAACGTGACCACAAAACCGCTTTGTAGGCAGCAGACAAACCACCCCAAAACCAAACGCCATGCGGGGCTTCCTTGACTTCTAATCCGAGCGCGCGTAACTCATCCGCTAATAGTGGTGCCAATCCCCGACTACAACTGGCCAAACCCTTGTCCATATACTTCCCTAATTATTTTTGTTTGCTAACAGCTTGCGCCTTAATGCGTTGTGCATTATTGTAACCTGCTCAAGGTCAATCATTATGGAATGCAGGTAAAATCATGCAACAAAAAACCATTCGTGCCAGCATAAGCGCTTTATTACTGCTTATAACCACTCATGCTTTTGCCTACACGCCTGCAACGGGCGATCGCGTCTGGATAGATATGCCTGCCATCAATATCGACGATGATGCCTACGGACAAGGCAAGGTAACCGCATTAGTGAATGAAAAACAAAGCCGTGTTTACATTCAATCGATTACCGCCAGCAAGGCTTTTTCATCGGGTATCAGCTGCGCGCTGAACACCAACGATACGGTGGGCTGGCAAACCCCAGATGTGTTACGCACCGAAAAAGAAGAAGTCTTTTCTAACTTACAGCTTTACCCTTGGGCGGTGGGTTACAATCGTTACTACGAGCGTCAAAACTGGTTACTTACCTTTCTAAAATGGGTTGACCGCCATCCTGTGATCGAGCGCGACCGCCTAACCGAAGGACTGCGCTTGGTAAAAGAACGCGGCATGGATGATTTGGCTCGTGTTAGCGAACTGATGATCATGGAGTATGATGCTTACCAAGGGGCTAACTTCAATATTTACCCCATTCCTAAGCGTTTAGCCAATACCAATCTATTGCTGGAACATTTAATACAGAAAATGGGTAAAGAACCGAAATTGAAAAACCTTTGGTATGCTCAACAACGCGACTTTACCAGCATGAACGAAAACAGTTATGGTTTTTTTATGATTCAAGCGATTGATAAAATCATTGAGGATGCCAAAAAAAGCCGTCGTTTGCTGAGTAAAGAGTTGAACGATAGCCCCGATGCGCAAAAATTTGATCAGTTAATTCGCCAATTCAAACGTGGCTAGACACACCCAATGACCGAATACATCGACATCATCAATCAGTGGGTCATCAGCAACCAAGCACATGCTTGGTGGGTCATTTTTTTGATTGCATTTGTTGAGTCGATGGTTATTTTGGGGATTATCGTTCCTGGCTTGCCTTTTATGCTGATGCTGGGCGGCTTAATTGCTACTAATGTACTCGATCCTTGGTTGGTCATCTTCTGGTGCATTGTCGGTGCGGTGGTCGGTGATGGCTTGAGTTTCTGGATTGGCAAACACTACCGCTATGCTATTTTGAACATGTGGCCATTGAGCAAACATCCCGAATGGGTGGATCATGGCGAAGCCTTTTTCACTCGTTGGGGTGGAATCTCCATTCTCATTGGTCGATTTTTCGGTCCTTTACGCGCCACCATCCCTGTATTAGCGGGTATTTTGGGCATGACGCAGAAAAAATTTACCGCCTGGAATGTCGTTTCCGCCATGATTTGGGCTCCTGCCTATCTAGCTCCTGGTTTTGCTTTAGGTTGGCTGGCAGATCAAAGTGAAACCGGTGCTTGGATCGCGGCTAGTTTACTGATTACTGGAACTGCTGGCTACTGGTTGTGGAAAAGACGACAGCGAAAAACGTCGAAAGATGAACCGACACCATAGACCCATGAATAGCCTTTTAGTTACAATAGCCGGCTATGGACACTAAAACACCCTCAACTTATGAGCATTAATCAGATACGCGCCTGCGTTAGCGAAGATCTTAAAGCGACCGACCAACTGATTTTGAGTCGTTTAAGTTCAGATGTGGCTTTAATCAACCAAATCGGTCATCACATTATTCAAAGTGGTGGTAAACGCGTGCGTCCGTTAATCGTGTTGTTAGCTGCCAAGGCTTGCGGCTATGAGGGGGTTCATCACCACACCATGGCGGCTGTGGTTGAGTTTATCCACACCTCCACCTTATTACATGACGATGTTGTCGATGAAGCCGATACCCGTCGTGGTCAAGCCACTGCTAATGCCAATTGGGGTAATGCGGCAAGCGTTTTAGTAGGTGATTTCTTATATTCACGCTCATTTCAACTGATGGTTGAACCGCAGAATTTACGCATCCTATCGCTGATGGCTGAGACCACTAATATCATTGCAGCAGGCGAAGTGTTGCAGCTGCTTAATTGTCACGATGCAGATACGGACAGTGAACGTTATTTTCAGGTCATTTATCGTAAAACAGCCAAATTGTTTGAGGCCAGCGCACAACTCGGTGCGGTGTTGGCAAACCAGCCATTAGCCGTTGAACAGGCCTTAAGCACCTATGGTAAAGAGTTAGGCAACGCCTACCAACTGATTGATGATGTGCTCGACTATGCGGCTGACGAGACCGAGCTAGGGAAAACTCTGGGAAAAGATTTGGCTGAAGGGAAACCTACGCTACCACTCATTCTGGCCTTGGCGCGTTCAGACAGTGCAGAACAAGCACTCATACGACAGGCCATCGAACAAGGCAACACAGACAATCTGAGTGAAATTACCGCCATCATTCATAAAACCAATGCCTTAAATGATACCAAACAAGCCGCAGAAGATGCCGTAGATCGTGCCATCGCTGCCTTGGCAGTGCTGCCCGACAGTGACTATAAAACCGCTTTAATCGACTTAGCCAAATTATCGGTTAATCGCAATCACTAAATGCCCGATCACACATTGGGCTTCAACTCATTCTTGATTGCGCAGTTGCTTTATCCTTAATAACTCGGTGGGACAGGTCTGCTGACCCATCACCGGAATTTCTCGGGGATCACAGTAAATCACCTTAAGCGTTACCGGCAAGATCACATAGTCGGGTAAATAGGCAACCGCATTCGGGTTGGTGGCTAAATACTGCATCACATAGTCTAGGGTTAACTGTTTCGGAAGTTGTTGCGTGCCAGCAAACACCCGTTTTGCCCAGTTGGCGCGCCAACGATTCAATGAAATATTCAACACGGTTTGGTAAAAACTGGCCCGTAAACTCTCTTCAGCTAAATCAATCAATTCTGGCGCATAACCTTGCACACGCCCTTCAGTGAAAAGATACTTAACTTCGGACGTGGTCAGCGGCTGAATCAAACTCTCTTTATGGGTAACGACCTGCCAAGAGGCGGCCTGTAACATCGGCGACCACAGGAAGCAGAACACACTCAACCAAAACAGCTTCATCGAAACCATGCTAGAACACCGTACTGACGGCAATACTGAACAACCAATCTTCTCCGGGGCGAGATAAATCATAACCCGGTTGATAATTGGCATAAGTCCAACCACTATTGGCATCGGGCTTTAACCATTTGGTTTCGGCTTTTAACGTCATCTGTGCGTTCAGCTCAACCGAAGCACCCAGCGCAACAGAAGTCGACGCATCTCTAGCACTGGTGAACAATTTCTGTGCAATTGGGTCAGCGTCATTGTCCAAGGCTGTTTGCGTTCTGGCCAAGGTAATATAGGGCATCCAATCATTCAAACGCCGACCATAGGTAAGGTAAGCACCCGTTCGCTGACCGAAATAAGCCGATAATTTTCGATGGGCCAATTCAGCAATCAATACATGGTCATCTGTATCATACTTCATGCCCAGTGCTACCAAGTAATAAGGCTTGTGGTCTAACGATAAGCGTTGCGATAAGCCCGCATTAGTCAGCGCAATGTTATCCAAGGCTTGTGACAGCATCATATTATCCGTCGATAATCGTCCTGTTTCCACGCTCAGCTTAAACAACCAACGATAAGACTGACGAGACAAGCTGGCATAGATCATCTCGGTTGCTTTTAAACTATTTTGACTATGCCCAGCGTCAAAAGAATAATGATTTTCTGCCTGAGCCGCCCCCACCACAAGCTTGGTGGCTTGAGTATGATGTCTTGCTAATTCAATCGTTGCTTGCACGCCATCATAATTGAAAATACTGGTGACGCCATAGACTTCGCTGGGAGGACGCACCCAAGGCAAGGCGTAATTAATGTGTCGGTGGTCTGAATAAATGAAATTGGGGTTTTGTGTCCGCCCCAAGGTTAAGGAAACACGGTCACTCAAGTCGAAAGCAAGATTAGCTAGGGTAATGTTTGGTGAAAATTCATTGACTGAATTACGAGCAACCAAGGCTTGTGCGTTAACCCTAACCGACTCATGCCACTTGTCAGTCCACTGAAGGCCTAATTTTGAATCTAAACCCAAATCTGGGTTATAGCTATGACCTGAACCGGTAGAAAGATTATTGTAAACATAGTCGGCATTGGCATTAGAAAACCAAGCTCCGCCAAGTGTCGCAAATCCATTCCATTCGGCGTGTGAGCTGGCAGAGCATAACAGCAATCCCGAACCCAAAATGGGCCGCCACCAAGGTTTAGTGCTCATAACGCCATTGCATCCGCATTGGGGGCTTCTTTAGGTAATTTCATAATGAATTTGGTGCCCCGCATTAACTCACTATCAATGACAATTCTGCCGCCCAAAATGCCGGTAACTAAGTTGTGCACAATATGCAATCCTAAACCACTGCCCCCTTTACCGAGCCGTGTAGTAAAAAATGGATCAAAAACTTTTTTAATATGTTCTGGTGCAATACCCTTACCATTGTCTTCAACTTCTAAACATAACCATGCGAGATTATCGCTGGGATAAGCCAGAATGCGAATCAGTGGCGCCGAACTCGCTTCATCAAAAGCATGGGTTAAGGCGTTGGCAATCAAATTGGTAATCACCTGACCTAAAGGACCGGGAAAACCATTCAAATTAATATCTGGTGCAATGTCGGTGACAATTTGTACGTTTACCGGTCGCAACATCGGCTGAATGGTCATTAAGACTTCTTCAACGGTGGCCAGTAAATTAAAATGGCGACGCTGATAGCTGGTTTGGTCTATCGCAACCTGTTTGAAACTTTGAATCAGATCGGCTGCTTTACGCAGGTTACGACTGGTGAGGCTTTGTGCCTCTTGCACATTCGCAACAAAGGTTTCCAAATCCGATTTACGTAAACTGCCTTGAGCTAAGACTTGATTAAAATCTTGTTGTTTGTCTGCCAGCGTGGTGATGACGGTTAAGGCATTGCCGACGGGCGTATTCAACTCATGCGACACGCCAGCTACCAAGGCACCCAAACTGGCTAATTTTTCTGCGTGAATCAAGTGGTGCTGGGTATCTTCGAGCCGGGTTAAGGCTTCGCTTAAGGCTTTGGTTCTTTCGGCCACTCTTTTTTCAAGCTCACTGTTGAGTTGTTCAATTTCTGACTGGCTCGATTCTAAGGCTTGAATCCTCGAAGCCACCGCATCAGCGATGGCATTGACATGATGCGCTAATTGCGTCAACTCATCTGGCTGCTCGAGAGGAAGCCGCTCTTGATAATTGCCTTTAGCAATAGACTGACTGGTGGACAATAAGCGAGAAAAGCGTTGATTGAGTCTGACAAAAAAAGCCAGCAACACCACTACCGCCAAAAATACCGACAAGAGTAAAAACCAGAGGTTGTTTTGATGAATCAGATGAACATTTTGATCGAAATCAACCAAAGAAAGCCCGTAGCGCAATTCACCTACCTGACTATTCAAAATTAAGATGGGTTGGCGAACATGAACCAAACCTTGAGCAATTTGCTCGTCCATCGGTAATGCGGCATCCACTTCTCGATAGGCCTCTAAGCCAGCACCAGCGATTAAAACGCGATGCTCATCATACAAACCAATATAAACCAAACCACTGCCATCATAGTTCAGTAACTCGGTAAAGTAATCGGATAAACCGCGAATACCACTGAGCGTGGTGTGCGGCGTGATAGCTAGGTTCAAGGTTTCGGAAGTTAAATGAACGCTACTTCTGGTGTGTTCAAGTGCGACATCTTTAAGCACGGAGGAAACGTTATAATCGACCCATAGATAAAAGCCAATCATCACAGAGAGGAGCATCAGCAAAAATCTGAAGCGTAACGAACGCCACCAAGTTAATCCCGGCGACATCGCGCTTGCTTGCTCCATAATCAGACCTGATTAGCAAACGTGTTTGAAGCACACACCCATTAGGGAATGAAACACCTGCCAACTGCTTGTCAACACGTGATGAGCTTGAGGCTCATCAGCCAAGATGACCAGTAACTTGTGCTGAGCCGAACTCAGCATCAAACAGTCAGCAGGTAGATCATTCGCTGCAACAGACGTCAGTTGACGCACGTAATTTGCCAGTTCTTGATCGGCTAACTGATCTAATGTCTGCCCCATACTGGCTTGGTGCGCCTCTTGACTGGCCACTAACTGCGCCTTGTCGGGCGAGTTCAACGACCAAAAAAATGCCATCACGGGTGATAAGTGATAAATATTGGTTAACTGCTGAGCATAGAATTGTGCAAAGGCTTCAGGGGTATGTAAATCTAAGCAACGATCCACAGCGCGCACTGCCGAGGCCAATTGACGCTCCATCAACGCCAAGTTCGCCATTTGTTCATAAGTACGCACCGCAGTGGTGAGACTGGTTACCAATCTTTCCCGACTAACGTCGGTTTTAAGCATGTAATCATGAATGTCGTAACGGGCTACCAGCGTTGATTCTGGCGCTGTACCTGGCTGCCCCGTACGTAAGATAATGCGCAAACTTTGACGGTCAAGTTCGCCACGAATCAGATCAATTAAACACAAGCCACTGTCATCAGATTCCATCACCACGTCTAACAACACCACTGCAATGTCTGGGGTTTGACGCAATAACTGCTCTGCCTCGGCAGCGCTGTAGGCATGAATCAGGCTAACTGTTCGCCCCAATAAGCGTGAACCCTCTAATGCGTAGCGCGTAGCTTGGTGAACTTCGCCATCATCATCCACCACCAACACACGCCAAGGAGCAAGAGAAACTTCTTCAATTGCTGTGGCTTCTTCGGCAAACTGCATCAGTTCGTTTGATTGGATCATACAATTATCTTTTTATTTACTGTTGAGGATTAATTTTACTTGTTTAATAACCCTGATGATCGAAGATAATAATAGCATTAAATCGCATTAACTACTAGCAGACAAACGCTGTTCCAACAAATCACACAGCATGTGTCCCAACAGCGTATGCGCTTCTTGAATACGAGGCGTATCAGTACTGGGCATACACAGGCACTGATCCGCTAGTGTCGCGAGATTGCCACCCGTGGCGCCAGTCATGGCTATCACCCGAATCCCCATGGCTTGGGCAACCGGAACGGCTTTCAAAATATTCTCGGAATTGCCACTGGTAGACAGTGCAATCAACACATCGCCCTGCTGACCCAAGGCTTCAACTTGACGGGAAAACAACTGATCAAAACCAAAATCGTTACCAATGGCCGTCAATGCCGAAGAGTCAACCGTTAACGCCAAAGCCGGCAGCCCTTTGCGGTTCAGCTTAAACCTAACGACCAACTCAGCAGCTAGGTGCTGTGCATCGGCAGCACTACCACCATTGCCGATAAACATCAGTTTATTGCCCGCACGTAAGGTGTTTTCACACAACATAACCCACTGCTCAAACCCATTCAACAACTCAGTATCTTGCTGAATCGCTTGCAAGACTTGCGCAGCAGCAGCCAATTCTGATTGCCATAATTGACGAATATTCATGAAAGTTCCTCGGTCGGTTTAACCGCTTTAATATTGATTACTCGAGCCAATCCTTGATGATGACTACCCTCATCTAAACACACTTCGGCTCGTTCACACACTTCAACTTGCCAATCTACTAACAGACTTTGCCAAAGGGATAAATCATAAAGCAAGTCAATCGATTTTGGACCGCCACTGGTGAGTGGCAATTGTGATTCATCGAACACCTGAACCACTAGCACCCCATTGGGCTTCAAACGATCAAACAAGCGTTGCCAACACAAACCTTGAGCCGATTTGGGAATATGAAAGAAACTGGCTACCAGCGCATCAAACTGCTGATGAGGCAAGTCATCGGCAATCAAATCCACACGTTGTGTATCCACCAACACCCCAGCGCGTTGCGCTAACTCTTGGGTTTTGCTTAAGCCCACGGTAGAGTAATCCCAGTTACTAACTCGATACCCTTGTTGCGCCAACCAGACGCTATTACGTCCTTCACCATCGGCAATAGCCAGCACTGCAGCATCTTTTGCTAAAACCGGTAACTGACTGGCAATCCAGACATTCGGTTGTTCACCATACATAAATCCGCTCACGCTGGCAAAGCGTTGATCCCAAGGGTTTTGGTTATCCGACACAACATATCCTCTTAACAACGACTAATCGATCAGTCATACACATCACTTCCATCGGCTTGTCGCTTCCAGCGCTTATAATTCCAAATATATTGTTGCGGACAACGGGCAACATACTGGGCAATATCGGCATTCATAGCGCGTGCCGACTCAATTAAATCTGCGCTTGCGATGGCTTCACTTGCTGGCAGCACATGCAAACAATAGCCTCGTCCCCAAGACAAACGCTCTGCCCAGGTAAACAACACAGGCGCCTGACTTTTACTCGCCAAGCGACCAGTCAGCACCATGGTGTAAGCGGGCAAGCCGAAGAAAGGCGCATATTCACCCCCATTATCACCAGGGTCTTGATCGGGTAAAATGCCGGCAATTTGATTTTGCTTGAGTGTTGACAACAAAGCACGCACACCTGAAATGTCTGTCGGCACTAACCTAGCCCCCGTTCGTTGACGAGCCCCTCTTACAAAGTCTTCTATTTCGGCATAATCGGAAGGTTGGTAAAGACTGGCCATACCCTGCGTAGAGGCCCAAAATAAACCCGCCAATTCCCAAGCGCCAAAATGCGGTGTCAGCAACAACACGCCTTTCTGTTGCGACAAAGCTTGCTCCATCAAATGTAGCCCTTTAACCTGCTTAATCTGAGCAAACAATGCTTCGGGTTTTGCTACCCACATCCAACCCAGCTCACAAGCAGTTTTACCCAACTCGACAAAGAACAATCGCATCAGGTTAAAACGCTGCCAAGGACTCATCGTAGGAAAGGCGATCGACAAATTCTTCCAGGTAACACGTCTATCTCGTGAAGGGAATACAAGATATAAATGACCTAATACCCATCCCAATCCATGCACCATGGGCAAAGGCAGGCGACTGAGCCCAGTCAAGAGGCGCACAAACCATTTAGCTTTAGCTTGTTGACTCACAATGGTCTTCCACGATCTGCCATTAAGGGTGCCATGGCTGCTTGAATATTGGCAAACAACTGAGGATTTAGTTGCGACTCAGCATGCAAGAGTTCTTTCATGCGTTGTCGTTGCTGGGGCTTACTAAAACAGGCAGGACAATTATCTTTAATAACGGGTAAATCGGCCGATTCGGCAAAAGCACGCGTTTGCGATTCGCGCACTGACATTAAGGGGCGGATGACCCTTAAGTCACCGGCATCGATAACATAATTGGCTTTCATCGTCTGCAGTTTGCCTTGGTACATAATCGACATAAACAGACTCTCTGCCATGTCATCCAAATGTTGACCCAATGCCAACACACCATAGCCCTCGCGCCGCGCCACCGAATATAAAATGCCACGTTTCATGCGCGCACAGAAAGAACAAAAAGAGTCTCCCTGCATCGAAGACTCTGCTTGCGTCATAATGCCATGACTTTCATAAAAGTAAGGAATATCTAACTCGGCTAAAAAAGTAGCCAAGGGAGAAGGATCAAAACCAGGAATCTCGGGATCCACTGTACAGGCAGCCAACTCAAATGAAATGGGCGCATGCCGCTGCAAATGTTTCAACACCAGCAGCAGGGTCAGCGAGTCTTTACCTCCCGACAAACCCAGCAGCACCCGATCACCGGCTTGGATCATCTGATGCTGAACAACCGCCTTGCCCACCACTTTTAACAGTGATTTGGGCAAAACATAGGCATTATTTCTGCTCATGAACTTGCATTTGTCCAACCATACAAGCTTGAGGTTTAGCCTCGTACAAATGGTTGAAGTTATAACGACCCGTTGCTTGCTGATAGCGCCATACAGGTTGACAATCGCCTGTGCCGAAGAACAGCAAGTCTGGCCATGCGCCTTCACTTTTCGGCTTTAACACTCGGTAACCACTGGCCGAAAAACCCAACTGACGTTGAACTTTGCCATCACTCGCCTGATTAAACAAATAAAGCGTTTGCCCAATTTTGCCCGAGCTACACTCGTTACCCACTAACAGCATGACTTCTTTATTGCCATCGCCATTCAAATCAACCACATCGGTTTTGTAGGGCACGACACCGCACTTAGCTTCGCTTAACTGACCTTGTGCATTAGCTTGCCACTTACGTTGCAGCAAGAGTTCAGCCACACCCGTTTGCATCGCATCAGCGACACCTGTCGTGCCAGCAAACACCGCTTTTTTCATCACATCCACTTCTGATGCTTGTGCCAGCAATGGTGACGACATGAGTAAAACGCTTGTTAATCCAATCATCGTTTTCATTAAACTATACTCCTGATAGCAGTTGTGGAAGGTTGCGCCATGCAATAAAGGCGCCCATGCATAATAAAAACACAGCAAACAAACGTCGCAGCAAGACCTGAGGCAAACGGCTATTTAACTTTTGTCCGACTTGAGCACCCGCAATACCCAATACCGCAAACAAGCCAATTAAGCCCCAATCCAACGATAAATTCAAATCTTCCAGCACATGTAGGTATTCCCAAAAACCACTGGCTGATTTCATGGTAATAATCACCAATGAAGTGCCAACGGCAACGTTCATCGATAAACCACCCAACAACACCAAAGCTGGAATAATTAAGAAACCACCACCGACACCGACTAAACCTGTCAGCGCACCGACAATTAATCCATCCAGCCCCACCTTCCAAAACGCACGCGGCTCAGTGGGTGCATCATCTAAATTTATGGGACGAAACATCAACCAAGCAGCCACCAGCAATAAGGCAGCAAACAACAGCATTTGCATCCATGAAGGAATATAGCGTGCGAAGTAAGCACCTAGCACCGCTCCCACCATGCCGGGAAGGCCAAAAAACATCGCACTGCGCCAATCGACCTGATCTTTGCGCGCATAAGCAATGGCACTGACCAAGCTAATCAAGCCAACAATCGCCAAGGAACCGGCAAAAGCGACTTTTTCATCCTGACCAACTAAATATACCAGTACAGGCACGGTGAGAATCGAGCCACCCGAACCCAGTAAGCCCAAACTCAAACCAATTAAAATCGCACCCAACCATGCCCAAATAACCATAATCAAATCCACTAATGCTTTTGACAATCAAAGCATGATTGTAACGGAAACGTCCTAAATTTTCGAGTAATACCTATGTTTTAGCCTGATCAACCTTGACCAAAATGGCTTTCATTGGCATAATACTTCTTTTGCATTTTATCTCTTCCTTATTGATGGATTGCAAGCGTCTACGGATTACCCAATTTCAAAGGAAAAAAACATGGCCAATATCGTATCAGCCAAAAAACGCGTACTGATTGCAGAACGTAATCGTTTAAGCAACGTTGCTCAAAAATCTAAAACTAAAACTTTAGTGCGTCGCACCTTAGAAGCGATTGCTACAGGTGATCACGCTGCAGCAATGACGGCTTTCCGCACTGCGCAAGCTCAGATCGATACCATTGCTCGTAAAGACATCATTCACCGTAACAAAGCGGCTCGTATGAAAAGCCGTTTGAACGCACGTGTAAAAGCGATGGTTGCTAAATAATTCCACGGAATTTTTAGTCATGGAAAAGCCGACCCAGTGTCGGCTTTTTTGTTGCATCACTTCACCTTACTTTTTACGACGACGCGCACCGACAGGTTTTTCCGGTAAACGAATGCGAATGGGCGTTAAAGGCACACAAGAGCACATCAGAATTTCCCCTGACTCCAACGGAAAACTCGTTTCTTTGGTGTAACCCACCTCACCCGACTCCAAATACGCCAAACACGCACCACAATTACCACTACGACAACTGGATCTTACCGGCGCATCCGCTTTGTCTAAGGCATCCAATAAGGAACGCTCACCCGACCAGCGCTGATGAGGATGACCAACCAATTCCACTGCAACCCCGGCCAGCTTTGCCACTTCATCTGACGATAACAATTTAGACGAGCGACTTTTCCACAACCATTCCAACATAGATACTCCTTAAGCCTTTGCTATTTTCAGAGATTCCTTAACTTTAACCGCCGTTTCGATTAAAATAACCCTTAGTATTAACTCTACGACACCCAACCACGCATGTCTACGCCACACAGTTTACATCAGTCTGTTCAATCCGTGTTGGAGCATTATTTTGCTACCTTAGATGGCGAAATTCCCAGCAACCTGCACGCCATCATGACGCAAGAAATGGAGCGTGGCTTGTTAGACTTTGTCATGCGCCGAACCGGACACAACCAAAGCATGTCGGCACGTTGGTTAGGTATCAATCGAAATACCCTGAATAAAAAATTGAAACAATATGGCATTACGCCACCCTTATTAGAAACCTCTTCATCTGGAGAAGCCCCCCATGCTTAAACCTGTTCGTCGCGCCCTTTTGAGTGTTTCCGACAAAACTGGCCTCATCGATTTTGCCCGCAACCTAAACACCCTAGGCATCGAACTGCTATCAACAGGTGGCACTTACAAAGCCATTCAAGAAGCGGGCATTCCCGTCACCGAAGTGTCTAGCTACACCGGTTTCCCCGAAATGATGGATGGTCGTGTCAAAACCCTACACCCTAAAGTACATGGTGGCTTGTTAGGTCGTCGCGGTACCGACGATGCCATTATGGCTGAGCATGGCATTAAGCCAATTGACTTATTAGTGGTTAACCTCTATCCGTTCGAAGCAACCATTGCTAAAGCCGATTGCACTTTAGAAGATGCCATTGAAAACATCGATATTGGTGGTCCGACCATGTTGCGTGCCGCAGCTAAAAACCATGCCGATGTGGCTGTCATTACCGATATTGCCGATTACGGTCGTGTTTTAGAAGAACTGAACGCCAACCAAGGTCAGCTTTCTCATGCCACACGTTTTGACTTAGCCATTAAGACCTACGAAACTACCGCTCGTTACGATGGTGCCATTGCCAACTACTTTGGTTCACGCTTGGGTGAAGGCACTTTCGAGCAACCACTCGACTTCCCTCGCACTTTTAATACCCAATTGGTGAAAGCCCAAGAATTACGTTACGGTGAAAACCCGCATCAAAAAGCTGCTTTTTATGTTGAACGCAACGCCAAAGAAGCCAGCATCGCTACCGCACGTCAGCTGCAGGGTAAAGAGTTGTCTTATAACAACATTGCCGATACCGATGCGGCATTAGAATGTGTGAAGTCGTTTGTTAAGCCAGCTTGTGTCATCGTTAAACACGCCAATCCTTGTGGTGTTTCTGTCAGCGAAGATGGTATTGGTAAAGCCTATGATCTGGCTTACGCAACCGACCCTGAATCAGCATTCGGTGGCATTATTGCCTTTAACCGTCCGTTAGATGCGACGACCATGCAAGCGATTATCAGTCGTCAGTTTGTTGAAGTGATTATTGCCCCCAGCGTTAGCGAAGAAGCTTTGGCGATTTCAGCCAGCAAACCCAACGTACGCGTCATGTCTTGCGGTGCCTTCCCTGATCAACGCGCCAGCTTCCTCGACTACAAACGTGTGAATGGTGGCTTATTAGTGCAGTCAGCCGATATGGGCATGATTAGCAGCAGCGACGTGAAAATCGTCACCCAACGCGTGCCGACCGAAGCTGAAATGCACGACCTCATTTTTGCGTGGAAAGTAGCCAAATACGTTAAATCCAATGCCATTGTGTATGCAAAAAACCGTCAAACCATTGGTGTCGGCGCCGGTCAAATGAGCCGTGTCAACTCAGCGCGTATTGCCGCCATTAAAGCCGAACACGCTGGCTTGGAAGTGAAAGGTGCGGTGATGGCTTCTGATGCTTTCTTCCCGTTCCGCGATGGTATCGACAATGCTGCCTCGGTCGGTATTAGCTGTATCATTCAACCTGGTGGCTCAATGCGTGACCAAGAAGTGATTGATGCCGCTAATGAACACGGCATGGCAATGGTGTTCACGGGTATGCGTCATTTCCGTCATTGATAGTGAGGGGAAAGGAGAGGAGTTGAACCATGTTAAGAAAGTTCGCCTTAGTATTCCTTTTCTTATTATCGCTAACTGCTTGCGCTAAGGAGAAACCCATCATGAATGACAATCGACAATTGATCGTGTTTACCGCGCCTGATTGTGCTTTCTGCGCCCAATTCAAACGCGATATTATGAATGACTGGCGTGCCGATTTGCCTATTCGTGAAATCGCTGATGCCAAAGCACCAGCAGGTTTGACGCTCGAAAAACCCTTATTCGCCACACCGACGATTGTGCTGTTTAACGACGGCAAAGAAGTGACGCGCTACACGGGTTATGAAGGCGATAAACCGCGTTTTTGGCAATGGCTGGGCTTTCAATTGCTCACGCCCGAACAACAGCGTATTGCCTTTGAGCAAGGCACTGAACGCCCTTTTACGGGTTCGCATTTGGATGAAAAACGCCCTGGTACTTTTGTTGATCCCATTACCGGCGCACCGATTTTCCGCACAGACACCAAGTTCAACAGCGGTACGGGCTGGCCAAGCTTTTTCAATCCGATTGAAGGCTCGATTACCTATCATGAAGACAACACCCACGGCATGAAACGCGTCGAAGTTCGTAGTGCCAGTTCAGGCATTCATTTAGGACATGTATTCGATGACGGTCCTCCCCCGACGGGTAAACGCTATTGCATTAATGGCAAGGTGTTAAAGTTTATCCCGGACAATCAATAAATTTTGGAAATCAGTTAACTATGAATATTTTGGTTATTGGTAACGGCGGTCGTGAACACGCCCTTGCTTGGAAATTGGCACAATCTGCTCGCGTGACTCACGTCTTTGTCGCACCCGGAAACCCCGGTTCTGCACAAGAAGCCAAATGCGAAAATGTCGCCATTAGTGCTACCGATGTTCCAGCCTTAGTCGATTTTGCGCAAGCCAATCAAGTGGCTTTAACAGTGGTTGGTCCCGAAGCCCCCTTAGCGGCTGGCGTGGTAGATGCCTTTCTTGCCGCTGGTCTAGCCATTTTTGGTCCCACCAAAACCGCCGCACAGTTAGAAAGCTCCAAGGCTTTTGCCAAAGATTTTATGGCGCGTCATGCCATTCCGACCGCTTTCTACCAAGTTTTCACCGGCGAACAACAAGCCGAAGCACTCGCCTACGTGCGTGAACAAGGTGCGCCCATCGTGCTTAAAGCCGATGGCTTAGCAGCTGGTAAAGGCGTGATTGTTGCCATGACACTTGCTGAAGCAGAAGCCGCAGTCAGTGATATTTTAGGCGGCAAATTCGGCTCTGCTGGTGCGCGTCTGGTGGTCGAAGAATTCTTAACCGGTGAAGAAGCCAGTTTTATTGTCATGTGTGATGGTCAAAACGCTTTACCAATGGCCAGCAGCCAAGACCACAAAGCCCGTGACAATGGCGATAAAGGTCCAAACACCGGTGGTATGGGCGCTTATTCGCCTGCACCCGTTGTGACGGATGGCGTCGCAGAACGCATTATGCAACGCATTATTCGCCCGGTACTGGATGGTATGGCAGCCGAAGGCACACCTTACACCGGCTTTCTATACGCAGGTTGTATGATTGACCCAGAAGGCAATCCGAAAACGCTCGAATTCAACTGCCGTTTTGGTGACCCAGAAACCCAACCGATTATGATGCGCTTACAATCAGACTTAGTCGATTTGGTTGAAGCTGCTCTCGCTGAAAACTTGGCCAACACCACAGCCGACTGGGATAGTCGTGCTGCCGTGGGTGTCGTGATGGCTGCCGCTAATTACCCCGACGAACCACGCAAAGGTGATGTCATTCATGGCATCGCTGCCGCAGAAGCCACGGGCGCTAAAGTCTTCCAAGCGGGTACAAGCCAACAAGGCGAGCAAATTGTTACCAGTGGTGGACGCGTGTTATGTGTTACCGCACTGGGAGACGCTGTCTCCTCAGCACAGCAAGCCGCTTATCGAGCGTTAAATCAGGTGCAGTTCGATGGCGCTTTCTATCGTACCGATATTGGCTACCGTGCTATTGCCCGCGAAAGCGCCTCCTAAGATCAAAACGCATCATTCAAGCTATTCATAAATAGACTTTATGGCGTATTTATCTTAAAACCCCTATTGGCGGGCATACTAGGTAATTGTTACCAACAATTACCTAGCATTGTTTTATCCAAAATAATTTAATACTTTTAAAATACCTCCTCTTGTCAGTTGCCATGATAAAATTATTGCTAATTTAGATTACGAACTGGCTTATCATGACTACCCATAATACGGCTAACCTGTTAATTGTTGATGACACCCCTCTCAATCTAGATTTGCTGCGCGATGTATTGTCGCCCTATTATCGAGTTAGACTGGCTACCAGTGGTGAAAACGCCTTAAAACTCATTCACAAACACCCACCCGACTTAATTCTGCTCGACATCATGATGCCGGGCATGGATGGTTACACCCTCTGTGAACTGCTCAAAGCCGATCCGCGCTACGCACAAATTCCCGTTATTTTTGTCACCGCCATGAGTGAAACACAAGATGAAACCCGTGGTTTTGCAGTGGGTGCGGTAGACTACATCACCAAACCCATCAGCCCTGCCATTGTGCTGGCCAGAGTAAAAACCCACTTGGCGCTACACAACCAACAACGCGCATTAGAACAAGAAGTGAGAGCACGAACCGAAGAATTGCATGAAACACGTTTGCAAATCATTCAACGCTTAGGGCGCGCCGCCGAATACAAAGACAACGAAACGGGACGACACGTTATCCGCATGAGCCATTATGCGCGCGTCATGGCACTCAAAGCCGGCGTACCCGAAGACGAAGCGGACTTAATTTTTAACGCTATGCCCATGCATGACATTGGCAAAATTGGCATCCCCGACCGAATTATCCTCAAGCCCGGCCCATTAAATGAAGAAGAATGGGCATTAATGCGCCAACATCCGCAAATTGGTGCCGATATTATTGGCGAACACAATCATCCTCTTATGCAATATGCACGCACCATTGCCCTCACGCATCACGAAAAATGGGATGGTAGTGGTTATCCAAATGGTTTGACAGGAGAAGCTATTCCGTTTGTCGGACGTTTAGCAGCACTTGCCGATGTCTATGATGCCCTAACCAGTAAACGCCCCTACAAAGAAGCTTGGCCCGTGGAAAAAGCCGCTGCCGCAATTCACGAAGGCGCCGGCAAACATTTTGATCCTGGTCTCATGGACATTTTTGATGCCAGTCTGGATGAGTTTAAGGACATACAACAGCGCTATCAGGAAGACGCTCATGCATAATGCTGATGAAGCTGCCCAATCCAACCAACAACCCAGTATTAGCTTAAGTCAGCTTTATCTTTCGGCTGTCATTTTTGTTATTTTGTTTGTGTTTAGCCAATACGCCTTGTTTCAATTGGAAAAAGTACAAAAACACACCATCAAGGTTCAAACAGAAACCGAACAAGCCTTACACACACTGCATCAAACCGCAGGCATGATTCAAATTGCCATTGCCGAAAATCGCACGCTAGATAAAGGCGTTTATCAAGAATACCAAACCCGTCTCAATCACAGTCTAAGCGAACTCGCTACCCAAGCACCGACAGAACTGATCCCAACTATTAATGAACAACTGCAATTAGCTGAACAAGTCATGGCATTTGAATCAAGCATTATCGAACTCATGCACCAGAACGCCTGGGGTTCGTTAAAAGAAACCTTGGTTAGTGCAGGCTACACCCAACTCAAACAGCACTACGAACATCACCTCAATCAGCTAGTTGCCAACCTACGCAACGACAATTATCACAAGGTCAATCGTTTAGAAAACATCTACTGGTTATCCACCTTATTCATGCTGGTTAGCGCCCTAGCTTTGTTAATTAGCGGCATAGGTTTTGGTTTGCGTGCACGCAAAATCCTCAGTAACTTAACCGATGTTCAGCAAGCACTCTACCTATCCAATCAAAATCTTGAACAGAATGTCAAAACACGCACACAAGACCTAGAAGCACTCTATGAATCGATTGAACAGCGCGTCCTTACCGAATCGATTCTTTCGCAACTCAACTCAGCACTCAAATCCACTCACAGCCTAACGGATACCGCCAACATCGCGCTTAACCTATTCAATCAGCACCTCGATGCACCGATGATGGCGATTTACCATATCGACCGCCAACGTCATTGTTTTGAGCGTCTTGCTCAACAAGGCTACCCAGACGACCACCCTGTTTGCTTACCGATTGATCAAGGCCTGTTAGCAACAGCCATCGCATCTCATCGCCTACTGCGTCACAAACTGCCAGCAGATAATCAAACCCCGAAAATATTAACCGGCTTACTGGGGCTAACACCGCAGGAAGTCATCCACATTCCGATGTATTATGACCAAAAAGCACAAGGGGTCATTGAACTTTTCTGTCTTAACCCGCTTGATAAACAAACCGAGGAATGGCTGCTAACTGCGGCAGAAAGCATCAGTGTCGCCTTAGAAGTGGCTTGCATGAATGAAGAAAAACAAACCAGCTTTGAACAACTCAGCAATTCTAAACGACTCATTCAAAATGTCATTGACCAATTACCCATTCAAGTACTGCTTATCGATAATCAACAAAGCGTTCAACTGATTAATCAACAAGCCGCAACGCAACTCAACCAGTCGCCTAAGACACTGATTGGCAAACCGATTACCGAAATCTTAGCCGATTCAGTAGCCGAACACTATCTGCAATTACAGCACCAACTCGATGCCGAACATCAAAGCCAAGCACAAACCAGTTACCAATACCTTCAAAGTCACTTTGTGATGCAACTGCAGTTTATGCAAGTGGGCGATCAACGTTCGTTACAAGATTATTATTGCTGCATTATCAACGATGTCACCGAGCATCAACGCCAAGAACAAAAAATGCGCGACCTACTCGATTCAGCGCCCGATGCGATGATTATTGCCGATGAGCATGGCAAAATCACCATGATTAATCAACAAAGTGAACGCCTATTTGGTTATCAACGCGAAGAACTTATCGGTGAACCTATCGAGGTATTAATACCTCAACGTTACCGCCATGGTCATCCTGCCCACTTTCAAACCTTTATTAAAGACCCACAACCACGTATGTTAAATCGTGGACTAGAACTTTATGCACTGAGCAAATCTGGAAAAGAGTTTCCGGTAGAAATCAGCTTAAGCCCGGTCGAGTCAGAAACGGGGCTGATGGCCGTAGCAGGCTTGCGCGACATCAGCGAGCGCTTAGAAGCTCAAGCCAAAATCAATGCGCTATGGCACAATAGTAATGAAGGCTATCTGTGGCTCGATCAAGCCTTTAATATCATTGATGCCAACCTAAAAGCAGCCGAAATGGTCGGCGTAACAGACCCAGCTGAACTGATTGGCAAAACGCCTTTAGCCTTCACACCCAAGCAACAACCCCAAGGTGAAGATTCAGCTGAGTTGGCTCAACACTACTTAAAACAAGCTCAAGAATTAGGAGAAGTGCATTTCGAGTGGCGACGTCAGCGTATCGACGGCTCTGAATATTGGCAAGAAGTGACCCTGCTCCCGATGACCGTCAACCAGCAGCCGTTAATGTTAAGTATTTGGCACGATGCCGAAGAACGCATTCAATCGCGTTTGGTCCTCGAAGAAGCTCGCCAAACCGCCGAACAAGCCACCAAAGCCAAATCCGACTTCCTCGCCAACATGAGCCACGAAATTCGCACCCCAATGAACGCCATCATTGGCATGAGCTATTTAGCCCTCAAAACAGAACTCACCCCCAAACAACACAATTACATCGAAAAAGTCCATCGCTCAGCAGAATCCTTGTTAGGCATCATCAACGACATTCTCGACTTCTCAAAAATTGAAGCCGGTAAAATGGTGATGGAACACACCCCCTTCTACCTAGACGAAGTGCTAGAGAATCTGGCTAACAGCATTGGTTTACAAGCCGAAGAAAAAGGCATTGAACTGTTATTTTCAAGCGCCCCAGACTTACCCAACGCACTCATTGGCGATCCCTTACGGTTAGGTCAAATTTTGCTTAACCTGGGTAGTAATGCTGTAAAATTTACCCATCACGGTGAAGTCATTGTAGATATTCAGGTTAAGGAAGAAACCGAAGACCAAGTATCACTCACTTTTGCTGTGAAAGACAGCGGCATTGGTATGACCGCCGAACAGCAAGAACGCTTATTCAAAGCCTTTAGTCAGGCAGACACCTCAACGACCCGACAATATGGTGGAACAGGGCTAGGATTAGTGATCTGTAAACACCTTGTTGACATGATGCAAGGTCACATTTGGGTAGAAAGCCAACCCAACCAAGGTAGCACCTTTAGCTTCACCGCTGTGCTACAAAAACAAGCCAATCCTAGCGCCAAGCGCATCATTATCGACGGTCAACTCAACAACCTGAGCACCCTAATTGTCGATGACAACGCCAGCGCACGCGAAATTTTGGCCGATATTGTGCGTCAACTGGGCATGCAAGCAGAGGTTTGCGACAGTGGTGACTGCGCATTAGAGAAAATCAGCAACCAATCCTACGATCTGGTGTTAATGGATTGGAAAATGCCCGAAAAAGATGGACTCGAAACCAGCCAAGCCATTCAGCAACTCCAGCTCGAACACTACCCCACCATTATTATGGTAACTGCCTATGGGCGCGAGGAAATGACTGAAATCATTGCCAACTACCCACTCATTAAGGGCATGATTAACAAGCCTGTGACCGTATCCAGTTTACTCGACAGCCTAAACCCCATTTTAGGCAATCAGATAGACGTTAAACAGGCCGATCAACATCTGAGCAACCAAAGCCGACAAATTTTTCAAGGTAAACGTATTTTATTGGTTGAAGACAACGAACTGAATCAAGAAATTGCCACTGAAATTCTGCAAGATGCTGGAGTGCGCGTTAGCCTCGCTAACAACGGACAAGAAGCCCTCGACCAACTTACCCAACATCCAGACGCATTCGATTTAGTATTGATGGACATACAAATGCCCATCATGGATGGTTACACCGCCAGCCAACGCATTCGACAACAACCCCAGTGGCAACAGCTACCCATTTTAGCCATGACCGCCAATGCCATGAGTGGCGATAAAGAGCGCGCCCTAGCCGCTGGAATGAATGATCACATAGCCAAACCCATTAACATTGCAGCCTTATATGCAACGCTAGAACGCTGGTTGTGTCCTTGCCCAGCTTCTGCAGACCTTACGCCGAGTATCACTCATGCTCAGGCACTCACGCCACCAACGAAGCAGTCAACACAAGACTATTCTGCACACCTGAACGAAGCCTTGGGGCTAAGCCATAGCCTGAACAAGCCGGATTTCTACCAAAAGCTATTGTCTAAATTTGTCGAATCACAAGCCGACTTTATCACTCAATTCCAAGCTGCCATGGCTCAGCCCGACGACGCACAGCACTTGGAACGTCTCGCCCACACACTCAAAGGCCTTGCAGCCAATATCGGAGCGGAACAGCTTCATCAACAAGCGAAAGCCTTAGAGCAAGCTTGCCTTAACCCCATCAATCAAGAAGCCATCACTGCTCAGTTACAAGCCGTCGAACAGGCATTAACACCCTTAGTCAACGACCTAAAAGCTTCACTCGCCGACATGCTAACCACACCCACTAGCCAACCCAGCAATCAAGTCGTACCAGAAGGCATGCTAAAAGATGCCACGCCAAGCCGATTAATCGCTGAATTTGCAAACTTGAGTGAATTATTAGACGATCAAGACAGCGATGCCTTAACGCTTATTGAAGCACTTCTTGCCGAACCGCTCATCACACAGCAAGAAACACAAACCCTTACAGCCATGCAACGCAAACTGGCCAATTATGATTTCGAGGCAGCCTTGACTCAATTGACAGACTTTAAAACCAAGCATGAACGCAATTCTTAATTTCGATTAAGTTCATTTAATCATCAATCAGCTATACTTAAAAACTTAACATGAGGAGTTATTATGATCGTTGAAAACCACCCATCACTTGCGAATGAGTTTCCAGAATTCAAAGACGTCATTCACACTTTAAAAATGAATGATGCGCATTTTGCTAAGCAATTTGACGCTTACAATGCCTTAGATCGTGAAATTCTTCGCATTGAAGAAGGGGTTGAAAACGCAGGTGATGCCGATTTAGAGAATCTGAAAAAGCAACGTCTAGCGCTTAAAGATGAACTTTACACCATGCTCAAAGCAGCCTAACTGCGTTGTGCCATGCTGATAAAACCCAAGCTTACCGCTTGGGTTTTTTTATTGCCTAAAATGACCTCGCTACTGCCAATACAGACAATGACTAGAACCGTGCAGTTAATTCAGAAAAAACAGACCAAACCCCGCCATGCCTATTGAAGTTTTTTATCCTAAACGACACAGAATAAGCCAGCTTTGCTTACTGATAGCGTAAAAATGGGCATAGCCTATAAGGGTATTTATGAAATAAAAGGTAACAAAATAAAGACTAATGTATTTTTTCGTCCATTCGGCTAGCATATTTGTCTAACCATCAACTAGGACAAAAAAATGACCGACATGGATGCTGAGACCAGTGATAAACTGGCCGTACTGCAACGCTATACTGAACAGCTTTTCGTCGTTTTTTTTAAACGCTTAGCCGAAATGAATCGTCAACAGCCAGTTACTGAGGCAGACCGAGTGCGCCTTGCGCGCGAAATGACGCAAAATGCCAACCTACTGTTAGAAACCGCTGAAGCAGCCGGTTGCCAGCATTCGCCAGACCAAGGCTTCCCGTTAGACTTACGCAGTCAGCACTTTAAGCGCTTTATGCTAAACCAGTTGATGATGGCATGCAAAAACGCAACACTAAACAAAAATCAAGACACCATGCGTCAATGGCTGTTAACCTTCATCACCTCCATTGAAATTGCCGTAGGTCAGTACCGCTTTCAAGAAGCCCAATGTGTCTGTGATCATTGGATTGAAACTTTAAAAAGCCAGGGAACCTTCAGCTATTCGGCATTTATGCACAGCAACAAAGCCATGTCGTTTTATTTGCTGATTATGTTCCAATTAGCGGTATTTTTACAGGGAAAACCCAATCAACGCATTAACTGGCTGATTCAATCCATGAAATCAACGCCAACAAGTCGTGTTGAACAAGGTGTCATTTTGCATCACATTCAACCGATACAAGCCCCGTCTCGCTCTGAAGTGGTCGCCATATTCACTGCCATCTACCAGCAATTAAGACAGTACATTATTCAACATGATATGTCCGCCTATATCGCCGAAAAATACCCACAACTCAATCTTGAGCCTATCCACCTGCTGAATAACTTATTGCATGAGATAGCCTTGTTGGAATATCCACCGAAACAATAATCGGCTGAAACAACCATACGAGAGGCAAAGCCAAACCCTTAATACCAAAACGACAGCGTGTAACAATTTGTAACAGAATAAAATTTAACTGAATTTTTTTATCCGGCATTAGTACTTTGCTCGACTTTTTAGGTTTCAAAAATACGACTAGATCATCTTTTAGATAGATAAAAATCATAAGAATCAAAAAAACTACTTCAACCAAACCACAAAAGATTACGTAAGCTGAATCAGCTTCGGTCAGACAAATACTAAATAACATCACTTAATGTAATAAATGGTAACAATATTTTTACCGCAAAACACCTCTTTTCAGTATGTTATAATTAGAGTGTCTATATAGCAAAATGAATTGGCAATGACGGACAGGCTTATATAGCCTTCATATGGCCATAGCTAATGACCAAGGCAAATCAAAACCATGACAGATAATGCAATCATACCATTTGGTGTTTTACATAGTTGCCACAACCCCAAGAATCAGGCATTTAGCATCCTCATTCTGGAAGACGATAGCGTTTATCAGCGTATTTTGTCTTATCATTTAAGCCAATTAGGCTATAAGGTGCATGTTGCTGGCACTATCGAAAGCTTTTGGGAACAGTTGGCGTTTGAAAAACCTGATTTATTGGTCATTGACATGCGACTTCCCGATGGTACAGGCTTTGGCGTACTACACCAAGTGCGCGAACAAGATAAACTCATTCCCATCGTTGTCGTCAGCTCGCTCGATAAACCTGTAGAACGTGAACTGGCCTATAACTCTGGTGCTGATGTGTTTCTGGTAAAACCGGTTCACATTAATGAACTGCTTGCTGTGGTGAAACGATTTCATAACCGCGTGACGGCAATTTGTGAGCAGGTGACTGTTGCAGAACAATCACAAACAAACAGAAGCGATATATGGCGCTTGATTAAAATCGATTCTTTATTGATTAGCCCCAATGGCAAGCAACTGAAACTGACGGGTACTGAATTTGCCTTTCTCGAGTTTTTAGCCTTTTCAGATCAAGAAGCCTCTCGTAGCACCATTGCCCATTATCTAAAGAGTGTTCGTTTGAAAGACGGACATGGTTACGATGGCGCTCTCAATACCATGATCAGTCGCTTACGCAAACGCTGGTCAACAGTCGATACGACCCCGCTTCCCATTAAAGCCATCCGCGGCACAGGCTATGCCTTTGCCAGCCATGGCGGCTTAACCTTAGTCGGCGACCGACGTGATGATCATTTTAATCGCCTCAGGTTGCATCACTTTACCCTAGCCATAGCGAAAGAGTCGGGTAATTTGTCGGATATTGAAAGAGAAATGGCGATCACCCTGTGTCATGGCATTAAGGCCGCTGTGTCTAACTATTTCATCAAACATGCCACCACCATCTTTGATTTAATCATTAATAACCCTATCGATGGCAAGCAAAGCTATGAAGCGCTATTTCATAGTGATGAAGGTCGCGCTCAATTTATCACCATTATCATTCATTTCGTCCGCTTTCTACTGGAGTCACCTCGTGAGCGACTCCATTGGCTAATAAATGTGTTTCTGTTTGACGATGCAGAAGACTGCAAAGTTCATGATGCTGTTATCGCAACCAGTGAACAACTAGAACTGACTGAAATCATTCAGTTTTTAACGAACGTTTTTCATTATACACAACTGATATACGATGATGACATGCTACTGGAGATGGTTCATGCTGAATTTACTCGAGTTGATATCCAACGTTTACTCAATCACATCAAAGCATCATTAACTGACTTTGAACAACAATGGCAAGACGCGAACACAACCGCTCAATAGGTTATCAAAAATCAACACATAAAAAAACCCGCCAAACTGGCGGGTTTTTTCTGTCTTCGATAACGAATTAACGTTTCGAGAACTGAGGACGACGACGTGCACCGTGCAAACCGACTTTTTTACGTTCGACTTCACGCGCATCACGCGTTAACAAGCCTTTAGCACGTAACAAAGAACGATTTTCTTCATTGAACGCCACTAACGCACGCGCTAGACCGTGACGGATAGCACCCGCTTGACCGGTTGTACCACCACCCACAACGTTGACAATCACATCAAAACGATCTGCAGCTGCAGTCACTTCTAATGGTTGACGAACGATCATGTGGTCAGTTTCACGTGGGAAATGTTGTTCTAATGAACGACCGTTAATCACAATTTTGCCAGAGCCCTGACGCAAGAAAACGCGTGCAGTTGAGCTCTTACGACGACCCGTACCTAAGTACTGTTCAATAGCCATAATCTTCAACTCCTTACAGATCTAGCGCAATAGGCTGCTGTGCAGCATGTGGATGTGAACTACCCGCAAATACTTTCAATTTACGGTACATATCACGACCTAACGGACCTTTTGGCAACATACCTTTCACCGCGATTTCAAGCACACGCTCAGGCGAACGCTCAATCATTTTTTCAAATGACGCAGATTTCATGTTACCCACATAACCGGTAACACGATAGTACATTTTGTCAGTACGTTTAGCGCCAGTAACACCGATTTTTTCAGCGTTAATGACAATAATATAATCACCACAGTCAACGTGAGGGGTGTAAATAGGCTTGTGCTTACCGCGTAAACGACTCGCGATTTCCGCAGCCAAACGACCTAGAGTTTTACCTTCAGCATCAACCACATACCAATCGCGTTTCACTTCGAGTGGCTTGGCAACAAAAGTTTTCATTCAATTTTTCCTTTCAAAAAGCGTTTCCGCTTTACATAAAATTCGGGGTTTTAGGGAAAAGGAACTCAGAATTATAGCTGAAATTCATTTCCCTAACAAGCGCTTAGCACGCTTATTTTACTGCTAAGGCTAAACGCGCCTCTTGACGTTTTCCACGGTAAAATTCGTAAATGTAGTACACCAACGGAATCACCACCAGCGTCAGTGCTGTCGAAGCAAAAGTACCGAAAATCAAAGACACCGCCAAACCACCAAATACCGGGTCGGTAATCATAATGGCGGAACCTAAAATAATCGCTAACGCCGTTAACAAAATCGGACGGAAACGCACTTTACCCGCTTCAATCACCGCCGACTTCAAGTCTTGACCTTGGGCGCGATAATCCAAAATAAAATCGATCAACAGTAACGAATTACGCACCACGATACCTGCCAAGGCAATCACCCCAATCATCGAAGTCGCGGTAAAGGCTTGATCGGTTAACCAGTGACCCGGGAAGATACCAATCATGGTGAGCGGAATCGCACCCATCACAATTACTGGCAACATGAAAGATTTGTAGTAACCGACCAGAATCAGGTAAATCAATACCAAGGCAACAATAAACGCACTACCCATATCACGGAATACGTCTAGGGTCAGGCGCATTTCACCGCCCCACAAAATGGTGTTTTCTGTCACATCCTTGGCTTCGGCTTCAACAAAGTTTAGGTTAGCTGTTTGGAAGGTTAAACCCGATTTTTCCAGTGGCACATTGTCAAACCATTTGTCGGCTGACAAAACGGCATAAACAGGACTAGATGTGAGCAGTTCGCCGCCAACAAACACCACTGGGTGTTGATCTTTGGTGTAAATAGGTTTTGCTGTCGTCACATGACGAATGGTGGCCAGCGCAGACAAAGGCACCGCTTCACCAATCATGCTGGTAACACGTAAAGACAACAGCTGTTCGGCAACAGTACGATCACCTCGCGGTAAACGCACCAAAATATCCACCGGCTCACGCGCATCATCCTGGTGCAGCGTACCAATGCTAAAACCAGACACGTAATCGCGCAACATTTTAGCCACTTTTGCCGGAACAACACCCATTAGGTTAGCCCGTTCATGGTCAAGCGTGATTTCATAGGTATCGCTGTTAGCAATAACCGAATTGTCGATGTTAATCATGCCATACACATCATGCATCTTGTCGGTAATTTCCTCGGCAGCGACACGCAATTTGTCATAGTCAGGACCATAAAGTTCGGCGTTAATTTGCGCTTGCACAGGCGGACCCGGTGGCGTTTCATAAATTTTAATTTTGGCACGCGGGAACTGGCTACGCACATCGGCCAGTTGTGTATTTAACTGCTGTGCCAACTCGTGCGAAGATTCAGAACGCTGGTGCTTATTGACCAAATTTACCCGAATTTGCGCAAAATTGTCCCCTTCGCGAATCATGTCACCACGTACCAGCGCAGCAAAGTCAATCGGAGCAGAACTACCGGCAAACAATTGATAGTTCGCCACCGCTTTGTTACTGGCCAACTCACGCATTACCGCTTGTGCAACCAAATCAGTCGCTTCTAACGCCGTGCCTGCAGGCATGTCGATTTGCAATAAGAAGGTGTTGGTGTTGTCATTCGGCAACATTTTCAGCTCGACACCAAAGGCACTTTGCGGACCGTTCATGCCTTCGTCACGCACAAACTGCCATGCTGGCATTATCATTGCTGCCATCAACAGGGTCACCACCGCTCCTAAAAACAGGTTGCGATAGGTGCGACTGTCAATCATCGGTGTGATGACCTTAACATAGAGTTTTTGTAATGGGTCTTCTTTATGCGTTGCATGATGGTCCAACGTCTGCATTTTCGCCATTTCAGCCATGGCTTTCTTGGTTAAGAAAATGCGCGCTGCCCAGGGTACGACCATATAAGCAATCAACAAGGAGGCAATCATCGCCACAGGCACGTTGAACGGAATCGGCGCCATAAACGGCCCCATCATACCTGTCACAAACGCCATGGGAATAAAGGCAATAATGACCGCCAAGGTAGCAATATTGGTTGGGTTACCAATCTCATTGGTAGCACAGACAAACATATTGTCCAAGCCATCGGCAGGAATGCCATTGTGCATGTGACGGTGAATATTCTCGATCACCACAATCGCCGCATCGACTAACAAACCGAGCGACAAAATGAGCGCAAACAAGGTAATTCGATTAATGGTTTGACCGGCAATTAACCCCACTAACAACACCACAAACAAAATCAAGGGTACAGTCAGGGTAACAATACCCGCTTCGCGCCATCCCAAGAAAATCACCAGAATCACCACCACCGACGCAATGGCAATCAGCAAGTGTTCAACCAACACATTCACCGCATCATTGGCTTTTTCGCCATCATCACGCGTCACCGTGACCGTCACGTCATCGGGAATCATGCTGGTTTTAAGCAGCTCTAATTTCGTTAACACAGCTTGCGCTACATCCACCGCATTCGTACCCGATTTTTTCGCAATAACCAAGGTAACAGCTGGGAAGGTTTCATCTAATACATGATTCTGTTCACTAGGACCAAAGCCAATGCGTGAATAGCTGTCTATTTCTTTCGCACCTTCTTCAATCGTCGCCACATCTTTTAAATAAATGGCTTTGCCTTGATCAACACCAATGATAATGTCGCCCACTTCGGCAGCACTGCCCAAATAACCCGACACCCGTAACGGCGAACTTTGGTTATTGCTCACCACTTCACCAATGGGCAAAGAGGCATTCACCCCTTTTAGCATATCACTAACTTGCGTTAGGGTAATACCGGTTAAAGCCAAACGCTGAGCATCTAGCCATACATTCACCGTATGAGGCGCACCACCCGAAACACTGGTATAAGAAACACCTGGCACATTGCGCAGTTGCTCCAAGACTTTCATACCAACATCACGCAACTGCATGGCATCTAATCGCTGGCTCGATAAAGCCAAGGTCATAATCGGTACATCGTCCACGTTAATAGGGCGAACCAAGGGCTCTAGGGTATCGGGTGGAATCCGATCTCGATTGTGCATCAGTTGGCTGTAGAGTTTAACCAAGGAATCTTCTTGGTTTTCACCGACTTTAAATTGCACCGTAACCACACCCACATCGTTGGTGGCATAACCAAAGGTATGATCCACTCCCGACAAGGAATTCATCAAAGCTTCAAGTGGCTTGACCACCATATTCGATACTTCGACCGGTGATGAGCCCGGCTTAGGGACAATCACGTTCACCGCAGGAACAACAATTTGCGGGTTATACTCGCGCGGCGTCAACAATAAAGCCATAATCCCTGCCAGCGTAATCGCCAGCATAATCATCGCCGTAATTTTTGAATGAATAAAGGTTTTGGCCAGCTTACCGGCACTATTCATCGGGACTTCATTCTGCACCGCCATTATTGACCTCCAACGATACGATCACCGTTTAATGCCGTTTGACGACTTTCCACCAACACGCGCTCGCCGGCAACCACGCCAGCCTGAATTTCGATGCTATCACCCTGTGATAATCCGGTACGTACCATACGGAAACGGGCTATCTGATCGTCTGCGACAACAAATACGCCAGTGATGCCACCACGTACCTGTACCGCACTAGCAGGCACTAACAAAGTCGAGCGTTCGCCACGTTGGAAAGCAACCCGTGCAAAAGCACCTGAGTTGACCACAACCGGAGAGCCAGTTAGCGATAACTTCACAGTATGGGTACGGGTAATCGGATTGGCCGAACCGACAAGGTTAGAAATGCTGGCTTTCAAGGGTTGGTTATGCCCTTCAATAATCACTTGTGCTTGATCACCTAAAGACAATAAACGATACAAATCTGAAGAAACTTCCACTTGCACGCTCATTAACTGACGATTTTCTAAAATTAAGATAGGGTTACCTGGCGCTGCCAAGTCACCTGCTACGGCCAACTTTTGCACCACCACGCCATCAAAAGGTGCTTTCACTTCGGCATAGCGCATCTGACCCTTCGCCTGCTCAAGCCCTGCTTCTGCTGCCGATAGATTTTGCTGTGCCACTTCATACTGAAGTTTCATTTTTTCAAACTGTTGACGCGTCACCGATTGTTGCTTATACAAATTGGTAAAACGCTCATAGTCAGCCTTGGCATCGATTAAGGCAGCTCGCGCTTGTGCCACACCCGATTGGGCTTGACGAATTTGACCGGTGATGTCTGTTGGGTCAATGGAAAAAAGTAATTCACCCTCTTTCACCGTTTGTCCAACTTGTATGTTCAGGTTACGAATGTAACCCATTAAACGAGAGGCGATTTTCGCCTGTTGATCCGGCACAACCGAGCCTGGCACCACTTCGGTCATCGCTACCGACTGCTGAACCACGGCTGCTAATTTACCTTCATTGGTTCTTTCCGTTGCCAAAGCAATCTGGTTGGTTAAACCCAAAGCGGCCACTAACAGTAAAGATAAGGGAATGCGTTTCATAAAATTTTCCTAGCGGGTAAACGAATTAGTCGAATAAATTAAAATAAGGTTTCTTCCAAATCACCCATCAGTAAGCGCACCATAGCACTTTGCGTACTCACGTCGTGGCGTGCTGAAATCAAGTCTGCTTTGGCTTTTAACAATTGTGTTTCAGAAACCAGCACTTCGGTAATGGTCGCCACACCACCTTCATGTCGTTGACGCACCAGACGCTGAGCTTCATCGGCCTGTTCAACGTTAATGGCTAAAGATTGAGCGCGTTGTTTGGCTTCGGTCATTTTTTTATAGGCTTCAGAAACCTTGAAATTTAATTCTTGTTCTTGATGGCGTAGTTGCGCTGCCAACTCTGCCTGTGTTGAGCGTGCCATATCGACGCTGGCACGGGTGACACCAAAATCACTAATCGTCCAATTCATCACGCCGGCAATGGTATAGCTACTGTGATTGAGCGCGACCGAACTGTCATTCCAATCTTGACGTGCCATCACACCCACTGTTGGCAAGTAGGCCGACTTAGCCGCATCTACCGCTGCGCCAGAAGATTCGGTTTGCATGCGTAATGCACGTAATTGAGGGTTATTCGCTAGGGCGCGTTGCTTAGCTGTGGCAACATCCACGGCAATATCGGCAATACTTCGACCTTGCGCAAGAGTCAGGGGAGCATCTAACGCCATGCCCATTAACACTTTCAGTTGCTCTAAGGCCACCGCTTGCTGATTTTGTGCTTGAGAGCGCTGTACTTCAACGTTCGCCAAATGCACGCGTGCGGTGAGCAATTCGGATTTCACCATCACCCCTTGATTGGTGAGGTTTTCTGCTGTTTTCACAAAAGATTCGGCTGCTTTCACGCCCTGCTCGGCCACTTCAACAAAGGAACCCGCCATGTTGACACCTTCGTAGGCTTGGAACACCATAAACATCAGTTGCTGACGCGCCGCCACATCACCCGCTTGCGCCGCCGCTAACAAGCCTTGTGCCTGACGCACATAAGCATCAATTTGTCCGCCAGTGTACACAGGCATTTCGGCTTGAATACGGGTATTAACATTGGAATAATCGCCAGGATTATTAAGGCTGTTAGGCTTAATAGAAGCTGCGTTCGGATCTTTATTCTCAATAGCCTGCATGAACTGCATAGCGCCAAAATCATTAAAGCTGGCATTTTGCTGCATCAGCTTCATGCCGAACACATTTAACGGATCGTTACTGCGAGAAGCGGTAATACTGGTGGAAATTTTAGGTAAATAACTGCTTTTAGAACGATCAATGGCAGCTTGCGCTTGTTCAATACGTGAGGCACTGGCCATTAAAGAAGGGTTTTGAGCCAAGGCTTGAGCAATACATTGTCGTAAATCTAGCTTTTCAGCCTGCGCTGTTTGCACCATACCCAGCGCTAAAACGCCAACCCAACTCAACCACGGCTTCATAGTCCCACCTCTTAACTGTCAACGAACGGCTTAATAATCAACAATCTTACACCCACTTTCGGGTAATTAAAACCATTAATCACAAGCATAATGATATTATTATATCATGAAATGCTTATATGTTTAAGTCGGTCAGTTACAGCGAAAAAGTCATCATCACCGCTTTACGCAACCACAATAATTGACCATGAAAAAAATGACTGGCTTGACTGCGCCACAACATATCAGCCTGTTGCTGCTGTGACCAACGCATAACCTGCTGTGCATCGACTACTTCATCCTCACTACCCTGTATCACGGTAAGTTTGAAATCAGACAGGTTAACCCGCTCCATCGGATACAGCGAAACCGGTGGTGCTACTAATAATAACTGCTGTGGCTGTAAACGCTCCGCGAGCAAAGCCGACATCCAAGCACCAAAAGAAAAACCACTCAACCACAGCTCACGCTGACCCCAGTGAGATTGAGCAAACTCAACCACTTTCAGCAAATCATAACGCTCGCCATGACCATGATCGAACTCCCCCTCAGACGCACCCACACCACGAAAATTAAACAGCACCACCAATGCCGCTGCTTCTGCACCTGCCTTAGCTACCGTTTGCACCACTTTATTATGAAAGCTGCCACCATGTAAGGGATGCGGATGAGCCACCACCAACAAGGGGGTTTGATCGGTGATTTCTGCCGGGCGTTTAACACAAAGTTCCAACGCACCGACATTTCCTTGTATCATCATGCGTTCAAAGCCAGCAGGCAGTAATGGACGTAACATATAGGGGAATTCTCTTGTTAACCATCGTAATTGACGACGCTGTAGTCGAAGCAGAGCGCTTATTTAGCACCTTGGGAAGACCTATTATAGTACCTGGGCGCGAGATTACCCAAAACGCACAACACGCCGACGCACTGATTATTCGCTCACGCACTCAAATTAGTGCTGAATTTCTTCGGCAACATCCCAACATTCGTTTTATTGGTAGTACCGTAGTCGGACTAGACCATATTGATGTGCCAGCCTGCGCCGATGCCGGCGTGACACTTTACACCGCTCAAGGCTGCAATGCGCGTTCCGTCGCTGAATATGTCATAACCCAAGTAGTTGCCTATGCGCTTCAGCATCAACGACAACTAACAGACTTGAAGCTGGGGATTATCGGGGTCGGCAATGTCGGCAAACAATTACAGCAATTGGCCAACTTACTGGGTATTGAATTATTACTCAACGACCCCTATCGTCAGCTAGCTGAACGAGACTTTGTTCACACGCCTTTAGATGACTTATTAGCACAATCCGATATCGTTTCTTTGCATACGCCACTCACGCAAAATGGTGACTATCCCACATTCCATTTACTTAACCATGAAAATCTTACCCGCATTAAACCCCACAGCCTGCTTATTAATGCCGCTCGTGGTGATGTCGTGGATGAGTCGGCACTCTTAAAACGCAATGATTTACACCTAATCACCGATTGTTGGAGTCATGAACCGCATATTAATGCCCAACTGCTTGCTAAGAGCCAACTTGCTACACCACATATTGCCGGTCACGCCTGGGATGCAAAATACCGCGGTGGCTTTATGGCAGCGCAAGCACTGGCGCAATGGTCGAATCAGCCAGCTCCTGAATATGCCCCCTGCGCCAGCAGTCAACCCACCATTTTAGCCAGTGGAAATAGCCCTTTAGAACAGCTAAATAGCGTTTTGCAACAGGCTTATGACTTTTTTTGTGATGATCAAACCCTACGTAATACCCCTGACGCAGAGCGTGCACACACCTTCGAGCACTATCGTCGTCACTACCCTTTAAGACGCGAATGGACGGAATTATCTGTTAAAAATCAATATTTAACCAAAATTTCACATTCATGGATAAAGTCGCTTGGCTTTAGATTATTAGAATATTCTAATATTAGCCATTAGTAAATATTATTTGTCGATAAAAAAATTGATATTTAGCTTTTACTAAAATAAGCGTATTCTAATCTACGTCAAATTTATAAAACACAACGGAGCATAGGGTTTACTATGAAAACAACTAACTGGATCAAAGGGTTATTATTAGCAGCAGGCGTCGCTTCATTGTCAGGTTGTGGCACCATTAATGCGATCAGCAACTTGGAAGAAGGTGCTGGTGGTACCTTTATGGATGTATGGGATAAATGGGTGGATGCTGAAGGCGATATCGCTGAAGCAACCATGTGGAAAGTAAAAGTGAAAGACGGCGTTAAATTAGACGACGTTAAAGATGCGATCAACAGTGTTGCAACCAACCGCAACATTAAAAACGTAGGTGAGTTGCCACTTTCAGAAGAATTGAAAGCACGTGGTATTCAATCGGGTGTGATTCATGTTATGTCTTACTGTAACCCTGAAACAGCGCGTAAAATGACTGACTTCTCTCCTGCGATGGCTGGTTTCCTACCTTGCCGTGTCAACATTGTAGAACAAGCTGACGGCTTGTGGATTTACACTATGAATATGGACATGGCGATCAAAATGGGTCGTAAAATGCCTCCAGAATTGAAAGAAGCGACCATGCAAGTTCGTGATACCATGTGGGAAATGTTAGAAAAAGGTGCTAAAGGCGAATTCTAATTCTTAATCAGTTTCATTCCTGCGAAATGGTTCGCAGGAATTTTTTTCCAACGCTAACAACGTTAAAAACTAAAAAATGAGGATCTTCATGAAGACATTAACTCAAAAAGCATTAGCCACTGCGGTTGCTACTTTATTCATCGCTCCAGCTGCTTTCGCTACAAACGGCACTAATATGACTGGTGTCGGCGCTCAATCAGTCGCTATGGGTGGTACTGGTGTTGCTGCCTACTATGGCGCTGAAAATGTAATCGTTAACCCAGCATTAATTGGTAAAGGCACAGGTACTGAATTCGCTTTTGGTGGTACTTTATTTAAACCGAATGTTAAAAACAATGGTCTTG
>CAZFLX010000003.1:0-145116 GCA_964519885.1 uncultured Francisella sp. | reverse complement strand
AACAACAAATGAGTCGCCACACCACACCAGAGTTCAGCAGTAAGCTAGCGCAAGCTAAATCACGCAATCAGGCCCAACTCGTGGCGCCATCAGCCGCTCAAAAGGCCTTGCCAACACCCAAGGGCAATACGGATGAATGGGCGGAGTTTTAATTTACCCGGAACACGCATAGAGGTTCTTTTGACGCGATGAAAAATCCCAGCTTTAAGCTGGGATTTTTTCTGTGTCACTGATTTGCATTACCTTAACCACTACCTTTGGTCAAGGCATCAGTTAGGTGTTACCTGGCCGGCAAACGCGCAAGTCCAGACGACGACCTAGCTTGACCAGACAAAATCGCTGTCTCCGCTGCGGTGATTTCAGCTACCGTCGCTTTAACCGCATCACGGAACTCGCCAAAGTCACCATCACTAATCACTTCACCTCGGTTACGACGCTCGAAGAGTTGTTTTGCAATCGCAAATGCCCGCTCTTTTTTCTGATCAATACTGGCGTAGCGACCCTGCATTTCTGGAATAGCGGCAAAATGATCCGTTAAGCCGGTACTGGTTTCAGGTTGACCATTAGGCGTTAATAAGGCTACTTCAGTTTTCAGCGCCCAGGTACGCATCATGCGACGACCGCGCGCATAGCGGAAATCGTTAGCTGCCACCGCCGCATCTAACAAACCATTCAAGTTGGTAAGCTTGAAGAAAGACAGACTGGTCAAGACACTATTCGACTGCTGGCTAATACGCTCAGCAGTATGGCTAATCGCTTCAACACCGGCGGTGTTTTCTTGAATGGCACTATCCAATACGCTAATCGCTTGGTGTAATTCGTTAACCCCTGTAGCAGTCTGTTCCGCAGAAACACGCATCACCGAAATGCGTTCTTGCACTTGTTGAGCGCCCTGCTCTACTTGTGCCACCGCTAATTCCGTCTGTTTGACTTGCTCATTACCACGGTTCACATCGGCCACTGTACTGACAATCAACTGACCAATATCTTTGGCTGCATCAGCCGTTTTTTGTGCCAAGCTACGCACTTCACCCGCTACCACAGCAAAGCCTCGACCATGTTCACCCGCACGTGCGGCCTCTACCGCTGCATTCAGCGCCAGCAAGTTGGTTTGGAAAGCAATACTATCAATCAAACCGACAATATTGCCAATTTGCTGGCTCTTTTGTTGGATGGTCTGCATGGCTTCAATGGTGCCAGCCATGACATCGCGCGTTGTTTCAACATGCGATTGCATTTGTTGCATTAAGCTAGCCACATCATTCGCTTGCCCTTGCATCGACTGAGCTTGGCGCTGCATTTCTTCCGCAGTCGCCGAACTTTGTTCTAGCGCAGCGGCCTGTTGCTGCATTTGACCCGAAATATTGTTGATGCTGCTATTCACATTGATCACGCCATTAACCGCTTGCTGCAAGCTGGTGCGCACTTCAGTGATAATGGAAGCAATGTTAGTCATCGACAAGGTCATGGTATTTTGCACCATGCCGACTTCACCTTTTTGATCAACACGTGGCATAGCTTCAATATTACCGGTGGTTTGTTTAACCATCACATGCTCAATATCATTAAAAGCAGAACCTAAAGCATTCAGCGTGTTGTTAATGCTCGTTTTCAATGCCAACAAATCACCGTGGCAATCGACTTCCACACGATGGCTGAGGTAGCCTTGCTCCATTTGTGTCATGACACGACCAATATCGGCAATCACCGATGACACCTCTTGCATGGCATGATCGACTTGCTGACGGAATGCCAGCGCCACACGCTCATCCATGGTCACATCGAAACGACCAGCAGATAAACCTTGCATCACCTTAGTCAATTCGTCCATCATAAACGAAACACTTTCTGCCGAAGCATTCACCCCTTGCTGCAACTCAGCAAAGTCGCCTTTGAACTGCCCTGTCAAGCGCTTAGAAAAGTCACCTTCACCAATAGCCGCGACCACTTGATTCGCCTGTGATACGCCATTGGCAATCTGTGCAAATACCTGCGTGAGCGTATTCACCATACGCCCCACTTCATCATCGGATTGGTAAGTCACCGCCAGATTCATACGACCACTATCGGCTACTGCATGAAGACCCTGCTCGATTTGTTGTAACGGCTGCGAAACGACACGACGAATAACGAAAGCCAACAACACCATCAGCACCAACAGCATAATCACCACAATCACCAACATATCGACAATAATGGTGTCTGTGCGTGCCACAACGGCCTGCAGTTCTGGATGGTCAAGGTTCATACCGACGTAGCGATAGCCAACAAACTGCCCAGCACCTGACTTGAGTTCATTTCTTAACACAATTTTATTGCCTTGAATCAGCAATCCGTTCGCATCAAACTGAGTTAAATCTAAATCCGCATACCATTCGATAGATTCATTAAACTGAGTCGGGTGAATGAGCGGCATACCCCCAATTTTGGGGTTTTCTGCCCCTTTCGGATAGAGTTTCAAGGCTTCTTCATTCAACACTTGAACAAATTGCACGCCCTGTTTGGCGAACTGTTTATTGACCGAACCAAATCCCGATTGAAACTCGATGATACCGGCGAGCTTACCCTGAGCATCTTTAATCGCAATCAACGAACTCATTACCACGCCAGAACGGGCTAAATCGATACCTGAATAAGAAAGACGCTTACCTTCAAGCAATTCTTTAAAACCTGAACGAAAGGCTGAAGACTTGCCTAATTCGGGATCTGGGCTAGGAATGGCTGAACGAACAAAAATATTACCTGCTGCATCAAAGACGTTAACACGAATATTTTTGAATTCTGTGTCTGTTTTGAAAATACCAGGAATCACGCCGACAATGGCACGCACGCCTTCTACATCGCGTTTTTCGACCAGTTCAGCGAGTTGGGGGGTGGTTGATGTAATACCATACAAGGCAGCAATGCCCGTTTCCATCTTCAGCTTGAAGTTGGTTGTCACACGCTGCTCTTTGGAGAGCATTAACTCGCTCGCCGCTTCTTCAAAGAGAATGGTACGAATTTGGAAAATAACCGCGACACCAATGGCCAAAATGACCGCTGCCGCTATCAACATTCGCACCATCAACTTACTGGCAATACTGCGCATAAAAGCACCTCTCTTAAACATATCGACCGAGCAACCTTCGACATGCTAAGGTATGATTATGCCTTAAAACCAGCGTGTTTGTATGTATTTTATTGTAACAATCGCACTAAATTTTTTTTATAAAAACCCTGCATTACTTAATGACCTTAAATACGCGCCACACCAGAATCGACCGCTGCCTGATAAACGGCTTGCGAAACGCGTTCACGTAAGCGTAAGTCATTGGCTTTGGGCAGAATATAATCCGCACCAAATGTCAGTGTTTCGAGATTATTCGCCGCTAGCACTTCTGCTGGGACAGGTTCATGTGCCAAGCCAGCAATCGCATCAACGGCTGCTAATTTCATGGCAGTGTTAATTTCTTTACTGCGTGCATCTAAAGCACCACGGAATAAATAAGGGAAACACAACACATTGTTAACCTGATTTGGATAATCACTGCGTCCGGTTGCCATAATGACATCACTGCGCACCGACTTAGCTAAGACAGGTTGAATTTCAGGATCAGGATTCGCCATCGCAAACACCACAGGCGTACTAGCCATGCTCGCCAACATTTCCGGCGTGAGCAGATTGGGTGCCGACAAACCAATAAATACGTCTGCTCCCACCAACGCATCGGCTAAGGTGCGTGCGCTGGTATCGGCGGCGAATTGCGCCATGTGTGGCGCAAGATCCGTCATACCAGTATGCAGTACACCCATCTTATCCACCACCAAAATATTCGACTTTTGCACACCTAAGTCTAACAACAAATTCAGTGATGCTGTACCGGCCGCGCCAGCTCCCACCAGCACGATTTTAGCCTCTTCTAAACGCTTGTTGGCAATGCGTAAAGCATTGGTTAAGCCTGCTGCCAACACAATCGCCGTACCGTGTTGGTCATCATGGAAAACAGGGATATCCAACATGGCTTTTAAACGATTTTCGACTTCAAAACACTGTGGCGAGGCGATATCTTCTAAGTTAATACCGCCAAAAGTCGGTGCAATATTAGCAATGGTGCGAATCAGCTCTTCGGTATCGGTACAATCCACTTCAATATCAATCGAATCGATGCCAGCAAAGCGTTTGAATAATAACGCCTTACCTTCCATCACGGGCTTAGAGGCCAAAGCACCCAAGTTACCTAAGCCTAAAATAGCCGTACCGTTAGAAATCACCGCCACCAAATTACCTTTCATGGTGTATTTATAAGCATCACTGGGGGTCGCAGAAATGGCTTTAACTGGCTCGGCCACGCCAGGGCTGTAAGCTAGGGTTAAATCGCGCGCCGTTTCGGCTGGTTTGCTCAATTCAATCGATAATTTACCGGGTGTGGGATATTGATGATAATTGAGCGCGTCAGTTTTCAAATCACCCGTTGCGCCTGGCACAGTTGATGAAGGCACTTGCTTAGGCTGATTTTGTGCCGTGCCATCCTCAGGCGCATCTAGTAAGCCATTTTCGAATACGTCTTTAGCGACGTTCATTAATTTGTTCCAGTTCATAAGGTTAACCTTGAAAGAGTAAATTTTGAAAAGGGTGTTGTGATTTCCAGCGATAGGCATGAAAATCGCGCTGATCGGTTGTTAGGATACGTCCATGCCCCAAGTGTTCAGCAAGAACGACTAAAGAAGCATCGGCTAAATCCATCGGCAAGTCAGCATATTTTTCCATCGCTTGAATCATTCGTTTGCTATGTGACGGTTGATCGAGATGATACAACTGAAAAGCACCTTGTACATAACTGTTCATAAAACCAATGACATGTTTATGACTCGCACGCTTTAATAATAAGTGACAGGTTTCAGTTAGCACAGGATAGGTTGTGATGAGTGGCTCATTTAACTGATCTAAGTAGCCTGTCGCTAGTGAATGATACTGATCATTCGGACTAAATAATGCAACCCAAAAGCCCGTATCGGCAATAATCATGCCTTATGGTTCCAGTCTAGCTCTGATTTATAATTAACCGATAAATCAACAGGTGCATGCATTGAATCGAGCAATCCATTTTGCGCAAGAAGGCGCAGCACACGCTGTCCCTCTGTCTCTGTTGTGGGTTTTTCTGCCTCAAACAGGCGCGATAATGCCATTCTAACGACATCGGTCTTGCTTTGATGCGTTTGATTAGCAAATTGAATCAGTTGCTGCTCCAAGCCATCAGGCAACCGAACACTAATCATGACAAGCCCTCCTAAACAAACCGTATGACAGAATTGTACTACATTTTTTAACAGGCTGTTGATTCAAAGAGAAACCTTATCTCCTGAAAATCTTGTACCTTGCCATCGACAATCACCAAACCTTCCTGCTCTAATAAGCGTTGCTTACGCTCACCACCAAAGGCATAGTTACCGATTAGACCACCGCTATTCACCACGCGATGACAAGGCACAACCACAGGATTAGGATTTTTATTCATCGCTGTACCGACGGCACGATAAGCTTTGCTACCCAAAGCATGGGCAATATCGGCATAGGTAGTGACCTGACCAGCGGGAACTTGCATCAGCAAATCGTAACAGGCTTGTTGGAAGGGAGTGGGCATGATGGTGTTAACCTAAATTAAGGAAAACGGATAAATCCGAATAAGAAAAGGGCAGTAAAATTACTTGACGTGTTGAATATGCGCCCACGCTTCGTCCTCTTCATCGTTTAACCAATCTTTCGCTAACGCGTGCTCACTTAACGCCAAACCACTAACAATCTCCTTATGCAATGAAGACTGCGACAATCTTTGTGTATATTTTGACTTCAAAAAATCAACAAAATCGATGACCTCTTGCACTAGGTTATCCGGAACTTCAATGGTAATATGCATAATTACACATCTTCAAAATAGTCTGTATTTATCTTATCACTTGAACAGCAAAGGATTATAAAAAAGGCCGCTTTCGCGACCTTTCTTATACCACTCACACACCCATATAATCGAGCATGGCGTTGGCAGCTTTTCGCGCATCGTCAATTGCATGGACGACGAGGCTAGACCCGCGAACCATATCACCACCCGCAAAGACTTTCGGGTTACTGGTTTGGAAAGCGTATTCCTGTTCTTCTTGGCAAGTGACACGACCACGGTTATCAATGCTAATGCCATGATCGGCAAACCAAGGCGCTGGGCTAGGTTGAAAACCAAAGGCCACAATCACCGCATCACACGGAATAATTTGCTCTGAGCCGGGCACAATTTCCGCCACACGACGACCTGAAGCATCTGGCGCACCCAAACGGGTTTCAGCCACTTTAATGCCTTCGACCTTACCGTTACCAATCACTTCAATCGGCGCACGATTAAAGACGAACTTAACGCCCTCTTCCTTAGCATTGGCAACTTCTTTGCGCGAACCCGGCATATTGGCTTCGTCACGACGATAGACACAGAAGACTTCATCGGCACCCTGACGCACACTGGTACGCGTACAGTCCATGGTAGTATCACCACCACCCAGCACCACCACGCGCTTGCCTTTCATATCAATGAAATCAGCCACGTCTTTTTCATAGCCGAGTAAACGGTTCACGTTAGCGATAAGAAAGTCTAAGGCTTTGAACACACCCGGCAAGTCTTCACCCGGGAAACCGCCTGCCATGGCAGTATAAGTACCCATACCCAAGTAAACCGCATCATAATCTCGTTCTAATTCAGCAAAAGTAATGTCCGTACCGACAGTAACACCCAGACGGAACTCTACGCCCATGTGCTCTAATACGCCACGACGGTAACGCACCACTTCTTTTTCTAACTTGAAGGGCGGAATACCAAAGGTGAGCAAACCACCAATTTCGGGTTGTTTGTCGAATACCACCGCTTTAACACCGTTGCGCGCTAAAATATCCGCCGCAGCCAAGCCCGCCGGACCGGCTCCGACAATCGCGACCTTCTTACCATTGGCAACCACTTTGCTCATGTCTGGCTTCCAGCCAGTGGCAATGGCGGTATCGGTAATGTATTTTTCTACTGCACCAATAGTGACCGCACCAAAATTGGTGTCATTCAGCGTACAGGCTTGTTCACACAAGCGGTCTTGCGGGCAAACACGACCGCACATTTCGGGCAAGGAATTGGTTTGATGCGACAACTCAACCGCTTTCATCACATTACCTTCCGCCACCAGTTTTAACCAGTTGGGAATGTAGTTGTGCACTGGGCAAGCCCATTCGCAGTAAGGATTACCACAATGCAAGCAACGATCCGCCTGAATTTTAGCGTGTTCAGCGTCAAAATTATCATAAATTTCAACAAACTGTTGGCTACGCTCTTGTGCTGGCAATTTGGGTGGATCAATACGATCCACTTTTAAAAAAGTATCTGGACTAGGCTTTTTGTAACTCATTCTTATTGTCCTTTCGTAAACAGATCTAGCAAACGGTCTAAGCCAATCGCGCGCGATTTCACCAACCAAAACTTACCGACATCACGGCTAAAGTTCGCCAACAGTGCTTCCGCGGTGGCAGAAGCTGTTTTCTGATGATATTCCACCAATAACGACTTTAAGTAATGACGATAAGACTGAGTTTCTTCGGTATCGACACGACAAAACTCAACCATTTCTGGGTTTATACGATCTGGACAACGGTTATTCGGATCAAACAAGAAAGCCATACCGCCCGACATACCCGCACCGAAGTTAACACCCGTGTCACCGAGCACCACTACCGTCCCGCCAGTCATGTATTCACAGCCGTGGTCACCAATGCCTTCAAGAACGGCTGTTGCGCCAGAGTTACGCACGCCGAAACGCTCACCACCCGTGCCGTAAGCAAACAACTTACCGCCAGTCGCTCCGTACAAACAGGTATTACCAACAATCGGGGTGATATGCGCATCAAATGCCGATCCGACAGGCGGCACAATAACGATCTCGCCACCCGCCATGCCTTTACCTACATAATCGTTGGCATCACCTTCTAAATGCAGATTCAGGCCACCAGCATTCCATACACCGAAACTTTGACCTGCAACACCGGTTAGTTTCAAAGTAATGGGTTTATCATTCATGCCATAGTTGCCATAGCGTTTGGCAATTTCGCCCGACAAACGAGCACCAATCGAACGACCGGTATTTTTTAGGTGGAAGTGGAAAGTACCACCCGCTTTTGCTTCAATCGCTGGCAATACCGATGTCACCATCTCTTCCGCTTGTTCACCCTTATCCCAAGGCTGATTGCGCTGACCATTGTTCACTTGTGGCTTATCTTTACTGACACCACCATCGCTCAGTAACTTACTGAAGTCGAGCTGACGTTGTTTTTTCGTTGCTCCATCAATGACCTCTAACAAATCAAGGCGACCCACCAAGTCTTCCATACGGCTCACACCGAGTTGCGCCATCAATTCACGCGTTTCTTCAGCGACAAACTGGAAGTAATGCATCACCATTTCGGGCAAGCCAATGTAATGCTCTTTACGCAGCCGCTCGTTTTGCGTTGCCACACCTACCGCACAAGTATTCAAGTGACAAATACGCAAGTATTTACAACCTAAAGCAATCATCGGCGCCGTACCGAAACCGAAGGTTTCTGCACCCAAAATCGCTGCCTTAATCACGTCTAAACCTGTTTTCAGACCACCGTCAGCTTGCAGGATAATCTTGTCGCGCAAATCATTAGCACGTAATACTTGATGCGCTTCAGCAACCCCCATTTCAAAGGGGTTACCCGCATACTTCACTGACGTTAGCGGTGAAGCACCCGTACCACCGTCATAACCTGAAATGGTAATTAAGTCCGCATAGGCTTTTGCCACACCCGCTGCTATGGTGCCCACACCTGGTTCTGCCACCAATTTCACCGACACCAAGGCATCGGGATTGACTTGTTTTAAGTCATAAATCAGCTGTGCCAAGTCTTCAATCGAGTAAATATCGTGGTGAGGCGGTGGGGAAATCAAGGTCACACCTGGAACGGCGTGACGCAAACGTCCAATGGTGGCATCCACTTTCGCACCCGGCAATTGACCACCCTCACCCGGTTTCGCACCCTGCGCCACTTTAATTTGTAGCACTTCGGCATTCACCAAGTAATGGGGCGTCACACCAAAACGTCCCGATGCAATTTGCTTAATTTTCGACATTTTTACCGTGCCGAAACGCGCGGGGTCTTCACCACCTTCGCCCGAATTAGAACGTCCGCCCAAGCGGTTCATCGCTTCGGCTAAGCCTTCGTGTGCTTCAGGTGACAAAGCGCCCAAAGAAATACCTGCCGAATCGAAACGCTTTAACACCGCTTCTAGCGACTCAACTTGATCTAAGGATAAAGCCGCCGCCGCTGGCTTCACTTTCCATAGGTCACGCAACACCATCGGGCGACGGTTATTCACCAAATTGGCGAAACGATCATAAGCACTACGATCACCTTTCTGGCAGGCTTCACGCAAGGCATCCACTACTTGTGGGTTAAAGGCATGGGCTTCACCATTGAAGACAAACTTCAACACACCACCTTGGCTAATGCTCTTACGTGGGTTGAAAGCGATTTTTGCCAATTGTGCTTGGTCTTCGTGCAAGTCATCGAAACGCGTACCCTCGATACGGCTGAGCGTACCGGTAAAACACATGTCGATGATTTCATTGCTTAAGCCCACAGCTTCGAACAATTGTGCACCACGATAAGAGGCAACGGTTGAAATCCCCATTTTCGACATGATTTTGAACAGACCCTTATCAACCCCTTTACGGAAGTTGTATAGGTAACTCGCCAAAGATTTGCTGTTATCCAGTTCTTTACCACGATACATATCAGCAATGGCTTCATAAGCCATGTAAGGATAAACCGCTGTCGCACCATAACCGAACAACACCGCAAAGTGATGCGGATCGCGTGCGGTTGCTGTATCGACAATAATATTCGCATCGCAACGTAAGCCCGCCTTAATTAAGCGGTGATGTACCGCACCGGTTGCTAACAAGGCATGAGCGGTAAGTTGACCTTCACGAATGCCATTGTCGGATAGTACAATCAGTGTTTTACCCGCACGCACCAAGGTTTCTGCTTGGTTAGCAATCGACTCGATGGCTGCTTTCAGCCCTACACTCGGCTCGTAGTGCAGGCTAATGATTTCGTGAGCATAGTCGGCATCATTCATCGCCAATAATTGATTGAATTGTGTTGGCGATAAGATCGGCGAAGTGGCTTCCAAACGACGCGCATGTGCCTGAGTCTCTTCAAACACATTCATTTCACGTCCAAAGCAAACATTCAGCGACATGACAATCGCTTCACGTAAGGGGTCGATTGGCGGGTTAGTTACCTGCGCAAACACCTGACGGAAATAGTCATAAACGGGGCGTACTTTTTCCGACAACACGGCAAAAGGTGCATCGTCACCCATCGAACCCACAGCTTCCTGACCATCTTCTGCCAACACACGAATAATTTGATCGCGCTCTTCAAAGGTAACTTGGAAATACTTTTGGTAAGTTAACGAACTATCGTTATCCAAGGTGAGTAGATCTGCTTCACCTTCAGGATTGCCTTCTAAACGCATGTAACCCGCATCTAACCACTGACGGTAAGGCTGACGTACTTTTAAGCCATCATCGATTTCTGCTGGACGCAACAAAGCACCTGTTGTTAAGTCAACCGCCATTACTTGACCTGGTTTTAAGTGACCTTTCTCCACCACTTCTTCCGGTGCATAGTCATAAACACCAATTTCTGAAGCAAAGGTAATATGACGGTCTTTGGTAATGACATAACGCGTTGGGCGCAGTCCATTACGGTCAACCGCACAAACCGCATGCTTACCGGTATTAATGACGATACCAGCAGGACCATCCCAAGCTTCCATATGCATCGAATTAAACTCGAAGAAAGCACGCAAGTCAGCATCCATGTGCGGCACATTCTGCCAAGCAGGTGGGATCATCAAACGTAAGGCACGGAAGGCATCCATGTCACCCATCATCAAGATTTCTAACATATTATCTAGGCTGTTAGAATCTGAACCTGTTTGCGACACAATCGGCGTTAGGCTTTGTAATTCGGGCATCAGCTCCGTTTGGAACTTATTGGCACGCGCCAGCGCCCAGTTACGGTTACCACGTACCGTATTCAATTCACCATTATGCGCCAAGAAACGGAATGGCTGAGCCAGACGCCATTGCGGTAGGGTATTGGTACTGAAACGTTGGTGATAAGAGCAACTTGAAGAAGCAAAACGCTCATCATTCAAATCGGTGTAATAAATAGGTAATTCACGTGGCATCACCAAGCCTTTATAGGCCATCAGTTGGCTGTGCATCGACGGAATATAAAAGTCAGCATCATGGGCTTCAACCGCCATTTCTGCTTGACGACGCGCAATGAATAACGCACGGTTAAAGTCACCTTCACTCATGCCTGCAGGCGCATTGATATACACCTGCATAATTACCGGCTCCATGCCCGCCGCTTGCGCACCCAAACAGTCGGAATTGACCGGAACTTTACGCCAGCCAGCCACACTGACACCCTTAGCAGTTAAGGAGTTTTCAACGGCAGCGATACCCGCAGCGCGTTTGTCCGCATCCTGGCTTAAGAACACCATACCCACGGCGTATAAATCGGCAACAGCAATATTCAAATCACGCGCTTCGGCACGGAAAAACGCATCGGGTTTTTTCAACAACAAACCACAACCGTCACCGGTACAGCAGTCAGCCGCCACACCACCACGGTGTGTCATGCGTGACAAGGACTGAATGGCGGTTTGAACCAACCAATGGCTAGGCTGATCGTCCATTTGGGCAATCAAACCAAAACCACAGTTTTCTTTTTCAAACGAAGGATCGTAAAGTCCTTGTAAGCGGTGCAGTTCGTTCATGCGAATTCCTAGCATAAGCCATCTTACTGACGGCAAAGTTAAAATTTTGGAAAAAATGGTTAAGTATTTTAACTAATATACGCTATGCCGTCTAGAAAATTGTTATAAAGTCAAACAATCAAAATGGTAATTTAAACAATCGCTGGCTATCCCCCTGATTGCTTACTTACATTAAGGGTAAAAGTCTGTACAATCAACCTAATAACCATTTTCTTACTGGGGAGTTTCTTCAACGTATGTTGACCAGACGCACTTTACTGCAATCAACATTACTGAGTTGCGCCAGCCTAGCAGGTATTGCAGCATGTCAATCTGCGGCTTCATTTCGTTTGGGAGTGCATCCTTGGATTGGCTATGAGAGCTTTTACTTAGCAGAAGAATTGGGCAAATTACCCAGTCAAGTTAAATTGGTTCACTACAGCAACAACACCGAAAAACTTCAACCCATGTTAACCGGACAACTCGACGCCGGTGCGTTTACCCTCGATGAAGTAATACAACTTCAAAGCCAAGGCATAGATTTAACCCTAGTAGCCTTATTAAATATTTCTTCCGGTGCCGATGTGGTGTTGGTTAAACCCAACACTAAGCCACCCTTTATTCACGCTGAACAACGTATCGCTTACGAAGCCAATCAAGTCGGTCAACTAATGCTGGATTTATTGTTAAACCACGTCGGCCTTAAACGAGACCAAGTTAGACTCTACCCGATTCCCGTGGGTGAAAGTCAAATTGAAGCTTGGCAACAAGGCAAGGTAGATGTGGTGATTACCTTCGAGCCAACCGCCAGCAAGCTAAAACGACTCGGCGCCCAAATCGCTTACACCAGCCGAGACTTCCCGCAGCGCATTTTTGATGTCTTAGCAGTCAGAACAGATCGACTCAGACAACATCACGAAACCATTAAAAACTTAGTGAAACAGCATTTCATTATGCTACAGCGTCTTCAAGACCAACCGGATGACAGCCTTTATCGCATTGCCAGTCGACAGAAAATCAGTTACGAGGAAGCCAAACTGGCGCTGCATGGTGTCATTCTGCCCAGCTTAAATCGAAACCATCAACTACTGGGCGACAAGCAAGGCGCATTTCAGCAATCCATCGCTCATGTATTCGATCTCCTTAATCAGCATCAACACAATGCATTGCCTGACAATTTACGTCGTCTGGACTACACGACCGCCTACCTACCGAGTTTGACCCTATGACCCACCTATTTCGTCTCATGCTCGTGAGCATTTCTAAACATTACGCCTCCTTCAGACTGCCTAGCCGTCGGATGCTTAGCAGTGCACTAATGTTATCACTGGCAAGCATGAGTTTCTCTGCTTTCTCCAACGAAAACAGAGCGCAAAAACAGCCGCTCAACATGGTGGTTTACGCCTTTCAAGATAACGAAAAGCTTCAATCTTACTATGACGCTCTGGCAAACGAAATCAATCAACACTTGCCGAATTATCACTTGAGCATCAAATTGATGTATCAGTCAGACATCATTCAGGCGATAGACAATCATCAAGTAGATATCCTTTTTACCAATCCAGTCTTATTCAAACAATTGCGGCATCAATATGCCATGATTTCCCCCATAGCGACGGTTAAAAAACGCCATCAAAATCAAAACTTAAGCAGTCTGGGGGGCGTGATTTTTCAACGCGCCGACAGCCAACCCGTTCAACACTTATCCGAATTGACGGGGCGCTCAGTTGCTATCCTCTCTAAGTCCAATGCTGGGGGCTATGCCCTGCCGCTGAACGAACTGCACAAAGCAGGCGTAAATCCTGAGAAACTTCATTGGGTTGATCTTAAAACGCACGACAAGGTAGTTGAAGCCGTGATGTCTCGAACAGTTGATGTCGGTTTTGTGCGCACGGGTGTTTTAGAAGACTGGTTAGCCAACCAGCGGTTAGCTTTATCAGACATTCGCATCATCAACCCACAACAACTCAGTGCTTTTCCGCTTCTCCTTTCCACCGAACTGATTCCAGAATGGCCAGTCTATGCGCTATCACATGTACCCGAGTCTGCCATTAAAGCGCTAACCGTTGCACTTTTTGCTATCGATACCAGCTGGCCAAGTGCGCAAAAACTGAACATTAGTGGCTTTACCCCACCGGCTGACTACTACGCACTAGAAGCCATGTTAACCAGACTGCGGATAACGCCCTTCGATGCAATTCCTAACCTAACTTGGATGGAAGTGTGGCAACTGTACCAAGTTGAAGCCTTGGTTGCCACCGCCATCTTTGCTTTGCTATTGGGGCTACTGCTATGGATCACTCGACTATACCGCCGCATCAAAAGCGCTTCATCACAATTAAAACAAGCATCGCTCATTTTCGACGCCAGTATTGAAGGTATTGTCATTACCAATGCACAGCGTCAAATCATTAACGTCAATAGAGCCTTTGAAACCATTTCAGGCTATCGTAAAAACGAGGTTTTAGGCTTAGATCCGCGTTTTTTAAAGTCAGGAAAACAACCAGAATCTTTTTATGTCGATATGTGGAATGCTTTGAATCAAAGCGGATTTTGGCGTGGCGAAGTACTGAATCGTCGCAAAAATGGAGCAATATACCCCGAATTACTAACCATTTATGCCATTCGGGATGATAACAAACAACTTCAGAATTATGTCGCCATTTTTTCCGACATCAGCCAACAAAAGGCACAACAAGCTAAATTAGAAAGATTGCTGCATTACGACGTGCTGACCGGTCTACCCAATCGCTCACTGTTAAATGACCGCGTTAAACAAGCGTTAATGAGTGCGAGAGAACAGCAACATTATGTTGCCATTGTTTTCATCGACTTAGATGGCTTCAAGCAAGTCAACGATACTTACGGTCACAACGCCGGCGATACCCTGTTGATTGAATTAGGCAACCGTTTCATTACCCTGATGCGCTCGCAATGCACCATTGCGCGCATTGGTGGCGATGAGTTTATTGCGGTCATGACTGGCTTACCAAGCCGTGAAAGTGCCTATCCCATCCTCGATCAATTACTAGCGCTATGCAACCAACCTTTCGTGTTGAACGACGAGGTGACGGTCAGCATCTCTGCCAGTATTGGCGTGGACTTTTACACGCCTAAAGATTATGACCTAGAAGTTACCGAAGTGAACCTGATTAAACAAGCGGATAAAGCCATGTATATCGCTAAACAACAAGGCAAAAATCAAATCTGGTTTTTTGATCAACAACATAGGGATATCGATCGAGGCGTGCATACCGATGGCCGTTAATTTACATTCCGGACACCTGCATTTTGCTTCACGTCAACTCCCCAAACCGCCAACAAACTTACCGGCTGTTCAGGCCAGCCTAGACTTAGTGAATTGTGAACAACTGCTGGCTCGGCTTGGGGGGCAATTACACATTCCCAGCTTACCCGAATCGCTGACAGCGCTCACACACTTGGTACAGCAACCCAACCCTAATTTACAACAAATCGTTGCCAGTATTGAACAAGATCCAATACTGAGTGGCGATATACTTCACACCCTTCGCCAGCCAGCTTTTCAAAGCCAACTCAAACGCCCGATTGATATTGTTAACATTCATCAATGCGTTAACCTAATGGGATTTGAGCGTCTCTACCAATTAGCGCTAGCCAATGGCATGAAACAACTGGCAGGCACTGACCAGATCATTAAACACTTAGTTGGCTATGCCGCTAAAACCGCATATGCGTGCGCGGAAATTGCAGGCTATTTACCGCCGCAAGAGCATCCGTTAACGCAAGAAAGAGCCTATTTATTTGGACTTTATTTACATGGTGGCATGTTTGCCTTAGCGGGTAGCTTTGGTGCAAGCTATGCGCCCATCATCAAACAAAGTTTAAGCTTACCCGTCACTGCGCATCAGCAGGAACAACAAAGCTTTGTCGGTCACGACCAACTGGGTGTACTGGTGGTTAAACAATGGGGACTTAATGAGCGCTATGTGGCAGATCGGGTGTTTTTAACCGCGATTGCTTATCACCATCATCCCCATTATGAGTGCATCACGTCAGACGAAATTCGTTTGATGATTGCCACCGGCCTACTGGCACAGAGCATGGTCAATGAGTTGGTGTATCAGGCTTATCAGTCACAAGAACTGCTAGAACAAGCACAGAAAGCCAGCCAAGTAATTGGACTGTCCGACGAAGCCCTAAGCAATATCCGCAAAAACCTGAGCGGTTATTGGTTAAAATCGAACGCCTAATGCGCAAAAAAGCGACTCATTCGTCGCTTTTTTGTCACAAAACGGATAGGACTCGTCTAGGATTAATTAGGCTTCACATCCGCTTTTTCAATCACACTACGAATAATTTCCTGCTTTCGACGCTCCAATAAACTCATGCGAATACTTTGCTTACTTTCATCAAAGGTCGGTGCTTTAAAAGGACGAGCGTCTAACACTTTCAGTAAATGGAAACCAACCGAGGTTGCTACCGGCTCACTGACACTACCTTTCGTTAAACCAACCACTGTATCCCCTAAAGGTGGAATGAGTTGATCTGGCAATGACCAGGGAAGTTCTGGACCACTGCGTGCGACTTCAGGATCCATGCTGGTTGCTTTAGCTACCGCATTAAAATCTTCACCGGTGTTCAAGCGGGCTAAGGCGGCTTTGGCAGAAGACTCATCCTTGGTAACAATTTGCGCAATACGATATTCCGTAGCGTTACGACCTTCTTTAGTCATTGAGATTTGACGGTCATACTCTGCACGCACTTGTGCATCGGTGACGGGATTATCTTTTAGCTGTGAAATTAAATAAGCTTCAGCCAAAATCGAACGCTGCGCATTCGCCAAGGCGCGTTTCACATCGGGATTGTTGGTGAGTTTATTTTTACTCGCTTGCTGTGCCAAAGCTTCGGCAATAATTAACTCATCCATCACTGCGTTACGGAGTTGATCGCTGTCTTTAGCGCCACGTTGTAATTGCTCACGCATGGCATCAGCAAAAGTGGCTTGAGAAATCGCCACTTTATTCACCGTAACCATAGCCGTAGTATCTGAAGGCTTGGCTTTTTCATCGGCTGCATTGACAGCAGTACTCATCAACAAAACAGCTAAAGCGCTGCTGAATAAGGTTTTTTGTTTCAACATGGAAATTATTTCTTTCTAACTTAAATCAATTAAAGGCGCATTTAGCGCACCAAACGGTATTCAACACTGAGCGTGTGGGCTTCACCAGCGGGTATCGTCACCAAATCACCACCAGCGGTACCTGACTCGACACATAACATTCGACGGTAATCACCGGCTTTCATATCGGCAAAGCCTTGCTCTTTTTCACTGCCCGGATTCCACACCACCGTTGCACTTGAATGAGCTTTATGAATTTCAATACGGCGTGCCAAGGCCTCATCGACAATCGAGGTCTGCGCTGTGGTATCGACATAAACCCGATCAACCTCGCCATGAATGGTGACATCACCTACTTGAAGATGGCGCGACATCCCCAAGACTTTATCGAGGTAGTGCGTATGGTCTAACCCAGTGACACGTACCTTATCCACATCACCAATGGCAAAATAGGTGTGCAATGCCTCGCTGATGCTGAACTCACTATTACCGGTATTATCGGTACACAAGGCAATGTGCAAAGACTTGCCGAGGGTCACCGTTAATGACAAGTTAAAAGCATGATGCCAGAGCGCGCGCGTGCTTTCATCGTCACTAATCGTTAGGCGCAACCATGGCCCTGTTTCATTCACGCCACTCGCCGCCACCGACCAAAGCTTAGTACGCACAAAACCATGTGCTGGCTTGCCCGCATCACCCGCACCAAACCAAGGCCAACACACAGGCACACCACCACGCACGCCTTTACCCGTTTGATAAACCGCTGCATCGCTAACCCAAATCACTGGCACAGCTTCACCTGTCGGTGTCCAATCCAATACTTGAGCGCCTTGCAAAGCGACACGCACTTTACCCGCCTGCGAACTTAATTCAACCAGAGTTAACTCACCCTGCTCGAAAAAATGAATATGCTGATCGACAGCATCGACAGCAAAACGCTGCGAGAGTTGATCAATGTTCGTCATCAATGAAATTTCCTTACGCTAATTGTTGAATGTTAAGATGAATTAGTTTTTAGTAATGATGTCGGGCGCAATATCATGCTTCAGATAGTGAGTAAACACAATCAAGCCAAAAAATAAAGCGGAAACAAAACCCAACACCAACAACACCCAAGCCTCTTCTGGTGTCGTTTCTAGTAAAATCAGTTTACGTAACAGCACCACAAAACCGACTTCTAAGAAGGTGAGTGCATAAGAGAAACTGTCGTTAATAAATAGCGTGCGGACTACCGCTAAGATAATGAGCACAAACAGCGCATCATTAAACAATACTTGCAACATATCAAACGAAACAGCGCCCTGCATCCACACAGCCAACACCAATTTAGTGGTCAGTGAAGCCATAGCCACCAAAAGTAACAAGGTCATGATGCCAATAAAAATTAGGCGCAATAGGGTAACGAACCTATCACCCCTATCTAACCAAGATTGAAAACGTTGCATGGTCAGTTACACTTGGTAATAAGCACGATACCAATCCACAAATCGACGTACACCTTCTTCTACTGGCGTGGCTGGTTTGTAGCCAACATCTTTGACTAAGTTATCAACGCTGGCATAGGTGTCCGGCACATCGCCCGGCTGTAAAGGCAATAAATTGAGTTCGGCTTTTTTGCCTAAACAGTCCTCCAGCACTTCAATATAACGCATCAACTTCACCGGCTGATTGTTACCAATATTGTACACACGCCAAGGTACTTTACTGGTGGCTGGATCGGGATTAAACCCATCCCACTGCAGATTTGGCTGAGCATTGTGATCCATCGCTGCCACAACACCATTGGCAATGTCATCCACAAAGGTGAAATCACGCGTATGATTGCCATGATTGAACACATTAATCGGCTTGCCTTCAATGATGTTTTTGGCAAACAAAAACAGCGCCATATCAGGGCGTCCCCAAGGACCATACACGGTAAAGAAACGTAAGCCTGTGGTCGGCATACCGAAAATATTGGAATAGCTGTGCGCCATCAGCTCATTGGCTTTTTTGGTTGCCGCGTAGAGGGTTAGTGGATGGTTGGCACTGTTGTGTTCTGAAAAGGGCATGGCTTCGTTAGCGCCGTAAATAGAGCTGGTGCTGGCATAAACCAAATGCTGCACATTGTGATGACGACAACCTTCTAGGATATGTAAAAAGCCGGTGATGTTACTGTCCACATACACATGCGGATTTTCAATCGAATAACGCACGCCAGCTTGCGCAGCCAAGTGAACCACCTTATCGAACTTTTCTTTAGCAAACAAGGCTTCCATTGCCGCACGGTCGGCCAAATCAATTTTGGCAATGCTAAAATTGGGTTTCGCTTCTAAACGTGCCAAGCGTGCCAATTTGAGGTTCACATCGTAATAATCGTTCAGATTATCCAAACCCACCACGGTATCACCGCGATCTGATAAAATATGCGACACATGCGAACCAATAAAACCCGCCGCCCCGGTTACTAATACTTTCATTCACACACTCCACTATGCACATGCTTATGTGCAATCTCTAATTCGGTTGCCGCGCGCACGTCCAGCACTTCGCCACTAAATACCAAAGCCACACCCGCTAACGGGTGATTACCATCAACGATCACCTGCTCTTCACCCACATCGGTAACGCGATAAATAATCGCTTCGTCACGCCCCTCGGCTGTACCTTCAAACATCATCCCTTCGACTAAATCTTCAGGAAACAGATGACGTGGTTCAATTTTCATCAGATCCACTTGGTACAAGCCAAAGGCATCTTCAGGCTCGACCTTTACCTCAAACACATCACCAACCCTTTTCTCGACCAGTGCTGCTTCGACCTGTGGGAAAATAATGCCATAACCACCATGCAGATAGGCTAAAGAATCCCCTTCATCAATCAGTACGTCGTCTAAATCTTTAATTTGGTAACGCAAGGTTACCACGGTGTTTTTTTCGATTTTCATCACAGTTCACAAGTCATGTTGCACAGAATAAACGCACCCGAAGGTGCGTTTCCAATCATTTCAATCAATCAAGTTACAAACGACCATCGACTTCATCTTTACCCAGCACATACTTCACATCGAAGAGAACATGCGGGTCTTTACCCAAAGCATGAATACCTTTAGCACCCATTTCAACAAATTGATGATGCTTGACCGCTAAAATCACCGCATCGTAAGCACCTTGTTCAGGCGCATCAATCAGGTCAATGCCATATTCGTGCTTGGCTTCAGCTTTATCCGCCCAAGGATCATAGACATCAACTTGTGCTTCGTATTCGGCTAATTCTTGCACCATATCGACCACACGGGTATTACGCACATCGGGGCAATCTTCTTTAAACGTCAAACCGAGAATCAGCACGCGCGCACCCATAACATTGATTTTCTTTTTCAACATCATTTTGACGATTTGCTGCACCACATAAGCACCCATGTTGTCGTTTAAGCGACGACCGGCAAGAATGATTTCTGGGTTATAACCCACAGCTTGTGCTTTGAAGGTGAGGTAGTAAGGATCAACACCAATACAATGCCCACCAACCAAACCCGGACGGAAGGGCAAGAAATTCCATTTCGTACCGGCGGCCTTCAATACTTCTTCGGTATCAATACCGAGTTTATTAAAAATCAGAGCCAATTCATTAATCAGAGCAATATTGACGTCACGCTGGGTGTTTTCAATCACTTTTGCCGCTTCGGCGACTTTCATGCTGCTGGCTTTGTGCGTTCCCGCGACAATGATGCTTTGGTAAAGCGCATCGACAAAATCAGCAACGATGGGGGTAGAACCTGACGTGACTTTCAAAATATTGGTCACTCGGTGTTGCTTGTCACCTGGGTTAATGCGCTCTGGGCTGTAACCACAGTAGAAGTCTTCGTTAAACTTCAGACCGCTTTTTTCCAATAGGGGCACACAGACTTCTTCGGTAGCACCTGGGTAAACGGTTGACTCGTAAATAACGACATCACCACGCTTTAGGACTTTGGCAAGTGACTCGCTGGCTTTGATCAGCGGGGTAAAGTCGGGGGCTTTATGTTCATCAATTGGGGTAGGAACGGTAACGATATACACATTACACGGGCGAATATCTTCTAAGCTGGCGGTGTAAGAAAGCTTGGTGGCTTCTTTTAACTCTTCATCCGACACTTCTAAGGTGTGATCGTGACCTGCTTTCAGGGCTTCGACACGAGCTTGATGAATATCGAAGCCAATCACCTCAAATTTTTTACCAAACTCGACTGCCAATGGCAAACCGACATAACCCAAACCCACAATACCAATACGAACATTGGAAAGATTCACAATCAAGCTCCTTACAAGCAAACATCAGTTAAACAAACTTTAGCACAAGCCCAAATAAAAAAAAGGGGGTTAAGCATTATTTTGTTGAATACGCTCATCCGACCAAGCTAACCAATGATCGAGTTTTGCCCAAACTTCGTCCAATCCCGTCTTCTTCAGAGCTGAAAAAGTCTGCACACTCAACTCACCACCATAGTTTGCGAGTTGCTTACGCACCGCCAGCAGGGTGTTTTTTTGCTGACCAAAAGACAATTTATCGGCTTTAGTTAATAACACGTGCACCGGACGCCCAATCGCAACCGCCCAATGTAACAACTGATCGTCTAACGGCATAAACGGATGACGAATATCCATTAATAAAATAATACCCTTTAAACACTGTCGTTGCTCCAAATAAGCGCCCATCGACTTACCCCACTCCTCTTTTAACGGAATAGGCACTTTAGCAAAACCATACCCAGGCAAATCGACTAAGCGCCTGTCGTCGTTATCTAAGGTAAAAATGTTAATTAATTGCGTTCGACCCGGTGTTTTCGATACTTTGGCCAAGCCTGTTTGGTGGGTAATGGCATTTAAGCTACTCGATTTACCCGCATTAGAACGCCCCACAAAAGCCACTTCTGCTCCCGTGTCTTCAGGGCATTGGGCTAATTTAGGCGCACTTTTGAGAAAAGTAGCCCGTTGATAAAGGGGATGTTGTATCATGCAAGGTTCTCGTAGATCGCTTGCCATTCAGATGGCATGGGTTATAATCAGTGCATTTTCGGCGAGAAACTCGCTCGGGCTTACACACAAAAAAATTAGGCACATCATTGCTATGGATAAAAAAAGATCACTCAAGCATCACCCTTTGTTGACCTTCATTGGTTCGATGAATTTAGCCATTGTTTTGCTGGTCATGCTAGCGATTGCTTCGGTAATTGGTACTATCCTAAAGCAAAATGAAGCCTATGCAAGTTATGTTATCAAATTTGGCCCCTTCTGGTTTGACGTTTTTCGCACCCTAGAGCTCTATGACGTTTATAGTGCCATTTGGTTTTTAACCGTATTGGCTTTCTTGCTGCTGTCTATTTCAGCTTGTGTGTGGCGCAATTGGGCGCACTTTGTAAAAGATATGTTCAGTTATCAAGAACATACCCACGCGACACAATTACAAAAAATGACCTTATCTGTCTCAGGACAACACAAAACCAGTAGCACTGAACTGAGTCCGCTAGCTGTGCAAGCCATTAAACAGCAAGGCTTCAAAGTAAAAGTCACTAACCAAGGTGCCAACCAACTCATTGCCGCCAAAAAAGGGGCTGGACATCGTTTGGGTTACTTTTTCACCCACATTGCTATCGTAATTATTTGTTTAGGCGCTTTACTCGATTCGAATATCAAGTTTAAAGTCCAAGAATGGATGGGAATGGTCGAAGCAGAAACACGCAGTATCGCCCTGACCGACGTCAACCCCAAAGCCAACATTGCAGTGGATAACAATTCGTTTCGAGGTTCGGTCAACATTCCCGAAGGCAAAAGCGCCGATGTGGTTTTTCTAACCTTTAAGGAAGGTTATCTGGTACAAAAACTGCCTTTTACCGTGCAAGTGGTCGATTTCCGTGTCGATTTTTATGACACCGGCATGCCTAAATCCTTCGAGAGCGATATTATCCTTAATGCCCCCGAACTGGCAGAACCGATTAAAACCACCATTTACGTCAATAAACCCTTGTATTACAAAGATTATGCTATTTACCAATCGAGTTTTGGTGATGGCGGTAGTCAGGTAGAAGTTCGTGCATGGCCAATGGTAAGCAACAATGCCAATCCTTCACAATTAGCGGGTGAAATTAATCGCGTAATCAGCATGAATACCCCCATTGGCGACTTCAAACTCGAACTGAATGATTACAAAACCAACAATGTTATCGACTTACCGGAACCTGACGAAAATGGGCGCAAAGTCAAAAATTTGGGCCCTAGCGTTCAATTCAAAGTCAGAGACAACGAAGGTCAAGCGGTTGAATATGAAAACTACCTCATCGGCGTTGAACGTGCGGGGGCTTGGTACCAAGCGTCTAAATTCCGTCGTAGCATGGCAGAAGACTTTCAGTTTTTGCTCTTACCATTAGATGAAAAGCAAAGCCTGAATCGATTTATGAACTTCCTAGCATTACTCAATGACCGTCATGCCATGGATGCTATTCTCAACCCCAGCATTGAACAAGAGCAGGATGCGACTAAGCGCGAACAGCTAGAAACACAAAAACGCTTTATGCAACAGTTGGTTAACCTATTCCGCCTACGTGGCTTTGATGGTATTAGGGGTTATTTGGAACAAGCTGTTCCTGAAGCCGATAAACGCGAAGCGGTCTTTAACCAATATCTCGAAATTATGACGGTAGCCATGCAAGGCCTTTATCTCAAAACTTTAGAGAAGGAAGGTAATCAAGGCGATACCACTGAGGCGCAGCGTCGTTTTTTTGCCGATAGTATTGAAGCCATTAATACACTCACCAATTATGGACCACCGATGTTTTTCGAAGTTACCAGTGTCAATCACCGTGAAGCCTCTGGGTTACAAATTACCAAATCTCCTGGTAAAGATGTGGTTTACTTTGGTTCACTGCTGTTAGTGATTGGAACCTTTTTATTGTTTTATGTGCGCCCACAACGCTTATGGTTATTACTCGCCCCACAAAATGATGGCAGTACTGACTACATTTTCGCAGGAAAAGACGGCAAAGATGATAAGATGCTGCAACCTGTATTTAATCACCTAACACAACAACTTCAGCAAACGCTAGGAGAAAAACCATGACCGCAGGCTACATCAACCAGCCCATCATGCTGCAATCGTTACTAAGTGTGCGCGGCATTCTTTGGAGTTTATTCATTGTTTTAGCCAGCTGGATCGGCTGGGATAAGTATGGCGATCTGATGGATCCCAATGAACGCAGTTTCGAAATCGGTATCTTAATGGGCAGTACCATTGGGGTTATCGCATTTGGATTAGCTTGGAAAAGCATTCAAACCCTGATGACAGCTGTGCTGTTAATGACCTGGATTGGTATCGCGAGTTATGCTGCTAATGGCGATAACTATCAAGCGCAAGAAAGCGCCTTTTTTCTAAAGTTCTTGTTTTCTAGTCAATCAGCCATCATGTGGATGAATGTGCTGTTTGTGTTCGCTATGGTGACTTACTTCTTTGCACTATGGCGTGACTCCAGTTTTGCCGGCAAGGTCGCGACGGGGTTAACCTGGTCAGCAGTGGCTTTTGGACTGGCTGGACTGGGAGTACGTTGGCGCGAGTCTTACCTAATCAATCCAGATTATGGTCACATTCCGGTGAGCAACCTCTATGAAGTGTTCATTCTGTTTGCCATTATTACAGCGCTGCTTTATTTGTATTATGAACAAAAAATTCGCAGCCGTTCTTTAGGTGGTTTCGTACTGGCGGTTATTTCAGCGGCGGTAGCCTTTATTTTGTGGTACACCTTTGGTCGTGATGCGGCAGAGATTCAACCACTCGTACCTGCTCTGAAAAGCTATTGGATGAAAATTCACGTGCCAGCCAACTTCATTGGTTATGGTACTTTCGCTTTGTCTGCCATGATTGCCATTCCGTATTTATGGCGCCATAAAATCGAGCAACGTGGCGATATGAGCAATCCATGGCTAAGTCGCTTACCTAGCTTAGACACGATGGAAGACGTGATGTACAAAGCCATTGCTTTCGGCTTCGCTTTCTTCACCATTGCTACCATTCTTGGCGCTATGTGGGCGGCAGAAGCTTGGGGTGGTTACTGGAGCTGGGATCCGAAAGAAACTTGGGCACTTATCGTCTGGTTGAACTACGCGGCTTGGTTACACTTCCGCATGTCAAAAGGCTGGGGTGGCGCACCCATGGCTTGGTGGTCAATTATTGGTTTACTCATTACCACTTTTGCCTTCTTGGGGGTCAATATGTTCTTATCCGGACTTCACTCTTACGGTAGTCTGTAATCTCATTTCCTTCATGCTAACCTTCTCCGTTTAGGAGAAGGCATTGAGCAGTTTTGTTTTATCATCGTTCAATCACTCAACCTAGCCTACCCTCTTCTAACAAAAGAAGCGGGACAGGTTGAGGTTACTATGGTCAAATTTTTAAGAGGAAAATTACATGAATCGTCGTAACTTTTTTAGTTTCATCAGTGTTGGCTTTTTGGCTGTTACCTCCTTATCTGTTCAAGCAGTACCCTTCGCTTTTGAAGAAGGGATACATTACAAAAAGCTGCCCGATAATGCGCGTGCTCTGGTGGCTAAAGGAACAGTGCAAGAATTTTTCTTTTATGGTTGTTCTCATTGTCAAGACATGGAAAAGCCCTTAAAAGAATGGTTGGCCAACAAACCCAAACACATTCAGTTTGAAGCCATTCCAGCGGTCTTTCAATCACCTGCTTGGGCGACCTTGGCACGCATTCACTTTGCGCTAAAAGCCAGTGACCAACTCAGCCTGCACCCCAAGGTGTTCGAGTTGTTTTTGCAAGATAAAGCCCGTCCTAAAAATCAGGAAGAAGTCGCTGACTTGTTGACAGCTAAAGACAAATCTTTTAACAAAGCGAGTTTCCTTAAAGCCTACGATAGTGATGCCAATACCGCTGATGTCACGCGTGCAGCGAAGCTGTCAGGACAATACCAACTTGAAGCCGTACCCACTTTTGTGATTAATGGACACTATGTGACCGACTTACCCATGGCAGGTAGTCATGCCAAACTATTTGCCTTAATCGAGGAGTTAAGCCAAAAATGACCATCAATGCTGCCCACCTCATGGTTCGTTGCTTGGAAGCCGAGCATGTTGACTATATCTTTGGCATTCCCGGTGAAGAAAACTTGAATGTCATGGATGCCTTGCTCGACTCATCGATTCAGTTTGTTTGCACACGCCATGAGCAAGGGGCAGCGTTTATGGCCGATGTCTATGGTCGCTTGACCGGCAAAGCTGGGGTCTGTATGTCCACACTTGGCCCAGGGGCGACCAATTTGATTACCGGTGTTGCCGATGCCAATATGGATCGCGCCCCCGTAGTCGCTATTGCAGGTCAAGCCGCGACCAGCCGTATGCACAAAGAATCGCATCAGGTAGTCGATTTAGTGAGCATGTTTCGCCCCATTAGCAAATATGCAGCACAAATTTTAGAACCAGAAACCACGCCCGAGGTCATTCGTAAAGCCTTTAAGCAAGCGCAAAGTGAAAAACCAGGTGCTTGCTTTATCGACTTTCCTGAGAACGTCGCCAAAATGGCGACTCACGCACAACCACTTCCTATTTCTGAACCCTTACGTTCGGGTGCGCATCCTGAAGTGCGTGATCAAGCCTTGGCTTTAATTAAACAGGCCAAACACCCTTTAATTTTAGCGGGCAATGGCATTATTCGTGCCCGTGCCGAAGACAAACTGCTGGCTTTTGCTGAAACTTTTCACCTACCAGTAGTGAACACCTTTATGGCAAAAGGCGTGATTTCGTTCAAACATGAACTGGCGATTGGCACTGCCGGATTACAGTCTGGTGATTATCAAAACTGTGGCTTTGAATTGGCCGATGTGATTATTTGTATCGGCTTTGACATGGCTGAATATCATCCACGCGTGTGGCATGCCAGTCGAGACAGAACCATCATTCACATCGACAGCCAACCGGCTGAAGTGGATGATGCTTATATTCCCAGTGTCGAAATTTTGGGCGATATTTATCGTAATTTAGAATTAATGACCAACACCCATCGTGGCGAACCGGGTTGGCAAGCCAGCATCCCTAAACGTGACTTAACGCCCTATCGCAATTTGCGCCATTCACTGATTCATGAAATGAAGCAGCATGCGAAATCCAATGACTGGCCATTAAAACCGCAAAAAATTATTTGGGAATTGCGTACCGCCATGGCACTCGATGACATAGCTGTCTGCGATGTGGGCGCACACAAAATGTGGATGGCTCGCATGTTTCGTTGTGAAATTTCCAATACCTGCATCATCTCCAATGGTTTTGCCAGCATGGGCATTGCTTTACCTGGCGTGATTGCTGCCAAACTCGCCCACCCCAAAAAAGCCGCTGTTGCCGTGACCGGTGACGCCGGCTTTTTAATGAATGTGCAAGAGTTAGAAACGGCGGTGCGTTTGGGCTTGTCTCTGGTGGTGCTTATTTGGAATGATTCAGGTTATGGCCTCATTCGCTGGAAGCAAGAACGCGAATTTGGTCGCAGTGCCTTTGTCGAGTTTAACAACCCTGACTTCGTAAAATTGGCGGAATCTTTTGGTGCGGTGGGAGTGCGTATTGAATCGGCTGATGCATTGCTACCGGCACTGCAACAAGCACTTAAGCACAGCGGGGTTACGGTGATTGATTGCCCGGTAGATTATCGTGAAAATGGCCAATTGGTTGCACGTTTAGGTCACGTCCTGGAATAATGATGACACAGGCACGCAGCTGCTTAATTGGTTGAATTCAAAAGCACAAACGGTTAAAATTTAACGACAAAACAAACATATTCATTTAGCGGGCATTTCACAAACTTTCAGATAGTATATGACAGTGTTGTTATGTCCGTGACGCATCTCGCCTTTGTCTGCCTACTTGTGGTGCGAGGCTAACAGCAGGCCGAATGACCATTAAGGAGCCATAGCCATGACAACGAATAATGACTACACCATGACCCAGTCTTGGGAAGCGCAAGCGCAGTTCAAAGAGTATCTTTCGGCCGTTAATCCGAAAATGCCACAAATTGATGTGGATGCATTTTTAAGTGATATGTGGGCATCTGGAGCAACACGTGTTATTCCTTTTGACCTTTCAACTAATTTAGACACAGAATATCCGGCCACCACGCCGAACCTATACGCAGGTTACTTGCGTGTCAATGCCAATGAATCGATTAAAACCGATTTCGTTGCTGCTTCACAAATGTTCTTTGTCATTCGTGGTCGTGGTAATACCCAAGTTGATCAAGGCAATATTTTGTGGAAAGCGGGCGATTTGTTCACCCTACCTGCCACCCAAGCGGCGGAGCACTTCGCAAGTGAGGATGCAGCTTTATTTTGGGTGAATGATGCGCCATTATTGTCTTACTTAGGTGTCGCACCGACCAGTGCTCGTTTCACACCCGTGCTTTACACCAAAGAGCGATTAGCTCAAGCCATTGCCAATGAGCGTGCCGATACCAATGCCACCAAACGTAACCGTTTAGGCGTGTTGTTATCGAATCCTAATTTCCCTAAAACCATGACACTAACGCATACGCTCTGGTCTTTGTACAATGTATTGCCAGCAGGCATTACCCAAAAACCCCATCGTCATAACTCGATTGCCATTGACCATTGCGTCAGCGCTGGCCCCAATACCTACACCATGATTGGTAAAGAGTTGGATGAGAACGGCCATATCATTAATCCGATTAAAGCCATGTGGACAGCGGGTTCTACCTTCATTACCCCACCAGGTTGGTGGCATTCTCACCACAATGATTCTGATGTCGATGCGGTGGTGCTACCCATTCAAGACGCTGGCTTAATTATGAACATGCAAGTGCTCGACTTTAAGCTGGTTAAGTAACTCATTTTTACGCATCAGCTGATGCATTCCGAATAGCCCCGTTAAGTCGGGGCTATTTGTTTTATAAATAACTGAATATTTTCGCTTCTTTGCCGATAAATCACTTATTATTACAGGGTTAATCAATCGTTAATGGCATTAACACTAGCTGTCTTAATTTTTCCATGTTTCGATAACCATTACACCAGAGCGAAGGCATGAATCGTCATCAAGCTATCAAACAACAATCAGCTCAAAGCCCCCATGTTGCTGCACCGATTAGTATTCCGCTGCGTAAAGAAGCCATTATGCAAAGTCTTAAGCATGTGGGTGGCATCAGTGCGTTCAAAGTTCCCGACATGCCCGATGTGGTGATACTGCTTGAAAAGGAAGCCAACTCGCGTTACCCGAATGCGCGCAAGTTTGCTGAGATCATTGAATCGAATAATGTCATTACCGGTGAAATCCTCAGTATTGTTAAATCACCTACTTTTCTTCGTCACATGTCGGCTACGGTGGAAATTAAAACCATTCATCATGTCATTAGTTTGATTGGCATTCAAAAAACTTACCGACTCGCCGTTGCTGCTGCCATTCGTTCTATTCCAGCCCAATCTACCTTGTTTCGTTCGATTATTGACCATAGCTTTGATGTGGCTCTGGCTTGTGCCGAAATTGCCGGCTATGTCCAAGGAATCGACATTAACGATGCCTATTTATTTGGATTGTTTCGCGATGCCGGTGCGATTGGTGTTGCCAACAGCTTACAACAACAATACGACCGCTACTGGTATCATTTACTTTCATTCCCAGGCACGGGTACCGTATTAGAAGAGCAAGAACTGAAAATTCGTCATGACTATTTGGGCGTAGTCGCCGCACGACAATGGGGATTTGGTAGCGGTGAAGGCGAAGGTGATATGCTGATTGCCATTCAAGAACATCATAATTATCAACAACTCAGTCAGTTTGCCAACGAACGGGTGCGCTTGTTGGTAGCGATTGGTCTGCTCGCCGAGGTGTTGGTGGGAGAAATCAATGCTGAAAATTACCAAGCGACTGAGGTGGAACAGGTGCGTGCGACAGCGCTCGATGTGCTTTACTTATCCGATGAGATAAAAAAACTGATTCGCATGAACTTGCTTTCACTGTTTATCGATCGTACACCCAGCTAATTTCGGAGGTTTTCATGCGACTTGCTTATTTACACACTCCCGAAGCCATGTTGGTGGCACACAAAGAAGCCTTAGCCTTGATGAGCGAATTGAATGCTCACCCCAATCCAGTCAATTATCATTTATTCTATGAATATGCCTTGGGTGAACATCCTGAGTTTAATGCTTTTGTCGATGCCATGCGCGCCAATCAAGAGCCTTGGTCGGACATTTTAGGCGTTAGACTAACCGAACGCTTTTTTAAGGAGCGCGAACGAACCATTGCCAGCGTCGAACAAGAGTTGATGCACGCCATTGGTGAAATGACCGACAATGTGAGTAAGCATGTCGATACCCACTTCGAACTGGCACAAGCTCTCGAATCTAATCCCGAAAAAGCACCACTCATTTCGGCACATCTTAAAAAAGCCAATCGTTTGCTATCGCACGAGGTGAAAGACAGCAAACAACGTGTCGATGCGACACGTGCGCGCTTAATTGAACACAAAAAACATACCATGACCGATTTGCTGACGCGATTACACAACGCCACGCACATGAATGAATTTTTACCGGTTATCGTTAAGCGTGCGCGCTCGTCTGGAAAACACGTGGTACTTGCACTGATTGATATTGATCATTTTGCTGACTATAACGCACGTTACGGGCATCATCGTGGTGATAGTTTGTTGCGCGGCTATGCCAAAATTTTAGCCTCTCTAGGCGAAGGCGCTCATGCTTGGCGCCTAAATGGTGATGAATTCGTGCTAACTATGGTAATGAAAGCGGATGCACCCATTCGCAATTTGATCAAACGCGTGCACAATCAATTGGCATCGGTACACTTCAAAGCCAGTAGCGATCGAGAAGCTGTTCCGGCGCAATCGGTAAGCATGGTGGTGGACTTGGTCGCAGATCAGGCTGCCACCACGCTGAATCATTTAGACGAGTTAATGAAGACGCATCGTGACACAGGCACACTCAATTTTACCGATGAATTGAGCGCCATTCTCTAGGGAAGCTCTAACCACCTCGCTTCCCTCGTTTTTAGACGTCCACCTCATTGAGTGATTAGCGATGCCCTCTAGCTTTGGTTAATTGTCTCCCGTAGATGGTTTCATCTTTGGCGTTTGCTAATAGGTCATCATCATGATTTTCAATTAGAAAATTCTTTACGGGAGGTATATAATCAGTGAATGCAATCACTATGTTAACGTCCTAAAAAGAGCCATCATGAACATTTCTATTATTGGTAGCGGCTTTGCCGCACTCACTGCTGTGCAACGCGTGCGCGCTCAACGCCCCGATGCCAAAATTACCCTGATTAGCCCCACCGAAGAGCTGATTTACTACCCCAGCCTGATTTGGATTCCAACAGGCAAACGCCGCGGTGAACAGCTACGTATTCCGCTGGTCAATTTTTTCAAACGCATGAACTTAACGCACATAAAAGCGCAAGTGACTGGCTTGAGTGAGCAAGGTCGCGTCGTGCATACCAGTGCAGGGGATATTCGCAACGATGGCTTAATCATTGGTTCTGGTGGTCGTTTTATGAAGAAATTGCCTGGTATTGAGCATAGTATTGCACTGTGCGAGGGTATTCCCGCAGCAGAGCAAATTCGAGACAAGCTCGCTGCCATGCGTGATACAGGCGGCACCATTGCGTTTGGTTTCGCCAGCAACCCCAATGAGCCAGCTGCCATGCGCGGCGGTCCGATGTTTGAATTACTGTTTGGACTGGATAACTGGATGAGAGCAGAAGGGATTCGCGATCGTTTCACCTTCAAATTCTTTGCGCCAGCGAAGCGCCCTGGACAACGCCTAGGCGATGAAGCGGTTGACCGTATTTTAACTCGCATGGCAGAAAGAGACATCAGCACTCACTTAGGTCATAAACTGGTACGTTTTGACAGCAATGCGGTGGTCACCGAAGGTGAAACCATTAGTGCCGACTTAATCCTGTTTATGCCTGGCATGACAGGACCAGTGTGGGCAGACAAAGCGGGCATCGAACTCTCATCGGGTGGCTTTTTATCTGCTAATGACATGGGCAAGGTACAAGGGTTGGAACACACCTATGTTGCGGGTGATTCGGGCAGTTATCCAGGGCCTGAATGGTTACCCAAGCAAGCTCACATGGCCGATTTGCAAGCAAAAACCGCCGCCGATAACCTACTAGCTGAGTTAAGTGGTCAAACGCCTAGCGTGAAAACGAAAATTGAGTTGGTGTGCATTATGGATATGCACGATCGCGGCATCTTGGTCTGGCGTGATGAAAAGCGCAACTTCATGATTCCTTGCCGACTCCTCCACTGGGCAAAACAAGCCTTTGAATGGTGGTATTTGCGCCAATATCGTTAAACCATACCAACAATAAAGCCCTCTGACGAGGGCTTTTTAATGACTCAATTGAATCGTGCTATCAGAACAATCCCGTAACCACGCCTTCATCATCAATATCGATAATTTCTGCCGTTGGACGTGCTGGTAACCCTGGCATGGTCATCATATTGCCAGCAATGGCAACAATAAACCCCGCACCGTTTTGCAATTTCACCTCACTGATTTCCACCGTATGCCCACTAGGTGCGCCTTTCAAGGCGGGATCAGTACTAAACGACATTTGCGTTTTTGCCATACAAATGGGCAAATGCCCATAGTTGGCTTGCAGTTGCTCAATATCCTTTTTCACTTTAGCGGAAGCGACAATTTCTTTTGCGCCATACAGCTTAGTCGCAACGGCTTCCATTTTATGCCATAGTGGGGTTTGGTCATCATAAGTGAAGGTCACCTGAGCATCGCGCTCATCGACAATCGCCATGATTTTTTCGGCTAAGGCCTCTGCGCCTGCACTGCCTTCCGCCCAATGACGTGAAACTACGGACTCAGCACCTAATTCGGCACACTTACGCTGAAGTAGCTCAATTTCGGCATCACTATCGAAAGTGAAATGGTTAATCGACACCACCACGGGTTGACCAAATTGTTGTTGCAAATTGGTTAAATGGCGTTCTAGATTGGCAAAGCCCTTGTCTAAGGCCGCTAAGTTTTCTTGATTGAGGTGCATTTTATCAACACCACCATGAAACTTCAGCGCACGCACCGTCGCCACCAGCACCACGGCCGAAGGCTTTAAGCCTGTGGTACGGCACTTGATATTGAAGAATTTTTCTGCGCCTAAATCAGCACCAAAACCCGCTTCAGTAACCGCATAATCGGCTAATTTTAAAGCGGTTTTGGTGGCAATGACGGAGTTACAACCATGCGCGATATTGGCAAAAGGTCCGCCATGCACAATGGCTAAATTGTTCTCTAAGGTCTGTACTAAATTGGGCTTGAAAGCATCTTTTAATAGGGCCGCCATCGCACCATGCGCTTTCAAATCTGCGGCATAAACGGGGGTAACGCCATCTTTTTTATAACCGATGATGATGCGCCCCAAACGCTCTTTAAGGTCGGCACGATTGGTCGCTAAACACAAAATCGCCATCACTTCCGAAGCCACGACAATATCAAAGCCATCTTCACGCACATAACCATTGGCAGGTCCGCCCATGCCGACGGTAATATCACGCAAAGCGCGATCGTTCATATCCATCACTCGCTTCCAACGAATGCGACGTGAATCAATGTCGAGTGCATTACCGTGATGGATGTGGTTATCAATCATCGCAGATAACAGGTTGTGCGCCACACCAATGGCATGAAAATCACCTGTAAAATGCAGATTAATGTCTTCCATCGGCACGACTTGCGCGTAACCACCACCCGCAGCACCGCCCTTAATACCGAAACAAGGTCCTAACGATGGCTCACGCAAACAAATAATGGCTTTTTTACCTTTTGCCTTACCGACGCGATTCAGCGCATCACCTAAGCCAACAGTGGTGGTGGTTTTACCTTCACCCGCTGGCGTTGGGCTAATGGCAGTGACCAGAATGAGCTTGCCATCTTGCTGTTTGTGCGACAAAGAACTGACGTAATCTAACGAAATTTTGGCTTTGTAATGTCCATAAGGATCAAGCTGCTCAGCAGGAATGGCAAAGGTTTCTTCTGCCAATTGAATAATCGGTTTCATCTTCGCTGCTTGAGCAATCTTAATGTCTGACATACTTTGTTCCTTAGAGTAGTAACGGAAAAACCCGTTATGAGCTGACAAAATTGCTAGGCGCACGGAGCACAAACGAAGGAATGTACACAAAGTACATGACTGAGTTGAGCACCGCGCAACAACGCAAGATGTCAGCGGAATAGGGTTTTTACAAAATCTCAATCCAATGTTTTACAGGCACCTTAGTCCCTTTCTGTAAATGCATTAAACAACCGATGTTAGCCGTAACAATGACATGGGTTTTGTGTTCTAACAAATTTTCTAGCTTATTGTCGCGCAGTTGTCGTGCGATTTTAGGCTGAAAAATCGAATAAGTCCCTGCCGAGCCACAACATAAATGCGCATCTTTGACCGAGTTTACTCGATAACCCAGTTTGCGCAAGGCCTGCTCGACCACACCTTGCAATTTCTGCCCGTGCTGTAGCGTACAAGGTGAATGGAAGGTAATGGTCTGGTTATCGAAATGGGTGAATTTCGACAAGTCTTGGGTGAGCAAAAACTCGGAAATATCGACACTGGCTTCGGCAACCGCACGCGCTTTTTCAGCATAATCGCCATCGGCACGTAGTAAATGACCATAGTCTTTTAGCATCACACCACAACCACTGGCAGTAGAAATAATCGCTTTCACGCCCTGTTGCAAATAAGGATACCAAGCATCGATATTGGCTTTCACCTGTGCCGTGGCATCATCATGGGCTGACAAATGCTGATTCAACGCCCCACAACATTGGCTTTGTGCGGTTTCGATGACATGCCAACCCAGTTTATTCAGCACCTTAATACTGGCTTGGTTAATATTCGGCGCTAAGGCGGGCTGAACACAGCCTTTAAGTAACAACACGCTCGATTTGAGCACATCTGCCCTGTCTGCCAATTGTTGCTGCAAAGCCAACTCATTAACCGAGTAAGCCACTGCTTGCGAATGGCGCAAAAACGGCATTGACGTAACCAACAAATTAAAGAACCAAGGCGTAGTTAAGCTTTTACGCACACCCCAGCGCATTAGGCGCTGCCATAGCGGACGAGACACCTGTTGTTCCATGGCATGACGACCAATATCGAGCAAATGCCCGTACTCAACCCCTGAAGGACAGGTGGTTTCGCAAGAACGACAGGTTAGGCACTTATCAAGGTGCGACAAGGATTCACGTGAAACATCATTGCCTTCCAACAGGCTTTTAATCAGATAAATGCGTCCGCGTGGCGAGTCTAACTCATCCCCCAGTAAACCATAAGTTGGACAGGCCGACAAACAAAAACCACAATGCACGCAGTTACGTAAAATGGTATCGGCGGTTTGACCATCGGGCGTGTTGAGCCATTCAGGCTGAAGTTGCGTCTGCATAATTGGGCTTACATTTGTTTGAAAATATTGTGTGGATCAAACACATCACGCAATCCATTTTTAAGATGGGCAACGCGTGGCGTGTCATTATGACGGGGGGCAAAATAAGCCTGCCACAAGGTGGTGTAAGGATGATTCGGTTTCTCTTTACTCGCCACCCAGCGACGCATACCGCAAGAACCTACCGCAATGGTGTTTTCAATGGCGGGCGTGGTGCTTTCCACATCCAACCGCCACAACTTAACGTCGGGCGGTAATTGCGGACGGAAGGGATTCAGCCTCACCCAAACATCATTGTCGATTTCTGTCACGCCAACCCGATTGGTCTGTAAGGGATGTGCGCCAGCAACGCGATACATGAACTTACCTTGATAATAAGCCGCTGCCGACAAGGGTAAAGAAGTGCCTGCCATTTGATTCATCAATAAAATGGCTTCGTTTTCCGACATTTCCATTTGGTAAGTGCGCTCTTCCATGAGCGGAATGACGCGCAGACTCATCTCCGTCACCACAGCCATTGACCCTTTAGACCCCACCAACATGCGCGACACATCATAGCCAGCGACGTTTTTAATCATGCGACCGCCAAAACTGAGGTAACGTCCTTGACCATCAATCAGTTTAGTTCCCAGCACAAAGTCACGCAGGCTGCCACGAAAGGGACGAGAAGGTCCTGTCAGCGCACACGCATAAGTACCGCCAATAGTCGAATCGCCATAATCGGGCGGTTCAAAACCCAACATTTGATTGTGTTGTGCCAACACCGCTTTCAACTCACTCAGCTTAGTGCCTGCTTTAACGGTAATCACCAGTTCAGCGGGTTCATAACTGACAATACCTTCATAGTGAGCGGTGCTGAGCGTTTGTGCTGTGTCATCGGCTAATACTTTAGAATGATTGCCTAAGATTTGCACCGTCTTACCATCCAAACCCGCTTGTTTAATTTGCTCGCACCAGCGCATCACTTGATTATCGATGTGTTTTTGATGTGGCATTAAAAACGCTCCAAATGCGGGTGAGCCAGCTGACCATGATGCACGTGCATGTGCCCTAATTCAGCACAGCGATGTAGCGTTGGCACTGCCTTACCAGGATTCAACAAGCCCGTATCATCAAACACCGCTTTAATACCGTGGAAAATTTCCAATTCTGGCGTGTGGTACTGATGACACATGGCATTCAACTTTTCCACACCCACACCATGTTCACCGGTAATGGTTCCGCCAACATCAACGCAGAGTTTCAAAATCTCGCCACCAAAAGCTTCTGTGGTCGCTAATTCACCTGGTTTATTGGCATCGTACATAATGAGGGGGTGCAAATTACCATCACCCGCATGAAACACATTCGCTACTTTCAGCCCATATTTATCCGACAAGCGACCAATTTCTTCCAATACATAAGCCAATTGACTGCGCGGAATGGTTCCATCCATACAATAATAATCGGGTGAAAAACGCCCAACAGCGGGAAAGGCATTTTTGCGCCCTTTCCATAAGGCAATGCGCTGCGCCTCGTTCTGCGACAGTTGAATTTGGTATGCACCCGCCTGGGTTAAAATATCCGCCACGCGCTTGGCATCCACTTGCACTTGGTCATGACTGCCATCGACTTCGCACAGCAATAAAGCGTCTGCCTCGGTTGGATAGCCCACCTTAGCAAAGGCTTCCGCCGCCATAATGGAAAACTTATCCATCATTTCAAGACCAGCGGGAATAATGCCCTGCTCTAGCACCCGTGTTACCGCATCGGCACAAGCTCCCACCGAATGAAAGGCCGCCATCACCACTTGTGCCGCTTCGGGCTTAGGTAACAGCTTTAATTTGATCTCGACAATCACGCCCAATAACCCTTCCGAGCCATTCATCAGCGCCAACAGATCAATGCCATCGTCTTTTTCATCGAAAACCGATTCAGTACCATCCATATCGACAATTTTAATGGAGGTGACGTTATGCACCGTTAGCCCATATTTTAAGCAATGCACCCCACCCGAATTTTCCGCGACATTACCACCAATCGAACAAGCAATTTGAGAGGAAGGATCGGGCGCATAGTAAAGACCATAATCGGCTACCGCTTCACTGACGACAATATTACGCACTCCTGGCTGCACAATGGCAACACGCTGAAGCGGGTCAATTTTAAGAATTCTATTCAGCTTAGAAAGCCCCAGCACAATACCGTCTTTTAGTGGCAAACTGCCACCCGCTAAGCCAGTTCCTGAACCGCGCGTAATCACTGGCACTTGATACTGCTTACAAATGCGCAGCACCGCTTTTACCTGTTCCACATCGCTCGGCAAGGCTACCGCTAAAGGACGTTCACGGTAAGCAGAAAGGGCATCGCACTCGAACGGGCGACAAGCTTCGTCACTGGTCAGTAAACTGTCAGCAGAAAGTACTTGTTTCAGTGCGTTAATGACTTCCATTTGAAACCCTTGAGTGCCATAATATTTCAATTATTATAGTTGACTTAGGTCAATTTTAAGCCAAATTTATTCGATTTTAATAAGGTAGCCCGCGCATGAACTCATTCAACCCACCGATTCGCACCCTAATGGGCCCTGGTCCTTCCGACATTCACCCTCGCGTGTTAGCGGCTATGTCACGTCCGACCATTGGTCACTTAGACCCAGAATTTATCCGCATGATGGATGAAATTAAGGTGATGTTGAAATACGCCTTCCAAACCAATAATGAAATGACCATGCCCGTTTCTGCGCCTGGTTCTGCGGGTATGGAAACCTGTTTCGTTAACTTGGTTGAACCGGGTGACAAGGTGGTGGTGTGTATCAATGGCGTGTTTGGCGGTCGCATGAAAGAAAACATCGAGCGTTTCGGTGGTACAGCGGTGGTGGTCGAAGACGCTTGGGGCAGTGCCGTTTCGGTGGATAAAGTCGAAGCAGCCTTACAAGCTAACCCAGATGCCAAAATTCTCGCTTTCGTACACGCTGAAACCTCAACGGGTGCCCGTTCTGACGCTAAGACGCTCTGTGAAATTGCACGTAAACACAACTGCTTAACCATCGTTGATGCAGTAACTTCTTTAACGGGTGTGGAATTACGCGTTGATGACTGGGGTATCGATGCTATTTATTCGGGCACACAAAAATGCTTGTCTTGCGTGCCTGGCTTGTCGCCTGTTAGCTTTAGCGAACGCGCTTTAGAAAAAGTACGTAACCGCAAAACCAAAGTACCTAGCTGGTTCATGGATTTGAATTTAGTCATGGCTTACTGGGGTTCAGGTCAGAAACGCGCTTACCACCACACCGCCCCTGTGAACGCGCTTTATGCCCTGCACGAATCACTGGTTATGTTGATGGAAGAAGGCTTAGAAGCGGCTTGGGCGCGTCATGCACGTAACCACGAGCTACTGAAAGCTGGCATTGAGAGCATGGGCATGAGCTTTGTCGTTAATGAAGCCGACCGCCTACCGCAACTCAACAGCGTGTGGATCCCTGAAGGGGTTGATGATGCGACGGTACGTAGTCGCTTATTAAATGAATACAATCTCGAAATTGGAGCAGGCTTAGGTGCTTTAGCTGGCAAAGTTTGGCGTATCGGCCTAATGGGTCAGAGCAGCAAACCAGAAAAAGTCTTGTTCTGCCTAGCGGCACTGAAAGAAGTCTTAAAAGGCTAAGCGCTGATTGATTGGTTAAGATAAACCCCAGCTTATTAGTTAGGTTGGGGTTTTTATTTGTCATAACTGGAGAAAACTACATTAACCCCTGTGCTAAATACCATCAAGCCCCGAAATGCGGGGCTTGTTGTTTTAAAACTCATTCCACTCGTCAGATTGCTGACGCGAATGATTCGGTAATGCAATCGGTCTTGGTGAAACCTTGTTCGACCTAGCCGCCATAGACCCTGTTGAAACAGATGGCTTTTCAGATCTTCCCGTTTTGAAAAACCCCATGCTTTGCATCATGCTCGTGGCTTCAGTGCTCAGACTTGATGCCGCTTGCGTTGTTTCATCAACCAAACTGGCATTCTGTTGCGTAACCGACTCTATTTCTGAAATCGCTTTATGCACCTGATCAATACCACTTAATTGCTCATCAGAAGCATGCGAAATTTCAACGACCATTTGTGCGACAGACTCAATCGAACTAGAAATCCCCGACAGCATACTGCCCGATTTTTCCACCAACTCAGTACCCACTTCAACACGCGAAACCGAATCTGAAATCAGGGTTTTAATGTCTTTCGCGGCTTCTGCCGATTTTTGTGCTAGGCTGCGAACTTCTCCTGCAACCACGGCAAAACCACGACCATGCTCACCGGCACGAGCCGCTTCTACTGCGGCGTTCAGTGCTAACAGGTTGGTTTGGAAAGCAATACCATCGATTAAGGTAACAATATCAGCGATCTTACCACTAGACTCTCGAATGGATTGCATGGCATGAATGGTTTCATGCATCACGCTAAGCCCTTGCACACTCTGTTGTTGAACGTGTTGCGTTAATTCCGCAACTTTTCTGGCACTTTGTGTGTTGGCTTCAACGGCCGAAGCCATTTCATTCATTGTTGCACTGGTTTGCTCTAAAGCCGACGCCTGTTGTTGAACGCGAGAAGATAACTGCGCGGCACCTTCTGACACCTGAGTGGCTGCCGAAGTTACCACGTGCGCAGTGGTAACTGCTTCATCAACCACTTCTTTCATCTTTTCTGAAGAAAAATTAATCGCATTTTTCAAGTCGTGCAACTGACCTTTAAACACGCCGGATTTCAGGGTTGCTGTCAGATCTCCTGATGCTTGAGCACCAACGACTTCTGTCATCAGATTGACCACTTCCATCAGATTATCCATCGAATCATTAATGTGCTGTTTGAGTTTATTTAAGTCACCTGGCGCAGCAACCTGAACACGCGTTGAGAAGTCGCCCACCGACATTTTATTCATCACTAAGATAATTTCATCGATAATGGCGTGTATCGACAACATAGCATCTGCTGCACTGTTCAAGGTAACACCATAATTGCCCGGCGCAAGCGTGTTAATTTCTTGGGTAAAATGCGCATTTTTCAACGCATTCATAACCTTGCTTAGCTCATTCATCATAAAGCTTACCTGCTCGACAGAGTTATTAACACCCTGGCGCAATGTCTCCAGATCGCCCTGATAAGCCTTATTTAATCGTTGATCGAAGCGACCTTCGGCCAACGAAACCAATACCGCATTGACCTCCGTAATGGCTTGATTCATATTATCTTGTGTTGCATGTATCGCATCGATAACACTGCCAGCTGGACGTTCGTTCGGAAGCATGAAATTCAATTGACCCTGTGCCAATTTGAGCATGTACTGCTTGATGTCGCTGGGATCTGCACCCAAGGTATTATTAATGTAGCGCACCAAACTGGCCGCAATGACACCACCAATAACCAAGGCCACCAGAAAGATAATCATCACCACACTACTGAAACTACCGGCAACCGCAGCAGCATTACCGGCTTTTTGCTTAATAATCGCTTCCTGATAATTAATGAACGCATTAATGCGCTTGAGCCATTCACTGTAAGCAGGTGAGACATCTTGAATCAATAGTTGTCTGGCCTTTTCTGTGTCGCCCGCTACCCGATAATCTATAACCTGTTTAGATAGCGCCAAAGTCGTCCGTTCGATTTCATCAATCGCCGTTTTAAGTTGCTTCTCTTCGGGCTGAGCGCTGGGAGCCAGCATCATTTGATTCATTGGTTCAGCACTTTGCTGATAAAAATCAGCTAAGGTTTTAATTTCATTCAGATGCTTGTTAAGGTCTTTATCGTTGTCCACCAGAATGGCATCACGAATGGAAATAGCACGATCATGCACAGAACCCCTAAAGTTAATAGCATAACGCTGCTTCAACTGAGCACCCTGGGCAATTTCTGTTAAATCTTTGTCAATCAAACCAACCCGATTCTGTGCAATCAGGTAAATCATAAACATCAACACCAGTAAGGCTGAAATACTCAGCACTACCCGTTTAATTAAGGTTAACTGCATCATAACCGGCTCCCTTAAACATCAACAGAAATCGAGATAAGCACTAAACTTATAATTTATTTACATAAATAGAAAATTAAAATCAGACTAGCATAAGATTTGTTAAAATTCAATGAAACTTTATAGGAATATTAAATTTTTGAATGTTTTTTGTTTATTTATAAAAGCAATATAAATGCTAAAACTTTTTTATTGAATTATTACAATATGTTGTGGTAATTTTTGGCTTAAATTTTCTAAACAAACCACCCTAATTCCGTTAACCTGCACCTTATTGGTGCATTGCGCATTTCTCCAATCTATAGGACACCCCTAACTTTCTTTCACTAACCATTCGGCGGCATCAATGGATGCCAAAATCATCGTTAACTCGTCACACAAAGTCGGCAGTAGATCCAGCTTAGCTGCTTCATCTAACTGCTCCATACGCACGCAAAGTTGATGCAAAGCTGTTGCTTTTAAACTGCCACTAGCTCCCTTAAGCGCATGAACACTGGTTTTAAACGCCTTGCTGTTAACATCCATCTGTTTAATTTGATCACAAAAACCCCGTTGGCTACTGGCAAAAGTTTGCAACAAAGTGGCTACCAAAGTGTCATTAGCAAACATGGCCAACAAGCCTTCTAAATCTATGCCGTCGATGCTTTGCACCAGAGCCTGAGCTGGAGAAGCCGTTGGCAGGTTACCAGTCGATCTATCCTGTTCATGGCTGACTAAATACAAAGCCAAGGTTTCAGTTAAGCTATCCAGATCAATCGGTTTCGCCAAATGACCCTGCATACCAGCCTGCTCAGACAAGCGTTTATCTTCCTGCATCACCGCGGCACTCAGTGCGATAATGGGGGTATCTGCGTCAAATAGGCGAATAGCTTGCGCTGCTTCAAAGCCATCCATAACGGGCATTTGAATATCCATCAACACCACATCGTAAGCAGAACGAAGGCAAGCTTCTACCGCTTCCAAACCATTGTTGACCATCTCCACTTGAAGGCCGCTGTTTTCTAACAGGTCACGGATCACCAACTGATTCACTTCGTTTGTCTTCAGCCAGCAATACGCGTCCACTAAATCGCAAGGTGGCTTTTGAGGCTAATGAACGTCTTGACGCCACTTGATGACTGGAATGTTTCTGCGCCAAAATTTTTCCTTGACCCACAGCAAGTTTAACGGTGAAATGAAACGCTGTTCCCTTACCTTTAACACTATTAACACCTATCTCGCCATTCATCATCTCAACCAATTGCTTGGTAATGACTAAACCCAAACCCGTACCGCCATACTTACGGGTATTCGACGCATCGGTTTGACTAAAGGCGTGAAAGAGTTTAGCTAGTTCATTTTCTGTCATGCCCACGCCCGTATCGGTCACACTAAAACACACCACCAACTCACTGTCATGCATCGAAACCAGCTGAGCCGACAAACGAATTTCACCCTGCTCGGTAAATTTGATGGCATTACCCACCAAGTTATTCAAAATCTGCGTCAAACGTAATGAATCACCCAGCAAAACTTTAGGAATCTGACGATCTATGTCAACATGAATCGACAAGCCTTTATCGACAATGGCATATTCGAATAAATCGCTCGTGGTATGCAATAACGCAGCTAACGAAAAATCATGCACGGAAAGTTCTAACTTACCCGCTTCAATTTTTGAGTAGTCTAAAATATCGTTAATCACACCCAGCAGAGCCTTAGCTGACTGTAAAGATTTGTGAACATAGTCTGCTTGCTGACGCGTTAAGGGCGTTTTTAACAGCAAGGCATTTAAGCCAATAACACCATTGAGCGGAGTACGAATTTCATGCGACATATTAGCTAAAAAAACCGACTTGGCTTTAGTCGCCTGCTAAGCCTGCTCTTTAGCCAGTAATAACGCTTGCTGAGTGGCGATACGATCACTGATATTGCGTGCCGAGGCATAAATGAAACGACGGTGATTAAATTCAAAGATCTTAGCATTCACATCGACATGCAAAAGCTTGCCATCTTTACGCCGATGCTTAGTCTCCAGTGCAATTGAGCCAGCAGAAAGTGATTGAAACACCCTATTGATATCATCGTCGCTGAGCTGCACATCCCAATCGCGCAGGTTTAATGCCAACAGCTCATCCATCGAATAACCCAGCATTTCCGCCGCTTTCGGGTTACATTCATACACACTGCCATCCATACGCAAAATCACCAGCCCATCGATGTCACCTGACTATCATGAATGGCCAACCATTGCTCGGCCAGCGCCAAACCACTGTCAAAAGCCGCATTCACCCGCCCTTGAATCAGCCAATCACCACAAACGCCAATCTGCTGTTGTGCATCAACCAAACAGGCGGAGGATGTTTGCTTACCAACATTGGCGTATCGCCACCCATGCACCACCTTATGCACGGCGCCATCCACCGATTGCCCAATCGTTTTGCTAGTCTCATGGCACAAATGCGCCATCACCGCTTCTCGATCATCATCAATATGATCATTCGCCCAAGAATTAGTCGAATTGACCAGTAGGGTAAAGGACGCATTTCTACCGGGCTTGGAACTGTTCACCGAAATCCAACTAATATCCGCACCACGAACCAATGCCGCATCAAAGGGTAAGGATAATGGCTGTTCAAACCCTAACATTAACGCAAAGCAGGCATTCATCTTTATCGAAGTCAACTCATTGCTAAAGCTGGTGGGTTGTTGCAGCAAAGCAGCGGCTTGCGCAGCGGGAATGGCCAACACCACCCAATCAAACTCACCCAACGCCCGACCCTGCTCATCCCACAACTGCCACATCCCTTGGTGCTTGTTCAGTCGCGCTACCTGAGTATTTAGCTGAATAGCGAGCCCTTCGGCCAAAGCGCCAGCGAAAGCATTCATGCTCGGTACACCGACATAATGAGGATAAAATTTATCCCACTGACGAGACTGTTGTATTTCCCCCTGAGCAATTTCCACAAATCGTGCATCCCAACGGGCAACCACGCCCTTTGCTAGTAAAGGCTCAATCAACTGTTTAAACGCAGGCGAATGGGCTTTGAAAAATTGTGCCCCATGATCAAAATAGAAAGGATCAGCCCGACGCGTTGCCAAGCGACCACCGACACCGCGTGACTTTTCAAATAGTGTCACCTCAGCCGTTCGCTTCAATTGATTAGCCAGGGTTAACCCTGCCAAACCCGCACCGACAACCGCTATTTTGTTCATCCCAGCCCTCTTCCTAAATCACCACTTCTTGCAATGAACACATTATCCGTTGCACTCGCTCGTTTTATCAATGATTTGTTTATGTTTTTTATTCAACAAAAATAAGTAATAAACATATACTTACATTTGAATACATAAAAATATTTTATTGAACATTTTGAATGAATGGCAAATTTTTGCGCTAGAATCATAAAATAAATTAAAACAACTAACCGCCAGGTTTGGAGGCGCTCATGTTCAACACCCAGCTCAAAAAACAACTCGCTGAATGCCAACAAGATTTCCAAGACAGCCAAGCCAAACTGTCTGCTTTAGACAGATCGATGGCGGTGATTGAATTCGACACCTCCGGTCATGTACTGACCGCCAACGCCAACTTTTTGCGTCTTTTCGGTTATGAACTGAACGAAGTGATTGGCAAACATCACCGCCTATTTCTGTTTGAAGCCGACTCCCAATCAGCCGCTTACCAAGAATTCTGGCAACAACTCAACGCCGGAAAATATGTTTCCAATCGCTACAAGCGCAAAAGTAAATCGGGTGAGATCATTTGGATTGAAGCCAACTACAATCCGGTGCTAAATAAACTCGGTCAAGTCACCAAAATCGTCAAATTTGCCACCGATATTACCGCACGCGCCAAGGCAGAGAGTGATGCTAAAGGGCAGTTAGCCGCTATTTATCGCTCCATGGCAGTTATCGAATTTACTCTAGATGGAAAAATTCTTAACGCCAATGACAACTTTTTATCCTTCATCGGTTACACCTTGTCAGAGATACAAGGCAAACATCATCAAATTTTCGTTAAGCCCGATTATGCCAAACAAGCTGAATACCAACAATTTTGGACTCGATTAGCGAACGGAGAATACTTTTCGGACACCTTCGAACGTGTTACGAAAAACGGCAGCAGTGTTTGGATTGAAGCCAGCTATAACCCCATTTTCGATCAAGATGGCAAGCCCTATAAAGTGGTTAAATATGCCACCGATGTAACCGAACAAGAAGAACACAAGCACGATTTAGCCAGAGCGGTCAAAGACTCTGCCGATGTACTGGCAGGCTTAGCAGCCGGTGATTTGACCAAGCAAATGCCTTCTAAAGTTTACAAGGGTGCCTTGCATGATTTGAAAAATGCCATCAACTTCACCTTACACAATTTCAAAAAACTGGTGGTCGATGTACTTTCCAGTGTCAACATTGTCAGAACTTCGTCCACTCAAGTTGCCCAAGGTGCAGCGGAATTATCTGACCGCATGCAACAACAAGCCGCAGCGCTAGAGCAAACCAGTGCTACCATGAATGAAATCGCCTCAGCGGTTGAAGTGAATACTGACCACGCACGCCGTGTTTACCAACTCGCCAAAACAGCCGAGGTTCAGACCATCGAAGGCACTTCGGTGGTGCATAAAACCTTGGATGCCATGCAATCCATCGCCGAATCCAGTGCCAAAATTAACGACATTGTCGGTGTGATTGACAGCATTGCCTTCCAGACCAATTTACTGGCACTGAATGCCGCAGTAGAAGCTGCCCGTGCTGGTGAGCACGGCAAGGGTTTTGCCGTCGTGGCAGGCGAAGTCCGCGCCCTAGCGCAAAAGTCAGCCAGTGCAGCAAAAGAAATCAGCGACTTGATTAACGTTTCTAACGAGCGCGTAAAAAATGGTCAAACCCTAGCAGAAGCCTCTGGCAAAACACTGTCTGATGTGACTCATGTCATTCGTCAAGTCAGTGGCATGATGACCGACATGGTACAAGAGTCAGAAACCCAAGCGAGCAGTATTGGACAAGTCCATCAAGCCATTGCCGAATTGGATAAGGTGACACAACTCAACGCCACCCTAGTCGAAAACACCTCTCAAGCCGCCTTAAACCTGAGCGGAGAAGCCAATCGACTCGATGAAACCATGGGTATTTTCCGCGTCTAACATCACAAAAAAACAGCAATAAAAAAGCCAAGCATTGCTTGGCTTTTTTTTGTGGCTCCAATTTCATGGAGCCAAACGCACTGAGGTTAAAAACCACTCAGGTTAAAACAACTTGGTAGCGCTTAATGCGGTACGATAAACACCCCAAGCGAGCGGAATCGCTACCACACCCCATGCCAGCCATAACCATATCGGATGGTCGCGGTGATAGGTTTCCTTGCTCAAGCCAACTTCACTCGAAGCCTCACGTTCTTGCGCCAACTGCTTTTCGTGCGCCAATTCAGCTTCAGTCATAAAGTGTTTAGGATGCACGGGTCTAATGAGCAAATTCGCCACCAAACCAATCAACAACATCCCTACTAAAATGTACATGGTCTGGTTATACACGGCTTCACGCGGAATACCCAAACTCAATTGATAATCGCGCATATAGTTCACCACCACAGGACCTAATATGCCCGCAGTTGCCCAAGCGGTCAGTAAGCGACCATGAATCGCACCCACCATCTGTGTACCAAATAAATCGGCTAAATAAGCAGGCACTGTGGCAAAACCACCACCATACATACTTAAAATAATGGCAAAGGCACCAACAAATAATAACTTACTGCCTTCTCCGGCACTGGCTGGAATACTTGCATACAACAAACCACCCAACACGAAAAACACCACGTAAGTCGTTTTACGTCCTAACTTGTCCGACAAGCCTGCCCAGAAAAAACGCCCACCGATATTGAATAAACTCAATAACGCCGTGAATCCAGCTGCGACGCCAGCAATAGCGGTTAATTGCGCTTTATCCAGCTCGTTATACTTGGCTTCAATGCCAATTAACGCGCCACCAAACACTTCCTGTAACATGGGGCTAGCCATACCAATCACGCCAATACCAGCAGAAACATTCATACACAACACCAGCCACACCAACCAAAATTGTGGAATCCCCCAAATTTTGCTGACATGCACGTGTCCCTGTGTAATCATCGGGTTATTCACCAGTTTAGCCGGCGGTGTCCAATTACTAGGCTGATAGCCACTTGGCGGTACACGATAAGCCAAAGCGCCGCCCATCATAAAGACAAAGTAAATACTCGCCATGACGATGAAGGTTTGCATCACACCCACATCAGTGTCGGTAGCAAAAAACTTCATTAACTCAGCAGCCAAAGGCGAACCAATCATGGCACCGCCACCAAAGCCCATAATCGCCATGCCCGTTGCCAAACCACGACGGTCGGGGAACCATTTAATCAGCGTACTCACCGGCGAGATATAACCTAACCCCAAGCCAATACCACCAATCACACCCGAACCCAGCAACATTAACCAGAACTGATGCAAATGAATACCCAGCGCCGAAATCATCATGCCGCCACACCATAAAATGGCACTCACCACACCGGCTTTACGGGGTCCAACCCGCTCTAACCAGCCACCCCACAAGGCAGCAGCCGACCCTAAAAAGACAAAAAACAGCGTGTACATCCAGCCAAGCGTGGAAATTTTCCAGTCACAATCGGTGGCAAACAACTCGTCAAAAAAGCCCACATCCGCACCACATTGCACCGAAGTGGTCACGCCAATGGCTTTAGACAAAGGCAACCAAAATACCGAAAAACCATACGCCATACCAATACACAGGTGAATGGCTAAAGCAGCAGGAGGCACTAACCAACGGTTATAACCCGGATGGGCAATAATGCGTCGTTTGGATAAAAAACTACCGCGATCTGTGTCATCCATCGCGGCATTCATGCGGTGTTCACTCATGATGATTTCCTAATAATTAGTTATTATAAATTCGTGAATCGAAACTGGATTAGGTTAAGGCTTCCACATACACCCAGCGCCCTTTTTCTCGCACAAACTGACTCGTTTCATGCAATCTTTGCATCATACCTTGTTCATCACGCCAGTGCGCAATAAATTCGACTAACCCAGTGGTATCTGTTTCGCCACCTAGCTCAGTACGAATAACCGTCAGTCCTTGCCAATCGGTCGCTACTAGCTGCTTCAAACTGGCTTTACTGGGACGTGTGCGACTCGCCCAAGTTTTATGCAAATAATCGGCATCCCGGCGCACATAAGCGACATAACGCGAACGCATTAACGCCTCAGCGGTTGCTGCTGACTTCCCCTGTAATAACAAAGGCGCACAACAGACTTTCCAATCTTTTCCCGAACCACACTCACACAGCATGATTACTCCCCCTGCCAGCGCTCTAATTTAGCGACACTTAATAATAACCAGCGCGTGGCATCGCAAAAACGCACCTGTACGCGACCATCCTCGCCCATGCCATCGACGGCAATGACCAAGCCCTCGCCAAAACGAGCGTGAATCACCTTGCTGCCTTTCGGAAATGGCACTTCATCGCTTGGCTTAGCCGACTCAGTCGGTTCGTCTGTGTCATTAGCGTTACTAGCGTAACTACTGACCGCACTACGTTGATAAGCACCAATCGACTGAATCAGCTCTGACGGAATCTCCTGCACAAAACGCGATACCTGCATCAGGCTTTCAGCACCATGAAAGCGGCGCATCGAACAGCTGGTCAGTAACAACGACTGTTTAGCACGCGTCATCGCCACATACATCAGGCGACGCTCTTCGCTCAGCCCATCGGCATCTTCCAAGGCACGCGACAGCGGAAAAATGCCCTCTTCTAACCCTGTCACCGCCACCCAAGCGAACTCCAAACCCTTAGCGGCATGAATGGTCATCAATTGGGCTAAATCGCGCTCAGTATCGCCCTTATCTCCTGCATCGAGCGCGGTTTGCGCCAAAAACAGCAACAAAGGGTCAGTAATCGCCAAAGCTTCAGCGGCATCTTCATCGACTTGGTATTGACTGGCGGCACTCACTAATTCGGTTAAGTTTTCTTGTCGCCCTTCGCCTGTTAGTCCATCCTGACCATAAAATTCCCACAAGCCAGAATCTTTCACAATGGCTTCCATTAACACAGCGACGTCACCTTCACGTAAAGACTGCCATTGCTTAAACAACGCCACAAATGCCGCAGCCCCTTGCAAGGCTTTACCCGACAAGCCGCCCTTTTCCGCCATCCAAGTGGTGGCTTCTAATAAACTGAGATGCTGTTGCTGAGCAACTTGGGCAATTTTTGCTAACGACTTTTCACCCAAGCCGCGTGTCGGCGTATTAATCACACGGGCAAAAGCGGCATCGTCTTGCGGATTTAACAGCAAACGCGTGTAAGCCAAGGCATCTTTCACTTCAGCACGCTCGAAAAAGCGCATGCCACCCGTAACCTTGTAAGGAATACCCTCACGCGTTAATACTTGTTCCAGTACGCGCGATTGATGGTTAGAACGATACAAGAGCGCCACCTCAGCTAAAGCGCCCCCCGCTTCCTGCCAACGACGAATGCCCTGCACAATATAACGCGCTTCATCGAATTCATTAATGGCGGCATAATGACCGACTTTGTCGCCCTCGCCCTGAGCCGACCAAAGGTCTTTACCCATGCGTCCTTCATTATGGGCAATCACCGCATTCGCCGCCGACAAAATGGTTTGTGTCGAACGATAATTCTGCTCTAAGCGCACAATATCGCAAGGCACGCAGGTTTCGGTGAAGTCACGAATATTCGCCACTTCCGCACCCCGCCAGCCGTAAATAGACTGGTCATCGTCACCGACAACAAACAGCCCACAACCCTCGCCTGCCAACAACTTCAGCCACTGGTACTGTAAACGGTTGGTGTCTTGAAACTCATCAACCAAAATTTCACGAAAACGTCCCTGGTAATGGGCTAGTAACGACGGATGCTTGAGCAACAATTCATAACTACGCAATAGCAACTCACCAAAATCAACCAGACCCGACACCTGACACTGTTGCTCATAGGCTTCGTATAAAGGCAACCAAGGCAATTCACCATAGGCTTGAGCGACATCCTGTGCGCGTCGCCCCTGATCTTTTTCTCGACCAATTAAATAGGCCAGAGTTTTACTCGAAAGCACCTTTTCATCAATCTCATGCTCACGCAGAATGCGTTTACACAAACGTTGCTGATCTTCACTGTCAATGACGGTAAAACTATCGGGCAAATCGGCTTCGCGTGCATGCAATCGTAATAACCGATGCGCAATGCCATGAAAAGTCCCCATCCACACATGATTCGCCCATGGAAACACCCCCGCCAAACGATGGCGCATTTCACCCGCCGCTTTATTGGTGAAGGTTAAAGCCAACACCTGAGCAGGACCATAACCACGCTCGCTGAGCAAATACAACATACGTGCAATCAGCACACGCGTTTTGCCACTGCCCGCACCGGCCAACACTAAAGCGTAAGGAAGACGGCTAGTCACAGCGGCTAATTGCGCCTGATTTAAACCCTCTTGCCACACGGCTTGATTTTTTGCTTGCATTTTTAGTTAAAACCCTGTAAAAATGACCTAATATAGTTTCGACTAGTCTTAATCGTCCGAATAAGGCGACTTGCCTAACACAACTTATCCTTTTTTCTTTTTCTCAACGGGAGAACCCCATGAGCGATTTAGTTCTACACACCTCTGATAGTACCTTTGAACAAGACATCATCAATGCTGAACTGCCTGTTTTGCTTGATTTCTGGGCACCTTGGTGTGGTCCGTGTAAAATGATTGCCCCCATTTTAGATGAAGTGGCACAAGAATACACGGGTAAAGTCGTGGTTGCTAAATTGAACATCGACGAAAACCCAGCACAACCGCCTAAATTTGGTGTGCGTGGTATCCCTACCTTAATGTTATTGAAAGGCGGTCAAGTGGTTGCCACGCGCGTTGGCGCACTTTCAAAATCTCAATTGACTGACTTCCTAAACAGCAACCTAGCTTAAACCATGATTCGGGGTAAGCCACTCTCGCCTACCCCACTCTTCCGTCTCCCTTTTCTGGACCCTATAAAATCGCATGAATCTCAACGAACTCAAAAAACGTCATATCGCCGAATTACAAGAATTAGCTAACAGTCTTGGACTAGAGCTTACTCGAGCACGTAAACAAGATATTATTTTTGCCCTACTCAAAGACCACGCCAAAAAAGGCGAGGATATTTCGGGTTCTGGTGTACTAGAAATTTTACCCGACGGCTTTGGATTCTTGCGTACTGAAGAAGGCACTTACCTTTCAGGTCCAGATGATTTATACGTTTCTCCCAGCCAAATTCGTCGTTTTGGCTTGCGTCAAGGCGACACAGTATCAGGGCGTATTCGCACACCGAAAGATGGCGAGCGTTATTTTGCCCTACTCAAAGTCGATAGCATCAACTTTGAACCGCCAGAAGTTGCCCAACACAAAATTCTGTTCGAGAATTTAACACCACTGCACGCCACCAAACGCTTGCGCATGGAAATTGGTAATGGTTCGACCGAGGATATTACTGCGCGTGTTATCGACTTGGTAGCACCTTTTGGTAAGGGTCAACGTGGCTTGATTGTGGCACCACCTAAAGCAGGTAAAACCATGATGTTGCAAAACATCGCTCACTCCATTGCGGTCAATCACCCCGATGCTTACCTGATTGTGTTATTAATTGACGAGCGCCCTGAAGAAGTAACGGAAATGCAACGCACGGTCAAAGGGGAAGTGATTGCTTCGACCTTTGATGAACCCGCCAATCGCCACGTACAAGTAGCCGAAATGGTGATTGAAAAAGCCAAACGCTTGGTTGAACACAAACGCGATGTCATCATTCTGCTCGACTCGATCACGCGTTTAGCACGTGCTTACAATACCGTTGCCCCCTCGTCAGGTAAAATCTTGACCGGTGGTGTGGATGCCAATGCACTGCATCGTCCTAAGCGTTTCTTTGGTGCAGCACGTAACATCGAAGAAGGTGGTTCACTCACCATTCTCGCTACCGCACTGGTCGAAACTGGCTCGAAAATGGATGATGTCATTTACGAGGAATTTAAAGGTACCGGTAACATGGAGGTCCATTTGGATCGCCACATTGCCGAACGTCGCGTCTTCCCTGCCATTAATATCAAACGCTCTGGCACGCGTCGTGAAGAGCTACTGACTAAAGCGGATGAGCTGAATATGCTATGGATTGTGCGTAAGTTCTTGGGGAATATGGGTGACACCGAAGCGATAGAGTTCCTCAATGATCGCCTCAAAGCTAGCAAAACGAATGATGAGTTCTTTGCTGCCATGAAACGTGGTGGCTAATCGCTAAGTCTGGTAATCGTTCATGACCTATTGGCAAAACCTACAATCACTGATACAGCCTTTATTGCTAGCTGTTTATCCTGAACTCAGCGATGAACAGCCAGCTGACTCCAGTTATGATCAAGGACTATTATTAAGATTTCAGTTACTCAAAGACCTGTTTGAAAAATTAACGGATCAAAACGAAGATGAACAAACCGATGCCTTTGTGCAGGCTTGCTTACTCAACGACATCCATTACCCTCTCATTCATACCGATTTAATGGCCTTAGCCAGAAGCGTTTTAGGCAATTTGGTCAACGAGCAAAACTGTAAAGAGGTCATTGCCTTAAACCAAGGCTTCGAACGCATCGAACATAAGGTATCTCGTGCCTATTTTCACCATTATTTACGCCAATTAGCGGTCAAAAATCACATACGACTGTCTCATTTAGCGAATTTAAGCGAAAAAAACCTGTTGGTACATTATCAAAATCACTTGCAATGGATGTTGCGTTTGATAACACAATTGCAGGGCATAGAACCCGAATCACCGGTAGAGTTAGACCATAATCGTTGTACTTTTGGTCGCTGGTTGCATGGTCATATTATTCCCATGCTCAAATCTAGCAGCCATTTCAAAGAAATAGAACGTCTGCACATCAAATTACATAAATTAGGCAAAGAAGTATTAACACAATACGCATCGGGTAATAAACACCCCAAACATCTCATTCATTTAATGGGGCGTTTAGACTATATATCGTTGGAAATAGGGGCTGAAATTGCCATTCTAAACGACATGATGATGATTACCGAGTACCACAAAGACCCACTCACAGGGGTGCTTACCCGTCATTTGCTCGATAAAATCATGAGTGCGCAAATTGAAATCGCTAAAGCAACTGAAAGCAGCTGTGCCTTGCTGATGATGGATTTAGATCACTTCAAACAGATTAATGACAGCTATGGTCATCTTGCTGGCGATCAGGTTATTCAAAACTTTAGCGAAATTCTGAAAAAGACCTTACGTAAATCAGATTTCATTTTTCGCTTTGGTGGTGAAGAGTTTCTGGTGTTAGTGCCTTCAACCAATGCTGAGGATGTGCAGCAAATCGCCGAAAAAATTCTCAGCGAGGTTAGACAACAAGCCATCCTCACACCCGATGAGCAAGTCATCAACTACACCGTCAGTATTGGTACGACGAGCATTCAACCGAGCAACCTATCCTTTGTTACCAAAGAAGTGGTCAACCATTATATCGGTGAAGCCGACGCACGACTTTACCTAGCTAAGCGTAACGGACGCAATCGCGTCGAATAGTTGCGAATATAGAGCCTTTAGCTATTTGATCGTAAAACGATACCAATATCCGCTTCTTCAATATTGCGCCATGCGCCTGGTGGCAAATCATCAGGCAAGGGCAGGGTGCCCATTTGAATTCTTACCAACTTATCCACACTGTTACCCACAGCCGCTAACATACGCCTCACTTGATGATAACGACCTTCATCAATCACCAGTAACAATTCATGGGAAGCCGTCTGTTGCACCGAAACCGCTTTAACAGGCTTAGGGTCATCTTTCAGCTCGATCTCTTGCCAGAGTGCGTTTATTTGCGTCTCAGTCACAGGATCACGCGTGGTGACATGATAGGATTTCGGCACATGACGTTTGGGATGGGTCAGACGATGAATGAGTTGACCATCATCGGTCAACAACAACAGCCCACTGGTATCCACATCCAAACGCCCGACAGGCTGAACACCACGCGCACGGTAAATACTCGGTAACAAATCCAGCACACTGGGATGATGCTGTGGTCTAGCCGAGCACTCGTAGCCCAATGGCTTGTGCATCATTACCACAACACGCTCTTGCCAAACACACAACTCATCATCAAAGTAAAAGCTAACCTGTTCGGGCAAAACGGGCGTTTTATGCTTGACACACACCTCACCATCAACCAAGGCATGACCCCGCTCAATCAGCGCCAAACAGTGTTTTCGACTACCGACGCCTTGGCTTTGAATGGCTTGCAATAACGTCATTAATGGTACTGCGCACCGTGTTTGTGCACTGCATCAACATAGGCTTTGACATGCTCAGGATTGATCTCAGGGTGAATACCGTGACCCAGGTTAAACACATGACCTGACGTTGCTGAATGCTGACCAAAGCTCGCCAAAATACGCGCCACTTCCGCATCAATAATCTCAGGCTGAGCATAAAGTAAACCAGGATCCATATTGCCCTGCAAAGCAACCTTATCTCCTAAACGCGCACGAATGTCGCCCAGTTCAACGGTCCAATCCAACCCAACGCAATCAGCACCGACAGCAATCTCTTCAATCCACTGACCACCGCCTTTGGTGAACACAATCAATGGCACACGACGACCGTCGGCTTCTTTGGTAAGCCCCGCACTAATTTGTTGCATATAACGCAGAGAAAACTCACGGAAAGCAGGCGTTGACAGCGCACCACCCCAAGTATCAAAAATTTGTACCGCTTGCGCACCTGCCGCAATTTGCGCATTTAAATAGCTGGTAACCGATTGTGCTAACTTGTCCAGTAACGCATGCAAGGTCGCCGGCTCGTTATACATCATTGCTTTGATTTTAGAAAAAGTTTTGCTGCTACCACCTTCAACCATATAGGTAGCCAAAGTCCAAGGCGAACCCGAAAAACCGATTAGGGGCACGCGACCATTTAACTCACGACGAATGGTACGCACCGCATCCATGACGTACTTCAATTCCGTTTCAGGATCAGGCACACCAATCTTATCGACATCGGCTTTACAGGTGATAGGACGGGCGAATTGAGGACCTTCGCCTTGTGCGAAACTCAGCCCTAAGCCCATCGCATCAGGAATGGTCAAAATATCAGAAAATAGAATGGCTGCATCTAAATCATAACGTTCTAATGGCTGAATGGTGACTTCACACGCCAACTCAGGATTGGTGCATAACGCCATAAAGCTGCCAGCTTTTGCTCGAGTGGCACGATACTCAGGCAAATAACGACCCGCTTGACGCATCATCCACACAGGCGTGGTATCGACCGGTTGACGGAGGAGGGCGCGTAAAAAACGATCATTTTTCAATTCAGCAGACATAATTTATTTTCTCAAAAAAATCAAAATCCCAACGAAGGGGCGGGTAAACGAATGTCATATTAAGGGGTTTTGGCTTGTTTGACTAACTGCTCATAAAAGCCATCAGCCAATAGATCAATTTGACCTGGGTGCTCTAAGGAAGCGATCATATAGTTTTTATAAAAACTAAAATCATCACGAATTTCCACCACTTTACCATTCAGCGCCAATAGAGCTTTGACATCGAACATGGGCAACACATCACTCATAATACGAATACTAGCTCTATCCATAATTAACGAAACAAACTGTTCTTTTTGTTCGACTTTAACAATTTTACCACGAACAATTTGAAAGCCTTTATGATCAGCCGTGAGTTTGCTTGATTCGATAACAGGAACCCCTAGGTCTTGAAACTGCCACAAACCCAACTTAGCTTCACGTGCTCTAGCCTCAGCACGTCGATAACATTGTGCATGTAACTGATTTGGTAGCTGGGTATCGACTAGCGCAAAGCCATTCTCTAATAAACTTAAGGCTAAATTTCTACCATCACCCAAATACACATGGGCTAAGACTTTACCCTTGTAAGCACCGAGCTGATCATACTCTAAATTCAAAAAACCCTTGCTGCGCTGCACCAATTCACCCACAGCTTGAGCAATAGCCTTACCCAAGGGTTGTGGCGGTTGTAGATGACGCGAATAGACGGGCACATGCACGCCAGTTAAGCTGACGACGGCATCACCAACCAAAAAAGCACTCCCATCATAAACGATATCCACCTTAACGCGCTGATCAATCTTAGTCGGTGCACAATCTTCGTCAGCAAAAGCAAAACCGCTAACGCAAAATGCAAAAAGCCCAGCCACAATGGCTAGGCTTTTGTTCGGCATTGACAGGCTCACGCAGAGCTCGCCAATTAACGCTTGTAGCGGTTGCGGAACTTCTCAATACGACCTTCCGTATCCACCAGAGTTTGTTGACCGGTGTAGAAAGGATGAGATGAGCTAGAAACCTCTAGACGCACTAAACCGTAAGTTTTACCGTCAACATCAATCGTTTGCTTAGTGTTCATGGTAGAACGCGTGATAAACATGTCACCAGTGGTAATGTCTTGAAACACAACTGGGTTATATTTTGGGTGAATGCCTTCTTTCATGGCAAAATCCTGTTATTTGGTGTCTTAAATAAACGAATATTTTAACGCTAAGCAACTGATTTTGCAATAACCATATATAGTTAGTAACTTCATTCTAACCACAATAGATGGTAAAGCTAGCTTGATAGACTCGCACAAGCGAGGGTTGTCCACTTCATAGCTTGCATATAGCAGTTAGAAATTTCATTAATATTGGTCTGCGCGAAAACAACCTGAGACAATTTTCCTTGCTCAATAGCCAACACGCAAGATAAGGCATCACCCATGACACCTTGTTTAGCGATAAGCGCCACTTTTATGGAATCGTGTAGTGGCATTGTCTGCATCAAACTCGACATATCAGCATCCATCAATGCATCCAAACAAGAGAACAAACCAACCATAAAAAAGCTGTCTTTTTGCGGTAAGTTAGCATTTTCTGCCAATAACTGTAAAAATCGCGCACGAATTAAAGCTGTTTTGAACAGTTCTGGTGTTTTATCATCCTTACCAGCCAACACCAACACACTGACCCAACTTTGCAATTTTTGCAGCCCGAAACGCAGGACTGCGTCTTTAATCGAATTGATTTGTATGTTTTCGTTGCCCGGATAGCTGCGGACAAAAGCTAACAGCTTATGGGTTAGTCCGACATCATGACCAATAATATCGGCTAGATCACCCATATCAATATCGGGATCATATACCCGTGACAAAAGATTTAAGATAGCCAGTTTGTTGTTGGCTAATGCCTGACCTTTAACAATTTGCGGACGCGCAAAGAAATACCCCTGAAAATAATCCATACCTAGAGCTTTGCACAACTCAAACTGTTCACGGGTTTCGACTTTTTCCGCCAAGAGTCTAACACTGGCATTCGTTGCACGAATCAGCTGTACATGCGCTGGTAATTGGCGAATACCAACCGCCAGAATATCAACCTTAATGATGTGCGCCAGTTCAACCAAAGGCTTAAGCGCATCATGATAGAAAAAATCGTCTAAGGCAATGACATAACCCTGATCACGTAAACTGCGCGTGGCATGAATCACAGCCTGTGTGGGTTGAACTGTCTCAAGCAATTCAATAACCACTTGATTGACGGGAAAGATGTGATTATTTTCTCTGAGCAGGAACTGTTCGGTAAAGTTAAGAAAAGCTTTATGCTGACCCACTAAATTGGATAAACCAATCTCAGCAAAGGCATTGACAATCACCTGAGCGGTTGCAGAATCATCACCAATCACTGAAGCGGCGTTGTAGCCTTCGCTGTTACGGAATAGCAGCTCGTAGGCATAAACTTGCAACTCCCGATTGAAAATCGGCTGACGACCGACATAAACATTGCTAGACGATTGGGTTAATGTTGGCATTAAAGTTCCCTTTTAAAAGTTAACACAAACCCCATATTAGCTGTTTATGCCATTATCTTCACCGATAATGGCTAGGCATTTAAGTGGGTTTGTAAGCGTCTGGCATGTCAAGATTTGCATCACCAAATAAAAACTCTTCCATCTGCTCACGCAAGAAAAGTTTTGCCTTGGGATCCATAGAAGACAAACGATATTCGTTAATTAAAATGGTTTGTTGTGCCAACCACTGCTTCCATGCTTCAGCAGAAATTTCATTCACAATACGTTCACCTAACTCACCTGGATAAGGTTGGTAAGGCAGACCATCAGCCTCTTGCTTCAAGCGAGCGCAAAATACTCGACGACTCATAATAAACTTCCTTGATGTAATGCCCAATATTTCAGTAACTTATCGACCACTGCTGGCCTAGCTACTGTTTGATTTATTTGATTAGGATTATACCATAAGCCATTGTTAGACAACTGCTGTTGATGCGCTTTCTGCGTCATGACGAGAACGTAGGGCGTAATGTGCCAAACTTGATGAGTAAACACATGTTTAATGGGTGTTAACATCTTAAACCTATCAGAAGAACCCAGCAGCGGTATTTGAGGTAACTGGTACAAACCACCCCAAATACCCGTTTGTTGTTGCGGCGCTTCTAACCAAACCTCACCCTCCGCACTAAGGTATAAATACACATCGACTTGATGCACCGATTTAGCGGCTTTAGCTTGGCGTAATGGCCAGCTTGTCACAATTTGACCACTGAGTTTGGCGGCGCAATCTCGTGCTAAAGGACACTGATCACAGTTAGGCTTTGACCGCGTACAAAGGGTAGCACCTAAATCCATAATCGCTTGAGTATAATCGCCAGGACGCTCATGACTTTGCAATTGCTCGGCCAGGTGCCAAAGTTGTTGTTGAGCTTCTCGCGATTCAATGGGTTTCTCTAGTGCCGACCAACGCGCCAAAACACGTTTCACATTACCATCACAAATGGCTGCCGGCTGTTGATAGGCTAATGAAAGAATAGCATGAGCCGTTGATTGACCAATACCCGGCAAACTCACTAAGGCATCAGCCGAAGCGGGCAAGGCTCCCTGAAAATCACGCACAATTAACTGTGATGCTTTATGCAAGTTGCGCCCTCTGGCATAATAGCCCAATCCGCTCCACAAGGCCAACACCTGATCTAAGGACGCACTCGCCAAACACTCCACATTAGGAAACTGCGCCATAAAGCGCTCGAAATAGGGAATCACCGTTGCCACTTGCGTTTGTTGTAACATCACCTCTGACACCCAGACTCGATAGGGCGTAGCAGGATGTTGCCAAGGCAAATCGTGGCGACCATAATGATCGAACCATGCCAATAACCGTTCACTAAAGGAACCTTCTTCCCATGACTGAGACACAGAGCCTTCCTCAACCGCAAAACAGCGATACCCCGTATCGCCGTGAAATTAAAAGTTTTGTCCGTCGAGAGGGTCGATGCACCCCCGCACAAGAAAGAGCACTCAACGAACTCTTACCGAAATTTGGCATCGACTACCAAGCTGATCGCCTGCTCAATTTATCTGAGCTATTTGCTAATGATAACCCAGTTTGGTGTGAAATCGGGTTTGGTATGGGGCATAGTTTAGCGCACATGGCGTCGGTCATGCCTGAGATAAACTTTATTGGCATTGAAGTGCATCGTCCTGGTGTGGGTAGCTTATTGAATCAAGTACAACAACTTGGCTTAACCAATATTCGTGTAATGAGCCACGACGCCGTAGAAGTCCTTAAACACATGATTCCTGAACATAGCCTTGCACGTGTTCTGTTATTCTTTCCCGATCCTTGGCACAAAACCAAGCACCATAAGCGTCGCATAGTTCAAGTGCCTTTTTTAGAACTGCTTCATTCACGACTTTCACCTGAAGGGGTGTTTCACAGTGCTACCGACTGGCAGGCTTATGCTGAATGGATGCTGGAAATGATGGACGCATTTCCTCATTTTACCAATAGTGCCGGACAGGGTAACTATGCTGTAAAACCCAACTATCGCCCAGAAACCAAGTTTGAACGTCGTGGTCAGCGCTTAGGTCACGGTGTTTGGGACTTACTCTATATCAATCAACCTAAGGCGTAATGGAAGATGCTCTATCACACACTAGCCGACACCGTTGGCAACACACCCCTAGTTCAAATTCAGCGTCTTTATCAAGATAAGCGCGGCAATGTCATTTTAGCCAAACTTGAAGGCAACAACCCAGCTGGTTCGGTTAAAGATCGCCCAGCATTTAATATGATTTTACAAGCAGAAAAGCGTGGCGATATTCGCCCAGGCAACACACTGATTGAGGCCACCAGTGGTAATACAGGCATTGCCTTAGCCATGGTAGCTGCCATGCGCGGCTATAAAATAAAACTCATTATGCCAGACAATATGACGCAAGAACGCAAAGATGCAATGGCTGCTTATGGCGCTGAGTTAATTCTTGTTTCACGTGAAACAGGCATGGAAGGCGCTCGCGATTTAGCCTTATCCATGCAAGCCAATGGAGATGGCTTTTTACTCAATCAATTCGCCAACCCCGACAATCCGATGGCACACTACCTCACCACAGGGCCAGAAATTTGGCGACAGACCGCTAGCAAAGTCACGCACTTTGTTTCCGCAATGGGTACAACAGGAACCATTATGGGAACCAGTATGTTCCTAAAAGAACAAAACCCCGATATTCAAATTGTGGGCGTACAGCCTGCCGATGGCGCTCAAATACCTGGCATACGTCGCTGGCCTGCAGAATACTTGCCCAGTATTTATGATGCCAAGCGAGTAGATCAACTCATGGATGTAGACCAACTCAGCGCAGAAAATACCATGCGCCAACTGGCTAGAGAAGAGGGGATTTTCAGTGGTGTTTCATCAGGCGGTGCCATGACGTGTGCTTTACGTTTAGCTGAAACATTAGAAAATGCAACCATCGTTTGCATCGTTTGTGATCGTGGTGATCGCTATTTATCCAGCGGTTTGTTTAATCTCAGCTGACTTGGGCTGCGCTGATTTCACTTTCGCCAACAATTGTGCCATCATTGCTAGCCACTTAGTTAAACGTGGGTAATCGGTTTTGATGGCATTCACAATCTGAGGAAGCGGCGTAGATAAAGAGAAACCCACAGTTTCTACCGCCAACTTCACTAACAGCAAAATTTTCTCCTGATCTAATAACGGAGAAGGTTCAAAATAACTCACGCGAGCCAATAACACAGCACGCAAAATTTCTGGCCACAAATCATGTGGCACTTTATTTTGATCCATTAAATATAAATCAATTTTTTCATCTTCTTTAAATGCTAAGAGTTCAGCAAGCGAAGTTTTAGCCAGCAAAGCTTCAGCAGCGCGTTGCGCATTCGGTGGTAATTGACGAATCAGATAATTTTCGTAAGGGTGAAGCAGCGCCATCTCACAATCCTGCCAATAAGGAGTCTTGTTTGCCTGCAGCACCAGAACGACGCGCACGCTGCCAAGCAATCAACTGATTTAATTCTTCATTTTGTAATAGCAAGATAATTTTATGTTGCATAGCTTCACTGGCGTTAGTGAATTCCACCGCAATATAATAACCCTCAGGTACAGGTCGGCTGTTAACAATATTACCAGCCATGTTGAATACTTCGGCTTTACCAGGGGTCAGAAAACGAAAATCGATTTGTAAACGGGCAAATTTAGGATAAGGATCGCGACTGACGAAACCCACCCCACCAGCACTTAAATTTAGCTGTCGCATCGGCCAGGCATTCTTATCTACCAAATAGCTGACTTCTTGGCGAAACTTAATGAGAAATGGCAAATGACGGGTAAGCTTCTCATCCATCTGCAATACCGATTTAGCGAGTAAACTCCCATTCCGAGCCTTTTCGGCAAGTTCGGATAGTTTATCATCAAACAAAAACTCACTATGCGCTAACGCTTGCAGGTAATCCGCATAGGATTTATGAATGGCTTTATCAATGACATCAAAGTAAAAATCCAGCTTCACATTAAACGACTGTAAAATGTCCGCTGTTGCACTACCTGACTTTAACTGCATCGCTAAGGGAGTTTTACCTCGACGACTTTTATACAGCTCAATGCCCTCATAAACCGAATGACCTTGTACCAATAACACAATGGCGTCACATAGCAAATTAACGCGTAATATCAAATCGCCAATTACTTTACCAGCCAACTCGTTTTCTGCCAACAAAGCCTGACCCGCTCGGTTTAACTGCTCATCATAAGTAGCCTCAGTGCGCTGCCACTGGCCATTTGCCAATTCGGGCACAACCAAACGCACCGCCTCATTTTGATCAGCGAGTTTAATTACAGCAGGCACAACCACATCGAGTCGAAAGTGGCGACGGACATTTCTCATGAAATGACTTCCTTCCCATTAGAAAGATTAGAGGTCAGCTATTCGGTTTAGCAGCTTGGGTAACTAGCATATCATAGGGTTTCACGTGAAACCATAACTGGCTTTATAAATCAGTACATCTTGTTGAATATTTCAGCAAAAGCAGTGCCAAAAACACACTCAAAAGGATAAATTACAGTAAAATAGGCTGTAAAATCTCAGGAAAAAACTTATGCATCATTGGTTAGTATTGCTTCTATCTGCGTTACTTATTGCAGGTTGTGGCAAAAAAGGAAATCTCTCGCCACCGCCAAACGACAATAGCAAACCACTTGCTCCTGCTTCATTTACCACCATAAACAACGCTAAAGAATTTTTATGAACAACACACCCATTCATCGCCAGGACGGCACGCTATACATGGATCAAGTCAACCTACATAACATTGCCAAGCAATATGGCACACCTTGTTATGTATACAGTCGCCAAGGCATTCGTCAGCGCTGGCAAGCATTCGACGATGCTTTTGCTCAGCAATCCCACTTGGTGTGCTATGCCGTTAAAACCAATAGCAACCTAGCCGTACTGCAAACCTTGGCACAGGCTGGAGCAGGTTTTGATATTGTTTCCGCTGGCGAACTGGCACGTGTGTTAAAAGCGGGTGGACAGGCCAATCAAGTCGTTTTTTCGGGTGTGGGTAAAAGCGAGGCAGAAATGCGTTTTGCGCTTGAAAGTGGCATCAAATGCTTTAACGTGGAATCCGAAGCTGAACTCTACCGCTTAGAAAGTGTTGCTGCATCAATGAATACTCGTGCACCGATTTCCATTCGTGTGAATCCGGACGTTGACCCTAAAACTCATGCCTATATTTCGACCGGATTGAAAGAAAACAAATTTGGCGTGTCTTTTGCACAGGCTTTGCCACTGTATCGTTATGCAGCTGCTTCTGCCCATTTATCGGTGCAAGGAATCGACTGCCATATCGGTTCACAACTGCTCGATTTAGCACCCTTACAGGAAGCAGCGAAGCGTGTTGTTGCATTTCAGCAGCAACTCGTCCAAGAGGGCATTAACCTGCACCACATCGACATGGGGGGCGGCTTGGGCATTAATTATCAAGATAGTGATCAAGCCCCCACACCTGCAGCTTATGTGCAAGCTTTGTTAAGTGCCATTCAACAACCTAATATAGAAATACTGGTTGAGCCAGGTCGCGCGATTGTTGGCAATAATGGCGTGCTACTGAGCAAAGTCGAATTGCTCAAAGAAAATGAAGGTAAGTCCTTCATGGTCATCGATGCGGCAATGAACGATTTAATTCGACCCGCGTTATACGACGCTTGGCAAGCGATTGTCGATGTATGCGATAGCGCGCAAAAAACACAATCAGTCGATGTAGTAGGGCCTGTCTGTGAAACGGGCGATTTCTTAGGCAAGTCTCGTTCACTTTCCTCTCAACCTAATGATTATATTGCCATTTTATCAGCTGGTGCTTATGGATTTGTCATGAGTTCTAACTACAACACCCGCCCCAGAGCAGCAGAAATCATGGTCGATGGCGATCAACACCAATGTGTGCGAGCACGTGAAACGCTCGAAGACCTAATGCGTGGCGAAACCCTATTTGATCGTTAATGATTACTCAAGGTATCCCTAAAAACCCAAAACGGGAAGGAGGTCTGGAGGAAGGGGTTGCTGAAAATGACTAATAACCCATTGATTAAACCCCTTCCTTCAGCCAAAAAATAAACTTGGGAAAATCTAAAAGTGAGCGAAGCGAGGTTTTTAGAGGTTCCCCTCATCCATAAAGGTCCAAGGTCATGCAGCAAAAACACCCTTACGAAGAAAGTTTTCTCTTGGCATTGTTGCTCATCGCATTGGTATCATTAATTTGGTTATTTAATCAATTTATTCCCGCTTTTTTATTCGCGCTATTACTAGCGACGAGCAGTTATTCGTTATTCCAAAAGCTAAGCGTTAAACCGCGCATGAATGCTAACCGTGCCGCCATGCTGATGACCACCGCGGCTTTTCTACTGGTATTTCTACCGATTAGTTATTTATTGGCAGAGAGTGGTCGTATGGGAGCCGAGGTGTTTAACCAAGTGCAAACTTGGTTAACACAACAATCCCCTGAAAGCATTCGTGCGCTTGAACAGCGCTTGTTAGCCAGCACGCCCCTGCCTGATAGTCTACAACACAGCGTCACTCAAACCATCGAACAACAACTGCCAACTATTGTTGAAAAAACCAAAGCTTTAAGTCTATGGGTCGCGAGCAACCTATTTAGCGGCATTACAGGGTTTATGGGCTTTATGGCAATAGCCCTGTTTAGTCTATTTTTCTTTTATCGAGATGGACACAGTTTTATCAAGCGCTTGGTGAATCTATCGCCACTTTCCAACAACCTAGATCATTTCATTTTAAGACGCTTTGCCGCCTTATCCAATGTGCTTACTATCAGTGTGCTGGGTGTTGCCATGATACAAGGCTTGGCTTTTGCGCTATTGATGCTGGTATTAGGCTTGCCCTGGTTGTTTCTAGGATTGGCTTTTGCCATCACTTCCTTCATTCCAGTGGTCGGTGGCTTTTTGGTATGGGGTCCGGTGGTGCTTTACTTCCTCATTCAAGGTTCACCTTGGTTAGCACTGGTTACTGCCATTTACAGTGCCGTATTGATTGGTGTGGTGATTGATAATCTTCTCAGAACCTTGTTAATTCAGCGCTTAAGCCAACATCACAAACGCGATGCCGGATCGAATGCGCTCGATCATACTTGGTTAACCCTGCTATCAACCTTTGCAGGGTTACTACATTTTGGTATGATGGGGTTAGTTTTCGGCCCTATGCTCGCTGCCATGGCGATTACCATTTTTGATGTTTACGAACACAAGCACCGTCACCATTTGGACTACTCATAACATCATGCAACCAAAACGACTGCGACCTTTGTTACTTTGCACGCCTTTACTATTGGGACTGGGCGAAGCGATGGCTGCCAATTGTGTGTATATAAACTCTTATCTACCCGGTTATGAGTGGAGTGATCGTATTCAGCATCAATTCGAGCAAGATATACAAGCTCAATGTCGCATCACCACACATTATCTCGATGCCAAACATGAAACGACCGACAAACTAAGTCAAAAAGGCAAAGAAATTGCCAACCTAATCGAGCTTGCCAAACCTGACCTCGTCATCGCTGCCGATGATGCTGCCAGTGCTTATGTGGTGCAACCCTTTTTACGCAATACGCGCACGCCAGTGGTTTACGTTGGCATTAATTGGGATCCCAGACCCTATGGTTACCCAATGGATAACGCCACAGGCATGACCGAATTATGGCCAACGGAAGAAATTTTTCGAATACTTCACCATACCGTTAAACATCTGGTTAAGCTAACAGTCATTAGTGCTGATAACCCTCTGGAAAAAACAGATAGCTTCCATATCGAACAAACAGCCTCTCGGCATAATGTTGAAGTCGAACATTTATTTGTTCGTCGTTTTTCTGAATGGAAACAGGCTGTCATTAAAGCACAAACAGCCGATGCGATTCACCTAGGCACCAACCAAAGCATTGCAGACTGGAATGAAGAAGAAGCCATAGCCTGGTTAAAACAACACAATAAACGCTTCACCTTTGCTAGTCAGGACTTTATGCGTCCTTATGTCATGTTCAGCCTATCCAAATCGCCCGAAGAATTTGGACACTGGGCTGCTGAGCTGAGCAAAGCGATTTTAGGGGGACTACAACCCTGGCAAATTCCCATTGTACCCAACCATCGCTTCATTCCCTATATTAATACTTCGTTACTTTCGTTAACTGCTTATGAATTACCCGCCTATCTCAAGCGTAATGCCATTAACTTTCAAGCGAACCCCCAATAATGAAATCCTCTAAGCCTAAATTCACTCACGCACGGCTTAAGTTTGCAGCGGCATCGAGTGCGATATTATTGACTGCTTGTTCGTTCAGTTTATGGATAACCCAAGAAAACTTTCATAAAGAACTCAACACACAATTTCTAAATTTTGTTGAAAAAACCAATAATCAACTGGCTTCCATTGTGGCAATTCACCAAGGTGTTGGGGCTAATGTGCTGACATTAAGTAGTATCGACTATGAACTGAATGCCAAATTAAAAACTTACATAGAAGCAATCAGTAAACATCACGAAGACGTGGCTTTTTTTGTACTACCCAAAGTACTGGATAAAGACTTAGCCGCATTCGAGCAGAAAAAAAGAGATGAGGGTTTTTTAACCTATCAAGTGTTTGGCATAGCCGAAAACTATCCAGTTGAAGATACCATCATTCATTTTCCTGTCAGCGATGTGAAAGCGGGACAAATTCTTAGCCTAAAACATTTGGGAAGAGACGTTTACAGTTACTTGCATTTCTTCGATGCCATCAACACAGCGATTAGGAAAAACCAACTGGCGGCAGCATGGTCACACAGTTCAACCGACAATGCGCACGGCATTTCCTTATTTTTACCCATCTACGATACCAATTTCATTGAACAAGTCGCACCACAACAACGCATGAATCATGTGCAATTGTTGATTAGTAGTGAAATTTTCCTTGAACCGCTGCTCGAAAAGCAACTCAAGGAAACCATTGATCCTAGCATCAGTTATAAATTATTGATCGAAACACAACGCAATCAGCAGGATTGGCGCATCAGTGAGCTGCTGCATAACCATTCGCTAACCAACTTTACGGGGTTTTTCAGTCAACACTTAACGCAAACCATTCCCTTAGTTGATAAATCCTTGCGTGTTAGCTTAACGGCCAGTCCTAGCCTCAATCAATTGAATTGGATACCAGCATCTCTAATCTTTTCCTTCGCGTTTTTATGGATTCTGTTAATTTACTTAGCCCAAAAACAACGCGAAAAGCAACTACAACAACAATGGCAAATAGAACAGGCATTGACCAGTGAGCGTAATCAAGCCAAAGCTACCTTAAACTCACTGGGTGAAGGTGTCATTACCACTGACAATCTTGGTGTGATTCAATACATGAATCCCAAAGCCTGTGAAATTTTTTCAATCGAATGGCACAGCGAATTGGCACTGACTTTTAAATCTTTATTCGCTGACGACCTCGTGGACGAGATGGCGCGTATTTGTGCCACCTTGAAAGAAACCATCGACACAGGAAGCTTACTTCGCCTACAAAACGTTCGCACCAAAAACTTGCAAGGCGACACGCTGTTATTAGACTTTACCTTTTCGCCATTACACAAACCCGATGAAGCAATACAGGGTGCCACCCTGGTGTTAGAGGATGTCACGCATTTAGAAGAAATGCGCCTGCAAATCGAAAAAATGGCCAAATTTGATCACCTAACAGGTTTATACAACCGTTATGAATTTGAACATCAACTCAAAAACGCTATATTATTAGCCCATCAATCGGGTCAGCAACATGCTTTTTGTTATCTCGACTTAGACCAATTTAAGATTGTTAACGATACCGCCGGACACATGGCAGGAGATCAACTCCTTCGTCAATTAACGGGTAGTGTGTTTATGCTCAATCTACCCGAAAATGCGGTATTAGGGCGCTTAGGGGGAGATGAGTTTGGTTTAATTTTATTCAATACTTCTCTTAAAGATGCGACCGATGTCTGCAACAAACTCATTAATGACATACGTCATTTTATTTTCATTTGGCAAGGCAAACGTTTTCAAATTGGTGTGAGTATCGGCTTGGTGTTGATTGATCAACACAAACTATCCGTTGAACAATGCTTAATTGCCGCCGACACAGCCTGTTACCTCGCGAAAGAAAAGGGACGTAACCGTGTTGAATATGCCAGTTCTGATAACCTTGAAATCACCCAGCGCCATCAAGAGCTTAACTGGGTAGAGCGCATTCCAAGAGCTATTGAAAATGGTCGCATGACTCTGTTCATTCAACGCATGCTACCACTGAATAAGGGTAAGCGACATGCTGAAGTATTGGTGCGTATGCGTGATGAAAAAAATGACATGCTATTGCCTTCTCAGTTTATTGCCGCCGCCGAACGTTACGGTATTATGGAACAAATTGATCGCTGGGTGGTGAAAACCGCGTTAGCCAATATTGCGCACTTACATCGTTCAGGTAGTAACGACAGCACTATTTTCAGCATCAATTTATCGGTGCAATCGCTCGCCAGCGAAAAGTTCATGCAATTTATTTTGCAACAACTCGATGAGCATCATGAACTGATGTCTTTTGTGTGCTTTGAAATCACCGAAACAGCATTGATGAGCAACTTGGCACAGGCAATGCACTGTATGCATCAAATTAAGAGCAAAGGTGCTGCCTTAGCACTGGATGATTTTGGTAGCGGTCTGTCATCCTTTGCTTACCTACGCCAAATGCCCATTGACTACCTGAAAATTGATGGTGCATTCGTTAAGAATATGCACGAAGATGCCATTAACCGCGCCATTGTTGCTAATATTCACCAGCTTTCGCGGGTGTTTAATGTGCAAACGGTAGCGGAATATGTTGAGAATAAAGAAATCATCAACGAACTACGTATGATTGGCGTTGATTTTGCTCAAGGTTATGGTATTCACAAACCCGAACCTTGGTTGGTTTGAAATCTTTTTCTATTGTGTTCATAAATAAAAATTTGTGCGATAATAAATAAAATTAATGATATAAAAAGGGTTATCGATGTTGCTGCATCTCTTTAACAATTTTCGCTGGTCAATTGGCTTTGCTGCGTTAGCCTTATATTTGGCTTGGCTTTGGGCGGGTTGGGCTGGGCTATTCACTGCTGCCATCTTAATTGTTTTAGAAACCAGCTTGTCATTCGATAATGCCGTAGTCAATGCCGGTATTTTGAAAAAAATGGATCCAGTGTGGCAACAACGCTTTCTGACTTGGGGCATGCTAATCGCTGTATTTGGTATGCGGGTAATCTTCCCGCTTGCCATTGTTGCCATTGTCGCCAGTTTAAGTATGTGGGATGTGGCGCATATGGCTCTTAATGACCCGGATACTTACGCCATGCACCTAGAATCTTCCCATGTTCAGGTAGCGGCTTTTGGCGGCATGTTTTTATTAATGGTTTTCTTGGGTTTTATTTTGGACGATGAGCGCGATGTACACTGGCTAGGTAGTATGGAAGCCTTGCTAGGACGCATGGGTAAGCTTGAATCGCTGGAAATTGTGTTTGCACTTGGGGTACTCTTAGCCAGTGCTCACTTCTTACCCGAAAGTGAAAAATCTGCCGCTTTAGTCGCTGGTTTGGCAGGCATTATTACCTTTGTACTGCTATCGTCTATCAATAAATTCATGGAAATGAACATGGATTTAATTGGCACCGCAGGGCGTGCAGGTTTGGCTTCTTTCTTATATTTGGAAGTGCTTGATGCTTCGTTTAGTTTTGATGGTGTGATTGGCGCTTTTGCTATTACCAAAGATGTGGTCATTATTGCTTTGGGTTTGGGTATTGGTGCTCTATTCGTGCGCTCTATCACCATTTATTTGGTGAAACATGAAACGCTGAGTGCTTATCGTTATCTCGATCATGGCGCACATTACGCGGTGGGTGCACTAGCGACCATTATGATGCTGTCGATGCATTTCCATGTGCCAGAGATTATTACTGGCTTAATCGGTATTCTGTTTATTTCCGCAGGTGTTTGGTCATCGGTACGACATAATAAACGCGATGCTTTGGCGCAGGGGTCTTAAACTCATGTCAGAAATTGATCAAGTCAAAGAAGAAATTGGTTTTTATAAAATGGCATGGGCTGCCATTATTGCTATTTTGACTGGATTAATTGGGTGGTTTGCGTTAAGCTCAAGCAACGATAGAACTACTGGACTAGCACTAGCATCGATTTTTGCATTGTCCATTTTATGGATATTGATTCAGATTAAAATATTTCAATTAATTAAATACTTGAGAAATTTATGATTGACTTAGAAACAGCTCAAACACTGGCACTGATGATCTTTTTGATAGCAATCATCGTTTCAGGTGTTCATATGTTAATGCAAAAACATTAACCCAACATGGCTCTCATGGCAGCGAGATGATCCGCTGCCACCTTAGCTTGCGCTTCGGTGTCGGCTTGTTCATCCTTGCCTTCCCAGTAAATATCATCCAAGGGTAGCTCGTCTAAAAAACGGCTAGGAGTGGTGCTTTGTTGCTCGCCATAGCGCTTACGTGAACGGGCGTAGCTGATAGTGAGCGAGCGTTCAGCACGCGTCACGCCGACATAAGCCAAACGACGCTCTTCTTCGACACTGCCAGCATCAATACTATTTTGATGGGGCAGAATTCCCTCTTCCATGCCCAATAAGAACACATGACCAAATTCTAGCCCCTTAGCGGCGTGCAAGGTCATGAGGGATACCTGATCCTTTTCTTGCTCGTCATTTTGCCTTTCTAGCGTGTTCATCAGCGTTAAATGACGCACTAATTCAGACAATCCCCAAGCGCCATCGTGTTTTTCTACCAAACGACCAATCCATTGCAATAAATCGAGCACCGCTTGCCATTGACGCGCCGCTTTTTTGGGATTATCGCCGTTTTCCATCAACCAAACTTCGTACTGCAAATCGGTTAGAAACTGCATTAGTTGATTGGGTAACTCCATGCCACCCAAGGCAGGACGCCAACGGTCTAAAAACTCGGCAAAGCGTTGTAATTGCACCACCGCTCGTTCGGGTAAGAGTTGCGACAACCCAAACTCGCCACAGGCAATGCACAGGCTCACCCCACGCCCTTTGGCATAATCCGACAGCTTGGCTAAGGTTTGCGGGCCAATATCACGTTTGGGTGTGTTGGCAATGCGTAAAAAAGCGGCATCGTCATCGGGGTTGTCCAACAAACGCAGGTAAGCCAGTAGGTCTTTAATTTCCACACGATCGAAAAAAGATTGACCTCCCGAAATGCGATAGGGGATTTCTTGCTCACGTAGGGCGCGCTCGACCAAGCGGGCTTGATGATTGCTGCGATACAAAACCGCATAATTGTGCCATTGCCCCTGATTCTTAATTTTATGCACCAGCAGTTCACTCACCACGCGTTCGGCTTCGGTGGTTTCATCAGGACAAGCCAAAATACGAATCTTGTCGCCATGACCCCGATCGCACCAGAGTTTTTTCTCGAACAAATGCGGGTTATTGGTAATGAGTTGGTTAGCCGCCTGCAAAATACGCGCACTCGAACGGTAGTTTTGTTCTAGTTTCACCAGCGTTAGGCTAGGGTAGTCTTGTTGCAATTGGCTGAGAATTTCGGGCGCTGCGCCACGCCAAGCGTAAATCGACTGGTCATCGTCTCCCACACAGGTGAAATGACCTTGAGAACCCGCCAAACGCTTCATAAGTTCATACTGCACAGGGTTGGTGTCTTGATACTCATCGACCAGCAAATAACGCACCTTGTGACGCCACTTTTGTTGAATGTCGGCATCTTGCTGAAACAACCAAACCACACGCGCAATCAAATCATCAAAATCGAGTGCTGAATAGGCTTGTAGGCTGTCTTGATAAGCGGCATACAAACGCGCGACAAAGGCTTCATCCTCATTCGTTGCTTGCGCTAACAGCATCTCGGGCGACTGTAAGCGGTTTTTCGCCATCGAAATGGCATGACGTGCGCTTTTCAGTTTGTCGCTATCCACTTCACTATCGCGCGATAACTCACGCAATAACTGCATGGTGTCGGCATCATCAAATAATGAAAAACTGTGGCGAATACCCAGCGCTTTGTATTCACGTCGGCAAATGTCTAAGCCCAAGGTATGGAAGGTCGAAACTTGCACGCCACGTCCCGCTTCACCCAAACGTTGCGTTAAACGGCTTTGCATCTCTTTCGCGGCTTTATTGGTAAAGGTGACGGCATAAATACCTTTCGGGTTATGACCTTCTTTTTCGATCAGATAAGCGATTTTTTCCGTAATAACGCGCGTTTTACCCGAACCTGCCCCTGCCAGCACCAAAACCTGACCTTGCGTAAGTTGAACCGCTTGTTGTTGAGCTGGATTGAGTTGCACGCAAATTTGACCTAAAGACGAGAAAGGGGCATTATTATAGGTTATATCGACCCAATATGCTTATGCATAGGAACAGCATGAACATTGAAAGCTTAAAAAAAGACCTACACTTTAGCACTGAATTACGCGGTCACTCACTAGAGTTCACTACCACGTGGGGGCTTTTTTCGCCTCGTGAAATTGATTCAGGTACCGACTTACTACTCAAGTATTGCGATATTAAATCCGATGATCATATTTTAGATTTAGGCTGTGGCTATGGTCCTTTAGGCATTGCTCTGGCAAAAGATGCCCCCAATGGTAGTGTCACCATGCTAGATAAGGACTTTGTTGCGGTAGACTATGCACGCCGTAACCTGATTGCCAATCGTATCCCGCAAGGTCAGGTATTATTGTCGAATGGTCTGGCACAATTACCAAAAGATCAACGATTTAGTACGGTGGTATCAAATATTCCTGCTAAGGTAGGTAAGGAACTCATGTCGATTTTCCTGTATGATATAGATCAGTATTTGTTACCAGGTGGACAGCTGGTGGTCGTGACCATTAATGGATTACGTGACTACATAAAGCGTACCTTTAATGAACAGTTCGGTAACTATGAGAAAGTGAAACAAGGACGTGATTACACCATTTCACGTGCGGTGAAAACAGAATAAGAGGAAAAACTGAGGGAGTTGTAACATGGAAAACATAGACACTCAAGCTTTAGCTCTAGCCATTTTCATTGTCGGTTTTGCCATTGGTATTTGGCAAATGTATAAACACACACAGCATTAACAATAAATTAATTTCAGTTTTTTTAACGGAATAAGTGCATGAAAAAAATAGGTATTATGTTATTAGCGCTGACACTCAGTGTCGGCTTAGTTAGCACCGAAGCTTTTGCTAAACGCATGGGCAGTGGCAGCAATTCGGGTATGCAACGCGATGTTGCGCCAGCATCTCCCGCAGGTAATGCGAAAACAGCGCCTTCAACGCCTGCACAACAACCCGCAGCAGCAGGCGCAGCGGCGGGAACAGCAGCAGGCGCAGCCACTAAATCTTCTTGGATGGGTCCATTAATGGGCTTAGCGGCAGGTGGTTTGTTAGCGGCGGCTTTCATGGGCGGTGCTTTTGAAGGCATTAGCGCTATGGACATTATTCTATTGTTATTGATTGCCGGTGGCGTGATCTTTTTCTTGCGTCGTCGTGCGCAACAAGCTAATAAAGGGGCGATGCCCATGCCCGCAACCGCTACACCCATGCCGAATCAGCAGTATCGTCAAGCAGAGCCGATGAACTCAACGGGTTCTGCGGGTATTCAAATTGGTAGCCATGTGGGTAACAGCGTAGGTATAACTAGTATGATGACATCAACTTACCCAAGTTGGTTTGACGAGGCTAAATTCGTTAAACAAGCTGAAACTTGGTATGTTGCACTGCAATCGGCTTGGGACAATAAAGACTGGACAACACTGAGCGCCTTGGCTACGCCTGAGTTATTTGCTCAGTTGAAAGAACAACGTAGTAGCGAAGCTGACGACAACCAAACCCGTGTTGACGAAGTCCGCGCCCAAGTGCGTGAAATGACACAAGATGCGAATGGGTGGGTATTAACCGTACAATTTACTGGCTATGTCAGCGAACAAGCGGGCGCTTTTGCTCATGCCTTCAATGAATTCTGGCATCTGGTTCGCATCGGTGAGGCTGATGGCGAATGGAAACTTGCGGGCATTCAACAAGCTTGATTAAATTTTGCTCTTTATTGTGTAAAATCAGAGACCAACAGCCATGTTGGTCTTTTTTTTGCTTAATTATTTTTGAAGAATAATCAAGAGGAAAAAACCATGTTGTATCGTTTCATCGTTGGGTTAACACTCGGTACCAGTTTGCTGTTGGCAGGCTGCGGTGAACAACCGCGCGTTAAAGTCGAATCTGTCGAAATGACCAGCATTGAAGGCGGCTCACCAGATTTTCGTCGCTTGGCTAAAATTTGCTTCGATCAGCCCTTAGAAGGCGACTACTACCATGAAATCGTCTTTGAAAGTAAAGACGGCTTTGTGTTTGAAGGCTCAGGGAAAATTCGAGCAGCGGTTTCAGATCCTGACAATCCGTGCATCATTAAAAACCTAAATCAATATGTGAATAAAAATTCACCGCCCCGTGCTCGCGACCTAATTGAACGCTACCTGGGCAAAGGCAATGTTGCTTCAGTTAAAATTAGTGTTTGGGGAACAGAATCGGGTGAAAAAGGACTGAAAATGGACACGAAAGTGTTTAAGGATTTGTGATTCAATTAAATCACTCATTACCGCTCAATAGCCCCCAAATTTTGGGGGCTTTTTGTTCAATCAACACTAAAAATGTCTCTCAAGACTTGTCATTCCCTGTCACCTTCGCGCAGGCAGTGTAATGCGTAAATCTATATTTTTGATTAACGACAGTTTTTCACTCCCCAATCGCTTGCGCAAGTTGTCTTGGGTGCATACGCAAATAACTCGATTGGGTGAGCCACGCCATGACCAACAAACTACCACTGCTCACCACCAAGCCGACTAACCACAAAGTCGGGCTGAATGATGCAGGAATCTTTAACCAATAAACACTGATTAAACTACTGCTAAGCGTGGCAAGCGTAGCGGCAAACACGCCCGTCAAGAGTCCTAATAAGCCATATTCTCCCAATCCAATGAAACGAATTTGACGCTGATTAGCACCCAAGGTGCGCAACACCAACCATTGCTGTAATCGCGCATCTTGCGAGGCCTTAGTCGAGGCTAACAACACCAATATACTGGCGGCTAGGGTAAACAAGGTCAACAGCCCGACCGCTTGACTGGCTTGTTGCATCAGGTTACGTACTTGGTCAATCAGCTGTTGCACATCAATCCAAATCACCCCTGGGAACTCACTTTGCCAGCGCTGTTTTAAGTTCGTTTGTTCGGCTAACGGCAAGTCGGTGTAAAAACTCGCCATATGGGTGATGGGCAACTCAACCGCATTATTCGGTTCGATAATAAAGAAGAAATTCGCTTGCAGACTTTGCCACTGCACTTCGCGCAAACTGGTCACCACATAGGTAAGCGGTTGACCGACCATATCAAAGGTGAGTTTGTCGCCCAACTGAATGTGCAGTAATTCAGCAATCCCTGCTTCGACCGATACCCCTGCATAAAGAGTATCTGCGGGTAAGTCAATGCGGTTTAAGATGCGATTATGAACGGGGAGTTCTGCCAATACCGCCACATTCGCTTCTCGATCTAACAAGCGTTTCGCACGCGGTGAATCACTGATGATCGGTTGCTGGTTTAACTGGGTGATTCTGGCTCTGACCATCGGGATGAGGTCTGCCGACGGCTGAATGCGCTGTAATTGACTCAGCAAAGCGTCACGCTGTTCTGGCTGCACATTCACCACAAACACATTTGGGCTTTGTGCGGGTAAGGAATTCTGCCAATGCGCCAGCAGTTGCTGTTGTACCAAGGTCATCAGCAATAACAAATACAACACCAGTCCAAAAGCAATCAGTTGCAGACGAAAGAGTAGCGGATCGCGCCTTACATTGGCCACAGCAATGGCAAACCAGCCATCGCTGATCGCTTGAAGTTTCGACAATCCCCACAGCACCAAAGATGCGATGCCCCATAACAATCCACTTGCCAACAACAAGGCCACCAGCGTCCAAGCCACCAAATGCCAGGGCAATAACAAGGCTAATAATGCCATCAGCGCCACGCCACTACCCAAAACACTCGCTAACAATGCCTGTGGAGGTGTCACAGCCCTTAACAGTTGTTGCGGGTGGGTCTGTATCAATTTAAGAAAAATCGGCCAGCTGAACGCCCAGAACACCAAACTGGCACTGACCAACCCCAGTAAACTGGCTTGCCAAGGCGAAGCCAATCTAAATTGTGGGAACAGGGTGGCTAAATAATCGCTGAGTAAGGCAAAACCCACTTGGGCTAACACCACCCCCAAGGCACTGGCAACTAAGGTCAATAAACTGAATTGAAGCGCGAAAAGCCGAATCAACTGCCATTGCGTCATGCCTAATGCACGCATCAGCGCCACTTGTTTGCGCCATTGCGGTAAATAAAATCGACTAGCAATGAGTACGGCCAACCCCGCCACCAATAAGCTTACAAGTGCAGAAATATCTAAAAACAGCCAAGCAGTATTCAGCGTTTGACCTAAATCGTCACTGGCAGTTTGACCAGACACTAATTGCCAATGCTCTGGTTTATCTTGATTTAATAACCGATTGAGCAAGGCAATCGAAGCCTCGTCTCCCGCAAACAAGCGCTCATAACTGATGCGACTGCCGGCACCCGTTAAACCCAATTCAGACAAACTGGCTAGTGGAACAATCACCTGTGGCGCAAACTGACTGGCAACCGTTTGTAAAGGATCCGCTTCCGCCAAAATACCCTGAATACGAAACACCCGATTACCCAACGCCAACTCATCGCCCACACGTAAAGACCACTGAGTAGCGAGTACGGGGTCAATCAGCACTTGCGTACTCGTCGCTTGCCAATCGCTTAGTCGATAGGGCGTGCCTAACAAAGGCATGATGTCGGTCACGGCTTGTAAGGTCACCAGTTGAAAACGATCTTGCGACATCGCCATGGTGTTGACGCTAACACGTTCTGCTTGAGCTAAGGGCTTCATCGCTTGTTGCAAAGCGGCATTCAGTTCAATCGGTCGCGTGCTTTTAATGACCAAATCTGCACCCAACAACTGTGCGCTATTGGCTAACATACTGGCTTTCACTGTTTGCGCCAACTGCTCAATAAAGGTCACACTTAAACTGGCGAGTAAAATTGCTAACCACAGCCAACGGAATTGCCCCCGCTGTAAAGCGCGCCAACCATAGCGTATCGCCAAGGGCATCATAATACCTCCAACTTGCCGTTAGTTAATGCCCATTGTTGCTGACTTTGTCGCGCAAATTGCACATCGTGGGTGACATACACTAAACTGGTTTGACTGGGTAAATTGAGTAATAATTGCTGAATGTGATGGGCGGTGGTTTCATCTAAATTACCCGTGGGTTCATCGGCAAAAATAATGGCAGGTTCGGTGACTAAAGCGCGTGCAATGGCAACGCGTTGTTGTTCACCACCGGAAAGACTATTGGGAAAATGATCTAAGCGATGATTGAGTTCCACAGATGCCAGCGCTTCCAAGGCTTTTTGTTTGGCATTGGCTAGTCCAAACAATTCCATTGGCATCATCACATTTTCTAACGCCGTCATGCCAGGCAATAATTGAAAGTTTTGAAAAACAAAACCCACTTGTGTGGCTCTGAGTCGTGCGCGCGCATCTTCACTCAGTTGACTTAACGGCTGACCCAATAAAATCACTTCGCCCGATGTGGGCAAATCCAGTCCAGCCATCAGTGCCAATAGCGTTGACTTACCCGAACCTGAACGCCCAACAATGGCAATACGCTCGCCCGACTGGACAGTCAGCTCGCAGCCTTTTAAGATGGACAGCATAGAATCTTGCACAGGAACTTGATAATGCACTTGAGACAATTGAAGCACTGGCGACATAGATGGATCCTTTTATTAAGCTGCTGGTTTTATGCTAATGCGCTTTGGGCGCAGAATCAACCCACCAAGGTGTTGATTTTAGGAGACAGTCTATCCGCCGCCTATGGTATGGCCAGTGAGCAAGGCTGGGTGGCATTATGGCAGGCATCGGACGCTAACCTCAGCTTAATCAATGCCAGTATTAGTGGTGAAACCACCATGGGCGGTGCTGCACGTTTGCCGGCATTATTGAAACAACATCAACCCCAGTGGCTCATCATTGAATTAGGCGCTAACGACGCCTTGCGTGGTCAGGACTTAGCGATCAGCGAACAAAAACTGCGTTCGATGATTCAAACAGCCAAAGCGCAGGGGGTTAAGGTTGCTTTGTTGGGCATTCGCATACCCACCAATTACGGTCCGCTTTATAGCAAGCGCTTAGAAAGTCTGTACCAAAAGCTCGCTCAAACCGAGCAAGTGCCACTAGAACCTTTTTTCTTGGTCGATGTCGCTTTAGACCCCAAGCTGATGCAAGCTGATGGACTGCATCCAAATGAACAAGCCCAGCCGATGATTCTCGAACGCCTTAAGCGCTGGTTTTATCCTTTACTGACAGCTCAGTCGGCTTCGCGTTAGGGTCAGCAAAGGGTTGGTCGTCGTCGTTCATTAAAATACGACTGGCGGCACCATCTAGGTCATCAAATTGACCTTTTTTAGCCGCCCAAATAATCGCCATCACCACCAAAATACCGACAATAATCACGCTGGGAATTAAGCCGTAAATCACGTCCATCACAAAACCTCTTATTGAATCCGCGTGGCATCAACCGATTGATCTTGCAACCAATTTTTAAGCATTTTAACCATCGGCCAAGGTCCACAAATAAGCCAGTGATAATGACTCATATGACTCACGGCACTCATGACAGCATCAGGTAAATTGCCCTTAGCACCTTGCCAGGTCTCATCTTCGTCAGAAATAATGGCTTGCCAATGAAACTTTGGATAATCGAGTGCTAACTGGTCTAATTGATCTTTGACAAATAACAGCTCCGCTCGACGCACACCCCAATAAAGCGTGACCACGCGTTGATTCAACTCACTTTGATGGGCTTTTAACAACGCCAATAGCGGACTAATGCCCGTACCGCCTGCCAATAGCATGATGGGTAAATTACCTTGTGGCCACGCATACTGATTAACAGGCCCTTTAATAACACAATCTGACGCTTGCAATAGAGCATTCCACCAACCCAATAAGCCATCGGTTATGGCAACATCACAGTGAATAACATCAGTTGTCTCAGTCGGTACATTAGCAATCGAGAAAGGTTTTAGATCGTTATCATCAATACCCAACCACAGATAATCGCCTGCTTGCCAATGAAAGGAATCGGGTCTAGCCAGTTTCAATTCAACAATATTGCCCGCTAAAGGACGAACATCAATCACTCGGCTGGTAAAAGCGGTTAAATTTTGATGATTCATACACCTGCCACATCAAAAGTTGCCCAAACTGGGGCATGATCGGAAGGTTTGTCCATACCACGGGTAACATAATCGATACCAGTAGTGACCAAATGTGCCTGTAAAGGCGCTGACGCCAATAACACATCAATACGCAGTCCGCGCTTAGGCGTGTCTTCAAAACCCTTAGAGCGGTAATCAAACCACGAATAGTTACGTTCATCTTCAGGCGGATTAGGATGTTGATGACGATAGGTATCTGTCCAACCCCATTGCATCAGTCGATCAAACCATTCACGCTCTTCAGGTAAAAATGAACATTTACCGGTGCGTAACCAACGTTTGGCATTCACTTCACCAATACCCACATCTAAATCGGTATGAGAAATATTCACGTCGCCGCCTAACACCGCTAGGTTAGTAGGCGATAAACTGGCGAGATAATCGTTAAGTTCTTTGTAAAAGCGTTCTTTATAAGGGAATTTAACCGGATGAGCGCGTTCTTCACCCTGCGGAAAATAACCATTCATGACATCAATGGTTTTGCCGTCGGCTAACTGATAACGACTGTGAATAAAACGTCGCTGCGCAGAATCCTCATCCCAAGGATAACCTTTTTGTACCGACACCAGCGGTAATTTAGACAGGGTTGCAACACCGTAATGGGTTTTTTGTCCATGAAATTCAACCTGATAACCCAGCGCATGGATAGCATCTATGGGAAAGTCAGCATCTTGCACTTTGGTTTCTTGTAACAAAATCAATTCTGGGTGATGCTGTTCAATCACCGCTTCTAATTGATGCAAGCGCGCACGCAAGCTATTAATATTGAACGAAACAACCGTTAACGACACAATTTTAGCCCGTCTAGTTTTATAAATGAACGCTTAAGCCTAACGAGGTTACTCAGAAAAGTCAAAGTCGTTGAGTTTTTGCTTATTATCGGAAACACCGTCGTTAATGCGATATTGACGCTGTTGTAAGTAGCTATCGCGAACGAAAATATAACGGTCAGGAGCACTTTCAATCATCGGTTCTAGGGGTAAAATACTGGCTCGCATATCCAACAATTTCAGTGCGGTAATCGGTAAGCCATAACCCGTTAAGTAGATAAATTCAATGGGTTTAGTGGTGGCATCACGCACGGTAGATGGACCTAAAAAAGGGAGCGCTAAGTAATTAGAATCTGTCCAACCCCAAACAGCAAAAGTTTGTCCCAAATCTTCATGATGTTTGGACAGCCCCATTGGTGTGGCGATATCAATTAAACCGAACAAACCAAAAGTGGTGTTAAAGATAAAACGTGCTGTATCTTGAACTGCCTGAGCAAACTTACCCTGTAACAGATCACTTAATATGGTTTCAGGTTCAAATAAATTGGTCGAAAAATTGTGTATTGCTTGGCGCGCCACGTCAGGGGTTACGGCTACATAACCCTCAGTTACGGGTTTAACCGTATATTGGTCAAGGGTCGTGTTAAAACCATCTATCGAACGGTTGAAAGGTTCATAGGGATCTTTTTCATTTGCATTGGCACAACCAACCATTAAGGTAAAACAAACTAAGCTGGTTAAGCTTAAGGTTTTTAACATCTAAAGTTCTCTTTTTCGATGAGGTTAATCCCAATAGGTCCCAGCGCCTACCAATCGTTTCTGCCAATAATCATCGGTTATTTTTGCCGTCGATACCGGTCTACCCTTACCTGGTGCATGGACAAAGGTGTTTTGACCAATGTAAATACCAACATGATCAACGCGTTTACCCCGTGAATCGGTGGTGAAAAACACCAAATCCCCCGGTAAGATTTTTTTCGACTGTTTGATGGAGGTGAATTGCTCTTCAGCACGACGCGGCACCATTTTACCTGCATTTAAGTGAGTATAAAACACCAATCCAGAACAATCGAATCCTTCACTAGGTGAACTGCCGCTTAATTTATAGGGTTTTCCCAGTTGTGCAATGGTTTTTTCAACCACAATCTGCCTAGCTTCATCCGTACTCAATGAAGCACTTGATGGTGGCATCATCGGTACACTTGAACTGGCTTGACGATTGGGTTGACTGCTACAACCCGATAACAGCAGGATGGCTGTAACCAGTGTTACTAAACCCATCCTTGATTGAGTAACCATTGCCATAAAGGTAGTGTTCCTAAGCTAAGAAGTAAGGTTAAGGTCACGATTTCTATGAATTTCTTAACATCCAGATGATAACGCTCAACGATGACAATAGCAATAAGTATGCTAGACATCCCAGCTTCTAATGCTAAACCGGTAACTTGATCCTCGGTTAAGTTGAAAGCACGGGCGATGTGAATAATGATGAATGGCGTGACTATTAATTTGAATAAGATAACAGGGGTTAAGAAGGGAATATCTTTTGCATGAATGGATTCAGGTTTGAGTCCTAAACCAATACTAATGAGCATTAGGGGAATGACGGGATCACTTAAATGGGTTAACCAGGTCATTAATGGTTCACTTGGCGCAATATGGTATTGATTAAGTAGTAGACCAATTAAAGCAGCCCATAAAGCGGGAACCTTACTCAGTGTTTTCCACCAAACTTCTGTTTCAGCGGTATTTTTATTACCAAAATAACGAGCTAAGAGTACGCCCAAGGTCAGCAATAGCGGGGTTTGTGCGAAAAAATCGTATTGAATGGTAATGGCTGTACCTAATTCGCCTAATTGATGACTTAAGATAGGTAAGCCTTGATAGGTTGCGTTGGATAAGCTTCCTGCTAAGATGATGGCACCTAAAGTGGTTTTGTTAGGTGTTAGTTTTCGATAGATCAGCCAAATGATGGTGGCACTGATGATAACGGTTATGATCACGCTAGCGCTAATTTGCCATTGAATGAGCTCTGCAGGTGATTGCCATAAGGATTTAATCACCAGTGCTGGTAAGAGTACTAAGTAGATTAGTGAAATAATGGCTTTGCGAACGCCTTCAGCATCAAAAGCTAATGGTTTGGTTTGCTTGAGTAAATATCCGATGCTGATGAATAAGAAACATTCGAGTAAAATGGTGCCCATGGCGATTGAGTCTAGTTAGTTAAAGAGATATTCTTATTTCTTTGTTGTTAAGATTATAGCGCCTGTGGGTATGTGGATAACATCGATTTTATGCTTTTTTTCAGTCACTTGGCGTGTGAATTGAGTCCTAATAACCCAGTGTTTTGCTTGTTGATAGCTTTGTGTATCTTTGTGGATTATTTTTGTTAATGATTATTCTAATTGATTTATCCCCATATTATCCACAACTTATTACTTAATTTATTCATGAAAATAAAAGGGGACTTATGGAATTTAATCAAGTAGTTATGTCACGTCGGAGTGTATTTAAATTCCTTGATAAAGCTGTGCTTGTGGACGATATTACGCCATTAATTGAGGCGGCGATTATGGCGCCCAATCATCATTTGACCCAGCCCTGGCGCTTTATTTTTGTGGGTAAGCAAACTCAATTGCGTTTAGCAGATTATTATGGTGAAGCTAAGGCAGCGAAAGCCATGGCGGCCGATGCATCAGTACATGAGCGCATAAAACAGAAAGCGGTAGATAAGTTTTTGTCCATTCCAGCGATTATATTGGTGGTGAGTCGATTAGATCGTCAGCCTGTGATACGAGAAGAAGATTTAGCCGCAACCCATTGTGCGATTCAGAATTTGTTATTAGCTGCAACAGATAAAGGCTTAGGAGCACAATGGAGTAGCCATCCGATCATTTATGACGAGCAGGTGATGTCAGAAGTGGGCGTTGATGTGAGTAAAGAGCGTTGTTGTGCCATGGTTTATTTGGGTTATCCTGAAATTGTACCGCCAGCGCCACCGAGAAAGTCGGTGACTGAGTGTTTGACGCTATTACCCTAAGACAACACATGAAAAAGCCCAGCCGAATGGCTGGGCTTGGTGACAGGCTAAATTGTAAGTTAGACTTTGAATTGATGCGCTTGCTGCTCTAGCTGTGTGGCCAGTGATTGCAAATGTTCACTAGCGGCTAGAGTGCTTCGCATGGCCGAACTGCTGTCTTGTGCCATACTGACAATATCGGCTACTTCTCCGGCAATGCGATCGGCTTCCGCCAGTTGGGATTGCATGGCTTTGGCAATGTCTTGAATGCGTTGAGACGTGAGTGTCGCGGATTCTTGAATCTGTGCTAAAGATTCACTGGCTTTGTGACTGTGCGAAACGCCTAGTTCGACCTGTTCAACGGTGCTACGCATACGACGAACCGCGGCTTCGGTTTCACGTTGAATGGTGTGAATGACTTGCGTGATTTCACCGGTGGCTTGACTGGTGCGAACCGATAACGAACGTACTTCATCAGCAACTACAGCGAATCCACGACCTTGTTCACCGGCACGAGCGGCTTCAATAGCAGCGTTGAGTGCCAACAGGTTGGTTTGTTCAGCAATATCACCGATGGTGCTCACAATACCGCTAACACGTTCGGATTCTTCACCGAGTTTAGAGATGGCATCAGCCATTTGTGATACTTCACTGGCCAGGTGTTCGGCGCTGTCTGCGGCTTGTTTGGCAACATGGCTACCATTTTCAGCATAACGCCAAGCTTCTTGAGAAATGTGCGATGCTTCTTCAACCTTATCGTTCACTTCATGTACGGTATGTTGAATAGAAATGACTGAGCGAGAAACCTGATCAGCACGACGTTGTTGGCGTTCGGTGGCGTCTAAAACATGTTGAGCAGTGCTGGTCATTTGACTTGCGGCACTACTGACTTGTTCACTACCAACTGTCATGGCTTTAAACACTTTCTGTATGCGTTGAATTAAACGATTAAAGGCTTTGGTCATGCGATGAATTTCATCTTGATGATGATTTAAGGCAACACTGTGACTGATATTGCTATCTTGCTCCATACGCGACATCGACGTTTCTAGTTGCACTACCGGTGTGGTAATGGAATGAGCAATTTGTCTGACCACCCAAAAGAGCACGCCTTGGAAAACCAATTGCATGATCCACATAGTGCCATTAAATAATGCCAATTTATCTTGTAGGCTACTACTCACAGGCTCGTTGCTATGTTCCGCTAAAGCGGTATGGACTAAGTCTTCGACTGAAAAGCTTATCAACACTTGTGCGCTGAGTGTCATGATGGCAACCGACAGTTGTGTCATCACCTGCAAGCGAGTTTGCATACTTAAATTATGCCACCACTGGCTGATTGGGTTCATATTCCCACTCCTAAACAAAGGTAAAACAGTGAAATAGAATTAGCATAAAATGTGCCAAATTCAGAAGCTTACAGCCATATAAATCTTAACCATAAGCCCAAACGACTGATATAGCCCAGCTCGGTGGTGGCTATCTTGCCGTCTGCATCGATGAAAACCGAAGTGGGTAAGGCTTTAGCACCAAAGGCTTGAAGCCATTGACCTTCTGGGTCGTTGATCATTAAGGCAGGATTGTCCTCAGGATGATCTTTTAGCCATTGAGCCAATTCATCCGCTTCAGTTTGTACCACCACCATCAACACCGGATAGTGTTGCGCGATATGGGTAATGTTGTCGTGATTGGCGACACAGATGGGACACCAAGGAGCAAAAAAATGAATCAGTAAAGGTTGGCCAGCAAAGTCGGATAAGGCAATGGGTTGACCAGATAAACTCATCCCTGCTAAGGCGGGTGGCTCACCGCTAATCACATCTTGATGCTGCCATGCGCGTACTGCTAGGATTATGGCTAAGATAATCAGACCATCTCTTAGCCAACCTTTCCAGCGTGCTGATGCTGGTTTGTTATGCGTTGAATGATTCATGAGGCATAACGCGTGATGTGAACGCCCACGCTTTCAGCTTGGGCAATGGCATGGGGTTTGCCAAGTTTAAGCGTTACCGATTGAACACGTTTGTCGGCAAGACAAATTTTCGCTAAATCCTCGGCTAGGGTTTCAACCAATTCGGTGTGTTTTTGTAGGCAACGATCTGCCAATTGCTGACAGAGTTGCGCGTAATCTAGGGTATCGATTAGCTGATCACTCACGGCTGCCGCTTGTATATCAAAATTCAGTTGTATATCGAGTATGACTTGCTGTGCCGCTTGTTTTTCGCTGTCATAAACGCCAATTAATGCCGGAAGTTTAAGCTGTTGAATGAAAATCTGATCGTTCATTGAAATGTTATCTTTTTTATAGGGTTAATTTGCGTTAGCATAACACAATCATTTTAAGTTTATTTAGGATAGACACGTGGAATTAGATTGGGGTTGGGTGTTGGTGGCTTATTTGCTGGGTTCAGTTTCAAGCGCCATTATTGTCTGTCGATTAATGGGCTTACCCGATCCGCGCAGTGAAGGTTCGGGTAATCCTGGTGCAACCAATGTATTGCGCATTGGCGGTAAAAAAGCGGCGGCTTTGACGCTGGTGGGCGATATGCTTAAAGGCTATGTGCCAGTGGCTTTAGCAGTGTGGTATGGTTTGTCGGCAGAAATTATTATTGCCATGGGTGTGGCGGCATTTGTTGGTCATTTGTGGCCGGTATTCTTTAAGTTTGAAGGCGGTAAGGGTGTTGCTACCGAATTGGGTGTGTTGTTTGGATTGCATCCGGTTATTGGTTTGGTTATTGCTGGAATTTGGTTATTTATCGCTAAGGGATTAAAAATATCCTCTTTAGCTGCTTTAGTGGCGATGACACTGGCACCGGTAATGGTATGGTTTTGGACAGAAGGCGAGTTAAGTTGGACCTTAGGGGTTGCCTTGATGAGTCTATTGTTAATTATTCGACACAAAAGTAACATTCAGCGCTTAATGAGTGGCGAGGAAACCACCATTGGTCGTTGATGCGCAAAGTTCATGGTTTAACCGCTTGATGTCAAAACGGCTGAGTGTTGGCTGGGTGGTTATTTTAGTCCTATCATTAGTGAGTTTGACTGCTTATACCTTGCTTAAACCTCAACCTGTTTTAGTGGGCGTGTTGCATTCGCAAACGGGCACCATGGCACTGAGCGAACAAGGACCGCTAAAGATGACGCTTGCTGCCATTGATCATATTAATGAAACCGGCGGCATTAATGGTCAACCTCTAAAAGCCATCGTTGCAGACGGCGCATCGGATGAGCGGGTGTTTGCGCAGCAAGCTGAAAAACTCTTAGTTGAAGATGGGGTGGCAGTGATTTTTGGAGGCTGGACATCGGCATCCCGCAAAGCCATGTTACCGGTATTGGAAAAATACCAAGGCTTATTGTTTTATCCCGTGCAGTATGAAGGTATTGAACAGTCGCCTCAGGTGATTTATACCGGCATGACACCTAACCAACAACTTTATCCGGCGATTACCTGGATGAGTCGTCATTTTGGTCGTAAAGCCATGTTGATTGGTTCTGACTATATCTATCCCCGCATGGCGAATCATATTGCGCGCACACTGATGACGGCCTTAGAGGTTGATGTGTGTGATGAAGGCTATTTAACCCTCGGTCAACAAGATGTCGCTTCAATCGTCGATGCGGTTAAAGCTTGTCAGCCCGATTTTATTGTTAATAGTGTCAATGGTGATAGTAACTTGGCGCTACTCACGGCGTTGAGAAGTGAATGGAAAGCTAAGCCGATTCCCATTGTGTCACTCAGTTTAAGTGAGTCTGAATTAAAACAATTGATTCTGGCGTCGGGTAGTTCGGTGAGTGAGGAACACTATAGCGTGTGGAGTTATTTTCAATCCCTTAATAGTGATGAAAATCAACGCTTTTTGAGTGAAGTGGCGCCTATCGCGAAAAATACCGCTATTTCTCACCCCATGAAGGCGGCTTGGGATGGTGTTCACTTATGGGCTAATGCGGCACGACTGCTGAATGATGTAAGAGCCGAAGCGATTAACCCAACACTGGCGGGTATGTCGGTGGAAAGTGCCACCGGTGCGGTAGCAATAGATTTACATAATCGTCATTTATGGCAACAGGTTTATTTAGGCAAAGCTTTACCCAGTGGCCAGTTTGAGATTTTGTGGCAATCGCAAAGCCTGGTTCAACCCAATCCTTGGCCGATTGGACTCACCCCGCAACAATGGCAAGCGCTCGAACAACAATGGTATCAACATTGGGGGCAGCAATGGCAGGCTCGATGAATTCGGCGTTACCGACACTCAAGCGTCAGCTATGGGTGTGGTTTTTATGGGTGAGTTTATTGCCGATGATCTTACTAGCTCTGAGTTTTCAATGGCAGTTAGAGCGCGAACTCATTCAAGAAAAACAACTGCAACTTTATACCATGGCACGCGAAAAAGGGCGTTTGGTTAATGAAACTGTTTACTCGGTTAAGGTACAGTTGAAGCAATTAAGTAGTCTACCTTCGTTGGGTTTTTTACTGCAAAACAGCCACAATACTGCTGCGCTGAATATCGTCACTCAATACACTAACCGTTTTATCGATATGACCGGTCATCATGATGTGTTGGTGATTAATCAGCAAGGGATCGTCATTTATAGTAATGCGCATGAATCGGATTTGCATGCGGATCTGACCTCAGCAACTTGGCAAGATTCGCCCATTACGCAAGCCTTTGATCAAGTTCGTAGCTTGATGACAACTATTGTGACCCCTTATCGCTTTTATGAACCTTCACAAAAAAGGGCTTCATTTATGGCAACGCCGGTTTGGGGTGCAGAAGGTGAGTGGTTAGGGGTGGTGGTGATACAGCTGAATCCCGATTGGTTAGTGCATATTTCCGCCAGTCAAATTGGCTTAAGTCAAACCGGTGAAGTGGTATTGGCTCAGCATAATAGTGAAGGAAAACTGGTTGCCGCCATTCCGTTAAGACTCGATTCTGATGCGCAAGCCATGCAGATTTATCTAGATGGTAACCATGAAATTCCCGCTAATCGCGCCATTCGCGGTAATGAAGGATGGGGCAGAGGTACAGACTATCGTTATCAGTCGGTTATTGCCGGCTGGGTGTATATTCCGGCTTTGCAGATGGCGTTAGTGGTCAAACAAGATGAAGCAGAAGTACTGGATTCGCTGACTCAAGTTCGTTTACTCAGCCTAACCTTATTGTTGCTGGTGGTCATATTAGTTTCATTCGTGTCATTGTTTGTTAGCCGACGTTTGTCTCAACCTTTAGTTGCCATCATCGATACCTTGCAACAGCTCAAATCGGGACGTTGGCATATTCGGGTAGCGACCAGAAAAATAGATTCTGCCGAATCGGCACACTTGGTAGCAGGCATTAATCAGCTAGCGGATACCATCGAAGATCAGTTAGAACAATTACAACAGCAAACCACGGAACTAGAATATCAAGCGCAAACCTTGGAACAGTTTAATCACGATTTAGAAGAAACCGTTGCAGAGCGTACCAAAGAGTTGGCACAACTCAGTTTGATTGATCCGATGACGGGTTTATTTAACCGTCGTCACTATGCCGAAGCCGGTGTGCACCTATGGAAGCGTGTGGTAGAACAGCGCCAGTGTTTATTATTTGTGTTGTTAGATGTCGATCATTTCAAATTGTACAATGACAGTCGTGGTCATCAAATGGGTGATAAAGCGCTAACTTTAGTGGCTGATTGTTTGCAGCAAGCTTGTCGAAACCCAGGTGATATGGCGTTTAGAATGGGTGGCGAAGAAATGGCGTTGTTGATGATGATTGAGCACCAACAAGATGCCTTGGTGATTGCGGAAGACTTACGTCGCTCGGTTGAAGCCAAGGCGATCATTCATCCCAGTAGTCCGATTAAAGACATTTTAACTGTGTCCATGGGTGTTGCCATGATGGATTCACGTTACTGTTCGTCGATGTGTGAAGCAAATCTGGACGGTCTGTATCGATTGGCCGATGAAGCCCTCTATCGTGCTAAGCATCAAGGTAGGAATCAGGTAGTTGTTGCAACAGAAGTGTTGGGTTGTTAAAATTCATATCGCAATTTTTCAACTTCAATATTAAAGGAAAAGATCATGCGTAAAGCAATGATGGTATCGGGTGGTGTTTCGGCAGCAAATTTTGGCGCTAGCGTCAATTATGGCTTGGGTGGTTTGGGTGCTGATCTAGGTTACTCGTTGATTCAAGATACGGTAAACGTGCGTGCTGGTTTGAATGGTGGGATCACGCCTTCAGGCTCAACCACGGTAGATGGTATCAAATACGATTATTCAGGTGATACGGGTTACAAAACACTGGGTTTAGATTGGCATCCGTTTAGTGGCGGTTTCCGTGTTTCAGCGGGTTATGCTTGGTCTGACATTAAATTGGGTTTGAAAGGCGTTACCGATGGCACACAAACCATCAATGGTGCGCCGATTCCAGCGGGCAGCTCAGTAACCGCTTCTGCTAAGTATGATAATGCGCCTTATGTGTCTATTGGTTGGGGTAATCATGCGCCAAGTAAAGGTGGTTTGTTTTTCAATACTGAGCTTGGCACGATGTTTACAGGCAAACCAACTGTAGCTTTAGCAGAAAGCACTGGCACTGTGTCAGCGGCTGACATCGCGGCTGAAGCAGATAAAGTGAAAAAAGATGCCATCGACTTTTTCCCAATCTTAAAATTGGGTGTGGGTTATACTTTCTAACTCATGAGTTGAACAACGTTTAACTGAGAAAAAGACATCTTCGGATGTCTTTTTTGGTTTTGGCGTTTGGATTGGTTAAGGCATATCCTGCGGGTCAATGTCTAAAAATACTCTAACCCCAGCCACTTTACCTTGGGGTTGTTGCAAAAAGGTCAGTAAGTCGTCGATGGTGGCGTGTAGGGCGGCGCGTTGTTCAGATTGTAGCCACAGCAATTCTCGATAGTGATACTGGCGCTTATGCATCAGTGCAGGCATTGGGCCTGCCACTTGCACACTGGGCTGTTGACACAAGGGTAACAGCTTTTCTAACTGAGCCTGCACCCGATCTAAGTGTTTGCCTTCGGCCAATAACCAAGCGCTGAAACTGAAGGGTGGTAGTTGCGTGTCAGCGCGTTCACTCAGCAGTTGTTGAGCGATTTCGGCATAGGGCTTGGCTAACAACGCTTGCACAAAGACATGATGGGGCTGATGGGTTTGTAACAGCACTTGTCCAGCACTGCTACCACGCCCTGCGCGTCCCGACACTTGCACGACCAATTGTGCCAATCGCTCCAGCGCGCGAAAATCGCGCGCAAACAAAGCCGAATCGACATCAATAATCCCAACAAGCGCAATGCCAGCAAAGTCATGACCTTTTGCCAGCATTTGCGTGCCTAAAATAATGCAGGGTTCTCCTGTGCGAATTTGTGCAAATAAATTGTTCAGCTTGTCTTTGCCTTGCGTGCTGTCGCGGTCGATGCGCAGCACAGGGGTATTGGGAAAGTGAGCTTGCAAGGCTTCTTCTACTTTTTGCGTGCCTTGTCCTACCAAATGCCAGTGACTGGAACCACAGCTAGGGCAGACAGTCGGGGTATGTTCAACCTTGCCACAATGATGACAACGTAAATTGGGCGCATGGCGATGAAAGGTATAGGGCACCTCACAGGCGGGGCAGTCGAGCGTATGACCACAATCGTGACACATGAGTACGGGCGAATAACCGCGACGATTGAGAAAGAGTAACACCTGTCCCTGCTCTGCCAGTGTGCGTTCAATCGCGGAAAGCAGTTGCGGTGACAATGCACCTTCTAGTCGTTGCTGACGCATATCGATGGTGAGCATCTTAGGTAAGGCTTGCTGATTTGCGCGTTGTGTCAATCGTAAAAGATGCAGTTTGCCAGCATCGACATTGGCTAAGCTTTCTAACGAAGGGGTGGCGCTACCGAGTACAATCGGGCAGGCTTGTTGTTTCGCACGCATAATCGCCACATCACGGGCATGATAGCGAATGCTGTCTTGTTGTTTGTAGGCACTATCGTGCTCTTCATCGACAATAATGAGCCCCAGCTTGGGCAGCGGCGCAAAAATAGCAGAGCGTGTGCCAATCAGTAATAACGGATGCCCTTGTCTCGTCAGTTGCCATACTTGCGCGCGTTGGCTGTTGGTGCGTTCAGAATGCAATACTACGGGTTGGGTATTCAGTCTTTGTGCCAGTCGGCTGACCATGGGTGCGGTGAGGCCAATTTCGGGCACCAGCATTAACACCTGTTGACCTTGTTGCAACACTTGGTCAATCAGTTGGGCGTAAACCTCGGTTTTACCGCTGCCCGTTACCCCCATTAGTAACCAAGCTTTGAATAGCCCGAATGATTCAGCTATCTTGTCGCTGGCGTGTTGCTGTTCTTCGTTCAGTGCGACGAGATCCGCCAGCCCTATGCTTGGTGCATTCAGTAATTTGGCGGGTCGTGTCGGTTGCTTGCTGAGGCGCAATTGCGGCGGTAAGGCGGTTTCGAGTAAACGTCCCCAGTCGGCATGATAATAGCGTGCACACCAAGCGAGCAGTTTCAGCTCAGCTTCTTGCCAGAGCGGCTGTTGGTCTAACACAGCAAGAATGGCTTTGACGGCATACTGGTTATCGGTTGGCGCTTCGATTGCCGTTAACACCACACCGACCAGTTGACGTTGTGCTAAGGGAACCAGCACACGCGTTCCCGCAACGATATGAATATCGCTGGTGTAAGTTAGAGCGGGGAGGGGTGTGCCGCTCACAGCGACCAGATAATGATAATTCATGATGTCACCATTCTAGCCAGTCACACAGGTCTGCGCAATTAATGCGTGGTGTCTCAGGCTATTTGAGGTAAAATTAGTGGCAAATGAAAAACATAAGGAAATGAGCATGGTGCGCCTGATTGAGCGAGCCTTTGATGTGCTGGCGCTGGTATTGGCTTGGTTAATGATTGGCTTGGCGGTGTTAGCCACCAGTGTGTTGGTGCTGCGTTATGGTTTTGGACTGAGTACCACCGCAGTGCAAGATGCGGTGATTTATCTCAATGCTGCTTTGGTCATGCTGGGCTTGTCGGTCACGCTGTTGGCAAATGCGCATGTGCGCGTCGATGTGCTTTCGGATCGTTGGTCAACACCATTACAGGCATTGCGAGACTTTTTGGGCGTTGTGTTCTTGCTGATTCCTATGATTAGCGTCACGGCTTGGCATACTTGGGATTATGTCATGCGTGCTTGGATCATGAGCGAGGGTGCTAGCGATGCAGGCGGTTTGGCGGGCGTTTATTGGTTTAAGATGCTGATTTTGTTGGGTATGGGTTTTTTGTTGTTAGCTTCTTTGGTGTTTGGCTATCGTGCTTTTCAGGTGTGGCGGGGTCAAGCCGAACCTGTTGCCAGTCATGCGCAGTTAGGTTAAGGAGACGATGTGATGGAATGGTTAGCCCTCGTTTTCTTTGCCTTTACCTTTGCTTTACTGTTAATGGGATTTCCCGTCGCTTTTACGCTGGCAGGGGCTTCGTTAATTTTTTCCTTATTTGCCGTGCTGATTGGGGCATTTGATGCCGATTTTTTAGCTGCCTTGCCCAGCCGTATTTGGTCGCTGATTACCAACGGTCAGTTGCTGGCGATTCCGCTGTTTGTGCTGATGGGGGTGCTATTAGAAAAGTCGCGCTTAGCAGAAGATTTATTGGTTACCACCTCGAAACTCTTAGCGGGTGTGCGCGGTGGATTGGCGTTAGCGGTGGTTGGTGTCGGCGTGTTGTTAGCCGCCAGTACGGGTATTGTCGGGGCGACCGTGGTGGCAATGGGGCTAATTGCTTTACCCGCGATGCTCAAAGAAGGCTACGATCCGAAACTGTCCTGCGGACTGATTTGTGCTTCGGGTACGCTGGGGCAAATTATCCCGCCGTCGATTATACTGATTTTGCTGGCCGATATTTTGTCGTCGGCTTATCAGCAAGCTCAGTTAAAAATGGGTAATTTCAGCCCAGAAACCTTGTCTGTAGGCGATTTGTTTGCTGGCGCACTCATTCCAGGTGTGCTGTTGGCGGTTATGTACGCGCTATTTATGGTGTGGCATGCCCGTAAGCAACCACCGATTCCCGTCGAAGACCTGCCCCCTAAACCCTGTTTTGCAGAAATTATGACCTCGTTAGTGCCGCCCTTATTACTGGTGGTGCTGGTGTTGGGGTCGATTATTGCTGGCTATGCCACAGCAACCGAATCGGCAGCGGTGGGTGCCATCGGTGCACTCTTATTGGGTTTAGTGCGCGGTCGTTTGAACTTCGCTTCCTTGCAAGCTTCAGGGCTAGAATCGGTGAAAGTGAACAGCATGATTTTCGCCATTCTCATCGGTGCGATTTTCTTTTCCTTGGTCTTTCGTGGTTTGGGTGGCGATGATGCAGTGCGCGAGCTGCTGGAATCCATTCCTGGTGGTGTGGTGACGGTGATGATTGTGGTGATGCTGTTTTTGTTCATCCTCGGCTTTTTCCTCGACTTCATTGAAATTACCTTTGTCGTTGTACCGATTGTCGCCCCCATTCTGCTCATGATGGGCGTTGATCCGGTGTGGTTGGGCATTATGATTGCCATCAACTTACAAACCTCTTTCTTAACGCCACCCTTTGGTTTTGCGTTATTCTATTTGCGTGGTGTATTACCGCCCAACATTCCTTCATCCGATTTATACAAAGGCGTGATTCCTTTTATTGGACTACAGCTGTTGATGCTGTTATTGTTAAGCTTATTCCCTGCACTGGCGACTTGGTTGCCAAAGGTGATTTATGGTTAAAAACCGCCCCCCAGCACAAAGAATGCGTGAACAACGTGCGCAAGAGTCCACCATTTATGGTGAAAACGCCTGTCGTGCCGCCTTATTAAACCGCTTTGACGATGTGGTGAAAGCTTTTTTTACCGATGACACTGCCCCCCGTTTTGCCGATGCCATGCGTGCTTTGGCTGCTGCTCGCAAAGCCTATAAAGTGGTCGATGAAGCCGAATTAGAACGCATGACCGGCAGTAATCATCATGGTGGCGTGTCCTTGGTGGTAAAAAAACCACCGGTAATTAGTGCGCTCGATTATTTGCATGCGATGAGCGAAGCCAGTCATGATTGTGTGCTGGCGCTCGATGGCATTAGTAACCCGCACAATTTAGGCGCGATTATGCGTTCAGCGGCGCATTTTGGTGTGCAAGGCATTATTTTGCCCGATCCCGATTTGCTTTTTTCTGGTGCCGCAGCACGTGTGGCCGAAGGTGGTGCCGAGGTGCTTTACCCCATTCAAGGTCAGGACTTTATTGCCGCGCTATCACTATTTCGTAAAGCAGGCTATACCTTGTTAACCACCTCTAGCCACCGTGGTAAAGACTTATATCGTACCAAGTTGCCCGCCAAAACGGTGATTGTGTTGGGTGAAGAGCAAAGTGGCGTGTCGAAGAAAGTCGCCACCATGGGTGATTTACCCATTAAAATTCCCGGTACAGGTGCGGTAGAATCCTTGAATGTCAGTGTTGCCACCGCACTAATTTTGGGAGAATGGTGGCGTCAGGAAGGCGCGAATTAATACAGGAAAAACCCTATGGCAGCGATTATCTGGTTTGCGTTAACAGGACTGCTGGTGATTGCAGAGTTATTGCTCGGTAGTCTTTACTTACTGGCGTTGGGCTTAGGGGCTTTGGCGGCGGGACTGGTCGCTTATTGGGAGTATGGACTGTCGTGGCAGTTACTCACAGCTTTTGGTTTGTCATCGGTAGCTGCATGGATTGTGTGGCTTAATCGACGTCGAAAGGAAAGCAACACCGAAGCGACGGACGATCCCGACATAGGTCAATTCGCAACGTTTGTTTCCTTAACGCCACTCGTGGTGCATTACCGTGGTGCCGATTGGCAAGCAGAGTGGCATCTTAATCAGCCCCAAGCAGCGCAAGCAGGCGCAGAGTATCTCATTATCGCCAAACATGCCAATCGCTTGGTGATCGGCAGCCATTTCAGCCATTCATCATAAGGGGAACAGATTATGGAACCGACTATTTTTGCTTTATTTATGCTCATTGCCGTCGCGGTTGTGGTGATTGCCAAAGGAATTGTTATTGTGCCCCAGCAAATGGCATTTGTCGTTGAGCGCTTGGGGCGTTATAACGGCACACTCGATGCCGGTTTGCATATCATCATTCCGATGATTGATCGCATTGCATACCGTCACTCATTAAAAGAAGTGCCGATGGATGTCGCGCCTCAAGTCTGTATCACGCGCGATAACACCCAAGTGCAAATCGACGGTATTTTGTATTACCAAGTTACTGATGCGAAATTAGCTTCTTATGGTAACGAAAACTACAGCATGGCGATTGAAAGTCTGGCTAAAACCTGTTTGCGCTCAGAAGTGGGTAAGCGTGAGTTAGATAAGCTACTCGAAGACCGTCAAACCATTAACGTCGCAGTGGTGAGTGCCTTGGATGAAGCCTCAATTACCTGGGGCGTGAAAACCTTGCGTTACGAGATTAAAGACATTAATCCGCCGCATGAAGTACTCGCCTCGATGCAGTTACAAATCACCGCTGAACGAGAAAAACGTGCTGCTATTGCCCGTGCTGAAGGTGAGAAACAAGCCGCTATTGCTCAGTCGGAAGGGGAAAAACAAGCCGCCATTAATGCCGCCACGGGCGAAGCCGAAGCCTTGCGCTTGGTCGCTGAAGCCAATGCCGATGCCATCGCTAAAGTCGCTGCCGCAACCGAGTTAGCGGGTGGTATGCAAGCGGTGAACCTAAAAGTAGCAGAACAATATGTGCAAGCTTTTGCTCAACTAGCGAAAACCGGTAATACTATTATTGTACCCGCCAATGTAGCGGATGTATCGGGCATGTTAGCCAGCGCCATGAGTGTGTTGAATACGGTGAAGAAGTAGCTGGTTGCTTGTGGTGTGGGTGTTAAATGCTCATCCCACACGCAACCCCACTCGCCCAAGCCCATTGAAAATTAAAGCCACCTAAATCACCTGTTACGTCTAACACTTCACCAATAAAATACAACCCCGGTTGCGTTAGCACTTCCATGTTTTTTGAGGAAATGGCTTGCGTATCAACACCACCGACCGTCACTTCAGCTTTGTGGTAACCGTCGGTGCCGCTGGGTGTGAGCGTCCAGTGTTGTAGCTCGTGTGCCCATTGGCGTAGGCTGTCGTCGGACAGTTCGGCGGGTTTGCCAGCTAGGGGATGCAACTCCCAGTAGTAATCGGCTAAGCGTTTGGGTAGTTGGCTGCGTAACCAAGGGCGCAGTTCTTTATTTTGTGCTTTTAGATTCAGCACTTCGGCAATGGCATCAACGTCAGGTAGCAAGTTGAGTTGAATCGAGCGCCTCGCTTGCCAAACATTCGATATTTGCAGTGTGGCAGGTCCACTAATACCCGTATGGGTAAACAGCAGATTACGTGTCCAGCTTCGCCCTTCACAACTTAATGTTGCAGGTAAGGCGATTCCAGATAACTCCGACCAATTCGGCAGATCTATGGTTAAGCCCACTAAGCCAGGTCTGGGAGCGATGAGCGGCAACTTGAATTGCTTGGCGATGCGATAGCCAAAATCGCTCGCTTTCAGCTTGGGAAAAGATAAAGCACCCGTGGCAATCACCAGTTTATCGCTGCTGAACACTCCTTGCGAAGTGTGAATTGAGAAAGAGCTAGTATGAGGGATTACTTCATGCACACTGCAATTTAACCGAATCTCAACGCCCGCCCACTCACATTCGGTGCGCAGCATGGCGATTATCTCCCCCGCGCCATTTAGCGTAAACAGCTGACCATGTTCGCGCTCTTCATAGTCGATACCATGACGTTCGACCAATTCAATAAAGGCACTAGAAGGATAACGTGCTAAAGCCGATTTGACGAAATGCGGATTTTGGCAGTGATAGTTGCTGGGGGCGACTTGTCGGTTGGTAAAGTTGCACTTACCACCGCCAGAAATACGAATTTTAGCCCCCGCTTTCGGTGCATGGTCGAGTATTAATACTCGCTTATCACGATAACCCGCCGTGGCTGCGCACATCATGCCCGATGCCCCAGCACCAATCACAATCACATCCCAGTGGTGGTTAGCGGCTGCCATTTGCTTAAGAAACGAGACTGCTTCCCGTCATCTCTTTCGGTTGCTCAATACCCATCATGTGTAAAATGGTCGGCATGACATCCGGCAACGAACCGCCTTCAGCGCGCACTTGGAAGGGACGATCACTCATTACCACCAGCGGCACTAGGTTGGTGGTGTGTGCGGTGTGCGGCTGACCAGTAACCGGGTCACGTAGTTGCTCGATGTTGCCGTGGTCGGCGGTAACAATCATCTCACCACCGACTTGCTTCATCGCCGCCATCACTTTGCCTAAAGCGGTATCGACTGCTTCCACCGCCTGAATACAAGCGGGCAAAATACCCGAATGGCCAACCATGTCGGGATTGGCAAAATTACAAATAAAGGTATCGTACTTGCCCGATAAAATCGCTTCCACCAATTTATCCGACACTTCAGCCACGCTCATTTCGGGTTGTAAGTCATAGGTAGCCACTTTAGGTGAGGGCACCAAAATACGATCTTCACCCGGGTAGGGCACTTCTACACCACCATTCATAAAGAAAGTCACATGGGCGTATTTCTCGGTTTCGGCAATGCGTAACTGCGTTAAGCCCAGATTAGAGACATACTCACCGAAGGTATTGGCAAGGCTACTGGCGCCAAACGCCACCTCAGCACCATATAAAGGCGCAAAGTCTTTATGATATTCCGTCATGGTAACAAAGTGCGATAATTGCACTTTACACTGACGTTCAAAACCATCAAAATCGGGTTGAATAAAGGCGCGACTGATCTGACGCACGCGATCCGAGCGGTAATTAACAAAAATCAGCGCATCGCCATCTTCCATGCGCACACCTTCACCAATCGTGGTAGGAGCAATGAACTCATCGGTTTCACCACGTGCATAAGCATCTTCAACCGCCGCTAGGGCGCTGTCGGCCTGATGTTCCGCCATGCCACCACATATCAAATGATAAGCCTTGCTCACCCGCTCCCAGCGGTTATCACGATCTAAAGCAAAATAGCGCCCAATCATACTGACAATACGTGCATTGGGGTGATCTTGTAAAAAATGGTTCAAGCGTTCAATGTACTCTAGCGCACTTTTCGGTGCCACATCACGCCCATCGCTAAACACATGAATGTTAATGCGCTGAATGCCACGATCACTGGCCATTTTAATCGCTGCTTTGAGATGGTAAATATGGGCATGAACACCACCATCTGACAGTAACGCCAACAGATGCAAAGATTTACCATTGTTAGCAAGAGTATCTAAGGTGCGCACAAACGTCGGATTAGTGAAGAAATCACCATCACTAATAGCTTTAGAAATGCGCGTTAATTCCTGATAAACCACACGCCCTGCACCGAGGTTTAAGTGACCCACTTCCGAGTTACCCATTTGTCCATCGGGCAACCCAACTACCATGCCAGAAGTGTTAATCAGCGTATGCGGATAAGACTGCCACAGCGCATCGAAATTGGGCGTATTGGCCAAAGCAATGGCATTATAGTCGCTGGATTCGCGGTAGCCCCAACCATCAAGAATAATCAGACCAGTTGGTTTATGTTGGGGGCGTAGATCGCGCATTGGGGCAAGTCCTATCAAAATTAACATTAATCTTTTCATTATAGCGAAAAAATCGGTTAGAATCATGACCAATATTTTACAGATTGATCGGAATGAAAGGGCTTTAGCGCATGGAATCGGCTTTAATTATAGAATTTATGCAGCAACAATGGTTGTTATTGTTGGCACTGATGATTGTGCTGTTTATGCTGTTTCAAAGTCATTTTGGCGATAAACTTTCTGGTTATGCCAGCATTGCCCCCGAACAAGCGGTACGCTTAATGAACGACGGCGCTTTTGTGCTCGATGTGCGCTCTATCGACGAATACCGCAGCGGTCACTTAACCGGCGCGAAAAACCTTTCCGTCGCCGACTTGCCCGCCAAGTTAGACAGCTTAGAAGCCCACAAAGCAGGCCCAACCCTTGTTTACTGCGAAAGTGGTATGCGTTCAGCACGTGCCTGTGGCATCTTACGTAAAGCAGGCTTTGAGCAGTTACATAACCTGTCGGGTGGCATCAGTGCTTGGCGCGGTGCTAACCTACCCATTGCCAAACAAGGCAAGAAAAAATAAACGGAGCGTGCATTTATGAAGCCGATTGTCATCTACACCTCCACCATTTGTCCCTATTGCACCATGGCCAAACGCTTATTAGAACGTAAGGGCATTACGGAGTGGACGGAAATCAATGCGGGTCTGAGTCGTGAAGTCTGGCAAGAGATGATGACCAAAACCGGTCGCCGTACTGTGCCGCAAATTTTTATTGGTGATGTGCATGTCGGTGGCTACGATGACCTGTCAGCGCTAGACAGAGCCGGCAAACTCGATGCCTTACTGGGTGTAGAAAGTATCGACCGCTCCGACGTCACCTAATTTAATGCCCTCTCCCTCTGGGATAATTTAGTAACCTGTATTAAAAGAGAATCTTTATGAGCGAACAAGCCAACGCCCCTCACTTTGCCATCGAAAAAATCTACCTAAAAGACGTGTCCTTTGAATCGCCGATGGCGCCTCGTGTGTTCACCATGCCGTTTGATTCTAGCCTAGATTTACAAGTCAAAGTCGAACCAGAGCAAGTGGGTGAGCAGCATTGGCAAGTGACCTTGCGTATTACCGCCACCGTGCGTTTGGGCGAACAGGTGGCTTTTTTAGCTGAAGTCGAGCAAGCGGGTTTATTCGCCATGGCCAATTTTGAAGCAGAAGCGATTAACAGTCTCATCAATAGCTACTGCCCGACGCTATTGTTCCCTTATGCGCGTGAAACCATTGCTAACCTGTCACTAAAAGCAGGTTTCCCACCCTTAGAACTGCAACCGATTAATTTCGAAGCCTTGCATCAAGAACAATTGGCCAACGAGCAGGCTTAAGCCATGCGTATTGCCGTATTAGGGGCTGGCGCTTGGGGTATTGCGCTGGCGATGCAATTGGTGCGTGCCGGCAGACAAGTGAATTTGTGGGCGCATAAAGCCAGTGTTGCCGAATCCTTACAACAAACTCGCCGCACACCACTCTTGCCCGATATTGAATTGCCAGCAAGCATTCAAGTTACTCACGACCTAGTTGGCGCCTTAACTGGCGCACAAGGCTTGCTGATTGTTGTTCCCAGTCATGCCTTTAATGGATTGTTACAACAATTAGCTCAACTGCCAGTGGGACAACTGCCGCCTTATGTGGCTTGGGCAACTAAAGGTTTCGATCAAGACTCCCACGAATTGCTGCATCAACAAGTGCATCACTATTTGCCACAAGTGTCGGGTACTGTTATTTCTGGGCCGACCTTTGCCCATGAAGTAGCGGTGGGCTTGCCCACCGCTATTGTCGCTGCCAGCGATCAAGCCAGTATAAGCGACTGGTGGGCGAAACGACTGCATCATGCCCATTTCCGTGTTTACACCAACACCGATGTTACCGGTGTCGAAGTGGGTGGCGCGATGAAAAACGTCATGGCCATTGCCGCTGGTGTTTCCGATGGGCTGGGTTTTGGTGCCAATGCGCGTGCCGCCTTGGTGGCGCGTTCTTTAGCCGAACTCATGCGCTTAGGTGGTGCTTTGGGTGCGCAAGCCGATACGCTGATGGGCTTGGCAGGCTTAGGCGACTTGGTACTTACTTGTACCGACGATCAATCGCGTAACCGTCGCTTTGGCATGGCATTAGCGCAAGGACAAAGCGTCGCTCAGGCCGAGCAAGCCTTAGGTACGGTGGAAGGGTTATTGGCGGTGCGCAGTGTGATGGCGATTGCCCAGCAACATCAACTGGATTTACCCATTGTGCAAGCCGTGCATCAAGTAGTGAGCGGTGCGCTTTCACCTAAGGCGGCAGTAGCGCAGTTGTTAGCCAGAGAGCCGGGGGTGGAGTAAACCTAACCCCTAGTGTTTTTTTGCTCTAGCCATTTCACCACCAGTAAGCCGATTAAACTGGCGAGTACAATCAGTAAGGCGGCATTCGCCGCTTCAGGAATGCGTTCGTCTTGCGCGTATTGATAAGTAATAATGGCGAGGGTGTCGAAGTTGAACGGACGTAGCATCAGGGTTGCGGGCAGTTCTTTCAACACCTCAATGGCGACCATTAAGCTGCCTGCTAATAGGTGGGGCGATAACAAGGGCAGGGTAATGCGCCAATGTTGTTGCCAGGGGGCATAGCCGTGTAATTGTGCCGCTTCCAGCAAGCGCGGCGAGAGTTGCGCTAACCCGGCTTGGGTGCTTTGTACGGCAATGCTCATAAAACGCACCGCATAGGCGAATACCAAGGCCACCACCCCAGCGGCCAAGCCAAGTTGTTGCCAAGTGAGCAGAATCGCCACGGCTAGGGCGGTGCCAGGAATGCCGTAACCAATCGACAATAAGCGTAAAGACCAGCGCTGTGCAAGGCTGTCTGGTTGTCGGTAAGCTTGCCAACTGACCAGTAAGGCAATGCTCATGGCGATTAGGGCACTCAAGCCAGCCAGGCTGAGGCTGTTGATAAACCAATGACTCAGCCGCGTCATATTCCAGTTATCCGTTTCGGCGGAAAGACTCTGCCAAAGTAACAGTGTCATGGGCAGAGCAAATGCCAGTAGAAACACGCTCCAACTGAACCCACTCATTGCCCAGGCTTGCCAGCGCAGCTTCGGTGGTTTAGCTTGAGCGTTAGTGGCTTGTTGACTGATATCTTGTTGTTTGTTGGGCTGCATCAGAAACAGCACCAAAATAATCACACTAATCAGCGTCACCGCAAGTTGAGCCGCCAGCGCCCAATCGCCCATATTAAACCAACTGCGGTAAATGGCTTGCGTCAGCGTCGGTACGGCAAATAAGCTACTGGCGCCATAGTCGGCAAGGGTTTCCATCATCACCAACGCCGCACCGGCAATAATCGACGGGCGCGCAATGGGTAGCGCTACTTTTAGAAAAGCCTGAGCGGGAGATAATCCCAAAGCTCGTGCGGCTTCAAAGGCTTGTAGCCCTTGGCGTTGAAAACTGGCACGAGCAAGTAAAAACACATAGGGCATAAACACCAGCGAGAACAACAACGCTAACACCGGTAGGTTGCGAATATCCACCCAATGATTCACCCAGCCCAGTTCGCGTAGCCATAAATGCAAGGTGCCACTGCTATCCGCCCACCAAGTGACCAGCATCGCCACCACATAGGGTGGTAAGGCCAAGGGTAACACCAATAACCAAGCCAATAAGCCACTGGCCGGGAAGCGATAGGCCACACTCAGCCAAGCCAAGCTGGTACCCAATACCACCGCACCCAGCGCAGTGAATAGGGTGAGCATCAGGCTATTGACGATGGCTTCGCCTAACCAAGTATTGAGTAAATGCTGCCAATGTTCACTGCCGTGGCTGAAGTCGAGTGCTTGCCACACTAACATTAATATGGGTAACAGAAACAGGCTGCTAATGCCCAGCCCTAGCCAGGCAGAGAGTTTGGTTTTCATGCAAAGGCCACCACATGACCACCGGTATCGAAGCGAATACCCGTTTCCTCGCCGACACTGAGTTGAATGTGGCTGGGCATGAGTGCGGTGACCACTTGCTGATCGTGAAGTTGTAAACGATACAGGGTACTCGGACCTTGGAAGGCTTTATAAATAACGCGAGCACGGAAGTTACTCAGCGGATCATATACAATGTCATCGGGGCGAACCAACACGCTTACCTCGCTGGAACAGTCTTGTTCGCTACATTGACCGTGCACCAAGCCCAAGGGCGTATGAATATGACGGGGGCTAGTAACCTGTGATTGTAAGAAACTGCCTAGTCCGACAAAACTGGCCACAAAGCGATTAGCGGGTTCGTGATAGACACGGTAAGGATGATCCCACTGCACAATTTCGCCTAGTTGCATCACCCCAATCACATCAGCAAGGGTAAAGGCTTCCGTCGGATCATGGGTGACCAGCAACGCACTCGCGCCCAAAGATTTCAGCAGGTCGCGTACTTCTAAACTCAGGCTTTCACGCAAGGCGGCATCTAAGTTAGCGAAGGGTTCGTCCATGAGTAAGAGTTGCGGTTGCGGCGCTAACGCACGGGCTAAGGCCACCCGTTGTTGTTGACCGCCAGAGAGTTGATGGGGATAACGCTGAGCAAGCTTGTCGAGTTGAAGGCGCTGTAACCATTCTTGGCTACGACGCTGTTGTTCGGCTTTGGGCAGTTTGTGCAAACCAAAAGCGATGTTGTCGGCAACACTCAAATGCGGAAAGAGGGCGTAGTCTTGAAACACCATGCCAATGCCACGTTGTTCAGGAGCCTGTTGATGCTGAGCATCGGCAACACAGCGTCCGGCGATATCAATGCGCCCAGCTTGAATGGTTTCGAAGCCAGCAATGGCACGTAACAGCGTGGTTTTACCGCAGCCAGAAGGACCGAGCAGGCAACCAATTTGTCCTGCCTTGAGTTGCAAGCTGACCTGATTCAGGATGTGGGTATGGGCGCGAAGAAGCTGTAAATCGGTGATGTTGAGCGCGATATCGGCAAGGGAGGACATGGGTGAAAGCACCATCCAACAAAAAAATGTAAATTTTAAGTGCAAATAATAACAATTATCGGTAATATACGCAAATACGGCTTTTTAAATGATAACTATTCATATTTGTTGGTAGGTGCTATATGAAAAAGAAAATCCTTGCAGTCTTGTTAACCCTAGCGACGGGTGCAGCAACCGCGGCTGAGGTGAATGTTTATTCATCGCGTCATTATGCGTCGGACGATCAGCTTTATGCAGGCTTTACCCAAGCGACGGGCATTAAGGTGAATCGCATTGAAGCCAAAGATGAAGAATTGGTTGAGCGCTTAAAAGCAGAAGGCGCTCGCTCGCCTGCTGATGTGTTGATTTTGGCGGATGCAGCGCGACTACAAGCCGCACAAGATGCGGGTTTATTGGCCCCCGTGGATTCGACTGCGTTAACCGCCAAGATTCCGGCTCAATTCCGTGAGCCGAATAATCATTGGTTTGGTTTTTCATCTCGCGCACGCGTCATTGCTTACGATCCCGGCGTGGTCAGTGAAGCGCAAGCGAAAAGCTATGCAACCTTGGCTGATCCTAGCATGAAAGGTAAGGTGTGCGTGCGCTCGGGCGGTCATCCTTATAACTTGTCATTGTTAAGTGCCATGATGATGCACGAAGGTGATGCCAAAGCAGAAGCTTGGGCAAAAGGGGTGGTGGATAACCTAGCGCGTAAGCCCAAAGGGGGTGATACCGATCAGATTCGTGCCATTGCCGCTGGGGATTGTGCCATTGGTCTGACCAATAGTTACTACTATTTGCGCCTACAACGCTCTGAAAAACCCGAAGATGAAAAAGTCATTGATCGCGTCAAAATGGCGTTTCCCGATATGGCCGGTCATGGCACCCATGTTAACGTGTCGGGTGGCGGTATGCTGGTGAATGCACCCCATAAAGCGGAAGCGGTCAAACTTTTAGAATATCTGGCGACGGATGAAGCGCAACAGTATTTTGCCAATGGCAATAACGAGTTTTCAGTGGTGGCTGGGGTGAAATTGGATAACCCAGAGTTGAATGCTGTGTCTAACTTTAAAGCTGATCCGTTAAATGCGGCGGCGATTGGGGCTAAGCGGAATGCAGCGGCACAGATCATGGATCGTGCTGGCTGGAAATAACGACGATGCAACGACCTTCAATCAGCTTACCGATAGCCATTGCTCTCACCCTCGTGTTACATGGGTTGTTGGCTGTGTGGCTGTGGCAATTAAAAATGGCCGAGCCCATGAAGCCAGTTGAGCTGATGTCGATGGAATGGGTGGAAGAGAAACCAGAAGTGGTGGCGCCAGCCAAAACGCAGACGCCGCCACCGGCTCCCACTGAAGACGTTAATGAGCCAGAGATGGTGGCGACGCAGGAAGTGGCACCGCCACCGCCACCACCGGTGGTTAAGGAAAAGCCTAAGCCGGTGGTCAAAGCCAAGCCTGCCAAAGTGCCCGTTGCTCAACCCAGCGAGCAAGCCAGTGTGAGTAACGAGCCGATGACGCCCGTGCAAGCCGAAGCGGCTGCGCCAGCACCAGCGGTGGTGCCCGTGGAGCAGAAGCCCTTGGTGCGAGCAGAGGCCGATTATCTGAACAATCCTAAGCCTTCTTACCCGCGTTTATCTAAGCGCATGGGTGAACAAGGGGAGGTTCGCTTGCGGGTGTTGGTGGCGGTCGATGGTCGCGTCGCTTCGGTACAATTGAGTCGCAGTTCGGGTTTTGAGCGGCTGGATGAAGCAGCGATGGAATCGGTCAAACAATGGCGTTTTAAGCCAGCCACGCAGGGCGGCGCAGCCTTGGAGACTTGGGTGGAAGTGCCCGTTAAATTTGTGTTGGAGAATGAATAATGAGTCAGTTTGAACAGTTTTGGGCGGCAGGCGACGCGGTCATCCATGCGGTGTTTTGGGTGTTGGTCGCTATGTCGGTGATCAGTTGGACACTGATTTTTTGGAAAAGCTGGCAGCTGAGCGCCCTCAGACTGAAAGCGGGAACTGCGATGCAGGCTTTCTGGCAAGCGAATAATTGGCAAGCGGGGGTAGCCGCCTTGGCTAGTTTGCCCGCTTATGCTTTGCTGGCGCAAGCGGGAGAAAAGGGCGCGCGTTGGGTGAGTGAACAGCAACAGCATCAGGGTCAGTTAGCGGAAAGTTTGCCAGCGAGTGAGTTGATGGTGCAATCCTTACGCGGCGGGCTGAGTCAGGCCAACAATCAACTCGAAGCGGGTCAGACCATGTTGGCGTCAATTGGTTCGACGGCGCCTTTTGTTGGCTTATTTGGAACGGTTTGGGGTATTTATCATGCCTTGATGACCATTAGTGGCACGCAACAGGTGGCTTTGGATCAAATTTCTGGCCCGGTGGGGGAAGCCTTAATCATGACCGCATTGGGCTTGTTTGTTGCCATTCCTGCGGTGTTGGCCTACAACGCTTTTAACCGTCAAATCCGCTTAGTGGCGAGTGATTTAGATGGCTTTGCGCATGACTTGCACCTGTATTTTGTTGGTCAGCAACGCAAGGGGTAAGACATGGCATTTGGAGGATTAGAGGGCGGTCAAAATCGCCCCATGGCAGACATTAACACCACTCCTTTGGTGGATGTGATGCTGGTGTTGCTGATTATTTTCATCATCACCGCTCCCTTAATGACACAGGCGTTAAAAGTCGATTTACCCAAAGCCAATGCCGAAGCTTTACAGCCAAAACCCGAAGCCATTGCCTTGTCGATTGATGCGGCAGGTGCGTTATTTTGGAATAAAGAGCCGGTGAGCGATGCCGAGGCGTTGACACGTATGAAAGCCGCCGCCATTAAAGACGAACAACCGCCAGTACATTTATCGGCCGATAGCCAACTCACTTATCAGCGTATCACTGAGGTGTTGTCGCTGTTAAAACAAGCGGGGTTGAGTAAGGTAGGTTTTGTCACCACCCCTGTGGGTGAGTCGCAGCCATGAGTGTTGAGGCAGAATCCACCCCAAGCTTGACGGGTCGAGGCAGTGGGGTGCGTGCTTACCGTGTTATTCCCTCGTCTACTTTGTTTGCCGGTAAAAAAGAAGTGCGCATTTTGCATGCTGGTGTCGAGTATGTGCTGCGCATTACCAAAGAGCAAAAGTTGGTGTTGACGAAATAAGTCGTTCAGCCCCATAGAATTGTCGTCTGTTGAAGGAGACCATCATGAAACACGATCCTCTGAACTCAGAAGCAACGCATGTCAATGTCGCCATGCCGCTTGAATTGTTAGCTTCATTAATGGCTGAAGGTCATGTGTGTGCGGTGGATTTAACCGCGCTTGATGCGCCATCGCATCAAGCCTTGCACCGTTTATTGTTGACGGTATGTGCGCAAAAACTCCAGGGTTACGCGCGTCAATGTGATGCCTGTCAGGTACAAAATCAGTGTCAGCAGATGACGCAACTCGGTTTGGCTGAACCTCAGCGCGTGGCTCAACCCGCTTCCTGGCAGCTTCATTAGCAAAATCGATTAGCTTGCCATAAAAAAATCATTGGCATAGATAAGTAAAGTTTATTAAACTACTGGGGTATTTTGACTAACTTGATGAGGACGCAGAGATGCAACAAGCTGTTTTTATGGAAAAGTACCCTATTTTTGAATTGACCTTAGTTAAGGATGAATGCAAGTTCGCGACCACGACTGAAATCATTGCCGATTTAACTGCTAAAGTCGAAGCGCATCCGATTGCGAAAATGATTGGTCATTTTGATCACTATGCACACACCCAGTCTATCGATGGTGAAATTAATGCAGACATTAAGGATGCGCAACACATTGTGTTCTGTTTTGGTACTAAAATTCCCAATGCACAAGTGATGGCGGTACGTCCGCGCAGCATTGGTGTCACTGAATTTGCTGACAAGTTTGTCATTGCCTTTTTAGAACCACCGATGCCGGTAGCGACAGAAGCGATGATTGGCTGGGTGAAAAGTCTAGCAAAATCCGCTTAACGAGGGTTAGATCATGAAATTGTTACGCTTCATGGCGTTATTAGAAGGTAGCTCATTGCTACTGCTGCTGTTGGTTGCTGTGCCTTTGAAACGCATGATGGGCATTCCTGAAGCGGTGCAAATTATCGGTCCCGTTCATGGGTTATTGTTCATTGCCTTTAACGCCTTGCTCATTGCCGCCATGCTGAAAAAGCAAGTCACCATTAAGCAGTATGTGTTGGGCTTTGTCGCTTCGTTAATTCCTGTGGGCACTTTTGTTTACAAAGCCAAGGTATTGAATAAGCTTGAAGCGCAATAATGCGAACAATAGACACCTAATGTCTAGGCAATAAAAAAGGGGCGCAAGCCCCTTTTTTTATCGTCAAACGCTCAAGCTATTAGAGTGAAAAACCTTTCAAATCGTCAGCGTCAATCTTGGTTTCCACCGCACCGGTGAGGTAAGAGGTGACTTCCACTTCCTGTGGCGCAACTTGAACGTTATCGTTGCTTAACCAAGCGTTCATCCAAGGGAGTGGATTCGCATTGCCACGGTCGAAAATCTTCTCGTAACCCAAGGCACGCAAGCGCACGTTGGTGATGTATTCGACATAGTCTTTCAAAATTTCCGCATTCAAGCCAATCATGCTACCGCCTGCGAAAAGGTAGTCTGCCCATTCTTTTTCTTGTTGCGCCGCTTGACGGAAAATATCCACCAATAAGGGTTCACATTCTTTAGCAATCTCTGCCATTTCCGTGTCATCTTTATTGTCGCGCATTAAAGACAACATTTGTTGCGTACCCGATAAGTGAAGGGCTTCGTCACGCGCAATCAGTTTGATGATTTTGGCATTGCCTTCCATCAGCGCACGTTCGCCAAACGCAAACGAACAGGCAAAGGACACATAGAAACGAATGGCTTCTAACACGTTCACAGCGGTTAAGGTCAGGTAAAGCTTTTTCTTCAACTCACGCATATTCACGGTGATGGTTTTGCCATTCACTGTGTGTGTGCCTTCACCGAATAAATTGTAGTACATGCTGTATTCGATAAAATCATCATAATGTTCGGTAACGCTAATGGCGCGTTTGGTGATTTCTTCATTGGTAACAATGTCATCAAACACTTCAGCGGGATCATTAAAAATATTACGAATGATGTGGGTGTAAGAGCGCGAATGAATGGTTTCCGAAAACGCCCAGGTTTCAATCCAAGTTTCCAGTTCAGGAATCGACACCACAGGCAATAACGCCACATTCGGGCTGCGTCCTTGAACGGAATCGAGCAGGGTTTGATACTTTAAGTTAGAAACGAAAATATGCTGCTCGTGCTTGGGCAGTTGGTTAAAGTCGATACGATCTTTCGATAAGTCAATTTCTTCTGGGCGCCAGAAGAAGGAAAGTTGCTTTTCAATCAGCTTTTCAAAGAAGGGATAGCGTTGTACATCATAACGCGCCACATTAACGGGTTCGCCAAGAAACATACATTGTTTGGTTGCATCGAATTGATGACGGTTAAAAGTTTCGTAACGCATAATACAATTCCGTTGAAATTAAATGATAACCATGGATTTTACCATGTTCGTTCACTGGGGTTATGGGGCGAGATGAAATATTTTGCCACATTAGTTGGACAAGACCTCTTCGTGGATAATGCGCCATGATTGCGCTTGTTGTTGCCACCAAAGCCGCTTGCGCTCAACATCGATTTTACTGCCGCGCTGATAACGTTGATTGAACTCGGTGATGATGACATTGGCTGAACTGGGATAGCGCAGAATCAGCAAGTCACTGAGTTGAATTTGGTGCGCTTGACCCAATGCAAATAACTGTTGCTTGCGTGCCGACCATTGTGCTTTGTTTTCACCTTTTTGGCTGAGGAAGTCGCTGGCATAATGCGCTAGGTAGGCCTGAGATTGCTGTTGTTCCCAGTGGGTTCGCCAGCTTTCGAGTTGTTGCCCGATTTGCTCGCTCAGCTGGCTGTCTTGAGCGCTTTTCCAGGCCATGTTGCTGTCGGTAATTACCAGGGTTTTGCTCCAATCGAGTTGGCTGAGGAGCAGTTTCATGTCATCATTGCTGAACACCACACAACCGTCGGAAGCCAGCGGTGGGCGACTGTATTGCGTTAAAGGGGTGCCATGTAACCAAATGCCATGCCCGGTGCGTTGTTGGCGTTTGTCCCAGGCATTGGGATAATCGAGTGGCAAGGCGCCCGCACCGTAAAAAGGTGACAATTGTTGAGCAGGGATGGGCTTAGTTAAGCGATAGATACCAATGGGGGTGCGTTTGTCGCCTTCTTTCTCTTTACCGGCGCCCATACTGCCCTGTGTCATGTAAAAACTGCCTTTGAATTGCAGTTGCTGCTTATCGATGTGAAACAAGTAGGCGCGTGAGGCGGTTAAATCAATGGTCAGCACATGGCTAAGCCAACTGGGAGGCGCACTGAGTAGATAAGCAGGTTGTTGGTGGTCTGCCAGTTGTTTGATGGCTGTCAGCCTTGCCCTGGCCTCGGCTTGCAGTGATTGGGCTTGTTTACTAGAAAGTTGCTCACCCATTTGTACCAGGGTATTGGTTTGGGCATAGAGTAAATCAGCGCGCATCATCTGTGCTAACTGAAAATGGGGATAAGCCTGTATTAACCGATCCAAGGTATTCAGTGCTTGGCTCGGTTGTTGTTCATTCACTTCCGCTAAAGCTTGGCTGAGCAGACTTTCGGCGGTGGTGGATTCTGCCAGGGCAAAGCTAGAAACTAGCCCTGTCAGACAGCCAGCAATCAGGCTTAGCGCCCGGATTCGGAAGTAATGAGCCATGCGTTATTGATCAGTTCAAGGGTAAGCGTTTTTTGATCGCGGGCGCTAAGGGTGTCGGAGGTGTAGCTTTGCGTAAAGCTGACTTTAGCTTGTGTGGGCTGCGCAAACACCACTTTAACATCGCTCAATTCAACTTTAATGCGTTTGGGAGCCAGAATACGCTCTTGGCGATAGTCCATCCAAGCTTTGCGCGTGCTATTTTTCGGCGAGTAATTTGGTGCGTAGCTAGCAAAATATCCTTTAACATCCTGCTTAGACCAGGCGTCGCTCCAGTTTTTCAAGGCTTGTTGAACGGCTTGTAGGTTGGCTTTGCGCTGAGCGGCTTCCTTCTGTGCGGGAGTCGGTTCACGAGGTGGCGCTAGCGTTGTAATAGAGGCTTGCGGCTGATCTGTCGTAGCTTTATGAACCTCTTTGACTGGTACACGGGTTTCAGTTGTTGTTGGGCTGATGTCCGAGTTAGGGCTGACTTCAGCGCTGCTGCTGGAATTGGCACTCGCTAAAGTAGCTACCACTTTTGACACCGGTTTAGCGCTAGAAACGCTAGGCTGGTCGAGTTGAATCTGAATGGGTTTGTCAGAACTGGCCAGTTCAACCATCACAGGTTTGGCGCTGTTCGGTTCGATGGCCAATTGATAAGACTGGCTAGCAAAACCGGCATATAAGCGGCGCAGATTGTCGAACACCAAACCGGCTTGTGGGTCATGTAATAAGGCTTGTTCTAGGGTGACGGTTGCTTGGGAAGCTTGACCCGCGAGAGCCAGTTCAATGGCTTTTTGGTTGGCTAGGCTTAACGAATGGGTATCGGGTTTAACGCTTGGAGGGCTGAGTTTAGCTGGCTGAGCTGGCTTATTGGTTGTTAAGTCGGTCGCGGGGGCTGAACTGATTGATGCGATTTGTTGCGGATTTGCTGCTGCAGAGGTCGCTGATACACTGGCTGAGGGTAAGGCTAAGGTGTGCTGAATAATAGGCGTTGTTTCAGGAGTCGTATCATAACTGAGCCACAACCAAGCTAAGAGGATCAGCAAACTTACCGCTGATAGTGAGGCACGTTTGGCAACCACGGCTTGACCCACACGCTGTAGGCGTGCTTTGACACGCCAAGACACCTCAGTCGTTTTTGGCTTCTGATCAGTGTCTTTTAACGGATTGAGTTGCTCAAAAATGGACGCCATACAATAGCTCTAGCAAAATAGCCAATTATTATAGGCTGTTTTGTCCCTTTGTGTCTGTATGCCCTGTGCGGTTTCCATGTTTAGAGTTTGCAGGCACCGCTAGCGCAACCATCATCGTCATTGGTGCCGGCACCGTCGCGCGTGTTATGGTAATACAAGGTTTTGACGCCCATTTTGTATGCATAAAGCAAGTCTTGCAACAGCGCTTTCATTGGCACTTTATCACCCTCAAAGCGGGTAGGGTCATAATTGGTATTGGCTGAAATGGCTTGGTCGACGAATTTTTGCATGATACCAATCAGTTCGATATAGCCGGTATTGTTGGGGATATTCCACAACAATTCGTAATTATTACCATAGTGCTTAAAGCCAGGTACGACTTGTTTCAAAATGCCGTCTTTACTGGCTTTAACTGAAATCAGTCCGCGTGGTGGCTCGATGCCATTGGTAGAGTTGGTGATTTGTGAAGAGGTCTCACAGGGCATCAATGCCGATAGGGTTGAGTTGCGCAGACCATATTTGAGAATATCAGCGCGCAGTCCTTCCCAGTCGTAATGCAGCGGTTCTGGGCAAATACCATCGACTTCTTTTTTGTAGGTGTCGATGGGCAGGATGCCTTGAGCGTATTTGGTTTCGCTAAACCATTCACAAGCACCCTGTTCTTTCGCTAGGTTGTTAGAAGCTTTAAGCAAATAATATTGGAAGGCTTCAAACAAGCGATGGGTTAAGCGATTGGCACTGCCATTCGAGTAGTAAACACCGTTTTTGGCTAAATAATAAGCAAAATTGGTGACACCAATACCCAGCGTGCGACGTTTTTTGCCGTGTAGGGCAGCATTGACGGGGTAGTCTTGGTAGTCGAGCAGGGCATCTAATGCACGAACTTGAATGTCGGCCAGTTCTTCCAATTCATCGAGTGATTCAAACGCGCCTAGGTTGAAGGCAGCGAGGGTACATAGCGCAATTTCACCATTCGGGTCATCGACATTGTTGAGCGGTTTGGTTGGCAGGGTAATTTCCATGCACAGGTTAGACTGATGTACGGGCGCAACGGCAGGATCAAAGGCGCTGTGTGTGTTGCTGTGGTCGGCATTCTGAATATAAATACGACCGGTTTGCGCTCGCTCTTGCATTAAGGTGCCAAAAAGCTCGATGGCTTTAATGGATTTTTTGCGAATGCCTTCTTGTGCTTCGTAGTGCACATACAGACGTTCAAATTCTGCTGGGTCGGCAAAGAAAGCATCGTATAAACCGGGTACATCGGCAGGGCTGAAAAGGGTAATGTTGCCACCTTCTAACAAGCGTTGATACATCAGCTTGTTGAGTTGCACGCCATAATCTAAGTGACGCGCACGGTTTTCTTCTACACCGCGGTTGTTTTTTAACACCAGTAGGTTTTCAACTTCTAAATGCCATAAGGGGTAAAACAGCGTTGCTGCGCCGCCACGAACGCCACCTTGTGAACAAGATTTAACGGCGGTTTGGAAGTATTTAATAAACGGAATTAAACCGGTGTGAAAAGCTTCGCCGCCACGGATGGTGCTACCCAAAGCACGAATGCGACCAATATTGACGCCAATACCCGCACGCTGTGACACATATTTAACGATGGCACTGGCGGTAGCGTTGATTGAATCGAGTGAGTCGTCAGATTCAATCAGTACACAAGAGCTGAATTGGCGCGTGGGTGTGCGCACACCCGACATAATGGGCGTGGGTAGACTGAGTTTGAACAGTGAGCAAGCATCGTAAAAACGACGCACATAGTCTAAACGGGTTTCTTTGGGATAGCGCGCAAACAGGCAGGCACCAATCAGCATATAGGCAAACTGTGGGCTTTCGTAGATTTCACCGCTAACACGGTTTTGTACCAAATACTTACCTTCCCACTGCTTTACCGCCGCATAGGCAAAATTCAAATCACGCCAATGGTCAATGTAGGTGTCGAGTGTTTCTAATTCTTGTTTGCTGTAATCGGTGAGCAATTCGGCATCATATTTACCCATAGCAACCATTTTAGTCACTTGTTCGTATAAGCTGGGTGGGGTGAAGCGCTGATAAGCGCGTTTGCGCAAGTGGAAAATGGCTAAGCGTGCAGCGAGGTATTGATAATCAGGGGTTTCAGCGCTAATCAGGTCAGCGGCTGACTTGATAATCAGTTCGTGGATATCGCTGGTTTTAATGCCATCATAAAACTGAATGTGTGCTTTTAACTCAACTTGTGACACAGAAACGTCTTCTAGCCCCTCTGCCGCCCAAGTAATCACACGGTGGATTTTGTCTAAGTCGATGGGTTCACGACGGCCGTTGCGCTTGGTAGCGGTGAGAGTGGTCATTCTGCATTCCTCGGGCGTTTTGTGCCAAATATGGTTGTTTTATCGATTTGCATCACAATATATGGTGTGTAAAAGGCATTTTACCAACAAAAAAAATGCTAAACCAGTCTTGATTTTTTTGTTTTTGTTAAGGCTGAATGAGTGGTGGCGACATGAAGCCCTATTTATCGGCTTTGCTCCCTATTCAGTACTCAAATTAAATGTTTTCGCTCTGACGGCGGCAGGTATTTTCTGTTAGAATTTGAATCATCATGACCAAAATTTCTTACTATTTACATAAGCTGGTGGCACTCAAGTATAACTTGCTGGCGCTGGGTTATGTGTCGCTGCATTTCGTCTTTATTGCTCTGTTGGGTCGGCTTTTTGGTGCCAGTAGTGAAAGCGATGTTTATTTCCTTGCGCTAACCATCGTTGCCTATTTGGGGCATTTGGTGCAGGCGGTGTGGGAAGCTTGGACGCCTTGGTATGTCGAACGCTTGAAGCAAGATAGGCGCGAAGCAGACAAACTTTATTCCTTGTTAATGGTATGGATCAGTGCGGCATCCTTAGCAATTATTGCTGTTTACGCCTTGTTACGTAGCCTTTGGCATCCTGAAGCGCAAGATGGCTTGTTTGAGTTTTTAGATGTGTTCATTGCCTTTTTGCTCATTCAAAACCTCATTTTCATTAATCGCGAATACCTGACGTTGCATGGCTATTACAGCATGTACTATGCGGTCGATATCTTGGCGTCGATATTAAAAATTATCGGTGTTTGGTGGATGTGGGATAGTCCGAATGTGCATGATTTAGCCTGGATTATGTTGGCGGCTTACAGCGTCGGGCTAGTGTGGCAGTGGTCGTTGATTTTGGGGAAATTGCAAGCCAAGCTGTCGTGGGTGTGGCGTGTTCCCGATGACTCGTTGATCGTGTGGAACTCGTCTAAAATGAAGTTGGGTTCTTTGGCTTATGATGCGAAAGAAATTCTGTTGGCGATGGTGTTGACTGCGGCCGGTCCGGGCATTTATTCACTGTTTTCTTATGCCAGTAAGTTTGCTGCGGTGATTTTAGAGGTGGTGAATGCGCCGATTATGAGTGTCTTTAGTGCCAAACTCAGTCATGCACACGAAGAGCGTCGTTATTGTGATATTCCCCCCTTAGTGAAATCGGCGTTGACGCAAACGGTCAGCTTGTATGTGCTGGGTAGTTTGTTTGTGTATTTTATGATGCCGCACATCATGCAGGTGTTTTTTGGTGATAAGTTCTCGTCCGATCAGGTGGATGAAATGGGATGGATTTTCCTATTGTTGTCGGGTTATACCATGACCATTGTATTAGAGTCGCCCTTTGCACGCGCCGTGAGTCTGTTCCGTTATTACACCTATGGCATGAATTTAAACTTTATTTTCGGCGCCATTATGTTGTCGGGTTATGGGGTGTTGTGGTTGCTGGGTCGTACCGACGATTTCTTAATTTTTTTAGGGGTGTTGGTATTGGCACAAACCTCGAATTATTTGCTGTATTGGCTAAAATATCACAAACACCTTAAGCCACGTTTGTCAGCAAGTCATTGTAAGGAGCATGTCTAGTGGAAGCTTCCGTCAAGGTGGCGATTATTACGCCGACGTATAATCGGGCTCATACCATTGCGCGAGCCGTCGAGTCAGTGCTGGCGCAAACGCACACTCATTGGGAATTGATTATTCGTGATGATGGTAGCAAGGATAACACCGCTGAAATCTTAGCACCTTACTTAACCGATGCGCGTATTCGTTATCTACCCAGAGCAGAAAATAAAGGCGTGAACAGCACGCGCAATGAAGCGCTAGATGCCATGTCCGATGATGTGGCGGTGGTGACTTTTTTAGACAGTGATGACACGCTGGTGCCAGAAGCCTTAACCACTGCCTTAGCGGTGATGGATGCTGAGCCAGCCTATTACTGGTTTAACTTTCCCGCTAAAGACGAATCGGGTGCTACGCGCACACACTTATCTTCGCCCGATTTGATTGGCACGCCCGATGTCTTTATTCGCGGCACTGAGATAGGCGGTGAATTTGTGCAGTTTTTACGTCGCGATGCTGCCAATCAGTTACGTTTTGTCGATGGCTTAAATGGCTATGAAGGTATTGCTTGGATTCGGCTGGCGCAGCAGTTTCCCTGTCGTTTCCGCCCACAACCCTTGCGTGTGTATTGGCAAGATACTGAGTCGTTGATTCGGGTGGGTGTTAAATCTCGTCGTTATTATGATAACCAAGCGCGCGGTATGCAGTTGTGGATGACGGAGTTCGGTGAGCGATTAGCGCAGCTTAATCCACCTGGTGCAGCATTAAATTGGTATGTGTTGGGTCATGCTCAGGCGATGTTGGGTGAATGTGCGCAGGCGCGCGCTTCGACCCTTGCGGGTTGGAAGTTGAACAGTCGAGATGTGCGCTTATTGCGCAATCTGGTATCTTTGCTGCGTTGTTGGTTAAATATAGGATTGGCGAAATGAGTGAAGCGCCTTTAGTTTTACTGATTAATTCGCTGGGCAATGGCGGTGCTGAACGTGTGGTGAGTATTCTGTTAGACAGCTTAGGTCGTCAGGGAAAACCCGTACAGTTGGTGTGTTTAGAACGAAACGATTTTTACGCCATTCCTGAAGGCTTGCATGTCACCTATCTGTCCGACTTTAACGGTCAGGAAGCGGGTTGGAAAAAATTGCTCTATTTACCGGTGTTTGCCTGGAAACTACGTCGATTGGTGAAATCACAATCGATTGCGGTGGTGCAGAGCCATGTCTACCGTGCTAATTACGTGAACGGACTGGCGCGCTTACTGGGTGCAGGACACAGAGCGCAAATGGTGAATGTCGGGCAAGTGAGTCTGTATGAACAGGAAGGCTGGTTGGGTAAGGTGAACTTATGGCTGATTCGCTGGCTGTATCCTCGTGCGGAATTGCTCATTTTGAAGTCGCACGGCATGAAGGCCGATTTGATGCGCCTAATGCCAAAGCTGAAGGTGGCGCAGACGGTGATTCATAACCCTTATGACATTGTCAAAATTCAACAGCAAGCGCACCAAGAGCCAACAAATTGGAAAAAGTCGCCCGAAAAGTTTACCCTCGTGTCGGTGGGGCGGTTAATTCCGTTAAAGCAGTTAGACGATGTCATTACCGCCTTGGCGAAATTACCCGATCATGTCGAGTTGGTGCTGGTGGGCGAGGGTCCTCATAAAGATTTTCTTAAAGGGGTTGCGAAAGCGCAAGGTGTCGATGAACGCGTGGTGTTTGTTGGTCGTCAGGAAAATCCCTTTAGTTATGTCGCACGCGCCGATGCCTTTGTTATGGCGTCACGTTCGGAAGGTTTCCCGAATGTGCTGGCGGAAGCCTTGTTGTGTGGTGTGCCTTGCATCGCTGCCGATTGTACCAGTGGGCCGCGTGAAATTCTCGCGCCCGATAGCGAACAAGATAAGCAATTAGCCATCGGTGATGGTGTAGAGTGGGCGCAATTTGGTGCTTTGGTCGCTGTGGGCGATGTGAAAGCCTTCGCTCAAGCCATCGAGCAGTTAATGGACAATCCGCAACAGCGTCAGGCTTATGCTCAGTTGGGACAGGATCGGGGTCGAGATTTTGATAGCGCGACCATTGTCGCCCAGTATGCACAGGTGGTATGGCGTGATTAAAACAACAGAAGAAACCCTTTTATTAGTCTGCAATACAGCCTGGGGTATTGCCAATTTTCGTGGGAATTTAATTCAGCACTGGGTCGCTCAGGGTAAGCGCGTGGTTGCTATTGCACCAACTGATGCGGTAGCAGAAGCCAAGTTAGCAGCTTTGGGCGCTCAATTTGAGCCTTTAGCACTGGATAATCGGGGAAGCAATCCTTTGCAAGAATTGGCGGTGATTTGGCGATTGCGCCAGTTGTATCGCCACTATCGCCCCGTGTTGGTGGTGCATTACACCATTAAACCGGTGATTTATGGTTCTTGGGCGGCTTGGTTAGCGGGCGTTCCCAGTCTTGCGGTGGTGACGGGTCAAGGTTTTGCTTTTCTGAATCAGGGTCTTAAAGCTTGGTTAGCACGCAATTTGTATCGTATCTCTCTGCGTTTCGCTAAAGGCGTGTGGTTCTTAAACCAAGACGATTACCGTCTGTTTACCGAGTCTGGGTTAGCGCCCAATCAGAAAAGCGCCATTTTGCCTGGCGAAGGGGTGGATACCGAACACTTTTCCCCCAAAGATAACCCACATACAGACGGGCGTTTACGTTTACTGCTCGTAGCGCGTTTGCTCTACGACAAAGGCATTGCGGAATATGCCGAAGCGGGACGCATCCTAGCGGAGCGTCATGCGCAACAGCCTGAGCAAGTGCCAGCGATTGAGTTGCAGTTATTAGGGCCTTTTTACCCACAAAATCCACAGGCTATTTCGCCTGAGCAAATCGCCCATTGGCAAAGCGAGGGTTGGTTACACTATTTGAGTGAAACCAGTGATGTCACGTCTTATGTCGCTAGTTGTGATGCCTTGGTGTTACCATCTTATGCTGAAGGGCTACCCAGAACAGTCTTAGAAGCCATGAGCATGGCAAAACCCGTCATTGCCACCGATGTGGTCGGATGTCGTGATTTGGTGCTACACGAGGTGACTGGATTGCTTTGTGAAGCTCGCAATGCGCAAAGCCTAGCCGATTCCATCCAGCGTTTCAGTCAATTATCGCTAGCGCAACGTCAACAAATGGGCGAAGCAGGACGCGCACGCGTTTTAGCCAACTTTGCCGATGCACAGGTGTTGGCGCGTTACGATGCTTTTTTGTTAATGCTTAATTAAGGTTATGACGCAACCCTGGGTTCGTCCGTTAAGTGTGGGGCGTTTTATTTTGCCCAACAACCTAGTATTAGCGCCCATGGCAGGGGTAACGGATTTGCCTTGGCGTAATCTGTGTCGTGAATGGGGGGCTGGCTATGCGGTGGGCGAAATGCTGCACAGTCGCAGTGACCTAATGGGACGTGATAAAAGCCTGTTTCGAGGGGTGCAACAGCAAGAGCAAGCCCCAATTGCCATTCAGTTGTTAGGAAATAATCCACAGGATATGGCGCAAGCGGCTAAGGCACAGGTTGATGCGGGCGCGGACGTGATTGACATCAATATGGGCTGCCCTGCAAAAAAAGTCTGTGCGGTGGCGGCGGGTTCGGCGTTATTAGCGAATGAAGGCTTAGTCGCTGACATTTGCCGCGCCGTGGTGCAAGCGGTTCCCGATACGCCTGTCACACTCAAAATACGTACTGGATCGACTGCGTTGCATAAAAATGCTTTAGCGGTGGCAAAAATCGCAGAAAACGAAGGGATTCAATTGCTTAGTGTGCATGGACGCACGCGTGAAGATAAATTTTTAGGGCAAGCTGAATACGACACCATTGCCGAAGTGGTGCAATCGGTGTCTATTCCGGTGTTAGCCAATGGTGATATTGATACGCCACATAAAGCACAGCAGGTGTTATCTCATACGCAGGCGGCAGGTATTATGGTCGGTCGTGCGGCTAATGGTCGTCCTTGGTGGTTTCAGCAAGCAGCGCATTATTTAATCACTGGAGAGTCATTGCCCGAGCCAGACTCACAAGTTATCCACGAAGTTATCCACAGACATGTGTGCGCTATGCATCAGTTTTATGGCGAGGTGATGGGGGTACGTATGGCACGTAAGCATTTGGCTTGGTATGCGCCTTTTTTGAGCCTGTCTGCGCAGCAACGTCGCCAATTAATGATTGCCCCAACGCCCGAAGCACAATTAGCCTGCTTGCAGCTTCAATGCTGTGTTGATGCGCCTTAAGGAGTGGCTATGAAGCAGGCAAATCCAACTAGCATTGCGATATTAGTGGCGTTTTTATCAATGTTAGCGCCCTTTACCCTAGATACCTACTTGCCTTCATTTCCCGACATACAGCAAGACTTATCCGCAACGGATACGCAAATGCAGCAAACCCTCAGTTATTACCTGCTGGCATTTGGGGTGATGATGTTAATTTACGGCCCTCTGTCGGATGCCTTAGGGCGTAAGCGTGTGGTGTTGGTGGCTCTGTTGGGCTATTCGCTGGCGTCGGCTGCTTGTGCATTGTCTGAAAGTATCGATGCCCTGTTATGGATGCGTGCTGCTCAAGGCATGGCCGCTGGAGCGGGGATGGTGATTGGTCGCGCCATCGTACGTGATTTGTTTGCTGGAGCCGATGCCCAGCAAGTGATGGCTAGAGTCATGTTGGTGTTTGCCATAGCGCCGGCTGTCGCACCGATTGTTGGTGGTTGGCTAGATGCTTTGGCGGGATGGCGAGCGGTATTTTGGTTTTTGTCGGCTCTGGGATTGGTGCTGACACTATTTGTCGCCATTTGGTTGCCGGAAAGTCTCAGTAAAGCCCACCGTCAATCCTTGCACTTGGGGGATACCTTATTAGCCTATGGTCGAATGCTATCCCACCGAGCTTTTCTTCCCTTAGCCCTGTTGTTTGGCGTTAATTTTGGTGGTTTGTTTTTATACATCGCAACGGCTCCCCATCTGATTTATGATTTGCTGGGTTATGGGGTTACCGATTTTTGGGTGTTGTTTATTCCGGCTGTGAGTGGCATTATTTTGGGCAGTCAATTGTCGGGTTGGGTGGCACATCGTTGGTCGGCGCATAAAAGTATTTGGGTAGCAATGGGTTTGACCAGCACTGCAACGCTATTTAATCTGTTGCAAGCGAGTTTTTTGCACGTTCATGTTGTTACGGCTATCGCTCCGATCGCGCTCTATGCCATGGGTATGGCTTTAGCCATGACACCGATCAGTTTGCTCGCCATGGATTTATTTCCCCTGCGCAAGGGTATGGCATCAGCACTACAGGGATTTGCACAAACCACCAGCAATGCGATGATTGCTGCCTTTATGGTTGGCTTATTATTGGGTTCATTATTCAGTTTATCTTTGGGTATGCTGATGGTCGTTGGCTTGAGTTGGTTATTCTGGTTTGCCTACCTGTTTGTGTTCAACAATAGGACGCATTAACGGCGCTATCTTCACTATATACTTGGTGTTTTAACTAAGGCTTCGAATTTTTGATGCATTAAAACTACGTATCTTTTAACGCATATTTTTATTTTATAAGCATTTTCTGATAAAAGTAAAACTAATGCAGGCTTAAAAAAATTAATTGGGAAAACAATTAGTCACGCTATACACTCAGTGAAGATTCAACAGGAATCCAAAATTAAAAAATCAATGCTGCGTAGGAGAATACGTATGAAGAAAAGCTTACTACTGGTTGTTTGTGCTGGTTTAGCGGTTACCGCAGGTCAGGCACTTGCTGTTGAACGCGGGCAAATGTTGGCAGATAACTGCATGTCTTGCCACGCAGGCGGCGCTGATAACGCTACCATTCCGAATTTGACTCAATACCCTTCATCAATGGTTGTTTCGCAAATGAAAGCTTTCAAAGATGGCAGTCGTCCGGCAACCGTGATGTCGCGTCATGCGAAGGGTTACAGCGATGAAGATATTGCTGCGTTAGCAAAATACATCGGCATTCAAGGTCAATAAGGAGTAGGGTTATGAGTATGAATCGTCGTCAATTTGTACAGGTTGCGGGTTCTGCCGCTTTGTTGCCTTTAGTCGGTGCGGGCTTAGCAGGTTGTGCAACCACGCGTTCAGGTCCTGCTCGCGTAGCGGTGATCGGTGGTGGATTCGGTGGTGCAACCGTAGCAACCTACCTGAAAAAGTATGATCCAAAATTAGATGTTACCTTAATTGAACCCAAAACCAGTTATATGACTTGCCCAGGTTCTAACTGGTACTTGGCGGGTCTGCGTGATGCCAAGAGCATTACCCACAGCTACGAAGGCTTGAAAAAGCGCGGTATCAATGTGGTGCACGATACAGTAACCAGTGTGGATACCGATGGACAGACCATTAAGTTGGCCGGTGGTAAAAGCCTAGATTATGACAAAGTGGTGGTGTCTCCTGGTATCGACTTCAAATGGGGTGCGGTAGAAGGTATCACGGAAGCCAATGCCGACAAATGTCCGCATGCTTGGCAAGCTGGTGCACAAACGGAATTGCTGAAAAAGCAAATCGAAGGCATGAAGCAGGGCGGTACCTTTGTTATGGTAGCACCACCTAATCCATTCCGTTGCCCTCCTGGCCCATACGAGCGCGTCGGTATGGTGGCTGAGTATTTCAAAAAGAACAATCCTAAAGCCAAAATTCTCATCTTAGATGCTAAAGATGCCTTCTCTAAACAAGGTCTTTTCCTCGCTGCTTGGCAAGATGTTTATGGTGATATGATCGAATGGGTTGCTGGTAAAGACGGTGGTAAAGTCACCAAAGTCGATGCGACAAACATGACGGTGCATTCAGGTTACGGTGTTGTTAAAGCGGATGTTATCAATGCCATCCCGGCACAAAAAGCAGCTGCCTTAGCCTTTAATATGGGCTTAACCAATGAAAGCGGTTTCTGTCCCGTTGACATGCTTACCTTTGAATCGAAAGTGAAAAAGAACGTTTATGTCGTGGGTGATGCCTCGATTGCTGGCGCTATGCCAAAATCGGGTCACTCTGCTTCTTCACAAGGCAAAATTTGTGCAGCAGCGATCGTGAACAGTTTGGCGGGTAAACCAACTCAGCCAGCTCAGCATGTGAACACTTGCTACTCTTTGGTAGCGGGTAACTACGGTATTTCAGTTGCTGGCGTTTACAGTCTGCAAGATGGAAAAATCGCTGAGATCAAAGGTTCTGGCGGTGTATCACCTAAAGATGCAACAGCTGACTTCCGTGCTATGGAAGCGACTTATGCGCTAGGTTGGTATGCGAGTATCACCAAAGACATTTGGGGTACAGGTGCCTAAGCGACTACGCTGAAGGCTAGCTTTCTACTGCGTAGCAATAAGTGTGTTGCTTCGGTGATTGGCAACAGCGCTGAAGGTTCGCTTTCTAGTGTCTAGTGCTGAAGTGTGTCCCTAGCCAAGTCTACAGACTTAATTTAGTCTAAAAATAAAACCCCAGCATCGTCTGGGGTTTTGTTTTTGCGTTATACTTTAACTAAATTTTATTTATAGTGTTAAGTTGAGTTTCAATCCATGTCTTCACGTCGTCAATTTATTTCCGCCGCCGCTGCGCTGGTGGGTTCAGGTGCTTTATTAGCCGGTTGTAATAAAAAAGAAGAAGCCGCGACAGCAGTCAATAGCCAAGAGAAAATTCACTGGAAACTGGTCACTTCTTGGCCAGCGAACTTCCCTGGACTGGGTACTTCGGCTAATCGTATTGCGGAGTTGATTACCCAACTTTCCGGTGGTCGCCTTACAGTTAAGGTGTTTGCGGCGGGTGAGCTGGTCGGTGCGTTAGAAGTCTTCGATGCGGTGTCTGCAGGCACGGCACAGCTGGGACATTCGGGCGCTTATTACTGGAAAGGTAAAAGCCGCGCGGCGCAATTTTTCTCCTCGGTTCCTTTTGGCTTAACCGCACAAGAAATGAATGCCTGGCTTTACTATGGTGAGGGTATGGCGTTATGGGAAGAGGTTTACAAGCCTTTTGGGCTCATTCCGAATGCCGGTGGTAATTCGGGTACGCAAATGGGTGGTTGGTTTAATAAAGAAATCAACAGCGTTGCCGACTTCAAAGGCCTCAAAATGCGTATGCCGGGTTTGGGCGGAGAAGTGATTCAACGCTTGGGCGCGATTCCCGTGAATTTACCCGGTGGTGAAATTTTTGGTGCACTACAATCGGGTGCGATTGATGCCACTGAGTGGGTTGGCCCTTACAACGATTTGGCGTTTGGCTTGTACAAAGCAGCGAAAAACTATTACGCGCCGGGATGGCATGAGCCAGGTACGGTGATGGAATGCATGATTAATGAAAAAGCCTTCAATGCCCTGCCAGCCGATTTACAAGCGATTGTGAAAGGGGCAATTCGTATGGTCAACCACGATATGATTGCTGAATTTACCATGCGTAACCAAAAAGCTTTACAAGATTTAGAAAAACAGCATGGCGTGAAGGTGAAACTCTTCCCAGAAGATGTGATGCGTGAATTGAAGAAAGTGTCGGATCAGGTCTTAGACGAAGAAGCTGCCAAAGATCCTTTGTCTGCGAAAGTGTGGGCATCGCAAAAAGCTTTCAGAGAATCAGTCACCCCTTGGACGGATATGGCGGAAGGCGCCATTATTCGCGCTCGTTCGCTGTAATTTAGGCGGTTGATGGATGGAAACCCTCATTTCTTCTTTTGTCATAGCTTGGTTTGTGACTTTCTTTGTGCTGCGTTATGAAGATTTTCATGCGCACATTACGCGCGATGCCGATTCGGGCGTGCAGAAGTTGCATAGCAAACCTACTCCGCGGGTGGGCGGTATGGCGGTGTTTTTGGGGGTTTTCTCGGCCATTGGCTTGGCAGCGGTGCAAAATGCCGATATTAAAACCAATTTGGGGTTGCTACTGTTAGCGGCGCTGCCGGCTTTTTTGGGCGGCTTGGTTGAAGATTTAACGAAGAAAGTTACCCCCTTAGTGCGCTTGGTGTTGGCGTTTATGTCGGCGGCTTTGGCTTTCTTTTTATTAGACGCGCGCTTAGATAGGGTCGATATTTGGGGTATAGATTGGTTATTAGCCAATTCTTTATTGTTCTCTTTCCTATTGACCATGGTGGCTGTGGGCGGCGTATCTCATGCCGTGAACATTATTGACGGTTTTAACGGGCTGATGTCGGGTTACGCCATTTTGGCCTTTAGTGCTTTTGCTGCCGTCGCTTGGTGGTTGGATGATGAGTTTCTGTTTTTAGTCAGTATGGCCAGTGCCGGTGGCATTTTAGGGTTTTTGTACTTTAACTTCCCCAAAGGGCGCATTTTCATGGGTGACGGCGGAGCTTACCTGATCGGCTTTATGCTCGCTGAAGTGGCGGTGATGATGATTGTGCGTCATGGTGCTGTGTCGGCTTGGTTTGTGCTGGCGGTATTGGCGCTGCCAGTGTTTGAAACGGTGTTCTCGATTTACCGCCGTGCGTTTGTGCAGAAAACGAAAATCGGTATGCCCGATGCCTTACATCTACACACGTTGATTTATCGTCGCATTACCAAGCATTGGCATTTGCCTGATCGTGTCTATAACAATTCAGCCACTTCGCCTTACTTATGGGTGTTGTCTTTAGTATCCATTATCCCAGCGGTATTTTTGTGGCAGCATACTTGGGCGTTGCTGTTGGTGATGCTCAGCTTTATCGGCGCTTATTTATGGCTGTATCGTCGAATTGTACATTTCAAGCGTATTCCGTTTCGTTGTGTAACATGGAATCGTCGTAAACTCTGTGAGCCTATGCCAGCAAAGGAGTCGTCAAGCTAATGCCCAGAAGTCAATTAGACAATGCCCTATTAACACAATTGATGCAAGAGACGGCTTTAGCCAACCGTACGGCTTTTGAACGTCTCTATCAACTCACCAGTCCGTTTTTAATGGGCTTGAGTTTTCGTTTGTTACGTGACAAGGGCTTGGCAGAAGAAGCCTTACAGGAAGCCTTCATCCATATTTGGTTTAAGGCGAGCGAATACCGCGAAGACTCTGGTGCTGTCTTTCCTTGGATTGCCGCGATTGTACGTTATCGCAGTCTCGATATTTTACGTCGAGAAACCAATTTATCAGGTCGTCAACAGTCTTTTGATGAGCTGAGTGATGTGCTTTTTTATGAAGATGCCGAGCAAGGCGCAGATCATTTGGCGGTTGCGCAACTGCAAACCTGTTTGGGAGCCTTAGAATCCAGCCAGCGTAAAACCTTGCTACTCACTTATTACTATGGTCTGTCTAATAGTGATTTAGTGACCAAATTAAAAAGCCCTTTAGGCACGATTAAATCTTGGATTCGTCGTGGTATGCAACGTGTTAGGGAGTGTATGCAGTCATGAAACCTCAGTCATTGTCTTTAAAGGCGGCTTTGGCCGATGCTTATGTATTAGGGCGATTATCGAACTTAGCCGCAAAACGTTTTCAGCGTTGGCTAGGTGGTGACACTCAGCTAAGGGCGCTGGTGCAGCAAAGCGAGCAGCACTGGAACCGTTTGGCGGCGGCTGTGCCACCTATGCCTGTTTCCCAACAGGTGTGGCAAGGTGTTGAGCGCCGCGCTTTGGCTTCGTCGGGGTCGGTGGTAACGATTAAGCCCCCCGTTTCACTGTGGAAGCAAGTGACTTTATTGGCGGCTTCGCTGTTATTGGTTGGCTGGGCGGGATTACTCACTTGGACAACGCTGACTGCGCCCACGGCTCAGTCATCCTTAGTGGCGCTGGTACTGGATGATGCCCGCAAAGCTACAGGATGGCAGTTGTCGATGGATGGTAATGCGCTGGTTGTTGAAACCCTAGTAGCACAACCCGCCTTGCAACAGCGTGTGTATGAATTGTGGGTGATTCCCGAAGGCTATGATAAACCTGTTTCTTTAGGTCTCATTCCCGAAGCAGGCGAACGTAAATTGGTGCTAACAGCAGAACAACAAGGCTTTGTTGCCACGGCGAGAAAGTTTGGTGTGTCGATTGAGCCTATGGGTGGTTCGCCTACAGGACAGCCGACGACGGCGCCTGTGTATCACGGTGAATTGGCCTCGCTAAAAAAATCTTAATTTTTTTCAAACAAACTGCATCCAATGTAGGCATTCATTTCGTATAGGTTATGAAGGCAATGAATTGCCGACTGAAAACCGGCCATTTGGCTTAATTCGTTTATGTTCATTTATACAAGGTAATCCTATGAAACACTCAATCATGACATTGGCATTAATCGGCGCTATGGGTTTAACGGCAACAACGGCTGCCGTGGCCGCTGATCCATTAACTTTTGGTGAAAAGCAAACTATCCGCATTATGGCGGGTCAAACCATTGGTTTTGCCTTGCAAGGCGCTTTGGGTATTAACAATCTAGGTATTATCAGTAACCGTTCGGCGATTTGCAGCACCTTAGTGGGTGGTATCGGCGGTGGTTTGTTGGCTTATAAACCCGATGCAGGTAACGTGACTTATGAGTCGGTGGTTACAGACGACGACATCAAATTAGCGGTGAAGCGCATGGCGAACCAGCCAGCGGTTTACTTGGCATTTGGTGGTGAAAAAGCGAAAGAAGAAAACATTGAGTTGTTGCGCAAAGTGCTGAACGAAATGGCGACTGCGGGTTACAAAGGCAAAATCATTTTCCACGCGACTACTTGGGGTCAAAAGCAAGCGGCTGAAATCATCAAAGTCGATGCAGGTGTTGCGGCTTACTTAGCGAAATCGGATGTGGCGGCGATTACCCTGGACTTGCCTAACAGCCAAGCAGCGGTCAATAAAGTTACCTTGACTGATGGCGAATTCAAACTGCAAGAATTGGGTCGTGTGGTATTGCGTTCTGATTTAGTGGCTTTGTTTAAGCGCGGTTAATGGTTGGGAGTTTGCTCCTTTCATGACGAGAAACCCGCCAAGTTTGGTGGGTTTTTTTATGCTTAATGGATTGCTAAAACCAACTACTTAGCCTCGTCCCAATTCAGACCTTGGCCTACCTCAACCAGGAGCGGCACGCTCAGTTGTGCGGCTTGCTCCATGCAGTCTTTCAGTGCCACAGCGACGCGCGCGCAGTCGGCATCGGGCACTTCTAATACCAGTTCATCGTGTACTTGCATAATCAATTTGGCTTGTGGGCAGTGACTTTGCAACCAGTCATTGACGCGAATCATGGCCAATTTAATCAGGTCAGCCGCCGAGCCTTGCAAAGGCGCATTAATGGCGGTGCGTTCGGCATAGGCACGCACAGCGGCATTTTTAGCATGAATATCGGGTAAATACAGGCGACGATGAAAAATGGTTTCGACATAGCCTTGCGCTTTAGCGGTGGCTTTAGCTTGCTCCATATAGGCGGCTACGCCTGGGTAACGGGCAAAATAGGTATCGATATAATGCTGGGCAATTTTACGTTCGACTCCGAGCTGTTTCGCCAGTCCGAAGGCGCTCATGCCATAGATTAAACCGAAATTGACTGCTTTGGCAGCACGACGTTGCTCTTTCGTCACCTCGGCTAAAGGGGTATCAAAGACTTCTGCGGCGGTGGCGGTATGTACGTCGATACTGTTGGCAAAGGCATTTAGTAGGGTCGCGTCTTGCGATAAATGCGCCATTAAGCGCAATTCGATTTGCGAATAGTCGGCAGCAAGCAGTTGGTGCCCAGCTTCGGCAATAAAGGCTTTGCGAATCCTTCTGCCTGCTTCATTGCGCACGGGAATATTCTGCAAATTGGGATCAGACGACGATAAGCGCCCCGTAGCAGTTACCGCCTGGTGAAAGCTGGAATGGACACGCCCTGTTTGCGCTTGAATGTGGTTGGGTAGTGCGTCTAAGTAAGTCGATTTTAACTTGCTTAAGCTGCGATACTCCAAAATCACAGCGGGTAATTCATAGGTTTCTGCCAGTTGCTCTAGCACTTCTTCATTGGTCGAAGGTTTGCCGCCTGGGGTTTTTTTCAGTACGGGCAGACCCATTTTTTCAAACAAAATAACCGCGAGTTGACTGCTAGAGCCCAAGTTGAACACTTGCCCTGCCAGATTGTGCGCGCGCAGTTCCAAATGGCTAATGTCATCTGCCATAGCCGTCGATTGTTCCATCAACGCGGTGGTATCGATTTTCACCCCCGTGCGTTCCATCGCCCCAATAATGGGCATCAGCGGGCGCTCGATGGTTTGGTAAAGCTGTTTCAATTCGGGGGTTGCGGTGAGGGCTTGTTGAAAATGCTGATGCAAGGCATGAGTGACCGCCACATCTTCACAGGCGTAGGGAGCGGCTACCTCCAGTGCAATATCGGCAAAATTGAGTTGTGCTTTGCCTTTGCCTGCAATGTCTTCAAAAGTGGTGGTGGTATGACCGAGATAATACTGGGCTAAATCGTCCATATTATGGCGGCTGGCCGTGGCATTGACGATGTAAGATTCCAGCATCGAATCGTCACAAATCCCCGCTAAGCTGATGCCGTGATTGAGCAGAATATGGCGGTCATATTTGAGGTTGTGTCCCAGTTTAGTGAGCTGACCATCTTCTAATAGGGGCTTAATGGTCGCGAGCGCTGGCTCCATTGGCAGTTGTTCATTTTCTGCTAACCCTTGATGCGCTAACGGGGCATAGCCAGAACCCAACGAAGGGCTAAATAAGGCAATGCCGACAATACGGCTATCGAAGGCATTTAAGCCTGTGGTTTCTAAGTCGAAACACAGGCAGCCTTCCTGTTGGGCGGTGCTTAACCAGTGTTGCCAAGTGGCTAAGTCGGTAATGCACTGGCAAGTGGGCAGGTTAAAGTCGCTGACTTTCGTGGTTGGCGCGTTATCGCTGACAGGCGCGCGGGTTTCGGCAGCAGGCTGGCCGTCATCCATTAATGATGCTTGTGCAGGACTTAACCAGCCAAATTGCATCAGTAGCGCCTGTACCCGCTTTAAGTTGAGTCTTTGCAGTTCGCTACGTAAGGCTTCTTGATTGATCGGTGCGAGGGTTAGCTCATTCCACTGGTACGGCAGTTCGCAATCGCGTTTGGTGATGACCAGTTGTTGAATGAGCGGAAATTGTTCAGCGGCGGCAAGAATATTCTGTGCCGTTCGTGTGCGCTGTCCTTTCATGGCTTCGACGACACCTGTTAGCGTACCATGAGCACGCAGCAGTTTAGCCGCTGTTTTTTCGCCGACACCATCCACTCCGGGAATATTGTCCGATTTGTCCCCGACTAAGGTCAACCAATCGACCACCGACTCAGGCGGCACACCAAATTTGTCTGTGACAGCAGCAGGGGTGAGCAACTTGTTTTTCATGGTATCGATAATGCGTACTTGCTCATTGACCAGTTGACACAAATCCTTGTCACCCGTGGCAATCACCACTTCTTGTCCGTTGGCACTGGCTTGTGTCGCTAGGGTGGCAATGACATCGTCGGCTTCAATACCCGGAATGACTAATAACGGTAATCCCATTAAGGCAATCAGCTTGTGTAAAGGCTCAATTTGCGCGCGCAATTCATCGGGCATGGGTGAGCGATGGGCTTTGTAGTCGGGGAAAAGTTCATGACGAAAGTTTTTGCCTTTGGCATCAAAAATCATCGCCACACCACTGGGTTGGTAGTCGTGAATCAGCGTCGCTACCATCGACAAGACGCCATGAATGGCATTCACAGGCGTGCTGTCGGGTGCATTCAACATCGGCACAGCATGAAACGCACGGTAAAAAAAGGAGTTGGCATCGATGAGCAATAGGGGCGCGGACATGGGCATTTTCTCTAGCAATAAGGGGATGGTTAACAAACCAAAGTAATGACCATTATAAAAGATTATGCGTTGAGGCTGGTAAAAGACAGATCATTAGATCAAAATGAAAAGAGCGACCAAGGGTCGCTCTGAATGCACAAGAAAGGTATTTACTCCATTTCTAATTCCGCAAACACGCGTGCTGCGTTTTTGCCAGCTAACTCGTCATAGGTGTAGAGCTTTTTGTAGGCGCTTTGGTCGATTTTACCCACATCGGCTAAAGTGCCGCCTGCTTTGAGCAGTTTGCGTACTTCGGCATGTAAAAACTCCAAGTAACCACGGGTATATTTATCTACCGTAGCAAAGTCGGTGACGGTACCATGACCCGGAACAATGATTTTATCTTTTGCAAAGGCTGAAAAATCTTTCCATGTTTTTAACCAAGCCACGGTGTTGGTATCTTCAAAAATGGGCAACATGCGTTGATGGAAAGCAATATCACCGGCAATTAATACCTTGCGCTCTGGGATATAAACCGAAATATCACCATGTGAGTGTGACGGTCCGAAATACATCAATTTAGCGGTGATGCCACCCAAATCGAGGGTCATTTCTTTATCGAACGTTTGGTCAATCGGCACTAATTCGGTTTTAGCGGCTTTTTCTTTATTGTAGGCTTTCATGCCCGCTAAAGAGTCTGCAGCCGTGGCTTCCATTTCTTTCACGGTATCGACGTGAGCAATGATTTTTGCGCCTTGTTCTTTCCAGTAGTTGTTACCTAAAATGGCATGACCTTGACCATTTTCGTCAACGACATAAAGCACTGGTTTGTTAGAAATCTTTTTAATTTCATCGTGCAAGGCTTTAGCCAACAGATAAGAAGAGCTGCCATTAACCACTAAAATGCCTTTTTCACCAATGACAAAAGACAAGTTATTGTTATGACCTGAGTTTTCATAAGTGTAGGGTTGTAAGGCACCAATGGCTGAATAAACATCTTTAGCGATTTTAATCGGTTTATCGTACAGCAAGGATTCAGGATATTTATCGGCTGGGTCATCTTTAGCCATAACGGGGGCAAAAGCCACAGACAGCATTAAGCCTGCTAGGGCAACGAGTTTCTTCATAAGTTTCTCCAATGTTATTTAAAACTAACTATTGTTAGTGTCTTTATCATACGACTAACGCCCTAAAATTGAAAGAGGCTTAGTTTGAAGCCTGCTGTTGGTGTTTAGCCGTTTCGCTCGGTTTGGTTTGTAAGGCATTCAGCGCCTGTGCAAAACCTTCAACACTGCTTTCGCCTAAAATACTGCGAATATAGTAATCGCGTTGTGGGAATGGCATGCCAACGCCTGCATCACGTAGTGCGCTTTCAATTTCCCATGTATAAGCCGCACGCAATCCTTGACGAGATCCACCACGTCTCACTTCAATATCGACGCCTTGGCGCACCCACACCAGTAGTTCAAATTGCAGACCATTGTCCCCCATAAGCGTCATCCACACTTGCGGTTCGTGGTTTTCATCTTCTAAGGTATAGGGCACATTACGTGCTGCTTGCATCACTAGGTTCACCACAAGTTCCTTATCTGTGCCATATTCCACACTGAATGGAATGCGTAGGCGACGATCATTGTCGGTGAGTGTCCAGTTCACCACCCGACCAGAAATGAATTCGCTGTTCGGCACGACAATTTCCAAGTTGTCGGGTGTGCGAATAATGGTTGAACGCATATTAATTTGCGATACCGTGCCACTAACGCCAGATTGTAGCTCTAAAAAGTCGCCCACTTTGAGTGAACGTTCGAACATGATAATTAAGCCGGAAACAAAATTATTGACGATGGATTGCAAGCCAAAACCAATACCGACAGATAAGGCACCGGCAATCCAAGCAACGTTGGAAAAGTCTAAACCGATGGAGGATAGTGCCACCATAATACCGATGAGCATAATCAGATAATGCAACACACGGTTAAGGGTATAAATGGTGGAATCGGCAATTTTTTGATTCCGCCCGGCTAGGCGACTGAGTGCTTTGCGTAACCAGTAAGAGAACCACCAAACGATCATGATAATCACGAAGACACGGATAATACCGGCTGTGGTAACCGGTGTTTCACCCATTTTGAATAAGCTGGTGTTTAACCAACCTAGGGTGGTGTTCCAAGCATCGGTGACGGTGGCACTGATGTCATTAAATGAGTTTTTCAATTCACCATCGTCTAACCTTAGCTGTGATTTGAGTAAGGCAAGCAAAGTGGTGTTATCAGCGAGTTGCTGAGTGGTCGTTTGCAGATTGCTGGTTAGCCGAGAGGATTCTTCCTGTAACAGTTGATAAATACGTTTTGCTGTTGCCAAGTCGCGTGAACTGGCGGCGGTATCGGTGATGGCAATAAGGGTTTGAAGTTGCTCTCGATAACGCTCCGTTTGTTGTTTGAGCTCTTGAATCTGTTGGTTAAGCGTGTCGAGTTTATCGCCCTGCATAATCAGCAGTTGACGTTGAGCATCACTCCATTCTTGATTGGTTTGCTGATGACGTTGTAAGTAGGTTTCACTCAGTCGGTTCCAGCTGAGTTTGCTTTGCGCTAGCAGTAAATCGAGTTGAAGATCGAGCGCGGCAAATTTACTTTGCCATTGTTTCGCTTTGCTTAGCGCATCGTCACCAATCATCGTTGGTATGATCACTTGCAAGGTGCGCAGCTTGTCTTGATTTTGTTCGATGCTTTTTTCTAAAGCAAGGGCTTGTTTTTGTAAGCTTTTAACATCGTTTTCGGTGATGCTTAGGTTGCTTTGAATATGCTTAAACTGACGGTCATCGGCCTCGTGGGTTTGTTTGATTAAGGCTAACTGTGCTTTTTCAAGGCGTAAACTTTCCTGAGAGATTAACCAAGTCAAGCGTTGTTCGATAAGAGACAGGGTTGTATTGAGACTGGGGGTTGCCTGGCTGAGATAACTGGCCGTTAAGTCGTCCACTTGGCGCGTGAGCAGTTTTTGTCCCGCCTCTTTGCGTTTTAACTCTTCGCTAGCAACGTTCACATTAATGTTTGATGCTTGATTTTTACGTAAAGCTTCTAACCAGTCTTGCCATGTGTAACTATCTTGCGTTGGCGAGCTGGCTTCAGTCGGTGTAGCGCTAGGTTGTTGTTGTAATTTTTGCAGTGTGTTAAGTTGACGTTGAACGGATTGAATGGCTTCGTCAATGGCATCTTGTTGATCGGCAGGGCTAGATAACCAGGCTTGGTTGAGTTGTGCCATCAGCTTATCCGTTGCAGCAGCGTTTAGCTTGGCATCAGCAAGCGGTTTCCACCAGTCGGCACTCAGATCATTAATATTGAGTTGCTCAAGAGCGACTTCGGTCACATTGACTTTGCTATTGCTGCCCAAAGCCAAGGGGTTATTCGCCTCTACGGCCGGAGCGAGTAACAGAGCGCCTATCAAGAGTGTGTGTGACCACCAAGCTGTCATAGCTATTCCTTTAACACATGGGTAAATGTGCCATTATTTTAACAGTCTTTGATGAACATGCGATAATGACTATTCCTGTTACATCAAGGTGAGTAGTGTCTATGTCTCCAAACTTAACCCAACGAATTTTATGGGCATTAGTGCTGGGTGGTTTAGCCGGTGTGTTGTTGCAATCCTTTCAACATGCTTGGATCAAAGACTGGTTAGTCGATGGGGTTTTGCTGGTAATTGGCAAATGGTTTGTGGCTTTGCTGATGCTGATGGTGGTGCCCTTAGTGTTTGTGTCCTTGGTTAAAGGCGTTGCCCAGTTGGGTGCCAGTCAGCAATTAGGGCGTTTGAGCAGTTTAACGCTGATGATGTATATGCTCACCACAGTCATTGCCATTGTCACAGGCTTAGCTCTGGCGAATTGGTTACAACCAGGCGCCGGGCTATCCTTAGTGGCAACCGATGTCGTAGCAACTTCACCGCCAAACTTTGTTGAATTGTTAATTGCCATTGTACCCAGTAACCCGATTGCCGCTATGTCGCAAGGCAATATGTTGCAGGTGATTGTGTTTGCCATTTTATTCGGTTTGGCTCTTTCTGCCATTAGTCAGCAAGAAGTGACGATGCCTTTGTTGACTGTGTTTGACGCCTTGGAAGCAGTGTTGATTCGCATGGTTGGCTTGGTGATGTGGTTAGCGCCCGTGGGAGTTTTTGCCTTAATGGCGCGCAGTGTGGCAAGTCAAGGATTAGACTTGCTGGCTCCTCTGTTGGTGTATTTTGTCACAGTTGTGCTGGCTCTGTTGGTTCATGCCGGTTTAACTTATGCTGCTTTGTTTCGATTGTTTACCGGTTTGTCGCCTTGGCATTTATACAGGCGTTTAAAGGAAGTGCTGACCGTTTCTTTCTCGACTTCCAGTTCTGCAGCCACTTTGCCGGTCACGCTGGCAACAACAGATCGCTTAGGGGTTTCTCGCCAGGTTTCCAGTTTTAGCATTCCGTTGGGTGCAACCATTAACATGGATGGTACCGCCATTATGCAAGGGGTAGCCACCGTATTTGTTGCCAATGCTTATGGACTAAGCTTAAGCATGGAAGATTACGTGTTGGTCATTCTCACAGCTACCTTGGCTTCGATTGGTACGGCTGCGGTGCCGGGGGCGGGGTTGATTATGCTGACTATGGTGTTTATGCAAGTGGGTTTACCTGTTGAAGGCATCGCGCTCATTTTAGGGGTAGATCGCTTATTAGACATGATGCGCACCAGTGTGAATGTCACGGGGGACATTGTGGTGTCGACCTTGGCGGCTAAACAGTTAGACATGTTGGATGAGCAAATGTTTACAGAATCTGCTCAACATCATGATGTTGAGCTAGGTCATAAATAAATTGTATGGCAGTTATTGATTTTGTTGATTGGGCTTGTTAAGCTAATCCCATTGACTGAATGCTTAGGTCGTAGCAGCAGATTCATTTGTTGGAATGACTCTGCTGGTGCGCTTTTGCATCATCTGAATCGGGAGACGATTTATGTGGCTTGGACTGACAGGTTTATCGGTTGTTGCGGGTGTTGCCTTATCAGGCTGTGTTGTGTCCGCACACTCGGGTCATCATTATCCTTCACATCATCCGCAGCCAGTGGTGGTGATGAAACCTTACCACTATCCAAAACATCATGGGCATGGCCATCATCATGGTAAGCATCATTACGGTCACCATCGTGATCATCACTGGGGTCATCAGCGCCACTAATTAACCATACCGATATGGATGATAAAACAGCACCGTTTAGGTGCTGTTTTTGTATCGGATACCAAGATAAAAAGTAAATGATAATGATTGACAATTAAATAATGTAGAGTTTATCATTAACCAACAGTAATGATAGATAGTACAAACGTTAGCCAAGACAGTGTCGGTAGCCAGGTTTGTCGTGCTTTTCCCAATTAAGGAGATATTTCGTGAAAAAGCAGCCAACTTTGGTGAAATCTGACACCCCTCTATTGCCCTTGGGCGCGATGATGTGTGGTATGGCGGTAATCACACCCGTCATGTCGGTTCAAGCAGCAGAAGCCGATCAAAAATTGAATACCGTGATCGTTAAAGATGCTCAAGAAAAAGACCCCCTCAACCTGAATGAAAATAATGGTTATCAGGGTACTAAAACACGTATCGGCAAAACAGCACAAGACCCGCACGATATTCCACAAGGTGTCACAGTGTTGACGCGTGAGTTATTGAACGATCAGCAAGCCAGTTCATTAAAAGATGCTTTACGCAATGTGTCTGGGTTGACGTTCAATGCTGCTGAGGGTGGTCGTGCAGGCGATAACATCAATCTGCGTGGTTTCTATTCATTTGGCGATTTGTACCTAGACGGCATTCGTGACACCGCGCAATATAACCGTGAAATTTTTGCTTTCGAACAAGTCGAAGTTTTGCGTGGTGCAGGTTCTATGCTGTTTGGTCGCGGTCAAGCAGGCGGTGTGATTAATATGGTTAGTAAAACGCCCAAATTAAAAGACGCTAACCGAGTGACTGCCAGTGTGGGCAGCAATGGTTATCAGCAAGCCACAGGTGATTTCAATAAAAAAATTGGTGACACCACCGCCATTCGTGTCAATGTGATGAAACGTGGTGAGGGCAGTTTCCGTGAAAACGTCGAAACAGGCACCAGCCCAACCATTGAGCGTGAAGGTATTGCACCGAGCATTAGTTTTGGATTGGGCACGAATAATCAGTTCACGCTCAGCCATTACTACGTTAAAACCGACGATAATCCAGATTTTGGTATTAACTTCCGCAATAAGTTGCCCATTAGTGAAAACATTGGTAAATTTGCGGGCAATAAAAATACCTTCGATCGAAGTGAAACCCATATCAGTACGCTCAGTCATTTGTATCGTTTTTCTAACAACACCGAAGTGAATACGAAAGTGCGCAGTTCGCACATTAAACGCGATTATATTGCAGGTAAACCAACGGCTACAGGATTAAGTTTTGATCGTAATCCCGTCAATCGCTCCATCGATGTGAATAATTTAGCGGTTCAATCGGATATTTCTCATAAAACCACCTTGGCAGGCATGAAGCATGAAATGCTAGCAGGCGTTGAGTATCTCAATGAAGATGGCTGGCGCAATTCGATGCAAAATCTTGCGCCAGCAGGTTCGCCAGCATCAGCGGGTATTTATGTGCCCGGTATTTACAGCGCTAATGCGCCGACCACTTACAAAGGCGATACTTATTCGGTGTTTGTACAAGACCAAGTTGAGTTTGTGAAGGATTGGAAGTTCTTGTTAGGCGTGCGTCATGATGATATGAAAGCCAAGTATTCGAATGTGCCGAATTTAAGTTACTCAACACAAAGTTACCGCACAGGGCTGTCTTGGCAACCTCAAGATTGGGCGCATTATTACCTAGCCTGGAGTGATTCGGTTAGCCCGACGGCAGACCTAAATCAAACGTCGGGTGGCTTCTATCCACCAGAGCGTAGCCAAGTGACAGAGCTGGGCGCAAAATGGTTGTTTATGGAAGGTGATTTAGCCTTACGTGCAGCGATTTTCCGTGCCGACAAACAATATGAGCGTAATACCGACTTAGAGTCAACTGCGGGTATTCTGACCAACAAGCGTCGCACTGATGGTATCGAGTTTGAGGTGGCAGGCCGACTCACCCCGAAATGGAATATGTTCGCGGGTATTGCTTTAATGGATCCGCGCATTACCGAAGTGGCGCAAAATCGTGCGGCGAATGGCACGATTACCAATACCGACCCGCGGTTACAGGGACAAATCACCCGTAACACACCCACTTATACTTACAACATGTGGACAACCTATGCCTTTATGCCGAAATGGAAAGCCGGTGTTGGTTTTGATGCGAAGAGCGAGCGTTATGCTTACAGCCCAAATACCGCGAATGCTAATAACAGTTTCACCAATGGTGTTTTTGATCCGAACAAAGCCCCTGCCTATGTACGCTGGGACGGTATGCTGGCTTATGAAGAGAAAAACTATGCCGTTCGTTTGAATGTGTATAACCTCACCAATACCGACTGGTACGAAAGCGTTTACGATAATGGCGGTTTTGTCGTGCCAGGTATGAAGCAAACGGCTGTATTAACCACCGAATTGAAATTTTAAGGTTTAATAGCCCCTTTCGACCGCCCATTTGAGGCGGTCATTTTTTATGGTCATCTGTTTTCGCATAGAATGAATGACCATAAAACTTGACTCAGGAGTCTTTGCCATGATGATTCATGTTCCCGAAGTACTGACCCACGAAGAGCTGGCGCAGTGTCGAGCCATTTTGGAAGCTTCGAACTGGCTGGATGGTCGTGATACGGCTGGTTCTCAAGCGGCCTTGGTAAAGCGCAATTTGCAACTGCCCGAGCAAAGCGAAGCCAGTCAGTCGCTGCAAAAAATTGTGTTAGCGGCACTTAACCGCAATGCGCTGTTTTTTACCGCGGCTTTACCAAAGAAGATACTGCCGCCGTATTTTAATTGTTACACAGGCGAGATGAACACTTTCGGTAACCACGTTGATGGTTCGATTCGCACCGTGCCTGGCACAGCGCAGCGCGTGCGTTCAGATGTTTCTTGCACGCTGTTTTTTTCCGATCCTGACGATTACGAAGGCGGTGAATTGGTTGTGGAAGATACCTTTGGTAGCCACAAGGTAAAATTGCCTGCCGGGGATATGATTTTATACCCTTCATCGAGCGTACACCGTGTTGAACCCGTCACGAAAGGGGCGCGTGTTGCTTCTTTTTTCTGGACAGAAAGTATGGTGCGTGAAGATGATCGCCGTCGTTTATTGTTCGATTTGGACATGAATATTTTAGCCTTGCGTCAGCAAATTGGTGACACGCCCGAAGTGGTGAAGATGACGGGCACTTATCATAATCTGCTACGTATGTGGGCGGAGACTTAGGCGGTTCTACTGATTAGATTGGCTCACCCAGTTTTCTAGTTGCAAGTTTGGGATGCGTTCAAATTCTTTAAGGTTGTTCGTTACTAACGGAATGTTTAAACTGAGGGCGTGAGCGGCGATTAGCTGGTCAAGTGGTCCGATGATATTGCCTTTTCGTTCGAGTTCACTGCGCAGTTGACCATATTGCCAAATACAGTTTTCATCGAATGGTAATATGCTTAAGGGGGCAAGAAAGAGTGAAAGGGCATTTTTGTTGCGGGATGAAGCGGATTTTTCAACCCCGTAAGCCAATTCACTGGCGGTAATACTGGAAATACCAATATCTCCCACCGCATACTGTCGAAAGCGTTGAATGACTTCAGCAGGTCGTTGATTGATGATGTAAATACAGATGTTGGTGTCGAGTAGGTATTTCATGCCGATAAATCGTCTCGTTGCTGTTGCTCGGGTTGGTTGCGCATCAGGTAAAAGTCAGGTTCGAATTGATTTAAACCCAATTCGAGTAGTTCCCAAGCATCATTTTTAGGCGTGAGTAACAAGCTATGACCAATTTGTTTAATAAACACTTGATCGGTGTCAAAGCGATAATCCTTGGGTAAACGTACAGCTTGACTTCGACCCGACATAAATACGCGCGCACTGTCCATTATGAAACTCCTTGTTGAGATATGACATAAGTATATCTTCATTTTACTGTAATTTAGAGTAGCCTTGAATGAATCTTTTTGAATTAGTACAACAAGCCCAAGCAACACTTTCAGCTCAGGCTTGGGATTATTTGCAAGATACCGCTGGGCGAGGATTAACTGCCCAAGCTAACCGAGAGGCTTTCGATGCCATGCGTCTCGTGCCGAAAGTGTTGGCAGATATGCGCCAAGCATCCACTTCGGTGACGCTATTTGGGCAGACCTATGACCATCCTTTATTGCTAGCGCCCATTGCTTATCAATGTTTGTTTCATGCCGATGGCGAACAAGGCAGTGCCGCTGCTGCCGATGCACAGGGTGGTGGCATGTTGGTGAGCAGTCTTGCCAGTCAATCTTTAGAAGCCATTGCGTCGGCGAGTGAGCGTCCTTTATGGTTTCAGCTGTATTGGCAAGGCAATCGAGAGCGCACGCTGCGCTTACTGAAACGTGCCGAAAAGGTCGGTTATGCGGTGATCGTGGTCACGGTCGATGCGCCTGTGAAACAAGCAGTGTGTGACTTGCCCGCTGATATTTGGGCGGTGAATTGTGAGCAACCGCTCAGGTCGAACCCTGTTGGTTCGGGAGAAAGCGCGGTGTTTCACGGATGGATGTCACAAGCACCGACTTGGCAAGATATGCTCTGGTTGCGTGAGCAAACCCAATTGCCCTTATTGATTAAAGGCATCTTACACCCCGAAGATGCTGAACAAGCAATTGCTTTGGGATTCGATGGTATCGTCGTTTCTAATCATGGCGGTCGAGTATTGGATAGTGTGGTGAATAGTGTCGATGCCTTAAAAGCCGTGATTGCTCAGGTAAAGGGTAGAGTGCCCGTGCTGTTGGATAGTGGTATTCGTTCTGGGTTAGATGCTTACAAGGCATTATCACTAGGGGCGAGTGCGGTGTGTATCGGTCGCCCTTATATTTATGGTCTGGCTGCCAATGGTGCCATGGGCGTAGCGCAAGTTATTCGTCTATTAAGGGATGAGCTAGAAATGACCATGGCGTTGATGGGTTCTTCTGCGTTGCTCAAGGATTGAGGGTCCATACGCGACTAACGCCTCGGCCGCGCTGATCGGAAGCCGCTTCTAGTCCCTGTTTTGGATGTTGATAAATCCACTGCACATCACCATGAAACTGGCGCTTTTTAAGCTGATACCCCATTAATTCCAAGCCAGATTGCGTTGCTTCATTTATGCTGGGATGAAAGCCGATTTCATCTTTTGGCCACAGCTGGTGGTGCATACGTGGTGCGTCCACAGCAGCTTGCGCCGACATGCCCCATACCATACTATTCAACAAGGTTTGAAACACACTGGTGATGATGGTCGAACCACCCGGCGTGCCCACCACACCAACCACCTTTTCATCTTTCACCAACAGTGTTGGTGTCATGGATGAAAGCATGCGCTTACCCGGTGCAATGGCATTCGCCTCACCACCAATCACACCAAAGACATTCGGTACACCTGGTTTGGCGGAAAAATCGTCCATTTCATTATTCAGTAAAAAGCCTGCGCCTTCCACTACCACGCCATTGCCAAAGGGCATGTTTAAAGTGGTGGTGTTAGAGACCGCATTATCTTGTCCATCGATAATGGAAAAATGGGTGGTTTGTTCACTTTCCACAAAGCCGGCCTTGATGGTTTCTGTTGCTGAAATGCGGTCTCGCTGCACCGCCTTAGCACGGCTCTTTAAATAATCCGCACCAAGCAGTTTTTGCACAGGAACGGGGTGAAAATCGGGATCACCTAAATGATGGGCGCGGTCAGCATAAACGGGTTTCATGTATTCGGCTAATAGGTGCCAATAGTCAGCCGAGCCGTAAGCAATGCCCGCAAAATCTGGTGCGTGATGCGCTTGTATCGCCAGCAGTTGTAGCAAGGCAATGCCTCCAGAACTGGGTGGTGGAGCAGTAATGACCCGATGACCTCGCCATTCACCCATCAAGGGCGCTCGCCAGATCGGACGATAATTGGCTAAATCCTCGGCAGAAAACCAAGCAGCTGCCTGCGCTAAAAGGTATTTAGCGGTTTGTCCACGGTAAAAATCGTCCGCCCCCAATCTCGCTAAGCGCGTTAAGGTCTTTGCCAATTCAGGTTGTTTAAAGACTTTGCCTGCTTGCAGTCGACCAAAGTGTTTAACAAAGTTAACCTGAGTCGCCTTGTCACCTAACCAACCTTGATACCAGCTAGCTAAATCCGCCAAATCTTGCGGAACTTCAAAGCCCTGCTCTGCCAAAGTAATGGCTGGTTTCATTAGCTCTGCCCAAGGCAGACGTCCAAAGCGTTGATGTGCTTCCCACAAACCAGCCACCGTCCCCGGCACACCCGCTGCCTGTACGCCAATTAAAGATTGCCGTGGTATGACTTCTCCTTGCTCATTCAAATAGACATCTCGATGCGCTTTTGACGGCGCGGTTTCACGATAATCGAGAAAATAATCTTGTTGCTGATGGCGCACCAGCATAAATCCCCCACCACCCAAATTGCCCGCTTCAGGGTAGGTAACGGCTAGCACCATCGAGGCTGCAACCGCTGCATCAACGGCATTACCGCCTTTATCTAATACTTGTTGAGCCACTTGTGCCGAAAAACGATCAGGCATCGCCACTGCTGCTTGTCCGGCATGGCCATGACCAACAAACACCAACCATGCAGATAAAATGATCCAGAATCGCATTTCGTTCCCCTGTTTTAGTGGCTCAATTTGAGAGACTTAAATTGCACAAAAAATGAATGGCAGGTTTAGGAAAACCCCTGCTGACGCCAAGCTTCATACACCACTACTGCCACCGCGTTGGATAAGTTCAAGCTACGACAACCCGCGCGCATGGGAATGGTGATGCGCTGGTTTTCAGGCAAACTCATGCGTACCGATTCAGGCAAACCACGCGATTCAGGACCAAACATCAAAGCGTCGCCCTCTTCAAAAACCACTTGATCGTAACGATTGGTGCTTTTGGTGGTCAAGGCAAAAACACGTTTAGGTTGTAGGCTGGCTAAGCAAGCTTCTAAATTTTTATGTACTTGAACATGCGCCAATTCGGTATAATCCATACCTGCACGACGTAACTGCTTTTCATCTAAGGTAAAGCCCATTGGTTCAATTAAATGTAGGCTAGCGCCCGCATTGGCAGCCAACCGAATGATATTACCTGTGTTGGGTGGAATTTCAGGTTCGTAAAGAATAATCGCTATATTCATCGAAAGGATGCTCTCTTGTCTCTTAATACTACGGCGTTTGGACTCGATTTTAACACACCCCTGTGCTTGCTTTCGGGTAATGCGGGTTACGGTACGGAATATCTTAAGGTTTCTGGTTTTAATTACGATGCAGTGGGCGCGGTTTTTCTAAAAGGAACGACCGAAGCTGAACGTTACGGCAATCCAGCCGAGCGTGTCACCGAAACGCCTTATGGACTGATGAATGCCATTGGTTTGCAAAACCCAGGCGCTGCCACGGTGATTAGCGAGTTACTGCCTAAACTGAATTGGGATGGTAAGCCGCACTTTATCCCCAATATTTCGGGTTTCTCTATTGATGAATACGCCAGCCTAGCACGAGCCTTCGATCAAACGCCTGTGCCAGCCATTGAAATTAATATTTCTTGCCCAAATGTGAAAAAGGGTGGCGCAGCCTTTGGTAATGACCCCGACTTATCGGCGAAAGTCGTTGAGGCTTGTCGTGCTGTGACCAGTAAACCACTGATTGTAAAACTATCACCCAATCAAGCCGATATTGCCGAGGGAGCGCGTCGTTGTATTGAAGCTGGCGCTAATGCCTTGTCTGCTATTAATACGGTTAGTGCCATGGCGATTGACATTCATACTCGTATGCCGCGCTTAGGAAATAATCAAGGCGGTTTGTCTGGCCCAGCTATTAAACCCATTGCCTTATTAGCGGTACATAAAATTTATCAAGTCGCTAAACCGCATAATATTCCCATTATCGGGCAGGGTGGCATTACCAATAGTGATGATGCCATTGAGTTTATGCTCGCTGGCGCAACGCTTGTCGGGATGGGCACAGCGCTAGCCAAAGACCCGCTTATTGCCAACAAGATCATTAAAGGCATGCAAAAGTATATGAGTCGCTACGGCTTTACCCATGTGTCTCAACTGACGGGTGCGCTCGAGTTGCACGACAATAGTGCAGGTTGTACGCCAGCCAGTTGCTTAAAGTAAGTTTCCATTTTTCATTTATTCACGTTATTAAAGATTATGACTATGACTGACCAACAAATTGCTCAAACACTTGCTATTATTAAACGCGGTGCAGCAGAACTGCTGATTGAGGATGAACTCATTAAGAAGCTGAAAAAAGGCACACCCTTGCGCGTTAAGGCTGGTTTCGACCCAACTGCTCCTGATTTGCACCTAGGTCACACCGTTCTCATTAATAAACTGCGTCAACTGCAAGACCTAGGTCACCATATTCTGTTTCTGATTGGGGACTTCACCGCCATGATTGGTGACCCAACGGGTAAAAATGTCACGCGTAAGCCTTTAGATGCCGAAGCGGTGAAAGTCAATGCCAAAAGCTACACCGAACAAGTGTTCAAAATTCTGGATGCGGACAAGACAGAGGTTGTCTTCAATGGTGCATGGATGAACCAGTTAACGGGCGTTGATATGATTCGCCTAGCCGCTCAATCGACCGTAGCTCGTATGCTGGAACGTGATGACTTTACCAAGCGTTACCATAATCAACAACCCATCGCTATTCACGAGTTTTTGTATCCTTTACTACAGGGTCACGACTCGGTCGTTTTGAAAGCAGACTTAGAGTTGGGCGGCACCGACCAGAAGTTCAATCTGCTGATGGGGCGTGAATTGCAAAAGGACGCAGGACAAGAACCGCAATGTGTCTTAATGATGCCCATTCTAGAAGGGCTAGATGGCGTACAGAAAATGTCTAAATCGCTTGGCAACTATATTGGTATCAGTGATGCACCCGACGATATGTTCGGTAAAGTCATGTCCATTTCCGATGAATTGATGTGGCGTTACTACGAGTTGCTCAGTTTCGAAAGCCTTGAAAGCATTGCTGCTATGAAGGCAGAAGTGCAGGCAGGTGCTAACCCGCGCAATATTAAAGTGAAGCTGGCGCAAGAACTGGTTGGACGTTTTCACGGCGCACAAGCAGCGTTGGATGTGTTAGCGAATTTTGAAGCCCGTTTTAAGAATAAAGAGTTGCCGACGGATTTGGAGCCATTTATCGTTGAAGGGGATATGACCGTAGCGCAGGCTATGAAAGCCGCTGGTGCAGCAGCTAGCTCTTCTGATGTGGTGCGCGCCGCTAAACAAGGCGGCTTAAAGCGTAATGGTGAAAAACTCGATAATCCAAATCAAGTCATTCCGGTTGGCGAAGATGCAGTCTATCAAGTTGGTAAGCGTAACTTCGCTCGATTAGTGCGTTCAGTGTGATTTAAACCACTATTTGTAGTGGTGTGACCAGTAAATTTAATAAAAGTTTAAAAAACGCTTGCCAAAAGTGTTTATAAGTCCCATAATTCAGCTTCTCGAAACAACGCATCGCTTCGAGTGAGACGCAGAA
>CAZFLX010000002.1:140419-172625 GCA_964519885.1 uncultured Francisella sp. | reverse complement strand
ATTTCAACAGCGACAACAGGAATTCCTGCTGACAATTTCTTATGCCATCTCAACCTGTACGGAAGAGAATCGCTAATTATCCCATAAAATGCTTTTAGCCACAAGTTAGACCAGGAAAGCAAAACTCAGAAGGCACATGCAACGAAACGATGTGACAGTGCAGTCGCATTAACGCATAAAGGGGAGCTTACCCGCCATCCCCCGCATCATATTTTTCATCCCACCCTTCTTCATACTTTTCATCATTTTTTGCATGTCTTCAAATTGTTTCATCATGCGATTGAGTTCTTGAACACTGGTTCCCGAACCCATGGCAATTCGACGCTTGCGTGATCCTTTTATCAGTGCTGGATTCTGACGTTCTTTAACAGTCATCGAGTCAATCATGGCTTCAATGCGCTTGAATTGTTTTTCGCCTTGGCTTTGATCAATTTTTTGCGACAAACCACTCATCCCGGGCATTTTTTCTAACATAGAAAAAACACCGCCCATTTTTTGAATTTGTTGCAGCTGAGCTTTAAAATCTTCAAAGGTAAAACTACTGCCTTCTTGCAATTTTTTAGCGAGTTTTTCGGCTTCGACTTTATCGACTTTCTGTTCAACCTGCTCAATCAAACTCAGTACATCACCCATACCCAAAATGCGCGATGCCATACGTTCGGGATGGAAAGGCTCTAGCGCCTCCAACTTTTCACCAATACCCAAGAATTTAATTGGCTTGCCCGTTAATTCGCGCACCGACAAGGCAGCACCACCACGCGCATCACCATCGGTTTTAGTGAGTACCACCCCTGTTAAGGGCAAGGCTTCATTAAAGGCTTTTGCGGTACGTGCTGCGTCTTGACCTGTCATGGCATCAACAACAAACAGCGTTTCAATCGGATTAATGGCAGCATGAATGGCCTTGGCTTCATCCATCATGGCTTCATCAATGTGTAATCGACCTGCCGTATCGACAATCAGTACATCGTAAAATTCTTTTTTAGCTAAAGCAGCGGCGGCACTCGCAATGTCGACGGGCTGCTGATTGGCTTCAGATGGAAAAAAGCCGACGCCCACTTGTTGTGCCACTGTTTTTAATTGACTAATAGCGGCAGGACGATAAACGTCGGCAGAAACCACCAATACCTTTTTCTTTTCGCGCTCTTTTAAGTAACGCGCCAACTTACCCACGGTGGTGGTTTTACCCGCCCCTTGTAAGCCGGCCATCAGTACAATGGCAGGTGGCGCGACATTTAACTTCAGTGCATCGTTACTTTCGCCCATCACGGCCGTCAATTCATCTTTAACAATCTTAATGAAAGCTTGACCTGGGCTAAGGCTTAAAGACACCTCTTGACCAATAGCTCGTGTTTGCACACGCTCAATAAAACCTTTGATCACTTCTAGGGCAACGTCAGCCTCTAACAGCGCACGACGCACTTCACGCAAGGCTTCTTTAATGTTATCTTCCGTCAAACGACCTTGACCACGAATGGTTTTTAACGTGCGCTGTAAGCGATCGCTTAGGCTCTCAAACATGCCGATTCCTCTTCACCTTATCTTTAATTTTGCTATTATAAGCTAATATTGAGGAATGGTATGAGATAAGAATTTTAGACTTTTTGCGGCTTCACCAGTTTGACCACGCCACGCACTTAAGCATGGCATCCAGCCCACTTCTCATGAAGACTGTGAATGGGTTTACATTACCAAACCATCACCACATTGTCAACAGAAACACATTAAACCCTACTCTCGATTGATTTTCAATACCCAACCCGCTCAGTCACACCGCTTGCTCACTCTCTGCTCTTTCTTCATTCAATCGCCGCTTTTTTCATGTCTTTTGCACGTGCTTACGCTTGGCAAAAGTCCACGCCAAAAGCTACGCCTAACAATCTGCTCACACCGTGAACAGCGAAAGAGGCAAGCGATGCGCCTTCGCTATGTCTGTGCATACTGGCTATAGCGCAACTTCAGCTAAAAAGACCGCTCGCCTGACGGCTTGCTTACGCTCTGATGAGCGTATCTTTTTAACCAAAGCCGCTTGAGCATCCTGTAACAATCATTAGATTATTGCCGCAATTGATGACAAATAACGCCAAATTCGACCCTGTTGAACACCAAGCCTACGAGGACAGCTTAAAATACTACCGAGACATGAAAAACGTCATAGACACAGCCGCAATGGAAGCAAGAGAAGAAGGTAAACAGGAAGGCATTGAACTGGGCAAACACGCTGAAAAATTAGAAATCGCTCGTAACCTGCTTGACGTTTTAGATGACGCAACCATTGCCATTAAGACTGGACTCAGCATTGAAGCCATCAAAGCCTTGCGCTAATTTTGCTTCGATAGGCTAGGTTTAGCAGTATTCAATGCAAGAAACTTTTGGTCAATTTCAAACAAAATTTCTCTTGCATTAGAGATGAACTCCTGCGCCTTTTCACTTTTCTTTCGAGGTTCTAAATACGAAATGCACTGTTCATAATGATATTTCATAATTTCCAAAACTTCTTTCGCATCCTCAAACGCTACTTCAACAGCACCCAACCTCTTATATAGAAATGTTTGGTGATTAACTAATAGTTCATAGTTTTTTTTGTTTTTTTTAATCGGAGTAGCTAACCAATATGGACCAAAATCCAGCTCATCAAAATAATTTTCCGTGATAAAGAAGGCATCTTTATACAAAACAAATTCAATACAAATCAACTACCTAATCCCTCTAAAAATACTTCTTAAAGTAAGTCCATTGCATTCTGACCATAAGCCACACAAACGCTAACCATCCAAACACATACCAATGCAGATGCTCTACTGGTTCTGGCCATAGGCAATACAGGTATATTAGCAATGTCACGCCACCCCAATGTGCGAGCCGTGCTTGTACGTGACGCGACGAACGCTCTCTTTTCACCTCAGCTGTTCGGATAGCACGTTCCACTAAGCCGTCAGTCATCGCAAGCAGGTATGTGATGAAGATTAAGGGCAAAAAACTCAATACAATCGCTAACCTTGCGCCAATAATGTGGGTGCTTTGAATCGTCTGAGCAATGAACGGGAAAAACGCTTTGATGAGATCATCCTCAAAGCTTGTGCCTGGGGTTGGTTTCGTATTCGTTTGCATCTGTGCAATAGCGTCATACATGCCTGATGTTTGAAATATTGCCCAGTCCAGTGCTTCAACGCCTTTGATGGCAATAGCCGTGTTGGGGGCTTCTTGATCCACGATCCGATTCACCAGCTCCATCAGTTGTGTCACACTGCTCTTATGGGCTTCAATGAGGTAAAAATCGAGAATAATCCTGCCAACCAATAAAAAAATGATCAAGCCAATGCCGACAAACAGCATGGACACGCCACCGAGTGCCATTTTGGTCGATGCTTTGTCAACCAGATAATGCTGTTGGTTGCTTTGTGTTTGATTCATAGACCGTTATCATTCCATTTTCGAGCTTCATTTTCTCTAAATACGGTCATTTGATCCGACCATTGTTCGGCATAAGACTCATATTTAGAGCGCATTTGTCGTACCATTTGTGACAGCGAGTCAGGCAATATGCCATCAGCTGGATCTTTAACTGGCATCGGAAAACGCAACTTCCACAGTTGTCCACCTTCTAACAGTGCGAAGGCCTGCCCTTTGGGCAACTTGGTGACATCTGATGGGGTAACGCAAGCAACGCGCTCCTGTCGAACAATATCTTGGTTGCTTGATTTGAAATCAGACAGCGTGTCATTGTTATCGGACACCCCTGATGAGGGCGTAACGGTGCTAATGAGCACTTCATCTACTTGATCGGTGAGCAATTGCGCGGTGACTTTGTTTTTAACCCTGAGCATAATCAGCGTATTCAGGTTTCCGCTAATTTGATCGGCTTTCGCTTTTGAACCAATTTTAGCCTCTACATCGGCCCATGTCTGCGTATATACGGTAACTTCGAATCCAGCGCCACCCGCCTTGTTCAACAGCGGAATGAATTCATCACCAATCAATTCGTTGAACTCATCGGCATGAATGCTGATGCTAATTTTTTCGCCTCTTGGATTCACAAAACCATAGCCAACGCCGTGTTTGTACATGCGCCCTGCCTTACTGGTGATATCCGCAAACATGCTACTCCCTACCGTAGCGGCAACCATGGGAATACTCAATGAGTCTAAACCAACATAAACGATCGCTTTGCGATTAAACGCCTCCATCCAATCAAAAATAGGCGTTTGATTATATGGATCATCCAAATTGGGGGAAATCACATCACCAACTTGCCCCGTCGTGAGCTTTTCAAGTAACGGGTAAAGCGAGGATACGAGTTTGTCAAAATAACTACGCTCATTATTCAGAATAGCGGAAAGACTTCGTGCAATATCGGCTAATTCTAAGCTGCTACGAGAGGTGTCTTCTTGATTTGCATCTGAAATTAGGTTCATTTGCTTGGCAAATTCAATATAGGTCACAGCCAAAGGATCGCGCTGTTTAAGTGCCTTGTCTGCCACTTTGCTCGGGTCAATATCCATCAACGCTAAACGACTGCGCCAATCGGGTAATACTTTGTCAAAAAACAACTCATAAAGATCGACTAATAGACCATCCACATCCTGAGCATAACGATAGAGCTTTTTAAAGTCAGGCTTTATACTCAATGCCACCAAAGCGCGTGTAATAACATTCACAAAACGCCACACAAAGTCCCTAAACGCACGTGAATTGCCCTCTCCAGGCAATTGTCCCGCTATGCGATCAGCCACTTCGGTGACTTTTTCAAAGTCACCAATCGGGTTATAGCCCCATGACAACTCTGGAAATCCCAAATGGAAAATAATGAAGTCATCTTCACGCCCCGCTTTTTTGGCTTCCAGGTACATGCGACGCAAGAGGTCGGCATCGCTTTTGGGGTCAAACACAATGACCACATTACCGCGTCGAATATCTTGCGTGATCATGATCTCTGCCAGTCGTGTTTTTCCCACGCGGGTAGTGCCAACAACAACCTTATGTCCTACTCGCTCACTAATAGCTTCCCAACAAGGTGCTTCACCTTCCCACAAGCCAACAGAATGAATGGCACTATTACCACCAATCGGCGGCAAAGGTGCAACGGGATTCCACCAAGTGTCTTGTTTGGTGAACAGCGCGATGTGATTTCTTACACCTTCAAGAACTGCATTACGATAATGACGATGTTCAATTTCTCGTGCCATGCGATACAGCTTGCTCGGCAAAGTAAGGTGTCTGTGCTTGGCCTGTTTTAACTGTTCTAGTCGTTCTGTGTGACGTTGATCCCAACGAAAACCAATCCCAAGGTAAAGCCTATCTCTTGACCAAGGAATTTGAGAGCTAGACATTTCAAACTTGGGCATACGTCGAAGCGATTTTTGATAACGAATGAGTTTTGATGACTGGTAAAGACGATAGCTACCCCAGCAAGCTAGGGTTGATGTCAAAGGCAATAACCATGATGGGTTATTGACGACATAAGCACCAAACGGTGTCAATAAGCTCAATGATGCAATACTGTAAGTTGCACCACTGTAAATCTCATAAGGTTTTCTGAGTAAATTCTCTATGCCTTCGTCCATGAGTTTATTCCTAGCTAAGTAATGAAGTAGATAAAGTCAAATAAGGATTCGCATCGGGCACAGGATGCACATACAAATGCGGATTAGCCAAGATGACCATACTCAACGCAACCACTTTTTGATTTTCGCGCTTAGGACTAGGCGACTTCACCAAATACTTAAACAACTTGCTGCCATTGCCTTGTTTTAGGACTAAATCACTCGCAATGAGTGATTTTTGTGCATCACGCCAATCGGTTAACCCTGAGATCTCTCGGAATTGTTCAAAAATTCCAGGTGAAACCAATCCTAAACCTTCAGTAACGAACTGAACACGTGCTCCAGAAACGTTATAGCGAATTTCACCCGTCGATAAGCCTCGCTTAAGCCAGGCAATAAAAGTGAGACTGATTTCATCAGGCTCTGCGCCGCCAGTTAATAAATTTGGTGTAGCCAAAGTAACAGGAACATTCATCACTTCTTCTGGTGTTTGCAACATATCATTAAACTCTGCCTGTGCGCTGAACACATCGGGCAAGTAGGTATCAATTTGTGTAACTGAAGGCTGTTTGTCGTGCAATACAGGTGTTGATAGCGCAACTGATTCATCGACAGCTGGAGCATTAATTGCAACAATGTTGGCAAAGGGATCGTCATCCTCTACTGACATCGTGGGAGCTGTGCTCGGTGCTGGTGTCGTAACAGGCTTATTTTGCAAAGGGTTAGCGATTGGTATTCCCTGCCTATTCATCGTCGGCATGACTATTTTTTGACCTTTGCTTGTTGATTGTCTCTTGGGTGCTAACACGCTCGACGTTACTGGCTGTAAAGGCTCATCATCCTGCATATCTTCACCTGATTCGTCCTCGTTATCCTTCTCGTCTTCTGGTGTTGTTTTTGCTTCGGCTTTAGATACATTCGCCACCGCTTGCGATGGCAACATACTGGCTTTGTTGTTGGATTTAGCATTGAATTTTGCTGATTCCGTTCCTTGCTCTTTTACGTCCTGAGTATCAACAACTTCAATTGAGCCAACAAAGTCACTTGGCCACAAGCTCATATTTGCACCAAAAACCACCTCTAATGGGAAACGCAAGACACTCAGCTTGGTTTTGAATTTATCACCATCGTCAATGTTGATATGCCACATTGCCTTACCTGAACTGTTAGGAATCAGCTGACCATAATCTTGCCAGATACTAAACAGCCGCTCGTTATCATGCGGCAGACTGACTTCAAACGCTTGATGATGGCTTTGAATGTACTCACGCACGGCATCAGCAATCACTTTAGATACCAGGAATATTTCACCCTCTTTAACAAAGCCAACCGCACCAGGTTGGTTAATTTTAATGAGTCCTTTGCTTAACAACTGGTTCATGCTCGTCATCATCACATCAATTAACGGCCTCGTTCGTGCCGATGCAAATTGTGGTTGAGCACCATAGCCTAGATCTAACTTCACAGAGCTTTGATCGGCTTTGGAAACAATGTCGCGGATGGATTGATAATTCAGATCACCTGACTGCTCGTCAGATAGATAGGCATTCATACCGTGCATTAAGCCTTGATTTGATCCAAGCCATGCCAACATTTCTTTGGGACAAAGTAGTGACAATAAAAAGGCACCCAAGGATTTATGATCGCTATACTGGTGCTCTTTGAAAAAGACACGATAGCGATCAATTCCAATGGCTTTCATACTTCCACCCATCGGACTCCACTCAATCTCGCGTCCATCATGGGTGAGTCCTTGCACACGCACATCAGTTACTACCTTGCCAGCATCATGAAACAAGGCACACAAGAGAATGGCAACCGTCCAACGATGTTGCTCAGGTGCTCTTTCTTCCTGCGTTGCGCCTTTAGGCAGTATTTGCCCACGGCGACGACGTAAGGATAGTAAGGCTACCTCGATGGTGTGTTTTGCCAAGCCACCAGGATTGGCATGATGGTGCGCTTCAGAAGCGGGCAGGAGCTGCACAAACTCCACGTAACGGTATAAGGTTTGCGCCAACCAGTCTGATGTTTGTTGGTCTAAGCAAGATTGAGACAAAATAAGTTTGATTTTTGGGGTCAGCCTAAGATGCTGCGCTAAGTCTTTCCCAGACTTAGCGATCAACCAACCTGATTGGTTCAAGGAACGTAGATCATGCTGATGAGCGATAGTGGTTTTGGGAGGCGAGTTTGAGCGTCTTTTTTGTTTACGATGCTCATGGTAACTTAACGCAAAAAAGACCCCTGCAAGACCCGTTACTGCGACTGGAATGGGGCGACTGACCACCCACTCAATCACATCATTCAGTAAGGGATCAATTGGCATGATTGAAATTAAGCAAAGGCGCGGTAAGTGAACGCACAAAAGTTTTGATCGTAAGGTCAGTCAATCCATGAGACAGCGTCATCATATCAAACTCATGATTCATATATAGGGCTTCAACATCATTGAGCGTAGCTGCTTTCACAAAGTCCATGAAATCCACTTGTTGTGCATCCCAGTCTTTAACGGTGAATCGCAACAGATCACAATGAATCAACATCAGTTGTTCCACTGTGGCAATATTCACATAGTCTGGCGCAATATGTTGTTGCAAGGCTTTGGCTAAGATAAGCATCTGTTCGTCAAAGGGCGCAGTGGTATCAGCAACCATATCCAGCCCGCGGTAACGTTGCACTAACAGCTGAAATAGACGAGTCAGCCATGAATGGCCTAATTGTGATACTTGACTGTAGAGCTGTGGATTCATAGCTCGCCTCGGTTGGAAAACATGAAAGCAAGTCTAGAACACCCGTCAATCAAAAAAATGAAAAACGTGAAAGCAAAAAAATATTTTTAAGCACGTTTCTCCAGCAGACTTTTGTTAGGCGTGGTATGATTTTAATCTTTTTCTTTTTTTGACCGTTTTTGTCTTTTTGCCCTTATTATTTTTCTATCTTTTTGATTCCCTTAACCTTTATCGTTTTTCTTTTAGACTCCGATTTGCGCTATTAAGCAAATCGGAGTCGTTTAGTCTTTTAAGTAGAATCCCTTACCCATTCTTATCTTTTTTCATTTATCATTTTGATTTTTATGCTTTTTCATGGAAACAGACCTTGTCCATGTAAAGAATTGAAAACATATAAGTATAGCACAAGTAAAATATTACTGCTGGAGAAACGTGCTTAAAAATATTTTTTTGCTTTCACGTTTCGCCAAATTTAATGTTGACAACTCTCTATCATCAAACCCAATCAATTTAGCAACTCAGGTGTTTGATGAAATCCTTGGTGTTTATCGGTGGATTGCTGGTCATGGCGGTTGGTCACGCCAAACAAGTACCCAATCCCTATCCTCATTGCTTCAAGCAGGCTTCGACACAATACGCCGTGTCTGAAACCTTGTTATCAGCTATTGGTTGTGTTGAAAGTCGATTCAATGCAACGGTCGTTTCACCGCCCAATAAAGACGGGTCTCGTGACTATGGCTTGATGCAAATTAATGAAAGCAATCTCTCCTATTTAGGTCTTACACCCAGAAGTGTTTTGGATGTTTGTACCAATGTTCGTGCCGGCGCTCGAATTCTCTCTGAAAAAATGCGTACACATGGCTCCACTTGGGAAGCGGTCGGTGCTTATAACGCTGCATCATCCCATAAACGTATTGGCTACGCCTGGAAAGTCTATAGCGTCATGCAAAAAGGAGTCTGTGCGTGAAAACCGCTTTAATATGGGTAGCAATGCTATCGTCATTAGCGTCAGGATGCGCTCACGTGGACGAAGCGCAAGATAATGAACCAAATGAACGCAATGTTTCATTGATGATTTGTGCAACCAGTGATGGTTATCAATTTCAAACATCCTGCCCACCCACTTCTAAATTAACTGCGATACAAGCCGCGCCGACTCAAGTAAAGTCGGAGCCGATTGAGTCAATGGTTCGTCCTAAACAAGAAATTAAAACAACGCCTAGCTTTACCCTATTTTTCGGCGATAACAAATATGCGCCTAGCCAAGCACAACGGCACGCACTCAAAGTCTGGATTGAAAAAAACCGTAGCCTACTGAATAACCATTCGGTAGTGAAAATCGAAGCCTATACCTCAGCCAATGGCAGCATGAGCCATAACAAAAAACTGGCCGAAGCACGCGCTTTGTCAGTTCAAACAGCACTTAAAGCAAATAAGGTCTACAAGGTGCAAGTGAGCACCTTTGCTAAGTGTTGTCGAGCGGGTGTTGATGAATCATCCATGTCTTTAGATCGCAAAGTCTTTTTATCCATCCAATAGGAGTTTTTATGAGCACCACAGAACCAACACCAAGCAAAGGCCCTATCAAAGCCAATATTGTTGACTTCACCGTCATTGTTTCTGCCTTTATTGGTGGCTTGGCTTTTTCGAGTGAAGTCGTCAATACCGAAACCATTTCAGGCCTGCTATTCGGTATCGCATTTGGCTGGGTATTGCGTCTCGCACTCAGCCGTTTCATTGGCAACTGTAAATAATTTTTAACCTGTAAGGAGAAAACCATGCAAGCACAAGCTGCATTACCAACCACCCTTGACGTCGAGCCAAGTCAGCTTAAAAAGGCTGCAAAGGTTGCTGGTGTCACCGCTTTAACCGTTGCAAGCGCAGGCCTAGCCATTGCCGCAACCGACGCTTCCTTGGCTGATGTGTACACACAAACAGCTACCGTCACCAATTCTGCCGCAAAAATCGCCGCGTTAGTCGGTTTAATTATCGCTATTGTCACCTCAGCGATGAGTGGTCGTTGGGGACTGGCTGCTGGCTTTGTCGCTGGTGCTGTTGGTGTTGCCAAAATCGGTGGATTTATCGACTCCATTTTCGGGGTCGTAATTTAGTCTTTAGTCTTAACAGCCTTGCGGCTAACAACACAATTAAAAGAGATTATCTCATGAGCGAACCAGACTTAGGATACATACCCAAGCATTTAGATACACCAGAAAAATTCCTCATCTGGAGTTACGACCAGCTGGGCGTATTCGTGTTTGGTTTTGTGATTGGCAATCAACTGGCTGACGTTATTCAAGGCATCATCGTTGGCTTGTTGCTTGCCTATATTTATACCAGATTGGTGAAGCACGGCATTCATCCGCATTTTTATAAGCATTTGCTTTATTGGATGCTGCCAAAAGAATACAGCGCAAAATTGAAAAAAACACCGCCAACTGACATGCGTCGCTTTATTAACTGATACGGGAGGATTGAATTTTGATTGGCAAGTTTGGCAAAAAAATTGACGATAAAAGCGATTTATCGCCCGAATTGGATTTACGACAAAGGCTACGTGTCGCTTATGCCATGCTGGTGCTATCGGTAGCTACCGTCGCCATGCTGGTTTACAAAGAGGTGTTCATTGATGATCAATGGATTAGCCTTGTCCCCTATCAACTCGATGAGCCAATGCGCTTGTCGAAAAATAACCCGAGCAAGGATCAGCTCTATGCCTTGGGGTGGTTTGTGGCATCGAACATGGTCAACGTCACACCGAGCAGTGTGGACTTTAACCAGAAAATGTTATTGCGTTACGTTTCCCCAGAAGACAACGGCAACATGGAAAAGATCATGGCTGAAAATAAGGAGTTGATTACTAAAAACAGTCTATCGCAACTCTTTGAGGTGCGCGATTACCTAGTCAACCCGCAAAACCTAACCATCGTCTTTCATGGCACCTTAAGAAGCTGGGTTAGCAATCAAGAACTACCCAAAAAAGAAACCGCCTATAAAGTCGTCTTCCGTTTTGATGATGCCAAACAACTACGCATTCGCATGGCTAAAGAAGTGCCATTAAAAGAAAAAACATAGGTCTTAACAGCCTTGCGGCTTGGCACTCCGACCATACCCTATTTTATGAGAGCATAACATGAAAACTGACGATTTAACGAAGCATTTAACCCAACTCAGTATTGCCATCGCATTCATGCTCGGCACATCGGTAGCCTTTTCGCAAACCACGCTACAGATTGACCATAACGGCAATAGTAAAACGGTTGAGGTCAGTAAAGATAATCCTTTAGTGATTGAGTTCGCCATGGGCAAGGTACACCGTATTGATGGTCGTGTCGGTGTAGATTGGACGATGGACAGCGACGAGGCCTCTCTTAAAGCAATGCAAGAGATTGGTAAGGCAATCATCACCCCTATTAGCGACAAGCCATTCAGTTTATTGGTAACACGCGATGATAAGCGCACCATTCGCTTAAATTTAGAGCCTAAAAAAATAGGCGAACAACAGCTTGTCCTTTCCTTGAATAGTGACATGATGCCATTGATGCAAACCATCGACCCTGAAGTGGAAAAAACCTTTGCTAAGGCCGACTCACGCGACAAATTAATTCTAGCCTTCTTAAAGGTCATGGCAGGCAATGATAGCAAGGCTGGATTTAACAAAACAAACACCAATCAAAAGCTCAGTTTGTGGCAAGAAACAGACATCACCAAAATCCAAACTTGGCAGGGTCGCAGCCTACAAGGTGAAGTTTGGTTACTCAAAAATCAATCGGAGCAAACACTCACGCTGGATGAGCGTGATTTTTATACCGATGGTATTTCAGCGATTGCCATCAGCAATCCTGTGATTGCACCAGGACAAGAAACCAGAGTGTTTTTAGTCAGGGAGCCTAAATAATGAGTGAATCAAATTTAGACGCATTGGACGCTTACGAAAACACCGAAAAGCAAACCCGTAAACGTCAGATCTATCTGATCTCGGGCATTGCCATGCTGATTGTGGTCGCGCTTTATTATGGCTTTATGATGGGCGAAGAATCGCCGCAAAAACCTAAGGTAAATCCTTCTCTGTCAGAGACACAGCAACGCCTCAACCAACCAGCTGCTAATGTGCCGGCTGCTCAAATGTGGATGGCGCAGTCGGGAAACAAACTCGATAAACTCGAAGAAGAAAACGACAAGCTACGTAAAGAGCAAGTCAAACAATCTGAGACCTTCCGTGGTCAATTAGATAAGCAAAATCAGTTGTTAGCCGACATGCAAGCGCGATTAGAAGCCAATTTAGAGGCGGTTAAGTTGGTCGAAGGACGTTCCGCGCAACCTGATCAGACGACCACGACAACACCAAACCAACAGCCTTTTAGCCGCAATACTGCTGCACAACCTATTACGGTACAGAATACCTATGCAAATCCACAAAACAGCACTGCAAGACCGCCAGTGAATGCCAATCAATACCCACCAGGCAATCCGAATGCGATCGCCATGGCTGCGCAAAAATCGGGCATTGTCATTAGTAGTATTAAACCGTCAACGACAGAATCATCCACGACGAGTGTTCCAGGTAAAGGAAGTTCGCGTAAGTTAGCGAAAAGCTATTTCCCAGCGGGTACCAGTTCTCGTGCATTGATTATGACAGGGACTTATGCACCCACTGGTGGTAATGCCACGCAAAACCCAGCACCAATCTTGTTTTGGGTTGAAGACGTGTCATTTTTACCCAACGATGTTAAAGGCGACATCATCGGCTGTTTGATTTTGGGTAACGCTATCGGTAATAAAACGACACAACGTGGCGATATTCGTTTAATGACCGCTTCTTGTGTCAATGCGAATACCGACGAAGTGATCGAAGAGTCCATACACGGCTATGTGGTCGGTGAGGACGGTCGTAACGGCATTAAAGGTGAAATGATCGTTCGATCGGGAGATGCACTGAATATGGCTTTGTTAGCGGATATTGCTGGTGGTTTTGGTCGTCAGATGCAATATCAATCGATGCAAACCTCGCAAACCGCGCTGGGTTACACCACCACCATTGATCCCAATAAAGCATTACAAACGGGTGCTGGCTATGGTTTAGGTCGTTCTGCTGAACGTTTAGGTAATTATTACATCCGCTTGGCAGAAGAAATGCAGCCGGTCATTGACATTGGTGCTGGACGAGATGTTCACATTGTCTTTACCAAGGGCGTGAATTGGGAGGCTAATGATGATGACAAACAAGCAAATGCGCAGGCAAATAACATGCAAGCTCAGTCACCGCTTCCAATGCCAATGCCTATGAATCCGCAAATGATGCAACAGATGATGATTCAACAACAAGTTCAGCAGCAATTGATGCAAGGCGGCATGATGAATAACCAAATGAGTCCCTATGGAGATTATTACCAATGATGCAATTAAAACCAATCACAGCCGCACTACTCATGCTACTGAGTAGCACTGTTCTTGCCGATGAGGCTTTGAAGCAAGAAATGCAAGTTAAGTTTCCTGGTACACCCATCACCGACGCCAACAAAGTTGAGGGTATGGATGGCTTAGTTGAGTTAATCGTTGGCGGGAAACAAATTTTTTACACCAACACGCAAGGCAATCGCCTGCTCATTGGTCATATTTTTGATCCAAAAACAAATCTTGATTTGACGCAACAAAAACTGGATGAGCTTAACACCATAGATTGGTCTCTATTGCCACTTAAAGATGCCATTACCATCAAAAAAGGGAAAGGTGAACGTGAAATGGCGGTGTTTACGGATCCTGACTGCCCTTACTGCAAGAAGTTAGAAGAAGAACTGAAGTTGCTAGACAACATCACCGTTCATATCTTCGCCTACCCATTGGCCATGCACCCACAAGCGAAAGAAACGGCACAGAAAATAGTTTGTGCGAAAGACAAGTCTAAGGCGTGGCTGGATTACATGAGTGCCAGCACCATGCCCTCAAATGATGGCAAGTGCCAACAAGCACAAGCGATTGATCGCAATCTGGCATTAGGTGAAAAACTCGGTGTGAATGGCACACCTGCGCTGATTGCTAAAAACGGAAAAATTAAGCCTGGATTTTTACCCGCAGCCCAACTTGAGGCCTGGATCAATGCCAATCAACCACTGACAACTAACGCTAAGGTGAAAAAATGAAACCATTCACGTTGTCCATCATGACGATTGCTCTATTGGCATTGCAAGGCTGCTCAATCACGGGATTGAGTGGTAAGTCTGAATTTAGTTGTAACCTGCCAGGTGAGCAAGGCTGTAAGAACCTCGACCAGACATACGCCATGACCAAAGAAGATCGCAGCACAGCTAAAGAAGTCAAAGCCAACGCTGCTGATGCGCCTGAGGACGCTAAAGTTTTGCCAATGCGCAAAGCTATGCCCGCGAGCAACTTGCAACCAGATACGCCGATTTACCTACCACCCAGCGTACAACGTGTCTGGATGGCACCTTTTGAAGACAGTGATGGTGTGTTGCATGATCAATCCTATCGTTATTTGGTGGTCAATACGGGTGGCTGGCAAGTAGCGCATACGAAAGCTAATGTCAAAAAAGCGAATCGTGGTCCTTTGATGGACATGATTCCTACCGTGGGTAAAGAGGCAAGTGAGCGATGAGAGGTAAGAAAACCGATTTAGACGACTTTATTGGTCAAATCAAAGCACAGTTTGACGGCCTGTTTGATGCATTAAAAGGATTATTCGAGCCATCGCAGGAGGAGAAAGAGATTGCCTTTTACAAGGCGGTTAAAGCCGTTCCGACGCTACGTTCACTCTTTCCCTACATCGGCTTTCTCAAGGATGAAGGCTTATTTATCGTTGATGATGGCTCAAATGGTAAATGCTTGGGATTTACCATTGAGTTCCAACCGCAAACAGGTGCGAACGAGGAAATGGAAAAAGTGCTTCAGCAACTTTTTCGCATGGGTTCAAAAGGCACAGCGGTACAAGTGCAAATGTTTGGTTCACCCAATATTCAATCTTTCCTAGATGGGCAACTGGCATTGGTTAAAAACGAAGACCAGATTCATCATGATCTACTCGCTTACCGTCATGCCTTTTGGACAAAGCTAACCAAGCAGTCTTTGTTTGATGGCGCACCTTATATGTTACGTGATTACCGTTCATGGATTTCATTTACGGTTCCGATTGCTAGTTTGGAAAGCGAAATAGACAAGGAAGAAGTCATTAACCTGCGTGAGCAAGTGCTAGGCACGCTCTCTTCTGCTTCCTTGTCGGGTGAGGTTTGGGGACCAGCTGAGATCGTAGACTTTTTGCTAGACATTACCGACCATCGTCGCCTGTTCATTGAAAGCAAACCCAAACGCGGGTTTGATGAAGGCAAATACATCCGTGATCATGTTCGCTCTGGTGGGTTGGCACAGGTCAATGCCAGTGATGCTGACTTTTGGTGGCCAGATGACAACTTACGAACCAGAACCGTTGCCATGTCTGTGATCGATTACCCGACGAGTTTTAAATTGTCGCAAGCGTCTAATATGATTGGCTCTTACTTCAATAGTATGCTGTCTTATCCTTGTCCATTTTTAATTACCTTGGGTTCTTGGGCATTGGACAAAAAGTCGATTATGACCAAAGCCGCACTCAAAAAAGAGCGCACATCGACCTTAATGAAAGGACCAATGGGCAAAATGCTGCCCGAAATTGCCAATCAACATGCTGACTGGGACGGCATGATTCGTGCGGTGGATGCAGGGCATGTGCCTGTACGAATGTACCATCAAATTTTACTGTTTACACCAGCTAAAAATACTCGCCAAATCACGCAAAAAGTAGATAGCTTGTGGCGTTCAATGGGCTTTAGCTTAGTCACTGATACCTTTGAGTTCGGTCAAGCCTTCTTTAGTGCCATGCCAATGAACCTCACCTCGGGGATGCAAGAGGATTTAATTGGACACGGTCGTGCCAGCACCAAATACAGCAACAACGCCATTGCTACCAGTCCTGTGATTGCTGAGTCAAAAGGCACTTATAACCGACCATCGTTAATTCTATTTGGTCGTCGTGGACAAGCCATGGCTATCGACTTTTATGACAATACCGCTGGGAACTACAATGCGGCTGTCGCTGGTGCACCAGGCTCAGGGAAATCCTTTTTCATGAATGAGTTGATTCGCATCTATCTCGCTAATGGTGGACGTGCGTGGAACTTTGACTCAGGTCGCTCTTTCTACAAAATGAACAGAGAATTGAAAGGTCAGTATATTGAGTTTACACAAGATGCGAAACTCAATATCAATCCATTCACACACATTAAAGACATTGAAGATGAACTCGAAGCCTTGGTATTCATTACAGGAAAAATGATTTCACCCTCTGGTGAATTGAGTGATTACCATCAAGCTGCGCTTAAAAACGCCATTTTTAAAGTATTTAACGACTATGGTCAGGATACCACTTACACCAACCTATATCACTATCTCAAAGATGAGTGGCGTGATCAAGATGGTCAGCAAGACCAACGTATTAAAGACATGGCAGCGATGCTCAATCCATGGACAAAATATGGTCCGATGGCCAACTGGTTAGAAGGCAAGTCGAACATCGACTTCGATAACCAATACATCTTGCTCGAAATGGAAGAGCTTAAGAACAAAGGTGTGTTGCGTGATGTGGTGATGGCTCAGATGACCTTGCGTATCTCGCAAGAGATGTACTTTGATCGTGAACAAATGAAACTCATGCTCATGGATGAGGCCTGGGATTTAATGGCTGGGCTGTCTGGTGGTTTTATGGAAGACCTCTATCGTCGTGTGCGTAAATACCGAGGTTCGGCTGTTGCAGGAACGCAAGGGTTATCTGACTTTTATGAGAAATCCGATGCCTCTCGTGCCGCGATTGCTCAAAGTGACTGGACTTGCCTATTACGCCAAAAACCTGAGTCGGTCAAAATCCTTGAAAAAGATGATCGCCTCGATGCTGATCCATTTCAGTTACGCACCATTAAAGGCTTGCAAACCCTACGTGGCGGTTTTAATCCTAGTGCCGACACACCTGATGAGGCTTACAAGGCCGGATTCTCTGAAATCTATATCAAGTCTCCTGTCATGAATGCCGTTGGTCGATTTATCGTAGATCCCTACTCGCTCATGCTCTATTCAACGTTGCCAGAAGACTTTACGGCAGTGGAGCGTAAATTGGCGCAAGGCATGGATGTATCTGGTGCCATTAAATCGGTACTTGCCGATCGAGGTGTCACCCTATGAGTCAAACCATCACGATAGACAAAAACAAGTTCATCAACGGCGTTAGATACGTGTTAACAGGCATCTTGATGGTTTTTTTAGTGATTGGCGCACTCGCTTTAGGTGATTGGTTCAAACAGCAATGGCTGTCATTACAACCGCCCACGATTGCTACCATCGATACACAAAAACTCTTGTCCGAAAAAGCGGCTCAGTTGAAAGAGAAAATGGCTAACGCGCAAACAGAAGCCGAACAGCAAGCGATTTTGACTGAGCTGTCTAGCTATGGCGATCGTATTGCAAACTGGGTAAAAACCAGAGCACCCGAATTATGCGGATGCTTGGAGCAACCAAAACAATTGTTAGTGACCAAAGAAAACGGCACTGAAGTTGAAATGGGACGCGTAAAAACTTGTCATGGTCGTTGCATTGTACTGAACCAACAAAGCGTCATTGCTGGCAATACGGTTGATTTAACTCAGCAATTTTTACTGGAGCAACAACCATGATGTTATGGCGTGGTGTGTTATTGATGAGTTTTGGCATGAGCGCATCGGCTTATGATGCCTTCGACTATCCCAATCCATTTGCCTGCCAGAATGGCAGCGCATGGAATTGGTATTGCGATGACAAGCCTAACAAAACACTGCGTAACATGCCGCCTGTACAAGCGACACCACCCGCAACTTCTCCTAAAGAAGAACTCAAGATTGACCCACGTCAGCAGACGTTGAAAGACTTTGAGAAACTCAAAAAAGAGGTGGATAACAGCTTAAGCATTGCCTACATGAACCCAACCAACGAAAACCTCAAGCGTTACTTTGAACTGAGTAATGAGCTTAAAACCAAAGCAGCGGTTTTTGCCGATGCGGGGCAGCGGTTTATGTGGCAAAACCCAGAACTAGACTACCTGCAACGCTATCCACAAACCGACATCGGCAAGCGTACCCAGCTTGCCCAGTATGATGTGCAGGTCAATCAGACGCTTGCCGAGATGGTCGCACAGGGCTGGGGTATTTTATTTTTCTTTAAGTCCGATTGTCCTTATTGCGACCAACAAATACCCATCTTAACGATGCTACAACAAAAATATCGCTTTCCGATTACCCCTGTCTCAGTGGACGGTGGTTTGATCAATGGGCTAGAAAACTTTGAATCACCGCTGATCAATCGCGGGCAAGCACAAGCTTTTGGTATTAGCAAAACACCTTCATTGTTATTGGCCAACCCTCAAACAGGTCAAACCATGCTGTTAAGCCAAGGCTTACAAACCTTTACCGAGCTAGAGCGTCGCTTATATACCATCACCACCAAACCAGGAGAAAACTTCTGATGTCAACGCAAACACACACCTCTATTTTCGCTTTCAAACCCCTAGCTCTGGTGATTGGATGCGTCTTGAGTGGGCAGGCATATTCAGGCGACGCAGGCATGTCCGAATGGTTTAACGCCATGGGTGGTTATGGCAATGTCACCCAAGGTGGCTCATTTAAGGGTCAAACCATGAACGTGTATACGGGTGGTGGTGCCTTCTATCGCACACCAAACAAAAGCTATCAATTAGCAACCTTTGACCCACCTCGTATGTCGGCTGGGTGTGGTGGCATTGACTTATACAGCGGCTCTTTTGGTTTTATGAATGGTGAGCAAATCGTGCAGGCCTTGCAAGGCATCACCAATGCCGCACCAGGTTACTTATTTTCGTTAGCCTTAGAACAGGTGTCCCCACAAATTGCCAGCCAAATGAAGTTCTGGCGAGACCAGCTCACCAAACTTAACCAGCTCAACATTAACTCATGTGAGATGGCAACGGGCATGATTGATGCAACGATTGGGCAGGCATTCGAGAAGAAACATGGTAACGATGCCAAATTAGCCGCCAAATTTACAGGTCTCGTGGATGACTTTAGTGCAGGTTGGTCCAAGATGCAATCAACACCCAGCACACAAAAAACAGCCATTGATACCGCTGTGAACAATCCAAGCACGCCTCAATCTGAAAAAGATGACCTTAAGCCTGGCAATATCATCTGGCGAGCTTTGTCCGATATTAAACGCGATGGAATGCCTATCGCACAAGAAGATAAAGAGTTGATTATGAGCTTGGTGGGCACCGTTATTTTCTTCCCTGCAGACAATAACGCCTCTACGCCAGCTCCCGTGCGTCAAGGGGCGCTCATTAATCTAGAGCAACTCATCGATGGGATTGATGGCTCGGCAATCAATGCACTCAAGTATCAGTGTGATAGTAACGATAGAAATGCTTGCGTCACCCTGACTAATGGAAACCTTAATACAGCGATTTGGCCAGCAGGTAACGATAACCAAACTTTTAAAAAGCGGGTACAAACGGCCGTTGAAAACATCATGACCAAGATGGATGGAAGATCAACACAAGACTTAACACAGATTGGTTTGATTAACAGCTCTAGTCTACCTGTCTGGAAAATGCTTGCTGCTTACTCGCAAATACCTGATGGCGGTCTGATGGTATCTGACTATGTCGCAATGATTGCAACCGACATTGCTTATCAGTATTACATGGATGGTATTCGAGCGGCTGAGCAAGCCATGCGCATGGCACAAAAGACCAAAAATGCGGCAGTTGAGGGCGCATTAAAAGACTTAATCGCCGAAACACGAGATAGACAACGCACCGCCATTGATATTGTGCGTAAAAAATACGGACAGGCTACGGCAAGCAACTCGCTACAACAGCAGGTCATGCTGGTTGAAAATACCTTGCGCCGTCAAATATCAAGCAATAGCACACAGCCTAAGATGGGGCGTTAAGCATGGCAGTCGAGATCATTTCTTATTGGAGTGGCGAGCAATTAAGCTATGTGTTTAATGCAGTCTCTGCCATGGTCAACAACGCCACGTTTAAAACCATTTTGAAGATAGTGGCCATGGCGGGTATTTCGTTTTTCTTTGTCATGACCGTTTTTGGTAAAGAAAAACAGGAGGACTTTCCTAAATATGCCATCGCCACACTCATTTTCTTCTATTTTATGGTGGGTCCCAAAGAAAGCATCATGATTACCGACAAGGCATTACAGACCCCACCACAGGTGGTGGGTAATGTACCTAAGGTGTTGGCGGATGTAGCAAGCCTGACCAGTAAAATTGGCTCAAGCTTAACCGATGCCGCTGAAACTGTCTTCTCCTTGCCAGATCAACTGAGTTTTAGTCAGGCAGGTCCCATGTTCGCGCATCGTATTTTACAAGAAAGCAGCAACTTGGCCATTAAAGACCCTGTGATTTCATCGGATATCCTCTCCTTTTACCGTGAGTGTATTATTCCCGACGTTAACACTGGCTATTTGGACATTGCTCAGGTGAGTAAAAGCGACAACATCTGGCAAATGTTTAACGATACCAATCCAGGTCGTTACGTCACGATCCATGAAAAAAATAACGGCAAGTGGCAGTGGATGAGTGGTGCGGTGACTTGTCCTCAAGCCTATAACCTCTTAACCAACAGCCTGACAGGAGATGTTACAGACAACATCAGTCAACTCGGGCGCACCCTCAATCCATACGTCAATAGCGTAGCAGCCGCCGGCCTTGTTCAAGGACAGATTGAAACAGGTTATTCAACCATGTTAGCGGTATCAGCGAGTGCGACCGACATCGTTCGTCAGAAAATGATGATTAACTTCATGAACGAAGCTTCAACACGCATTGCTGCTGCCGATGGCGATATGGCTGGTATGCAAATTGGTATTGCACAGAGCATGGCTGAAGCACAAATGCAGACCACATACGGCACCATGCGAAAAATTGCTGAAGGTGCTTTACCCAAGGTGAGAAATACACTCGAAGCGATTATCTATGCCCTCTTCCCAATCATGATTATCATTACCATTGTGTTGGGTCACAAAGCCCTATCAGCGGTGTTCATGTACGTTAAATTGGCTATTTGGATACAACTATGGCCAATGCTCTATGCGGTGTTTAATTTCTTTATTACCTTCACCGATAGCAAAATCATGCAGGCACAAGCAAGTACTGATGCCCTATCGCAGGCACAAGCGGCGTTAATCAATGCAGGAACAGTGAGTGACATGTACATTGCTGGCATGTTGCTTATGTCTATTCCTGTTGTCGCATGGATGATTGCCTCGGGTACGGCATACGCTGCCACGCAAGTCGCCACTGGCTTAATGCAACCCGCTCAATCGAGCGCATCAAGCGTGGGTAGTCAAGTGGGTGCGGGTAACATTTCCGCTGGCAACACACGCCTAAATACCGCCAGTGCCGATGCTTACAACATGTCGCCACAGGTGAGCACTGGTACCATGTCCGTCATGGGTGCAAATGGTATGCAGTATGGCTTCATGAGCGGCGGTGCAGGTAACAATCGAGCCGCCATGAATGCATCGTTTCAGAACGATAACCTCCCCGTTAACATGGGCGCAAGCTTTGAAAAAGCCAATAGCTTATCGACATCAGCCGACAAAGCCCTATCCGCTTCTAAAACCGAACAATCCGCCTACGAACAAAGTTATGGAAGCGCCATGAGCCAAGTGTATGGCAATGTCACCCAAGGCAGTTACGACAAGGGCTGGAGCGGCGTTAAAGATGCTTCAACTCGACAAACACTGAGCGAAGGTGCCAGTGCGGTGCAGAGTTTGTCAAGCAAGCTGTCAAGCCAATTAGGTATCACACAAAAGCAATCTGCTGAGTTATTAGCTGGAGCTGGAACGGCATCGGGCATTAGTGCCAACATTGCTAAAAAATATGGAGCAGATGCAGCTGCGAAATTCGACAAGAGCATAACCAGTGACGATCAACAAAACATCAATAAAGCCGCCAGCTTTGAGCAAGCCGTCGCTAATAACCAGTCGGCACGCGATGGTATTGGTTTTAGTAACGCACAACGCCAAGGTGTCGAGTCTAATTTACAAAAAGCGGCTTCTCATAAACAAGCTGCGACAGCAGCATTACAAGAGTCAAACAGTCTTCGTGAACAAGCTTCTGCGGCTTATAAAGAAGCCTTAACAGGTGGCGTTGACTTAGCGGCTATGGGACAAGCACGTGCCGCCCATGCTGCACTGACAGAAGCCAGAAGTGACCCTAACTTCAAATTCCAGCCCCCTTCTGCTCAAGCCAGTCAACTTGCCGAACTCACACAAAACAACCTTGCACTCATGCAAGCCCCCATGAGTAATGGCGCATCGTCGGTACTGGCAGGCGGAGCGAATGGTATTAAGGCAGCACACACGGGCAATGTGAACCAGGTAGCGCAAGCTGGCAATCCAGCACAATACGCCAACCCCAGCATAGCGAATGTAGGTGCATTCCAAACAGCGGTCGATGCTGGTCAAGGTCAAGTAACGACACAAGGCGCACCCGTGGAGCAAGCGGTGACAACACAAAGACAACAGGCGGCAACGCATATCAATACGGGAAACAGCACCTTAGCAGCCGACCCCAACAATCCCAACAACAAAGGTGTCACCGTCGGTGGACGCGGCACGCCAACAGTGACCTCATCTCAAGTCGGTGATGTGACTTATGCTGGTGCAAAAGATGCAGTGGTAACGGGTAAAAACGTGGTTGATGGGCCAGTAGGAAATGCTGCAAATAATATCGTTGAAAAAGTTCCAGGTGGTGCAACGGCAAGAGATTATTTAACAGATAAGGTTTTCGGAACAAGCTATAGCAAAAAAGATCCTAGCCCAACTCCAAGTCAATACACCGAAATTAAGCCAGATCAGAACGGAAAATATGCTGATGTGCCCGAGGTTCCGACGGGTAAGAAGAAATGACCAAGAATGTTATGACATCATCTGCCCGTCGTTATAACCTTTGTTATATTCACGACGCTTTATTTCTCGGAGCCAGTCTTCATCAGTATAACCATCTGATTTCGGAGGATAAACTAGATGGATTAATGCAACCAAAGACTTTAACGCTAAATAAGGAAAAACGATCAGTCCAGCTATTATCCACGCAGTACCAGAAATCAGAAGCTTAAACTCATCCGATATTGGAACACCTGGGAGACCAAACAAAATGAAAAATACAACACCCGCTACAAGCCACCGATACTTGGAAATAATGCATTCAACTTTCAACAAGAAGAGAGCTAAATAGTGACTTAAATAAAACATTTTTCATCTCCCGATAGGGTTTGTGATTTTTACGGCTTCATCATTGCACAGCGCAATAATGGTGTCAAGTGGGTTTTGAAAATATTTTTTAATTTTTTTGTTTAATTTCAGCAGCTTATATTGTAACAAATATAGAGCAAGGCGGCGTAACAGCCATTATTGAGACAATTTTAGAATGTTTAATTTGAGACAAGTTAGGAGAATGGGTATGAAAGATTTTGGAGGGAAATTTAATTATCTCCGAGATAAACAAACTTTACGCGGTGACTTTAACGTCCTAAAGAGCGCTCTACATACAATGAAAAATGACAACGAGAACTATGATGATCCGTTGAATTTTAATCATGAAGACGCTCCCGCAGTTAAGCATCTATGTCAGTGGTGGAATGATAATTCGCCAGCTAATCACAGACAGGCTGCTTATTTTCGTCTTTGGCACTGGAATCCATACGACGATTTATTTTATTGCATTGGCGATGCAGAAATACCAGCTTTAACTATTTCTGAAATGTCACTTACGCCAAGTTACGCATTATTCGAAGGCGATGACTATGACACTATGATTGTTGCCGTATTTTATAAATCAAGAGTTCATAATCAGTTTAATAGTGGATACACTCAGACCTACTATACCGATGGTCAGGCGGCAATGAGTCTTGGGCAGGAAATCAAGGAAGTAAATGATGCTTGGTATTGTGTATATGGGTTGGTTGATGCCGCCAGAATGTACCTTTACACAGCTGATGAATATCAGCTCAGCGTGCCTAATGCAGATCGACTTGAGCAGCATCCGACACCTTGGAAATTAGAGACAGGGGGGGAGAATTACCGTCCTGTTGTTTTAGACCATAACAATGCTATTGTATTGATTGGGTTTAATGGTTCTGCATCCAATGAAGTCAGCGATGACGTTCTACAGGAAATCGTCACCTGTGTTAATGCTTGTCACCGCGCACCTACAACACCTAAAACATGTGACACACAACTTACGGCCAGTGGGTTCAATTATACGCCAAACAATATTCAAGATCTCTGTACTCGTATTGTAAAAAAAGCACATTCAGTCTTTGGTGACTTAACCAACATTAAGTGTCACTTGTGGGCATATCATCACTCAGGAACGCCATATCTTGCATTAGATATGAGTAAAGGTAAAGATGCTTATCTGTCTATTACCATGAAACCTTTCGGTAGATATGACTTGTCAGATGAGGTAGAACCATGCCTATTTGATATGGTCGAAGCGATTCATGTAGCAGGAATCGTTACGCAATCATTGGGCATCAAAAATATTACGATAGGCAATATTAACCATGAAACTAATCGAGATATTACTGAACATCCGAACCGTACTAGCAAAATTAAAAATACTTCAAATATGGTTGATCACAAATGAATAAAATAGATGTAACCAATGTGAGCGAATTTAATGTTTCATGCCCATGCTGTTGTGAAGCGATCTATTCATCGGCTTCTTCTAGCAGCACTTGGCTCAATGATGGAGGCATCATTGATGACTCAATACGTGCAAGGCATCTTAAAGACGATAAGATAACGACCGCATCCTTGTTTTTTTACTGGCAAGGCACATGCCAACACTGTTCAACAAAATACTTCGTTGTAGAAGTTTCATTATTGCCAGTCGATGCTTGTTCCGACATTCATAGTGACATCAATCAAGCCTTACTGGGTAACAGCCTGCCTGACTCCGAGTTAGAAACCTATCACCTATGCAGCGTTAGTAAAAAAATTGATTTAGAGTGTTTATCTAGTAGAGATTGGTTGATGATCGAATCATCGACTCAATACGGAAAAAGACAGCAGCACTTTTTTGGCTGTTTCCTAACTACGATAGACACGGACGACATCTTAGAAGAAGTTGCCCTACTCTATTGTGATTTAGTAGCTATGAATCGAGGAGGCTAATATATTTAACGTGAGATAAAGGCATGAATACATCCCCGGCATTAATAGCTCTGGGTTGCCCGATTATCAACGCATTCATGCCGATTAATTCATTAGAACTTTTGATGTCATAAACACTGTAAAGCTCATCAACTTTATCAATTCCGATTAATACAGAACCAACACCGTCAGTATTTAACCACAAGTGCCCTGTTTTTTTGGATATAGTGGCTTTTGAAATGGTAAATAAAAATCCAACATAGCCGTTATGAGCATGATTTTTTATGCTATGAACAAAAAAATCTCCAACAAAAGTCTCACCAACTTCAGGTATAACTAATTTAGGATTGCTCAACAAAAAGTCATCACTAACAGTTAGCAATTTATGCAACCGTCTAAGAGACTTATGAGATACTGATAACTCTGGATGTTCTGCATTATCTGCAAATCGCCCTTGCCCATGACGATTGACTTTAGTAGTATTTTTATTCGTTTGAATACCAGAAAACTGACTTTCGCTAGATGAAAAATCGAGAATAATCGTTTTACCATCATTTGCTTTAATGTTTCTTGTATTTGACGACTCAGGGCAACTTGAATCCGAACGTTCAATCTTATATCTACAATCATCCTCATGTTTGGCAAAAAACAAAGCAGGCCTACCAGAAGTAGACTTACTTCTATAAAATGCAGGCTGACTGCATTCGTCACATACAAGCTGACCTTTTAGTGCTAAGCGCTGTTCGGGACTAAGCTGAACTGCATAATAGGGTTTTCCATCTACTTTCGATCGGGCATAGTCCATATCTTAACATCTCCAAAAAAACGTTTATAGTCTCGCTCAAAGTTGGCTGGCTTATCTCCAATGTATTGCCAATAAGCAATAATGGATTCTACTTTATCAGAGGTAAGGTGTTCAGCGTCCAACATGATTTTCATTAGTTCAAGTGTCGGCATTACCCTAACATCAAATTCTTCTGCGAGGGCTGTCATGTCTTGGTCATCGGTAATGACGGGGACACCCAGCTCAATCGCATAGGCGATATAAAGCGCATCAACTTTTGATGGGCCAGGGAAATCTGTTAAAACAGCATTCCAAACGTACTCGAAGGTCTCCTGAATAGAGGCACGCTGCTTTCTACTAATGGTTGGTGTGGTTTCTCTGTTCTCAACATATGCTTCTTCTGAAACCCACGGAAATTTCGAGGCTAACCGTTTGTTTTTCAGTTCAGTGTTCAACTCATCAATCACGTAAAGGCAGTAATTGTCGTCACCAAACGGAATAAAAAGCAGAGGGTGAATGTTTTTGGCCAATCTTAGATAGCTATTGGTATCAACAAGAATCTTGGATTGGGGCATTAAGTCAACTCAGACAGAATGCTATGTGCATCCATGATTGGCATGTCCATAATGCCATTAATAATCCCTGCTCCTTTTTTGGTAGATCGTAAATATTGACCTAACACATCATAAAAAGGCGTATCAAATACTTCTTTAGACTTGTCTATGAAACGTTTTGCCGTAACTTCTTCACCATCGAACAAGGCTTCACTGACCGTTAAATAACGTTTATTGAAGTTGGTAATGCGGGCACCAAGATGAACTAATTCCAATGCTGGAAGTTTGGCATGTTTAGCGTAGTGATTAATCTCTTTGAACACAGTGTAAGGCGATATGATATTTTCTTGCGCCACAGCAAATAAGTGAGTGTAGCGAGCAGCATCACTAGGAGCTGACATGATTGCTTCGTATGCTACCTTGGCTTTTGATTCGGGAAACAGTAGTGCTCCCGCAAAAGCGTCAGCAAAGTCCTCTGCTTCTTCGCCCTCTAGCGTGGGCGATAAGCAATGCCCGAGTTCGTGCGCCATCCAAAACTTAAAGTCAAAAACTTTGGTATCAAGATTCAGATACACCCAGGTAGATTTAGAATCAGGCAAATAAATATGCACCGCATTTTCATGGCGGTTTTTACTTCCCCAAAGTACCGGAACAATCACTGCGTGCAGGTCATTGAAACGCTTAATTAGATGGTTGAAGTCGATAACCGCATCAGCACTAATATTGATGTCTTTACGAACCTTGAGCGCAATTTTCTGAAGGTACTCATAGTCGCGTCGAGGACTGCTGAGCACTGGTGGCATAATGTCAGCATCAAATGGTAGGTTAGGTGCTAAATGACGTAACAACATCCCCATACCCTGAGCCTTTGCAATATGCTCATGAGTCGTTTTTCTATTGGCCATCTTGCGAAATGCTACGCGCGGCATATTTGGATCGGCAGTCTCAACCAACTGATTAAGCGACAGACCCAACAGCTTTCCAAGCTGCAAGAGTTTTGCTGGCTTTGGGAACGACTTATCCAGGAACCACTGTGATACAGCTTCCTTAGTTACACCAATAGCTTCAGCGATAGCCGACTGAGTTAGCCCTTTAGATGCCATAGCATTCTTAGCGGCTTCTATATTGATTTTCTTGTTCATGTGCCTATTGTCTTTGAATGCATGAACAAGGTCAAGCAAGGTCAAGAAAAAAATAACCAAAACCCTTGAAAATAGAATCCCGCATCCATATATTGTCTGCGTAAGGGAAATCCTATTTTTTACAACACTAGCAATAACTCAAAAGGTTAGAACATGAATAACAAACAAACATCGGAAGGCTTAGCACAACTGGCCGCACGCACACTTAATGACGACAACGCATCCAAGGTCGCTAAACGATTAGCTGGTTCCGCATTATCACAAACGCACACTGGCAACCAAACAAGCTCCGAGATGGAAGGCTTAGCGTCATCCGTTCTTAGAAGCTCGAAGTACAGTGACGATACCAAGTCTTTGGCTGCATCAGTTCTATCACAATCAAATAAAAACCGGTAGAATAGAGCAATACGTGGGGCTAAGTAGTCAAGTAATTAACTTGACTACTTAACTAAAATGCTTAGGCCAGTGGTCGTAGATTGGGGTTCAAGTCCCCTTATGTCGGTTGGCATCGTAGCCTTAATTTTAATTTTTAGATACTTCAGCATTTATTTGCAAAATACTGGCAATCAAAAATACTTAAATAAGGAAAAAACTACTATGAAAAAAAACAACCATTCTCAGTCACAAACTACACTTTTGACCAGCACTACATTGGAAACATTGTGGGCTATTGGTGTCGGCTGCATAGCAGGTTCGCTTCTACTGGCCTAAGCATTTAAGGATTAAAGTCATTGTCTCACCATAAGTTTACGTCAAATCAGGAAGTTATCGAATACTTAGAAAATAATGAGTTGCCACATTTGGACAGTACTCATTCTCAACACCACAAATTAATGGTAGCAACTTATAAGGCAATAGGTTTTGATGCTAACCGATGGTGGGTTCTGACACCCTCTAGTTGGTGTTGTCCTTCATGCTCTCGCTCTAAGTCTGAGATTGTAAGATTGAACAAGCATAACTATCTAGAGGGGCATATACATGAACATCATGACCACATTCATCATCTTGTAAAATCACAATTTACCAAAACTTCTGAGCAGCTAAACTCGCAACTTGCAACAGAGAACTCCACACATTTCATAGATAAAATATTTCATGCTTTTTCCGCTTTTCCAGAAACACTCATTTGTAAAGATTGCAATTTAATTGATGCAGAAGCAAAAAAACTAATTAAAGCACCTACTTTTTTTTCGTTTTCTCCATCTGAAATTTCATCATTTATCATCAGTCGTCCTAATCTAGCTCATAAATTAGACGATAAAAAGCTACATGAGACGTGGAGTAAAGCAGAAAAAACATATAACCAACGCCTTGAAATTATTAATTTAATTACTGAAATTGCAGCAAAAAACGAACAATGGTATCAATTTAATAAAGATACAAGTAAACGTTATGAAGCAAGCTCCAACTATGCACTAAACGCTTACGGTCTTACTGATTTAAATCCAGTAGCACCAGAAACCCTTTTATATGATCCAGTAAAATACGATCAATCAAATTTCTCTTCCTGGCGTTTAAAGATTTCAAACAGATACAATAAGCCGCCTACAGGCGGAGAGATAAATAATGTTATTGCAATGACATCGAAACGCCACTGGCAATTTGTCAATGATGACTGGGTTTGTCCTATTTGCAATCGTTCCAAAATATCGTGCGTAAGAAAATCTAACAAACAAGAAAAATGGCATTTTACGATCAGCACATCTAAGCTGTTCTTTGATCTAACGAGCAACAAACCAAGTATAAAGCTAACAGTTTGTAATGATTGTAATACAACAGCAACCAACATTGGAACAGAAGCGGTTAAACGAGCTTTTAGAAAACTAGAATCACCATCTCGTTTACTAACAGCATCTGAACTAAAAAAATCTGTTATTCCAAGAGAACATAATGAACATAAAATCGACAATCAGTATGTCGATAGTCTTATCTCCGTATTAATTGACAGAATACATTTAATCCCTGAATAATTCACACCCTCTCAAGCAGTGCATCGCAATGTGTTGATTGGGCAATAACATCGGCAATTTGCTCAGCTAGTTCTTGATGCAAATACTGTGAACTTAAATTGACCCAAACTAGGGCTAATCCTGCACTGCCAAATGCCTCCTGAAGAAAATTGTCGCGTTTAATTCTGTCTTCGCGATCGTGAGATTTATCGTTTAATTCGACCGCACAGAGGAAATTGAGTTGCTTATCAGTAATGACACAATGGGAGTTGTGACTGTTGCCGAGTGCATTGTTATGAACCATTACCATGACTTTAAGCTTATTTACAGTTTGCTTATTCTGCTTGTTTTACTTGTTCAATTTTTCGATATTATGTAGCAAGCGCACAAAGACAACCGATTGATTTCATGTAAAAATAACCTCAACACATTATGTTGGGGTTATTTTTTATGGCGCAATCTCATGTCATGTCGGCATTAATCGACAAACGATCAGAATTAATGGGGCTGATTGCTGTTAAGCGTAAAGAATTGGAGCAATTAAATCAAGGTTTGCTGTCGATAGACGGCACGATACGGCTTTTCGATCCTGAGTTTAACGTTTCCAGCGTTAAAGCCAGGCGGCATTACCAAAAAAGTGATTTATTCGAGCGTGGCGAGTTAATGCGTCGAGTGTTTGAGTTGTTACGAAATAATCCAATGACGGTAAATGCGTTGGTTGATTCCGTAATTCAGTCTAAAGGCTTAATTGCATCACAAGTCCGTGATATTGAGAGCATGGTTCGTGACGTTCTAAGCAAACAAAAGCATCGTGGCTTATTAGCTAATAATGATGGTGTATGGCGCGTGGTTTAAGCTGCCAATCGCTCACCATCACGCTTGTTACCCTGCCAATAACCGCACCAATCACGACTGGCTTTGGTTTTTACGCATTTATGGGCAACATCATCAAACTGCTCACCGTTAGCCGCTTGGCGCATATCTTCACGATAAGCCGCTTCGTTAGCATAGTTATCAAGGTAACGATTGCTGAACTTATGGCATTGACCTAACTGCATACGACGAAAACGGCTAAAGAAGCTTTCAGCGTAGTTGTTGGTGATGCCGTCAGCAGAGCGATACTCTTGGCTATGATTCACACGACCAATCTTAAACTTACCATGCAAAGGATCGTAAGCGTTGGATTCATCGGCACAGATGAAAGCATTTGAATCAATATGCGCTTGTGCTAAAACCATGACACTAGCCTGATTCTCAGACTTCAGCACGAATGTTTTTGTCTTTTCTGTTCCCTGTCGCATAACCAACACGCAACGCTTATCGTCACGTTGATTGACGGCAAGGCGGCGGTCAATACGTTCAGACTTCTTATTCTTAGGTCGAATATAGTGGTTAACATAAGCACCATCGACATGAACCTCACCTGTTAGCGTGTCGTTATGGCGCTGTTCCATGAGTGATTCACGAATCTTGTGAGCAAGGACGAAAGCGGTTTTGTACTGCACACCAAGATCACGCGCTAACTGTAAGGCACTGATACCTTTTACCGCATTAACGAACAGCACTATGCCGAGTAAATAAACACTGATAGGTAGTTTATGGTTGGCAAAGATTGTACCGCTAGTGACAGAAAAGGTATGCTGGCAGTGTTTGCAACGGTACTGGTTACGGGTTTTAATCTTATAAGGTGCGTGAATCGTGCCGCAGTGTGGACACACCATATCCTCGTCACGCTCGCCCCAACGGATGGTTTTTAGAAGGTCGTGAGCTTCTTGTTCAGTAAGTTTTGTAATCTGACGAACTGACAGAGTGCGAGCTTTTGCGCTTAACAAGAAATGTTGACACATAACAACCTACCTCACTTGACCATAACCTTCTGAATATGGGTTAATTATACATCAATAGATGAATTTATAAAAGATAAATAATCATCAAATGATGAATATTTATGCTATTATTACACCCCATGAAATACGAAGAATTTAAACAGCAAGTTAAAAGATCAGGGCTAACATTAAAAGCCTTTGCTAATCTATTGGGCATCAATCCCATAAGCATCTCTAACTTTAAGGCAAGAGGGAGTGTGCCCGATCAGCTTGCGATTATTGCTACCTTTATGGCTGAGTACAAAGAGATGGGTAAAGATTTTATTGAAGTGATAAACATCAATAAAAACAACTAATTAAGTAATTTTTCTTGACATTTACAATGAGAGAGCCGATAATTATGCCAACAGCCAACAGCCAACAGCCAACAGCCAACAGCCAACAGCCAACAGCCAAC
>CAZFLX010000002.1:0-140319 GCA_964519885.1 uncultured Francisella sp. | reverse complement strand
GCCAACAGCCAACAGCCAACAGCCAACAGCCAACAGCCAACAGCCAACAGCCAACTGGCCGAAATTCTAAAAGATAGTTCCTACAAACTAACACAATTTAGCCAACAAAAAATAACAACACTAGAATCAAGAATCACGCTTAAAGACGTTGGTAAGAAACCTGTTCCCTACACAAATTGTTTAGTTCGCGGCAAGCCCATTAAACTAACACCAGAAGAAGTTGTTCGCCAGCTATACCTTATGGTGCTTGTCGACGATTTAGGTTATTCTGCAAGCAGAATGGAAATGGAGTACGGCGTTACTTTTGGGCGCGAAAAAAAGCGTGCCGACATCTGTATTTTTGACGCAGTTCGTACCACTGATCCATACATCATCATAGAGGTTAAAAAACCAAAATTAAAAGACGGAAAAGAACAGCTTAGAAGTTATTGCAATGCTACTGGCGCACCAATGGGTGTGTGGTCTAACGGGGAACAAATTTCTTTTTATCATCGCAAAGATCCCAACTATTTTGAAGATATTCCCGCAATACCATCCGCCCATGAAAAACTTTCAGACATCCTTTCAGAACGATGGACAATTGATGACCTTGTTCGGTTAGACAAATTAACTAACGAGAAAAAATCGCTGAAAGATTTGATTCTTGAAATGGAAGATGAAGTATTAGCTAATGCGGGAGTAGATGTTTTTGAAGAGCTATTTAAACTTATTTTCACTAAGCTCTATGACGAAATGGAGGCTGGTAGAGATAAAAAACGCCACTTAGTATTTAAAAACTATGGTGATACAGAAACTGAGCTTAAAGCAAAAATACAGGCACTCTTTGATAAGGCGCGGTCTAAATGGGAGGGTGTATTTAGCGAAGATGCAAAAATTCAACTAACACCTAGTCACTTGGCTGTGTGCGTATCTTCGCTTGAGAAAGTAAAGCTGTTTAATTCAAATCTTGATGTAGTCGATGAAGCTTTTGAGTATTTAATTAATAAAAGCAGTAAGGGTGAAAAAGGCCAGTATTTCACGCCTCGATATGTTATCGACATGTGCGTAAAAATGTTAAATCCCCAAGAGCATGAAACGCTTATCGACACGGCAGCGGGTAGCTGTGGCTTTCCCGTACATGGAATCTTCCATGTGTGGGAACAGATTATGAATGAGGAAGGCTTGAGTAAAAGCCATCTTTTTACCACCGAGAAAAAATCACCGCGATGCGAAGACTATGTACGTGAAAAAGTATTTGCAATTGACTTTGATGAAAAAGCTGTTCGCGTAGGCCGCACACTAAATTTAATCGCAGGTGATGGTCAAACTAATGTGCTACACCTTAATACACTCGATTACGAGCGTTGGGATGAAAAACTCAAAGATGATGAGTGGTCAGATATTTACGGCGACGGCTGGAAAAAGCTGAAAAAATTACGCACAGATAAAAATGGCAATCGAGATTTTAAGTTCGATGTGTTGATGGCTAATCCGCCTTTTGCAGGTGACATTAAAGAAACTAGAATTTTAGCTAGGTATGAACTGGCAAGGACAGTTAGCTTGGACAAAATCAGCAACATTACTGGTGCCGAACATAATGTGGAAGATGCAAGGCTTCAAGTGCCGACATTTCCTGAACTTTTGCGCTCTAAACCGGAAACAATTTTTCAATTAGCTGATGGCACCTATCGTAAGGTAAAAATTAAAGATCAGAACAATGTAGGCCGTGACATTCTTTTTATTGAGCGCAACCTCAGCTTTTTGAAACCTGGTGGACGAATGGCGGTTGTGCTACCTCAAGGACGTTTCAATAACTCATCTGACAAAAATATTCGTGAATTCTTAGCTGATCATTGTCGCATTTTGGCGGTAGTTGGATTGCATGGAAATGTGTTTAAACCACATACGGGCACAAAAACTAGCGTGCTGTTTGTTCAAAAATGGAATGATGATCCCTCCGAAGGCGATCTATGCCCCACTGTAGATGATTATCCAATTTTCTTTGCAACCATGCGTGAACCAAGTAAAGATAGCAGTGGCGATAAAATTTACATGCAAGCAGAAGATGGCAGTCCTTTATTAGATGCGCATGGCCACTTAATTGTTAAGCACGATTTATTCAATCACGATGGAAAAACTCAAGATGGTATAGCAGAAGCATTTCAAGAGTTTGCGAAAAAGGAAGGGCTAAGTTTTTTTCTCTAAGCCCTTTTAATAAGCCGCATTATGAGGCGTTATTAGAAGGGCTAGAGGCCGTTGAAATATCACTAGGCGAGTGTTTGTCTGTTATAGATTTTCGTATTGATGCAAACACTTATAGGAAAGAATATTTAGCATCAAGTCGGCTGCTTTGTAAACTTGAAACTTCAAGCATTGCTGATTTATCCATATCCATTCAAAATTTTGGCGCATACTCTTTGTGCAATTACATAAATTTTCAGGATGAAGGCATCCCGTTTTTGATGACTAAAAATATCCGTGAAAACTTTATTGATTGGAATATTGAAAAACATGTTGATAAAGAAAGTCACGATATGCTGTGGAAGTCACACTGTTCACGCGGTCAAGTTTTAGTAACTATGGCAGGCGAATACCTCGGAAGAGTAGCAGTGTATGATAAATATGAAATTTGTAGTTCTAATCAAGCAATAGCTAAAATTACTCTAAAAGAAGGGCAAAGCCCTTACGCGGTATCGACATTTTTAAATTCGAAGTATGGTCAACACCAGATTCAACGGTTTAGAACGATTACAGGTCAACCTAATATAAATATGGGGTTAATCGAATCTTTAATTGTACCTAAATTTTCAGGCGACTTTTGCTTACAAATTGAAAATCTAATGCAAGTTGCCAATAGAACAAAAGAAAATTCATTTTTCTTGTATCAACAGGCAGAGCAGGTATTGCTAAGTCATCTTGATTTCAATAACTACACTCCTACAGATGAAACTGTGAATATTAAAACATATAAAAATTCGTTTTTAATGACAGGAAGGCTCGATGCTGAATATTATCAACCAAAATATCAGGAAATTATTAATCAAATAACCTCTAAACCTCATTCGCGACTGACTGATTTGGTTCATATACAAAAATCAATTGAACCGGGTTCGGATGTGTATACAGAAGATGAAGAAGGAATGCCGTTTTTGAGGGTTGCTGACTATAGTAAGCATGGCATAACAAAACCACAAAAACGCTTAGCCAAAAGTTTTGTTATTGAAAACAAGGCTAAAATTAGTGCGTTAAAACCCAAGAAAAATTCGATTCTCTTTTCTAAAGACGGTAGCGTTGGCGAAGCTTATCGTTTGCGTGATGATGCTGACTTTATTACATCGGGAGCCATACTTAACTTGGTGGTCAAAGATGAAAATATTGTTTTGCCAGAGTATTTGACGTTAGCCTTAAATTCAGTTTTAGTCCGAACTCAAGCGGAACGTGATGCAGGCGGCTCCATTATATTGCACTGGAGAGTTGATGAAATTAATAACGTCCTTGTGCCTATAGTCAGTAGCGATACGCAGCATAAAATAGCAAGCACAGTTGAAGAAAGTTTCAAACTTAAAGCAGAAAGCGAACGATTGCTTGATGTAGCAAAACGTGCGGTAGAACTTTACATTGAGCGAAATGAATCTGCTGCGCTGTCATACATCGACGCAGAAATGCAGAAAAATCTATAGCACGATAATCTAGAGATAGATATGCAGAAAATTCAAGATATTTTAGATCAATCAACTGTACAGCAAAAGTCCGTATATCCTTTTGATTTTAAAGGTTTTGTGCGGGTGCTACATAATACCGCAATTTTTTTCTTTTAAGGAATTAATTTATTGGCTTTTTTCTCAATACATTTATTAATATCATCATAGCTATCTGTCATATTTTTTCTCGAATTTTATTCTGCATAACGCCGCGCTCACCGGTAAATTAGGAGCGCAGCGAATGATTTATCCGCGTGTAGCGCCTTGTTCAGCGTCTACTGCGTTCTGTGTTATTTTTCCATATCGTCTTTTCATTCGATCACATGTATCTCTAACCTTCCGTCTAATGACATGCTCAGGCTGACCTTCATTCTTTTCTCGAACTCTATTGGCTATTTCAATCAATTCCCTTGGCATATACTCTGATGCATCGGCTTCAAAAAACAGAGGAAGTAATTGTTCTTGATCTCTGCTAAAGCTCGATCTTGAAGGGCCAAATGACAAAGTGTTAGCTAAGAAATCCAATGACATTAGTGGGGAAGAAGGTGGCCTATCAAACTCCTCTTTGAGTCTACTCCTAATCTTCCAAGCTAAACTATCTATCGTCAGCCACCAGTGCTTATACCCCAGCTCTGAAGATTGTTCGTTTTGACGCATTCCAATGACACCTACGTAACTTTCAACATCATGCTTTATTAAAGCTTCAGTTACGGCCTCATCAAAGTCACCATGGCCATTGCCATTTTCGTTTCGTCTTCCCCGATGAGCCTCAGACCACAGCGCTTCTATACGAAATCTCGTTTCCTCATCTACTAATTTAAGAGCGTCAATTAAAGACTCAACGGAAATATTAAAATGATGCCTTAGATACTCTTTAATATCATCTTCAGGCCTATATTGTCCGTGAAAAACCTCGGTAGAGGATACAAATTTGCTAGGCTCGTATCCCTGCTCAACATAATGGTAGTACAAGAAGGGAACCCTTCCGTTCCACTGTTTTATATTCCTTCTTGAGCAAGCAATCGATATATTAATGTGTTGCAGTACCTCTCTGATAACTCCATCGGTGACGCACAACTCAACACCGCTTGCTATTAAAGAAGAAGCAATATTGGTATATCTTTTATCTTGTTCTTCCCTATAGAAAATTTCTACCAGCAAAGGCAATACAATTGTCGTATCAAGCCAAATTTTTCCGTGTCCAAATATTTTCTTTGTTACTTTCTGTACGTCAGGGGTTTGTCGTAAAAATGAGTAAAGCGTATAAGTATCGGAGATCTTCTTGAGGTGAGTTTTTACTGCCATCAAATCAGAACTTAGCAATCTTGCTATTACATTCAAGGCAATATCAGGAAAGTGAGATAAATATTGAGCCTTTGATGGGTAATCAGATAAGTCTTTGAATATACAGTTTTTAAGCGTGTTGTGGTCATTTAAACATATGTCACCGCTTACTACAGAGGCGGCAAATGATTCCCCAGATTTAATAAGATAGTTATCAATTATTCTCAATATTCTGTTTGATATTTCCTCAATGTTATCGTCGTTTATGTGATCGCTATCTTCCCTTTCATTCTCCACTAGCCTTCCAACTTCGCTAGAGAACTCAACTTCTTCGCATGCAGTTTCAGCAACGCGCTCTTGTATTCGACACACCTCTTCATGAGTCAGGCAGAACTCATCCTCTCTTGTCCAATGCCGAATTACCCTTTTATTTAGCCTAACTAGGGCACTATCAACATATCTCCTAATCTCATCTGGGTCACTAGATGGTATAAATGTGATAACTTTTTCGTGTACATTTCTACGTGTCATTCTATTGTCTGAGTTAGTATTTCTTAGCGCAGCTCTAACAAGTGATTCAAACGCAATTTTAGTTAATCCTTTGTCGGTATTTTCATCTTCCCACTGCATTCCTAAGTACGTAAGAGCTGCTTTTGACTCTATTGAGGTTAATGCAGGCCTGGATTTTTCAATTATTGCCTCGGATTCTAAAAGCGGTCTTGCGATAACATCAACCAACCGAGAGGCACAATTATATTTATTGTCATCAAGTTCATACCTTTCCAAAAACCAACTTTTATCACGTATATCTAATGAAACACCTTTGCTTAAACACTTTTGTTTTAACGCGTCGCCCTTAGCACCGATTTGTTGGTTGGTACAATAGATTAAAACTCTTATTTGACCGAAATTCTCTTCAAGGCGCTTTATCGTCTTCATTACTTTAGCGTCAAAGTCTTTAGAAACTGAATATTGAATCGCAACATATGTATTTCCGTCCGAAGAGAATAACTCAGAGTCCCGTCCGCCATCACCGCTAGGAGATGCCATTGTCCGAAGAGACGTTAGCTCAGACGCCAAAAAACCAGAACTAAGCTCTTCGAAATATTCCCAATCTGACGGCCTTGTTTTATCTAACGCCAACTCGAATAACTTTCTATTCATACTAATCCCTAATCTATGACTTTGACTGTAACTAGACGCTAAACGTGGTGCGAGTTGAGCACCAGAAAAAATTGATGATAGACGAAGTCTAGCAGAAATTTTAGCTGTGTGCTCTAAGGAGTGGTTATACGGCGCGAAGCGGCGATACAACGACTGCAAAACTCGCACCACGTTACCCTGACGCTTAGCATCAGGATAACCGTAATTATACGGCAAATTTGTCATATAACAGGCAACAACAGTTTTCATCATAATCAAAACCTCGCATAAACAACAACCTAATTGCTCAATTATTAATGGTTGATGCAAATAGTATTTATCTGCATGGCTTGGGGTTATCACCCTCGACGAGTTAACGTTCGTGGGTGTTGTCACCCACTCAAATACGGCTCGGCATGGATGGTGAGGCGATGTTGATGGTGACTAGAATGCCAGTGAAATCCTATGAACTGCTTGGTTACTAACGTCCAACCCTAACTCGAATTGGCGATGCCCAGTTATACTGGTCAGGTCGCTATGCTCCCCTCGCCTTCATCCGCAGTCTGTCCGACTGCTTTCGTGTCGGGATTGGTTGCGCATCTCTAATTGGATATCTTCAGTAAGTGCCCGAACTACTTTCAATATGATTGCTTGATTGTTCTTGTGTTGCGAACGAAACATTTTTATAAGCAAGAGTTCATCTTCTTTTGTTATTCCCGCAACCTCAGCAGAAAACCATTTTTTGAAATGCTCGAGCAACACCTTCCCCGCATTTTTAACTTCTGATTGCTCAATATAAACGTAGTTTTTTATGTTATCTGCATAGCTAGGTATGTCAAAGTGTAGCTTAGAATAAATACCAACAAAAACCTGATGGTCATCATTGTCTCTCGTGACGACAAAACTGGCAGCAGACCATGCGTGAGAAGTGTGAGGAGTGCCGTCTTTTGGTCGTTTAGCAACATTAAATCCTGCATCTATCATGGAAACTTCAGCAATCTCTACAGGCGTAAGCGTCTCTTCGTGAAACTGATCCATCCACCCAGTGGCAATACCTAACTTCCCTTCGATTGATCGTGCAATTTTATGTCCAAATCCTTTCGGGCTTGAGTCGCTTCTCAGTTGACTCAGTTGCGACTGTGACATATCAATTTTTTCTGCAAAAGCTGTGGCTCTCTTTTCTTGTCTAACAAGGTAGTTTAAGTTTTTTCTTCGTATGCTTATCACATCCATTTAAGCTCCTCCTAATGTTTAAGCACAACGCTCAATCGCCATACTCGAATCGGCGATGCCCAGTTATACTGGTCAGGTCGCTAAGCTCCCCACTGCCTTTCCCCGCATTCTGTCCGAATGTTTTCGCTTCAGGATTACTGATTACCAACGTTGGCTGCAAAAGTCATCATCTGATTGAGTGATACGTCTAATGGTAATTGATTGTGTGCGATCGTGACTCGTTTGGGTGGTAAATATCTACTAAGGCGCACTAAAGCGCCTGTCGTTGGCTTAATCAGCGGCTTTTTATGTAAGTTTAGGCTGAATTTAATTTGCTTTAGTTCATCCATACTCCTAACTGGCAAATAACGATCATCCGTCATTATAATGGCCATATCGTCAATGGTAAGTATTGGATGTTTGTTACTTTTGTATTTGGGTTTTCGTTTGTAAATTTTGGCCAACACAACAAACTTAAAGGGTTGTTTCGTCTGAATCGCAGTAAATGCTGACGTATAACGCTCAACAAGGTAGTTTAATACCGATCTTGATAGGTGAATGCTTTGTTTTTTGCCCATGAATTTTAAGCGCATCGCGAAGTCACCCATTGAGTATTTCATATCTATTGGTTTGAAGTCTTCCAACTCGCCCAAAACAATAGCGGCTTGCGTGTAGGTTGCCGTTAACGACACATCTGGACAAGGTTCGTTTTGATAAAAACATCGATGTGGTGATAAAAGTGTCAGTAGATCAGATAGAGGCTTGCCATCAATCATGATAGGGCTTGCATCCAATGAATCGGTTATCAGTTTAGTAACAGTATTCCAGCTAAGGGTATTTGCTCGCTCTAAATAATGATGTGTCAGTTTGGCTTGATGCCATAGCTGGTTGAGCAGGTCATCGAGTGTTTGTTTTTGCTTTGGTCTTTCAATAGACAAACTACTCACGTCAGCATAAGACGGTAGAAACCCACCCACTTTTTTACCGCGCTTCGTGCCTCTTTGTAAGCTCATTTCAGTGGTCTGTAGTTTTGGCTCATAATGTAGCGGACAATTCTCTGAATGAAGACTAGGTTCTGTATCTAGTCGCCACTTTCTGCCATACCGACGAACATGAGCAAGAGGCTTATCTTGGTGACAATCACACCAAGCCTGAATATGTTGGTGTTGTGATAATGCCATTTGAGCTGACTCGTTAAGCGAGTCAGATGCCCACCCACTATCATAGACGTAATGTCCAAAATGCAACTGGCTCATTCAATTTCCTTAATAGTGCGATAGTAAGTCGCTCTGCTTATCTTAAAGCGTTTCGCAATTTCCGTGGGACTGATTTCTTGATTATTCGACATCAATTTAATCATTTTTTTATCAGAGTCACTTAAACTGATAGGGCGACCTCCTTTGCGTCCACGCGCACGCGCTGTTTCCAGCCCTGCTCTTGTACGCTCACGAATAAGGTCACGTTCAAACTCTGCTAAAGCACCCATGATATGGAACAGAAGTTTACCCGCTGGTGTGTTTGTTTCAATCTGCTCAGTTAGCGACTCAAACCCTATTCCTCTATTGGCAAGATCTTGTACTATCGTGATTAACTCTCTAGTACTTCTAGCCAATCGATCTAACTTCCATACCACCAGCACATCTCCAACACGCAGTGCTTTTAGGCAGGCCGCTAACTCTGGTCGTTCCTTGCCAGGCTTAGCTCCAGATTGTGTTTCTTCGTAAATAGTGTCACAGCCAGCGGCACGTAAGGCATCAGTCTGAAGGCCAACAGATTGCTGTAATGTTGATACACGGGCGTAACCGATTTTCATTCAGCCAACGTCATTTAAACAAACTTACGTTTGAATTTTTCATGGTTTTGAATGTTGCTTTGAACATCTGCCTCATCCCAAATTTGAAGCTCCCACGGAAAATAAAAGTTGTTTTTATTTTTGAAGTAAATGTGCAAGCCGCGATAACCCTCTTTATCGCGTAAATACCAGTTCTTTAGACCTAATTCATCTTGCCAATCATCCAATAAGTCCATAAGCAAGCTTATTTCATCTGCTGTTAGGGTGATTCGGGCACCAAAAATATCATTGAGCCAGTTATTGACTGGATACTGATCTTCACGGGTCGAAAAACGCTCAATCTTGTCATCAATGCTTTCACGCGTTTTAACACGATAAAAATACTTGATGTCAATGTCTGCACTCATCAAAAAATCATTAATGCTTTCATGCAGTGTTAAACGATAATTATAGATATGAGGAGTCGGAACAGATTTGATCGTTCTAGCTAAGTTTAGCTTCTCAACTTTCCCAGTCTCAAAGTACTTATCAGAAAACTCTCGGTGCAATCGATTGACTTCACTGACTAGCTGCTTTACTTGACCAATTTTGTTCATTCCATCATTCTCTACTTACTTATGTTTTGACACAGGTTTATGATACTTTGATTTTGACACAGTTTTGAGACAGCAATCAAGTGATTTTTGTCAAACTTTGTGGCCTGTCTCAAAAACACCCGTTTTTGGCACAAAGCTTTACTCACCTACTGAAAGCCTACTTTGTAGAATTCTTTCACTGTTTATGTTATAAAAGATGCGTAAAATAGTAGGAAAAATAAATATGGCTCACCTGCAATATTCTCATTTTAATGCAATAGACCTGTCTGACCCCTTTTTTGACTCCCTTAAAGCAGATTATGCCGAATTTGCTATTTGGTTCAACAAAAAAGCTGCTTCTGATGAGCATGCCTATGTTCTTTACGATGACGAAGATAAGCTTGTAGCCTTTTTGTATCTCAAGCTGGAACATGATGAGATCAAAGACGCTCGTCCCACTTTGCCTTACAAGAAAAGACTAAAGGTTGGTACTCTAAAGATTGAAGCACACGGAACCAGACTTGGAGAGAGAGTCATCAAGAAAATAATGGACCACGCAACAGAAAACAATGTAGAAGAGATTTATGTCACTATTTTTCCAAAACATGAACGGTTAATCAAAGGACTGAACAACTACGGTTTTTATCATGTAGCTGACAAAATATCGGCCGGTGGAACAGAACTCGTCCTAATAAAAAATATTGGTGTACACGCACACAACATCTATCAAGATTATCCTTTTGTTGAAGCAACTAGAAAAAAATGCTGGGTACTGAGCATAAAGCCAGAATTTCACACCAAAATGTTTCCTGATTCAATACTTTCTAATGAGTCATACAACTTGTTGAATGATGTAGCTCCAACGAACACCATAAGAAAAATTTACATCACCGCTATGAATTGCCTCGCAATGATGTCCAAGGGTGACTTGGTGTTCATTTATCGGACTAAAGATGGCCAAGGTCCAGCATATTACAGATCTGTAGTAACTTCAATGTGTGTTGTAGACGAAGTACGTAACATCAATCACTTCAAAAGTGAATCAGATTTTTTATTGTATTGTTCGAAGGGCAGCATCTTTTCCGTTGAAGAATTAAAACAATTCTACAAAGACAAAAATTATCCACATTTAATAAGAATGACCTACAACGTAGCCTTCAAAAAAAAGGTTACGAATCAACAACTCCAAGAAGAGCTAGAAATTTCACCATCCTACTGGGGATGTTTTTCTTTAACGTCAAAGCAATCAAAAGGGCTTTTAGATCTTGGACGATGTAACCCTAATTTAGTTGTCTGGGAGCAATAATGAACAAATTAAATTCTCTAGTTATATGGGTTGACCAAAAAGAAGACAGTGATTGTTTAAAGCAATCTGTGGAGTCTACGCCTATCAAGGTACAAGTAGAATCCAATACTAACCCTACATTTCTAGAATTAGACATAAACCTATGGAAGCCAGATAATCATAACGGCTATTTGGAGATTGGCTTTAGAATATTTAATTGGAGCAATAAATCTTGTTTGCACTGTATCCTACCTTTTTATTTAAAACGAACTGAAATAATAGATAAGAGCCCTTTTTTAAGAGAGCACCCTGCAGTTCTAGAGGCATTATTTAACGATTCTTTAACGATAGAAACTGTTGAAGATGACCCTAGATTTTCTAAAATAACACGTTCAGAATCAAAATTTTATTTATTTAGTCCAGAAAGAAACTTGCGTATAGAAGATACCAATAATGATGACAAGCAAGAGAACACACACATCATCGTTGATATTCCCAAAGACACTTCTAAACTAGATGATAATATCGAAATTTACGTCCGTTTGAGATTTAAGCCTTCAAGTTATTCGCCAATAATTACTAATGCGAACCTACCTGCTAGATTTTTTTCTGGCATGTCTGAAAAAATGACTTTTATAGACTTTCGCATAAACTCTATGAGAAGCATATCTTATAGCTTACGAACAAAAGCCAAAAGCACGGAAATTAGAAAGGTTAATTTTTTTCTGATAGTTGATGCCTGGAGTCAAGTTGTAATGGGAACAACTGAACACGGCTCCGCAAGGCTATTAGAAGAAGAAATCTGGAGTGCTTTTATAAATCACAATACTGAATCAAAAGATAAATCATACTTAGCACTTCAGTGGGTAAAATGTGCTTTAATTGTTCCTTTGTCAGCACTGTGGAACAACATAACATTTAATAAACAATCGAAATCCATGCGTTACGTAGCTTATAACTGGCTTGAAAATAGAACGACGAAGCACAAAATTGGTTATGACAATTTCATTAAAGTGAAAAGTTCAAAGAGTTCTCAGCGCTCCCTTTTTATGACTATAGGTGCTATAATCTTAGCTGGGGTTGTAGCCTCCACTATCGCCAGCATATTTTGGAGTCATGAGCTAACCCAGAGTTATCTATCACTTGCACCACAACAGGAGCAAAAAAATGCAAGTAATCAATGAGCTAAGTAAGACCATTAGCAAAGAGCTTACTAGCGAGGCTGTTGTAGTTGCTTTCAATCTTACGAAATCAGCTTCTGCATTTTATCCAGACTACGACACGTGGTTTTGGGGTAGCGTAGCTACTGACATAGCTATGACAGATGAAAGAAAAATTATTTTTGAGTATTCAGGTTTGGCAGCGGCAGGAGTGGCAATCATTAAGAACACTCAGTTTGAGAAAAAGCTTTGCAACCTTACTGTACATACTAGCTACCAAAACAAAGGCTATGGGCTTAAGCTGTTCGAAAAAAGCTTCGAAGCACTTGGTACAGATAAGCCATTCTTAACTGTCTCTGAAGAAAAGTACCTTGAGTTTGAACGTTTATTCAAGCACTACGGCTTTAAAGTAACGAGTGTTCACGATGCCTTGTATAGACCAGGAAAAGTCGAATACTTCCTTAATGAGGATGTATCTAAGATTATGTAACGAATCAGCGCCATACGAAAGACGTACGGCGCTCAAATCTTATCTATCTAAATAACAAAATGATTGTGGTGGCGTTTTGATACCTAGACTTCCTAATTTCATAGGTATATCGTAACAAAGAACTCGACCAACCTTAATTGCATAGCCTTTCCTCTTTCCGTCAAAGTAAGCATCAAAATATTTTCTATCGATCCCAGAACCTTGAGAGGTTTTCTCCCACAACTCCGCTGGCGGCATCTCGTAAACATCGTCAATGCTAAACTCTCCAACCACCTTCTGAACGGGACTAGATGCGTATATTACAACCGCACTGATATTAGGCTCCTTAAATACAGCACGCCTGAACTCAAACTTTTTCTCACCAGAAAGAATTTTTTCTGCAAACTCTGGCTTTATTGACAGTAGCACTTTCATAGTCATATTGCCTTTAATTTATTGTGTTGATATTATACCATATCGATTATTCAAATAGTCAAATAAATATGAAAAAAAACATATATACAATCAATCAGTTACTTATTGATTGGAAAGAGAAAAACCCCAAAATGCAAATATTTATTCAAGAAAAAACAGGGGTAGATCAGTCCCAAATTTCAAAAATACTATCCGGAAAATCAAGAAGAATTTCAAAGAACGTAATTAAAGTATGCAAGTATACAAAAATAGACATCGACAGTGATGATAAATTAAAAATCAGCGAACCACTAATGTCTGCTGTATTAAATACTTGGGACGGTAGCAAAGAATCAGAGCTATTAATTATAGACATATTAAATAACATAGGTAGGCTTAGCACTCGTTCGTTCCGTTTATGACTAATAATCAATGACACAACACTTTGATCGGTCCATCGATCTTATTATCTACTTCGGCATATGCTCTTGAGTCGGTTAAAAAACAACCATACCATCTTTACGCTTAATCAAAATATTGATATTACCACTCACTACAAAACAAAAAACCCACATCTTGCGATGTGGGTTCTTGCGGTAGTTTTATCCTCTACCAAGGAGTTGTTTGGCTAGGGCAACCTCAACGCTGTCGCCTGACTGGTTGAGGATGTCTAGCCCTGAATCTGGCATATCACCAGAGGTTGATTGGCTAACGGTGATCTTCTTGGCCATGAGTTCTAGGCAGGTAATCTGCGCTGAGTCTCCATAGCCTAAAAAGTACACGTCGACGGGCAACTTCTGCCCAATACGCCAGGAGCGTCGCGCTGCCTGTTGTACCGTGTAGACGTTGTAGCCTGTCTGCATAAACACGATGGTTGGGAACTGAAGCATATCGAGGCCTGTCTTAACCAATTCGGGATTGGTGATGATGACATCAACACCTCGATCGACCTGATCAAGCAACCAATCTTCACGCTTAGCTGCTTCTACACTTGCTTTGAGTACCGCCACTCGCAGCCCTTCGGCTTCAAGTAGTGACTTTAACCGCCCAGTGGTGTCGCGCGTGCCGGTGTAAACGGTGTACACCAGCGTGCGACGCCCTCTAAGCTTCTCGGCTTTGCATATTTCCAACATTCTTGCTTCTTTCGGAGAAATCTCCGTTTCATCAAAAATGCTCGGTGCATAAGCAAGCGTTGCACGGCTATGCGGATGACGTACCGTTTCAGAACGGAAACAGGTATCTGGCCAAGCCAGCAAGGTATTCAAAACAACACCCATTAATGAGGTATCGCCTTTCGCCAATGCTTGTCTCAACTCAGACTGCAAGCTCGATGCCATTTTGCTGTACATCTCACCTTGCATCGCTGTCATTTCGACTTTTTCAAAATGCTCTTCGTATGGCGGCAATATATTACCGCCAATATCCTTGAGTTTTAAGAATGCCGTGTAAGGTACCACGTAGCGCATAATGCCCTTTGGTCCAAAGCCTGGTGCTTTTGCTGATCTCGTATCAATCTGGTCTCCTTTAGCGGTTCGATGTGAACGACGTTCGCTATCGGAACTTTTAACACGAGTAACTTCCTTAATCACACCATGCTGACGCAAGAATGATTGAGCTGCACTTCCTAACCCACCTTTACGGTAGGTGAAGCCATCATCAATCATCAACTGAGGATTAAGACGCCATAACAAGTAAAACAAGTCATCAGCATATCCACCCATCAGTGTGCCAGTTAACAGCAATGTCTTTTTGCACTTGCGTGCAAGCACAGCCATTGCCTGACCTTGAGCTGAGCCTTCGTTTTTATATTCGTGTCCTTCGTCCACGACTAATAAACCAAAGTAACCACTGGGTAGGTAACGCTTGATGAACTCAGTTGGCTGATAACCACCCTGCCCAAATGAAAACTCCATGCGTGACATGGCTCTTTCCATTCTTCTGGCTTGGTTGTCCGTAAACACCAACTCACCGTTTTCATCCATTAGGTTAATGAAGGAGTAAACATTGTCCTCCAGCATTTTTCCTAACCCATCACCAAAGGTATCGTACAAACGCTCTGCGGTTTTCTTGCCGATCGTTGGTATCTGCACCAGTGCATCCATGACAATTTCTTGTCGTGTTTTGGCCACCTCACCTTTTCTGCGTGATAACGTCCAAAGACGCTCACCGCAACAACGGCAATTTTGTCGTTTCTCATTCAAGCGCAACTGTGCCGCTTGAGGTGTCAATGGAATAGGTTCTTCATCGCTATGTTGAATGTGTGTACCACACTTAGGACAGGCGGCAACTTGTGTGTTGACCGCTTCGCCCATTTCTCCATATTGACGATAGCGACGCACTGCAAAAGCAGGACGCCAGTCAAAGCCCATTCGCATACGAACACGCCCCATGACAAAAAACTCTGGCACATCAGGTTTATTGAGCATATTACGAATCAAGAGCAACTTTCGGAGCGTGTCTGGACCATTGAGCACCCACACGCGAGCGTTAGGAACTGTTTCTAGTATCTCACGTCGCCACTTATACACCAGATGCGGTGGTGAAACCACCAAGGTACGTTGATAGCCCTCTGCGTGCATGACTGCCGCAGCGCAAATGGCCATCATCGTTTTACCCGTACCCATTTCTGCATTAATGACAGATGCCGGTGCATCCACATCAACCATCAGTTTAGTAACGGCTTGCACCACGTCTTGCTGCTGCACGAATGGCTTACGTTTAAGACCATCCATCACCGCAAGGCGTTTTTCTGACTCGTCGTGAATAAGATAAGTTGGACGCAATTGCGTTTTAACTGCATCCATCAATGTGCCACCAAAATCCTTAATGAATTGGGACAAAGGCATCACATCGTCATTGGTAGGTTGATTCAACGCATCACCTAAGACACATTCGTCATCGGTAATGTTGGTATCATCAATAATGTTGTCGTTCATGGTGGTTCTCCATTTTTTGAAATAAAAAAGGGAACCACCGCCCCTACAGGGATGTGATTCCCAGTAGGGTAAAATAAATACAGTGCTACATCAGATCAATGGCTACTATTTTTATGCATCTGCCATACGGTATAGGCTAATGCCATAACAACCAAACCCATAGCAATGACTTGCATTGTAAATGTGCTCACATTAACCTCCTCTATTTTTTAAGTATTTGGATCGGCATGAACAAACTTAAAGGATGATCCTCAAGCGGCTCAAAACCGTACTTCAAATAGAAATTAACCGCACTCGGTTTTGCGTCCACAAGTACCAAGACACCACCGATTTCATCCGAAACACTGGCAACTCTTGATAGTGCATTTGCTAAAAGCAGACCACCGAGACCTTGACCATGATACTTACAATCTACCGCTAACCTACCAATACGGAAGGATGGAATGGTCAAAGGTAGCTTTTTCCGCATACTTTGTGGCAACAACTCATTTTTAAGCTCTGTCATATTGATCGAATAAAATCCGTAAATATCAGAACTATTTTGATGCTCAACAGCAACAAAAGTGCTCGAAATCATTTTGCTTTTATGTTGACTCGCAACCTGTTTAAGCCAACGATTTAACGCATCGTCACCGCAATCAAAACATGCTTTATTGTGGTGACCAGCTAATGGCAGAATGAGCGTCATCTAGCTTTCTCCTGTCATAGTCAGTCATCAACAACGCTAACTTATCGTTCATCACAGGCGGATTTTCAAGCAACTCAAAAATTCGCGCAGACTCACGACGCGTCAATGAAATACGTGCTTCACTTTCAATCATCTTATCCGCCTTTTCGTCAGCAGCTTGAAGAATAAATTGATTCAACGAAGCACCCATCATGTCAGCCGCCAACTGCAGTTTTTCTTGCAGTTGCTGACTAATGCGACTGGTAACTCTGACGTTTGTAGTAGCAGACATACACAGCCTCCTAAATAATACATAGATTGCCATTATTCTACTCCTACTGGTGCCATTTTGTCACCAGCAGTATCAAAGCGCAACAGCAGCTCATCGATATTGCCGATCGTCGCCCAAACCTCTTCATGTTCAGAATGCTTGAGCGGACAAAAGACGATCAAATCACCGTTGCTGAACACTTTAACGTGCTCACCTTCAAGTCGATAGTCGGTTTCAAATTCAATCAGACACTTCCCTTCAAGGTCGAGACCTTCAATATTAACGTCTGAATGATCTCCATCATCACCAACTTGATACATGATTGAGTCAACTGCCCACCAACGCACCGCATAGTGCATATTGGAACGTTGCAACATTTCCTGAACCTGTTTCAACTGAACCAGCATTGCTTGCTCAATATCAACCACAAGGTACTCAGGTAAATTGTCGATCTGCTCGATGTTGTGTGACGCCTCGCACAGCACTTTTAACTTACACATGACTCACCTCCAGTACGCCACTTTTGACCATATTGGAAACATAGGATGGAAAATCGCATCCCATGAAGTCCTTGGCTTGCTTGCTATCAAGATCAACTCTCCAGCAAGCAACACCAATCGACACCCTCAAATCATCACCTGTGGCCATGTTAGAAACAATCACGCCCGTTTTAACTAACGCATTCATGATCTGTATGCGCCAGTCGTCCATTAAAGGAATCGGTGACAGTCGTTTGATAACTGACCAAAGCCTTAAATCAACGTCATGATCATCGTGTTGACCGCGCAAGACCATCCAACGCACCTGGTTACTCATATCATCTTGAACGATAGATTCGTCATAGATGAAAGTGTGTACCAAGTTATTACCAAATAAGCCGTTCGGTAAACGCCCAGCTGTCTTAGTGAGTCGATCTGCGCTACCAATTAATAGCTTGCGCTCACGACCTTCATACTCAAAAGACAATGACGTTAAGCCGCCATTGAATTTTGACAGTGCAAAAGATGCAAACAATCGGTTGATTGATGCATCGTAGCCATAGCATGACAGCATCATGACTTGGCCATGTTCATCGGCAATAATGGCATCACATAAGACACCATCAATTTCGTTAAATTGAATGAGATTATTCATCGTCGTTCTCCATTTTTTGGAACAAAAAAGGGAACGACCGCCCTACTGGGAAGTGTTCCCAGTGGGTTTTAAGAAGATGACGTATTGCTACGTCTGTTTGAACAATGGCTAACAACTCATCGTTGTCTTGCCTATTTGAAACGATGCCGATAAATCGGCTTGTAAAAAATACATCCCAGCCTTTGGGCTTGTTACTTACAGGGACTTAGCAACATAAGATTCGCCTGCTATCCTGACATCAAGACAGCAAGCGAATTTTACTACTTTCTTGCATTGAACTTTTTGAAAACAACCAATGACAGCACAGCAAATGCTATTGCCACCACCATAATACCTGTCGCCATTTCAACGCCCACGCTCAATGAAGAATTGTTTTGACACAATGGCCAAGCCAATCACTAATACAAAAATGATTAACAATGTTAACATCAGGTGTCATAATTGCATCCGAAAATTACGCCCATCTCTTTTTTTAAAACAAAGCCGCGCACAGGTTAAACCTATACACGACTCGTTCGCAAACCATAAATTAGCTTGCGCGTTCTTGCTGCTTGGTTCGGTATAAATCGTAACCAGCAACAAGCGTTATCGCAATTGCCAATACCAAAATTCCTGTTGACATTGTCCCAGCCTCCTAGATCACGATTTAATCATAATCCAAGAAACTCAATTTAACAACAATCAACCATGTGATTTGGTACGCTTTAGGTCGTAAAGAGCGATTGATACTAACACCGCTCCTATCAACATAATTGCCGTACTCATAGTTACCTCATCTGAGATGCTATACGCAGCAGAATAAACGCCAAAGTGCATACTGCCACACCTTCGAATTTGTCCTCGCCAAGCAACATACCTATGCCAGCAGTCATTAAAGCCACGCCAGCATCATGATATATTTCAACACGCTCTTCTTTCTTGATATAAAAAAAAGACTGTATCAATTGGAACGGACTTTGAATTGTTACGGCAGCAGTCACTAGCACAACTGCCACGACCACTGCCAAAATTATGTAAAACTCCATTTGCATGATGTTTCTCCTCGTTAAGGTTTAAAAACATCGGGCATGAAGTTCCCCTATCGGGTAGTTCGTACCCGATGGGTTATCAAAAAGCAGCCTAAGCCGCTTTCAATGCTGGCTGATACAGCCCAGTTGTCCATGCTGACGTGCGAACACGTAACTGGTACAACCGAGACAGTTCATCCAAAAATTTAGGCGCAAACTTGTGTAAGTAATGCACCGCCAAATGCGAACAGTTAGCTGGTCGATGGTAGTCATCAAACTCATCGACAACCACCACGCCCAAACATGCAGAGGTACCATCATTGTCATGCAAGACAATGGATACATGCCCATTCCATGCAATGCACTCGCCTTCACCCTGCCAGTATTGATTGGGATCGTGACGAATCGAATATGAAAAGGACTCGGGCAACAAGGATTGAATGGTTTGGACCAAGTCCTCCCACTCCATCGATGTATCCATTACTGAATTGCCTTGCTCGTCTTCATAATCCGCATAGTCAAGGTGTACTTGACGACTATCTAACACTTGTTTGCTAAAGTAAAAAACACCTGCACCCATGATATTTCTCCTAAAAAGAATAAAAACACGGGCACAGACTGACCTTAACGGGTAGTGTGTACCCGTAAAAGGTTGAGTTAAAAAATTAAGCGGTTATATCGACGTTCATGAGGTGATAGCCACCATCGGCTACACCCCAGGTCATATAACAGCCCTGTAGTTTGAAAATATCGCCTTTACCCTTAGTTGCCTCTTCCAGCCAACTTGCGTCCGCTTCCGAGATAGAAAAGTAAGGGCGACTAAGCATCCGCACTGCTCGATGAAAATCATAAGGCAAGCGCATATCGGTTATGACAACAGCTCGTTTCCAATTACGTGGTTTAGTGCTTAACATGGTTATGCACCTCACTCACGCGGCGAACAATATACAAAGTATCTTCCACAACATACCGCCCTTGCAGACAATCGTAAGCATGCGCCACCAGGCGAATGGCACTGGAAACCTCAATATCCATTCCTGGTATCAGTTTTCGGTTCCAACACCATACGCCATCATCGCAACTAGGCTTCTCAACAGAACCCAGTTCGACGGGAAACGCCAACCACAAATGGTCAATGACCATTTGCAATGTCGCTTTAGTGGGTTCACGATTGGTAAAGAGATAATCCACGCTGCCGTATTGGTCGCTAAAGGGAGTCGAAGCATGTTCGTAAATGTCTTCCATGCCGTTAAATCGACCTGGTTTGAACTTACTGAGCAGCTTATCGACCTGTTTAGTGGTCGGACCGTCTTCCCATTTCACGCGAATACAGCTATAGCTGTCCGATTTCACTGAAAACTTGGCTTTTGGAAAAGCGAGCTTTAGATCTTTACGGACATTTTTAGCTACCTGTGTGGCAGGTGCGTACTTACGAACTGGCTCTAAGTGAGCGAAAATTGATGTCGTCATGATGATTCTCCAAAAAATGAAAAACCACCAGAGATAGCGCTACCCCATCAGGGATTGCTATCCCTGATGGATTGATAATGATGCGACGTAGGTCGCTTTACGTTTTACTAGCCTAAAATTTTAGGCTTTTGGATGAACAGCCGTTTCATGCTTATCAGTTTTAGACACTTTTCGCGCCAACATGACAAGCCCAACAACTATTGCTACTGGTATAACAATTACCCATGGTTCCATGGTATTACTCCCATTAATATTACGGCTTAACGTACCATCCGCCTATCCATAATAGCATAGTTATGATTAACAAATACGCTATGTATGGCTGAGCTAAGTTTTCAACGTTTGGCAGAAATTTGTTTAATGCCATTGCCGATAATGCAATGCCTAAAACCCAATCTCCAGCCGCACCGAAACGATCAGAAAGGTAGTCCCAAGTGGACAGTGGCAACGCCCTTATCCAAATTACAACTTCCCTTTTGTACCTTAATAACATCGCAATCATCACAATGATGACAATTGCTAAACCAATTAAAAAGACCGCCATACACTACTCGATCGCTTCACACGAGAAAGTCCAAATCAGTGTGCAATGACGTTCTTTAAAGAACGCATCGTCACCAATATTGTCTTCAATCTCATCGAAGTCTTTCAAGCTAAACTCAGTCGGGTTATCAGCTAAATCGTTTGCCCAGTCAATCATCGATTGTTGTGCTTTTTCACGACTGCCTCTCACGCCCCAAGCTTGAAAATGTCCGCCATCAAAGTCTGTAATGCATAACCAAACTTCTTCTTTCATAACATGCGCTCCCGTAAAAAACAAAAGGGCATGTTCCCTGTGGGCAAACATGCCCACATTGGGTTGAAAATAATGTCCTATCGAATCGTCACTAGGCGACCAAAATTGTCGCCTGGTGTGAGTTCAATACCTTTAATGATTGGGACAAATCGATCTAATCGCGTGATGGTTAGATTGCCATCCTCGTCCATTTCTCGTTTTTCATCCTTTTCCTTAAAGGTGTTACCCTTAATGAGCAAGGTTCGACCATCTTCACTTTTCACAACACCCTCCACATAGCCAGCCGCTAAGGCTAAAGCTAAGTGCCACTGCGTTAAGTCTCGCAATGGTTTGGGTACACTTGTCTGAGACTGTCCACCAAACATGGCATCAAATCCACCCCAAAGCGTTGCTTTGTTGTGACGTTGAATTTCCATGAGTAGCTGATCTGGCTCAAGTCTCACTAAGCGCATGATTGGCTCTTGCTTCATAACAGGTATGACATACGGATCTTGTGTTGGATAATCAGGCAACTCAGATAACTGTCCATTACTAGCAGCCTCTAGGCGTTTAGTGGTGACCGCATCTGACGTTGCATTGACGCGCTTCTTACCAATAACCACGCATTGCTTGAACTTCTGCTCTGGTGCTAAAAACACTTGAACATCGTAAAACCAACGAGAAATCAGGGTAGAAAACTCTCGGTCGAGCACGTAGTAAGGTACGATCAGCACCAAAACGCCATCGGTTTGCAATGACGAAATGGTGCGCCTAAAGAAGACCTTCTCCAGTCGATCGCTACCCTTGCCCTCGCCCGTGCCAGCTTTGTCTGTCACAATCTGCCCATAGGGTGGATTGAGCCAGAGTAAGCCGTATGAACGATTGGGCAAGCTTACTTCGTTTAGATCAGAATGAACCACTTGGCTCATACGATCGCTCGCAGCAAGATAGCGGTCTTTATTGATCTCAACACCATGCGCAAGAATTGTGTCTGGTTGCTCAAACTGTCTGATGACATCAGCAATCGCCAATCCTTCCCCGCAGCAGGGATCTAACATTGAAAAGTGAGAAGATGCGGTATCTAACAGGTAAGCGCAACGCTTAACGGTTTCGTCATCAGTACGATAATAGCCGTCTTGGGCATAGTTATGCGCCAGACGGTCAAACATGAGTGCCATAGTCGCTCTCCTTAATAAGGGAACGACTGCCCTACTGGGAAGTGTTCCCAGTAGGGTGATAAAAACCAGCCCCGCGATGCGAGGCTATTGTTGTTGATTAACCTAAAATTTTAGGCTTATTACGCTGTTCATCTCTACGATCGGCTTCATTCATCAAGGCTTTAACACCCCAAACAAATAAAACACATAGCGCAGAGTAGATTAAAAAATTAGTAAGCATTTTTACGCTCCTGTGAAAAATGAACCAGTTTCATACCTGCCCATGCTGTAGGGAAACTAATAAATAACAAAAGCCCATCAAAAACTTGCTTTGTATTCATCAGATCATACACGCCAGCAGAAAGCAATGCAACGCCAGAATATATGATCTTTTCTCCTAGCCCACCGAGCAGCTTTAACCTAGACGATTTTTCCATATCGATAAAAAGATCGACTAAACCAATCAAAAACCATGAAACTGGAAATAACGACACATAAAGAATCAGAATCGTTGATAAAGACATAAAGTCGCTCTCCAATTTTGAAATAAAAAAGGGAACGACCGCCCTACTGGGAAGTGTTCCCAGTAGGGTGATAAAAAAACAGCCTCGCGATGCGAGGCTATTGTTGTTGATTAACCTAAAATTTTAGGTTTTTGAGTGTCTTCATTTTTCTCAGCTTCACTTAAAGCAAAGCGAAGAATAAGCACAATGACAGCACAAAAAACAGATGTTAGTGTGAATGCTAATAATGCAGACATAGCTAATCTCCTTTTTTAATTTGAGTCAATTTGACTAAGTATACACCAGCTGCAATCAGCGGCAATGACATAGATACAAAAATCAAATCATAAGGCTTGCCAAAGATAACATCATACAAACCATTAGCGAGCAATGCCACACCAGAAAAAACGGTTTTTTCACCAATGCTGTACATCAGTTTTAAAATACCTTCTTTCCCAATGGAGATCAAAGTTTGCCAAGTATGAAGTAGCAGTATCCACACAGGAATGGATAACAGGTATCCGAGTAAAATCGTTTCCATGTTATCTAGCCCCTACACCTTCAACACCCAAGCTTGCGCTTTAGCATCAAACATGTAGCCATTGGTCTTGAGGTAGTCCCGCTGTTTGCGGAAGTGCTCACGATCAATGGTTGGGTCGAGCGTGATAGGTTGTCCACCAGAGCGAACAATAGCCAACATTTCAGGGTCGTTTCCGAACAAGAAATCGATCTCGTCATTCTCATCATTGATTGAATCAACATCAGATTGTTGTGCTTGTTGAATAACAGGTGCAACAGGTGCTGATTGCGTTTCTTCAATCGGATCTGGAACGAACTCACCTTGCTCCTCGATGTGTTGTTCTGGCTCGTTGTGGCCAATAATAACATCCGCCAATTTAGCCCGAACCTCCACCATCGCACGACCTTTCCAGACGTAGCTCGCTGGGTAAATTTGCTCAATCACAAACATACCCTCATAAACACCGTCCTCGAACTGGTCTAGGATAGCGTCCTTGACCTTGAACTCTCCAATTGATGTCATGAGATCACCCACTGCGAAAGCCCCGTTGCGACCTTGAACTGACTTAACATTGATTTTGCCATTGATACGAATAGCCATGATAGTTCTCCGAAATAATGAAGGGACAACTATCTCCCATCGGGATTAGTGTCCCAATTGGGTTTTGAAAAGACGTACCTATTGGTACTAAAAAAGAAAATTACGCAATGCGAACGCCAATTTTGACCATCGCAGAGCGACGATCAGCAATAACGCCAATTGCTTTTAAACGGTTTAATCCAGCCTGCCATGCGCCCATTGAGGTCTGAGCGACAATTTCAATGGTTTCATGTCTTGGCTGTTGGTTGTGCATGAAGTGTAAGTCCACTAGAAATAGCTTATTGTTCATCGCTCACCTCCTGAGTAGGACGTAAAACTGTGTCAACAATATGCCATACTTCGCCTCCAACACCATTGATTGGTGCAAAGACTAAGACATCGCCTTTTTGATTAACGCGAACAGCCCATGCAGGCAAATTACCGTATTGTTCGATATGAATCATGATAGTTCTCCAAAAAGGGAACTACCGCCCTACTGGGTGAAGTTCCCAGAGGGTTGTGAAAAAAGACGGCAACAACAACTCATCGTTGGTTTGCCTGATTGAAATGTGCCGTCTAGAAAACGGCTGTTAAGAAATAAGTCCCACCCGAAAGGGTCAGTTGCTCACAGGGACGATGCAACGATATTCCTCATGTACTCAAAGACCTAAGCACATGAAGAATACCGCTAAGCGCGATATTCTCTATTCGATAAAGCTTGTCCATATACGGGAATGGACACCCATCAATAGAAAATAGAGACGTTTTGACAGAACGCATTTAACAAGTTCGCCTAACCACCCTAATTAAGGTGTTTAAGAGAACCCGCTAAGCAGGTTCAAAAATTTAATGTTGGTGTTGATTACGTTTTAGAACTGCAACCAAAATTGGCAACCCTATTGCGAAAACCAAAGTAACACCTAAAACAACATAATTTAATGTTTCCATCACTTTTTCTCCTCAATAAAGCTTAACACTTCAACACCAAAATAAATGATGTTCACAAATAAAATAGCAGACAAAATCACCCAAAAACGATCACCAGACTGCAATGCAGTATAACCATAATAACCGAACTGAGCCGTTGCAACCATCTTGGCAGCATCTGCTATGTATTTTAACTGATCGTTATTCATACCTTACTCCTATGAACTTAAAAATCCATTAGGAGAACCCCGTGGGAGTATCTCCCAACGGGGGTTTGGCTCGATGAATTAATACGGAATATCCGCATCATCACCATAGAGACGAGGATCGTTCTGAGTCATGGGAACATCCCAATCATCAGGCCAATCTGCATCTGCAGGCTGAGCTGTACTTGAAGTGGTATCAGTCGATTTGCGATTTCCACCGCCTAGCATCTGCATCTGGCCATTCGCGTCAACCACGACTTCCGTGGAATAGCGATCTTGGCCAGACTGATCCTGCCACTTGCGAGTCTGCAACTTGCCTTGGATAAACACTTGGCTACCCTTAGTAAGATACTGCCCAGCAATTTCAGCCAACTTGCCAAAAATAACGACACGGTGCCATTCTGTACGCTCTTGTTTTTTACCTGTTGCTTTGTCCATCCATTGCTCACTTGTCGCAATGTTCAACGTAGCAATAGCAGCACCAGCAGACGTATAACGTACTTCTGGATCGCGACCTAATGTACCGATAATTTGAACTTGATTTAATCCACGCATGATAGTTCTCCTGAACATTAAATAATGAAGGGACAACTATCTCCCATCGGGATAAGTTGTCCCGATAGGGTGAAAGGTGTGAAACAAGCCACTGAGTGTCGCCTGTCTCACTGTTTTGACAAAAGACACCAAATCGTATCGTGGTCACGAATACGACTTAACGTCCTAATAGATACGAGGACTGCTAATGAGAAGTTAGCAGTCAGTTAACAATAGGCTCCAGCCTTACAGGAGCAATGGCGGTAAAAAAACTTTATGCCGCTTGTCGCCAATTGGGTGCTGATTCAATGTTGTAAATTGCATTTACGTCCACTGACTCACCGTCGATCTTCAAGCTTGCAACTTTAATGAGGCGAGCTTTTATTGCGTCATATTCTTTGCCATTGTATTCAAAGTGATATGGCATCAGATCTCCCGCTTCAAAAGTGATCAGCACTTTTTTATCCTTAATGTTTTGAGACATCAAGTAATCGACAACAGCCTTCGCTTGTGCCGACTTAGGCTCAAGTTCGAAGCGTGTGTACTCTGGTGCAGTTCCATCGCCATGCATCGCATTGACGCTGATGGCATTGTAGGTAAAGGCATTACGACCTTTTCCACCATCGACTTTACGAATACGACCAACGTATCCTACGCCACGAGCAACAAGGTTGAAATAGTTTGATTGATTAGTAGTTGTAGTCATGATAGTTCTCCTGAACATTAGATAATGACGGGACAACTATCTCCCGTCGGGATCAGTGTCCCGATGGGGTTATGAATACTAGCTAGGCTAGTTAAGATGCGCTAGTTTTTTTCTTTCTGGTGAAAAAAAGTAAAGCCAACGCTAAAAAATAAAAAACGGCCAAAATAATGAACAAGGCCGAATCACCTTCGTTCATACCTAATATGGTCATATGTTACGCTCTTTTGTGATTGGCATGATCATTAGCGTGAAGCTTCTTCCTTAAAAGAATTGCTCCAATTGCCAAAAAACCCAAAAAAAGTAAAAACAAACCAGGGATTAGTAGCGCATACTCACTCATGCTATTTCTCCTGAATATACTTAATTGCTATGCCAATAGTTATCAAAACCAACCCTAATACTACCTGTATTAGCATGATCTTAATCGACAATCCGTACATAAAAGCAGCCAAAATGGAACCACCAACATAGGTAACTCCAGCCTTAAAAACAACATCTGCGATCTTATCAATCAACCATGCAAAAACACTATCATTTACCTGTAAAAATAAAACAAGTATCGCAATGCTTAATATTGGGATAAGAACAACAGACCAAGCAACAACAGCTTCTAAAATCATAAGAAGCACCAAGTTAAGTCAGTTTAACTTGAACTGAACCCAACTTATTCGCACTGCTGCGAATGATCTTAACACAACACTTCTTTCTTGGCTGTTGTTTTGCCGAAGAAGAAAAAACGAAAAAAGCATAAGCAATTAAATTCATGATAGTTCTCCAAAAAAGGGAACTACCGCCCTGCTGGGTGAAGTTCCCAGAGGGTTGTTAAAAAAGATGGCAACAACAACTCATCGTTGGTTTGCCTGATTGAAATGTGCCGTCTAGAAAACGGCTGTTAAGAAATAAGTCCCACCCGAAAGGGTCTGTTGCTCACAGGGACGATGCAACAAAATTACTCAAAGCGACTTATGAAGCCAACTTGTGTAATATTGCTGTTTTTGGATAAAAAAATACCTGCCGATTAAAGCATGTTTTTGAAAATGCGCTTGGTTTAGTATTTCTACAGGATGTAAAAAGCCCTTACCAGTGGCAATCGATTGAAAAAGCACCTGCGTGCTAAAAACTTAAACTACGTGGTCACGTTTAAGGCCTTTACATGGGTACTAAGTCATGCAGAGCTACGTGATGAGACCAGTTGCACCGAGAAATTTGATGAATCTTTGTTACCAAAGAAGCGCCTTCTGAAGGGCAGTTGGTTTTAATTTAGCAAATCGCCACCTGCCCGTCAACCACTTTCTGCTAGTCTGTTAGTTCAATGGTATGTGCCATCCGTTGATAGAGGTCACTGCGTGAGTAGGATATGGTTGTCTGAATATTGCTATGCCCAGCCAACGCCTGAGCAACACGAACATCGCCATTTTTATCCATCCAGCGCGTCAATGCCGTACGTCGCATATCGTGCGGTTTTGGACATGCGTAGTAGTTAAGTTCTTCAGAGGCTTGCCAGATAGCTCTAAAGCGTTTATCAATGGTTGATGCGCTGATACCATTAAGGTCAGTAAGCTTTCTTATTCTGCCAGGACTCATACTTCCAAACAAGTAATCTCCTGTTAAGCAATAGGATCTTATTTGATCTCGTCTAATCCTGAGCCAGTTTTCCATATAGGTCATCACAACACGGGGAATGGGAAGACGACGTTCTTTGTTACCTTTGCCAATAATTCGAATTTGTTTTTGTGCCACATCGATGTGTTGCATTTTGATGCCGCCTATTTCGCTGATTCTGAGTCCCATATAAAAACCAATCGACAAAATTAAGGCATCCCGATCACCATTAAGCGTTTTGTCCGCATGGCACTGTTCAAGCATCAAATTAATTTCTTGTTCAGTCACCACCCGACCTGCTGGCAATCGGAAGCCTCGTCGAGCGGGAATATCTTTGATTTTGGCATAGATATCACCATTCATTTTATCCATTCGCCACGCTTCGCGTGCAACGCCTTTTATCATCGACAAGTAAGCATTAATCGTTGCAAAATTAAGTTGACGTTGCTCAAGTAGCGTCATGGTATGAAGCACCCACAGCGGCGTTATCTTCTCCCATTCAAATTCTTCTAGGCTTTTGTCATACAACCTAGCAACATTGGTCAATAATGACTTAGCACATACTTTGGATGCGGTCGCCGATAGCGACATTTGGTAAACAATGGCTGGTGATATGGTGGTTTGCGAAAAGTCAAACATGATACGCTCCTTTAGGTAAAAGGAGGTCAGTTTGACTTAAGCGGCTTTAAAGGTGCGCTTAATCCTCATTCACAATCGGTTCGTTTAGCGTGTCTCCCCACTCGCGTCAATAGGTTATTTAATCAAGAAAATCGCCTATGCAAATCAGGGAAAATTAATTGTGCAAACCACACTGGCATACCAGGATACACTTCCCTCGCTTTAGGCGTTTTGCTTTCAACGAGACCGATATCAATTAGTTTAGCCAGCTGAGCTATCGCATACCGATCCCCTAATCCCGTAAATGTCTTGAAGTCACTTCTTGATACACGACCTAAACTTAACAAAATATGAATTGCCTTTGCAGAATCAGGCTTAATACCCGCAGCGATTATTTTTTCATCTGTTTTGAAGGCACGATCAATTCGATCTCTCAAATAATTTGGATCAAGGCATTGTGTCATATAGTGAATCTGATCTAACGAGACTGTTAGCATAAATCGCATAAAATCAAACAACCCTTTTTGGCTGAGTTGCCCACGTCCATCAAAATCACCTAGTCGTGATTGATCTGCCGCTGACAATGCTTGATAGTATTGCTCATGTTGCCTTGCGATGCCTCTTGATAACGACCATAGCGGAGAAGCAAGCCCGAGTTTGTACAGCTGTAAATGCGTCACCATGCGCAATAATCGTCCATTCCCATCAGGGAAAGGGTGAACCCAAGAAAGTCTGTGATGATAGGCGATTGTCGCCAATAACTTTCTTCTTGGATCCTCACTGCCACCATAAACCTTTTGCATTCTTTCGATCATGGGTAACACATCTTGCCAACTAGGTGCTTCGTGCATTCCCACTTTCACGTCACGCTTCTCTTCATAACGTAGGACGCCCGGCTGCATTGTTGAGCCATCAGCGAGTTGTAACAAAGTGCTGTCCGCGCTTTCAAATAATCGCGCATGGACTCGTTTTAAGAAACCCGCAGAAAAAAGCTGTTCCCACGCCAAATCCTTATGCTGACGCAATGCCCTTTCTAGCGCATCTTGAGCCATCATATGAACAACCGCCAACTCTGTTAACTCTTTACGTGAACGCTTAGGCGTATTTGGATTTAAGGTTAACGGTTCAGTAAATTGTCCTTCAATGAGATTGCTGTAGTAGGTATTGGTGACTTTGAGCAGATTGCCGATTGCTAATGCTGTTTCTTTTGCTAAAGAACCAGATAACCGCCCAAGTAAAAACGGCATTTGATCTGCCATCGCTAAGATATCAGCGGGTATCTGATCTGGCAATAGTGGCTCTAACGCTGAAACGCCTTGAATCATGGTACTTATACCACCTTTAGTTTGCAAATTTTATTGCAGATTAATTGAGAGACCAACCATCTTATTAATCAGAAAGTTACCGAGCGACCATTGTCTGCTATTCTGACTTCTTTTGCATATATTTTTGCATTTTTATTGCCAACAAGGTCTGATCATCTAACCAGACCACGCACCACTGCATCTAACACCGGTTATACAAACCGGAAAACCGCTAATCCTCATTCACAATCGGTTCATCGAGCGTATCTTCAACAATGCTGTGGTATTTCAGTTGAAACCACTGTTTGAATAGGGCATAGGTTCGCTTTTTAGGCCACATTTCTTCCTTCGTGTACCAGCTTTCTAAAAAGTCCTCAAACAAGGGTTTGTAGTTCGCTTTAACCCATCGCTCGAATGCTTGTGGTGTTTCAACACTTCGTTCACTGATTAAGAATGCTGAGGTATCTTCATTAATCTCTGCAAGCGTTATTTGATTTTTAAATGCTGGATCTGGATCAACGCTTTTGATCCACTCAAGCGCAGGCTCTAGGCACTGAACAATCACAACAGCGCGGTTAATCATACCAAAACGCCACTAAAAACATATTTTTTGTAAAACATAGTCCATCCTCTTTTTTAACAATATGATCATTTCGTATCAGTTAGCAACCAATCTACCGCATCACCTTTAGTAGCCAATCCATGTTCATCACGCACTTGTTCGATCTTGCGCATGGTTTCTTCGCTCACATAGGTACTTAACGCCACTTTACCCGCCTTCGTCAATCGCTCACGCTTTTTCTGTTGCGATCGACGAAAAGTTTCTTTTCTTGCCTCAGTGTTTGTGTTTAGCTTACTCATTATTTTCCCAACTTTTAATGCATTATTGCTCTAACCGTGTTGACTTGTCAACAAGAGGTGTTATAATTTTACCAACATTTAAACAAACTGGAGCATTAAATTATGAGCGTTTCAAGCATGGTAAAAATGGGTTTAGTCGTTGGTGCAATGGCGGTACTGACGGGGTGTGCAGGAACGCCGTCAATCATCAATGAAGGTGCTAAAAATAACGGCACAACTGAAGTTATTGTCAGTAATCGTGACAAAATCAAAACCGATGGCACGGTTGCTATTAACATTGAGATCAACGCATCTGAAAAAGGCGGACATATCTTTGATGCTGCCGTGATTAAGGAGAATCTTGCGAGCTACCTTGCAAAAAAAGACATCAAGCTCGATGACAACTCGCCCAATAAATACACCCTAAAACTACTCTCATTCACAGCTGTAGAGCCTTCTCAGTACAAGAGAGCAAGTGGCGAAAGCATTGGCTCTGTGGGTTCTATGGTGACAGGTCAAAGCCTTGGTTCATCAGTAGGCATTATTGCAGGTGAAGCCTTGTTAGAAAAAATGTTTGGAGATACTAATTATTTAGCCACCACTAGGTATGAAATTCTTGACGCTAATAAATCAACCAAAACGACGGTCGCTGTTACGGGAGTACCCATGTGGCTCAAAAACAACATCAAAGAAACCAACTCCTACTACACACCTTTTTCTGCATCAGAATTCTTCATCAAATAATCTCAATCCATCCTTTTAAGGGGCATTACGCCCCTTTTTTATTGCCTAATCGGTAAACTCGGCTGCACCTTGTTTCTGGCATTATTAGTGGTAATGGTTGATGTCTGTGTTTGTAAGGTTGGCACGGCATTATTCATGATGTTTGCGGTGGACGCTTGCGCCTGTGCCAGCATATCGGCAATAAACTCACTCAGGTCGATGCGTGACCAATCGAGTTGTTGGATTTGCGCGGTGCTAAAACCGCCACAATCTCGCATATCTAAGCCAAGTTGCGCCCTGCCCTGCTCGTTAATAATGCGCGATAGCTTGGAGTTAAAGCAACACTTACCAGTGCGATACTTGGTACAGGTACAGCCAAAAATACCGCAGTCTTTACTCTCGCACCAAGTTCCTGTGCTATAACAGAGCTTGCCGTTGGTTTTCGTGGCGGTGTTATAGTCTTGCTCATCGCAGGCTAAGGCAGCATTATAGGCTTGCCATGCCATCCAAGCCGCCTGTATGCCCAAGGAGACAGGATCCACACTAAAGGTTAGGTCACCAAAAGGTGTGCCTAATGTTCCTAGTTGTGTTGGATTTAACATGGACGTTGAAGGAATATTAAGAGCATTACCCACCCACGACCCAGTACCCGCTAACCCCGATCCCACACCACCAAATGAAGCAGTCACACCTGCGACACTAACAGATGGTGTCCATGTGAAGTTTTCGATGCCTTTTGCCGCCAAGTCAGCCGCAGATGCCTGTGCCGCTTGCATAGAATCCGACATCAATCCAGCCGCCCATGCTGAGTTGCCCGCACTCATAAAGGCGTTGCTACTCATCATGTAGTCGTACATGTATTGTGAAGATTTAGATACGCCTTGCTTCAATAAAGAAAAGCCCGCTGATTGAGCCAATGAACTCCCTAAAATATCCGCATTACTCTTCGCATCAGGCGCACTGATATTACAACAACTCTTGCTCCCCAATCCTGCACCTAACACTGAAAACGCTCGACGATCACAGCGCGAAAACTCGCCTTTGAAAATCTTCAAATCATCAGGATTCATGTAGGTTCCCGCTTGTCTCGCTGTTTCCATACTGACTAATACCTGTGATAAATCGGTGGTGCATTGATCGCCTGTTGGTGTCGCCTCGCATTGTGTCCCTGGTGGCGTAAAGCAGTTGCCGTTGTAGCACATAGGGTCGTAACCGCATTGGTTGATGGTGGTGGTTTGTGCTGGCACGGTACAGGAATAGTCTTTTTGCGTGGCGATACACTGCCCATAGGTATTACTGCCAATCACGTTATCAGTAAAAATACAGGCGTTGTTCGTATTGGTGCATTGACTTAGATCAAGCGCAGCGCACTCATCGAGCTGGTTGTTCAGACATAGATAGGTTTCACCTTGGGTATTGGTGTCCTTGCCTAAGTATTTGCAGTTTGGGTTTTGATAGGATGGCTTCGACGGGTCTTCGCACAACATGCCATTCATGTTCATTGTCGCTGGGCATGAATAATAGGTTGTTTGACAGGTTAAGCCTGCTTGTCCGTTGACCATTGCTGAAACAAGTTGTGTGCCGTTAGACACGGCTCCCGTTGGGACAGGTGCGCCCATACAACCAGGGGAAGCGGTTTGATATGATGAAGTAGCAGGATAAGTTGGCTGAGAGCATCCGTTATTACTTAAACTACCTCCATTTGTGCATTGTGTATTTGTATAGGACAACAATTGCAATTCAGCAATAGAGTAAGATCCATCCCCTGTTACAGGATATACGCGGACATATTTGGCTTTTCGCGGCGTAATACCTATAGTGTTTTGAAATATTCCCCAGCAGCAACCAGGATCAATATCAGCAACAGTATCCCAGTTGACGCCATCCATACTAAGATCAACGCGATAAATGTCATTATTGTCTGCGGAAATTAAAACTGCATTTATATCTGAAAATGAATCGTTCACGCTATATGTCAAAGCACCTCCAAAGATATAAGCAGACCCATCATTCCATGCAGTACCGTTTCCAGGAATATAGCCATCAACAACTTTAGGAACAGACCCTGATAACGGTAGTGGTAAAGCATAAATTTCATCTACATTTCGAGATACAACGCAATTGTAAGAACTATCCCAGCAAGCCACTGAGTTTGGTCCTGTGTCAATTACAACCTGCCCATTGACGTAGCCTTTATAACCACAAGACCATTTATTTCCATTATAGTAAGCATTGCTCAAGGTAATTGGTTGGCCTGGTGGTAAATGCCCAGACCAACCACCACAGCCTGAAATTGTGTAATCAGCATCAATATCTGACACTGTATTTATAGATCTATCTCCTCCATTTCCCCAACCAGACTCTTGTAAAACTTGATTTACCTTTCTAGTATTGGTTGTTGTTATAGCTGTTGAGTTGATCACACAACTCGTACCATTCAATGTACCGCCATTGGGACAACTATAGACTGTCTTGCTGCACAAAGACTGATTCGATGATAAGGTCATGGTTGGATCAATGCAGTAAGGACTTGTTTGCAATGTTCCAGTGGTGACAGGCAATACAGGCAGACTATGGAGCGTCTGGAATGTCGCCTGTAGACACGAGGTTGTTGTCTGATAGGACGGCACTGTTGCAGTGCTTTGCACGCAAACACTACCGCCACCTGCATTGGGTATGCCAATACCTAAAATAGCCAATGGATCCATGCTACTCTGCGCCGCCTGAATCGCTTTAGCACGCTGTTTGTAGGCAGCAGTTGAACTGATTCCTGATTGAGCATTGTTGTAGTTGGTATTTAATGATTTTCGTGCCTGACAAGCGGCATCAGTCGATGCACAGGTTTGTGAAGCTTGCATTACCTGTACACCTGCTTGATTTAATGCCCCAATACTGTCTGCGCCATTTTTACCCTGTCCTTTATACAAGGTAGTTAAATTACTCGGTGCGCTTTGTGTACCAAGGCCTGTAATACCCATGTTTTGTAGTTGGTTGGTATTTTGGAACACCTGCATTGACTGAGTTACGCCCGTCTGCCCCGCTGCTTTACCTGCACTAAAGGCTGCATCGTCGGCAACGGCTGTTAATGTTGGCGATAGCGTTAACACCAGCATCCATACAGAGGACAGAATAGCTGATACTTTACGGGTGCGGTCGGTTAGGAGGAGCATGGCTGTTTTCTCTATAACTTGAAAAAATGGTGCGTGTGTCTTTCGTACCATTTGTGATACAATTTATCCATGAATAAATTAAGACTTGATGTCAGGTTTTTTACGACCTTGCGAGATGGTGAGCCTGTACGTGATTGGCTTAAAACGCTTTCGCAAGATGACAAAAAAACAATTGGTGAGGACATTAAAACAGTGCAATTAGGCTGGCCACTGGGTATGCCGCTTGTGCGAAAGATGGAAGTAAACTTATGGGAAGTTCGTATCAGCCTTAAGAGCCGAATTGCGCGAATTCTATTTACCGTTGTAGATAACACGATGGTGTTACTACATGGCTTTATTAAAAAATCCGATAAGACACCAATAAGCGATATTGAACTGGCAAGAAAACGGTTAAAAGCCTTACAGGAGGCACAAAAATGAATCCACATATTGGTAGCAATTTTGATGAATTTTTGCTGGAAGAAGGAACTCTTGAAGCTTGCTCTGCAATTGCGCTTAAGCGAGTCGTGGCTTGGCAAATTGCCCAAGAAATGGAAGCTAAAAAACTGACCAAGACGAGCCTTGCAGAAAAAATGCACACCAGCCGTGCTGCGCTGAATCGATTGCTGGATGCAACCGATCCCAGTTTGACATTGACGACGCTGACAAGAGCTGCCAATGCCCTTGGTATGCAAGTACGTATTGAGTTTAACCCAGCTTAGAGTCATAACCTACAGCTTCCCAACCACAGCATCACGCATGGCGGTTAGTTCGTTTTGCCATTGCTTCGCCGACTTATCTTTGAGTAGGTGATCGATGGCGTAATCAATGGATACGTCACCGTAGACCATCAAATAGTCGGTTTGATGGTTGCTTTTTTCGCCCTTAATAGCGCATTGAGCCTCGCCCAAGGGGTCGTCCTTGTAGAACACCATCGCGGGTACTTGTTGCACATTGAAACGCTCGAACGCACCTGGATCGATGTCTACTTCGGCTCCCATGCCTGTCATGAGTTTTGAGATGCGCTGCTGTGTTTTAATCAGGCTATTAGACTCGTCAAGACCGCGTATGGAGAGTTTGATGCTTCTGCCTCCATGGATACGTGCTACCTGCATCAAGTAGTTTTTAATGGCTTGTTCTGGCATTGAGAAAGAAACGAATACAATGCCTTTTACTGGGTGCTCTTGCCCCGCCAGTAACTGAGTTGATTGCGCTTGCCTTACCCAACCCTGTAGGTTGGTAAGACTCGCCTGCGGTGTAGGCAATTGCGTCAAATTCACCGACGGTAACGAATGATTATTCGCTTTTTGTGCCATTTGTGCTTGATAAGCAAGACTAGCATCTTGCACCGCTTGTTGTGATAGGCGTTTAGCCGCCTCCAGCTCTGCCGTAGTAACTTCTACCGCTAAACTTTTCATGCTCACGAATAACAGCACTGCCGTCAAACCAACTCGGTATTTCATTATTTAGCCCCATTCAAAATACTTGAACCCGCGCAACAATCGCGCTTTCTAAAAATCTGATACACCACATCTTCACCATAGAAGGGAAAGGTTGTGCCTGAACCCCATAACGCCGTGGTTCGCCCGTATGGTTGGCAACATGTACCGTTGGTTTTGCGTTGCGGTACCGGAAACAACATCGAATACTTGTAGTCGGTTTTGTCCATCATGTACTTGGGATACTTGTAGCACATGCCATCACTGCCAGTTGCACCCCAAATCATCAATTCTCGATGTGCTTTAGCCGTAAATCGTTGCAATAGCAAACTCGATGACTCAACCATGCCAACATGGTTTTCGACCTTACCCGTCATCGGAAACAAGCTTCCCTGACATCCAGCACACCAATAAGTGATCGGGTTAGCAAACCCTGCTGAAGCCGTCACACAATCCGCACTACAGGCAATCTGAGCCACGGGATTGGCATAAAGAAACACATCGGGATTGATGAGCATCGTCATCTCGTCATCATTCCACAAGGGATCAATTTCCGTCATATAAGCGAGATCAAAGGGGCTTCGCTCTAAACAATCGTTATCTAGCAACACCTCAAGCCAGTAAAGGATCGGATTGACATACCAGTGAATTTGATAAAAAGCTTCGCGCGATGCACCACCGCCATCAAGCGTCGTGACACCAGCATTGGGAGCATCAACAACATTGCCTAAATCCATACCGCCCAAGCCTGCTAAACAAAATGGCTTGCGTACCACGTCAACCATGGTGATTGGTTCCCAAAACGAGGTAGATACGCCCACCTTTCCGTCAACGATAGTCCCACTAGGTCCTGCACAGGTACACACCGCATCCGTGTTACTGGGCTTATCCAACTGTCCTTGATTGAACAAAGACACGCCTGCAATTTTGATGGGAAAAACGCACGACCAACAGTAATCGGTAACAGGGTTGGCAAATTTACCGTTACAGGTGGTTGACTGCTCGGCCTTTGCCTGCTGGCCAAACAGCAAGCTCGTCATAAACCAAACGAAAAGGAACGCACCAAAAGCAATAGCGCGTATTTTGTTCCTCTGCTGACGATTTTCGATCGTAGTATTCATTGACGATCACAACATTATTTTAGGATTGTTAATTTTTTTGATAATACGCTCCGACATAGCTTCAAGCACATAGCTAGGCACCGTTTCCAATTCGGATAAATAACCTGCTGTTGGGTCGATAAAATAACCAAACATGCCTAGCTCTACCTTGCCCGTCGGTAAGATACGATAATAAACGCGCACATCATCTAGCGGATTAACGACCGATCCATAAATGTTTGCTTGCTCATCTTCCAACCAAATGGCCAATTCAATCAGTCGCTGATCTTCAGTCTGCTTACCATCTCGAAATAGAACTGGGCGCAAGGAAGCGTCTGTGGCATAAACAAAAATACGTTTATCCGAACTTTGTTCAAAACGAATCGAAATATCCTCGTTACCAAACGACTGAGGCTCAACGCCTTGATAACGACTGGCATAGTCTTGTGATTTTTCAGTGATCGACAATTCATTCATCGGTTCTGTAGCCGTCAGCTCATGCCACACCCAAGACCCCATCTCGGGCGAAGCATCATCTTCAACACGAACCACGTCACCCACATTCGCATGTCCCATATTCGGCAATATTTCGGATGTTCCATCTTCAAACAAACGTCGAATAACACTCATAACTTCACCTCTTCAATGATTAACTTGTCGCCTGACTGGTACACCACACTGGGTACCGCTCGAATGCTAAAACGTTGAGCCAGTGTCTCTCTCTGACCTAAAGTCCCGCCCAACTGGTCAAAATACACGGGATGTTTCCATGCTTTCATCACATCAACATAGCTACCCTTAACGAGAATGACCTTATCTCGCCAACCCGATTGCTCATACTGATTTTTGGCCCAATTCACTTGAGATTGAACGGTTGCATCAATAAAAATCATGCGCTTTGAAAACGACTTAATGCTCAGTGGATTGACCACTGTTCCGGCCTTGTGAAGCAGTTGACCGTCTGGCAAATAAATGTCTCTATTGACGGTAATGGATGGATCATAGAAACGCTGACTGTTTGCAATAACCCTGGGCAATGACGTGCCTTGTGGATTCATCACGCGATCGCGTGCCATGTTTTGCCACTGCTGTTGCATCTGTTGAATTTGACCTGTTTGTTCCATTTGCTTCAGCTTGCTAAGAATGCTATCGAGTAAACTGGGTTCTTTGATAGGGTAAACAGGACCGATGACATCCACGGCATTCGCCGTTGCCACACTCAGTCCAATCAGTAATGACAGTAGTTTTACGCGCACGGCTCACCACCTTCTAACGAAAACAAATCACCACGCATCAAGTCTTCAATGGCATCATTCAATTGTTCTAAATCCGCAAAAGGACGCATCCACGCTTGAAATACTGCCTGAGCACGTTCTAACGGAAACATGTCTTCGGTTTTTGTGTCTAACTCATCGCGCATTAAAAACCCCAACCTACAATTTTGACGGCTCTACCAATGACCTGATCTTGATGCACAAAGCCCACATAGGTATAGCGAGAATCGAACGAATCCTTGTGATCGCCCAACACATAAAAATGGGCTGTTGGTATGACACCCGTTGGCCCTGGGATTAACGCTTTACCTTGCAATGAGGTAGGCTTTAGCATCGCTGGCGTTGCAAACTGATTCACGAATACCTGATTGCCACGACGTTCAATCGTGTCGCCCTCCATCGCAACACAATGTTTCAATAGCTCTATGCCTTTTTCAAAAAACGCACCTTGATAGTGAAAAGCCACATCATCACCTTTCGTGACGGGTGAGCCAGGCATCACCCAATAAATGCCTTTATCAATGCTCGGTGTTAAATTCACCTTGATATAACCAATGCCATAGTGGTTCAAAGCGTAAAGCACTGGTAAGGCAATGGCACTACCCCAGGCAATCACATACAACATCATGATTCGTATTTTTGGCATCATTTAATTTCTCGTTAACTCAACAGACTCTAAAACAGATTTCAAATAATGATTTACCTGCTCAATCACGTCTGGCAGCAGCTCATACGCCTTGGGCAGTAATTCAATGATGCGCTGAATATCACGATCTACCTTAGCTCTGGTTGCTTTAATTGGATGACGTGAATTAATGCCAGGAATAGTCAACACGAATCTCAATTCGCCATGTTCATTAAAGCTTCCTGTCACATGCCAGTAATAATTCAAACTAAGGCTACTGATTGGGTCATCACAAGATCGCAATGCCTTTTCAATGGCTCCTGCCATATCTACCGTGGAGTTAAAGGCAACATAAGGCGGTAAATACAAGAAAAACCATCCTCTGTGTCCTTCACAACTGGCTATCGTCTGAATGAGCGGTATTTGATTCATCGCCTCCACTAAAGGGGCGATTCTTGCCTCAATCACACCTAAGGCTTTCGCCACGGCATAAGGACGTGGCATACCTTTAAGGTTAGATGGTTGAGTCATTTAATTGTCTCCAAATCAGGCTGACCTTCTTTGTCCTTGCATGATGTCTTGCACTTGGGATAAGCGTTGCATGACCAAAACTGTCCATATTGTCCAGTCTTCGCAATGAGCTTGCCTTTCTTGCACTTAGGACAGGTAATGGCATCATCAGGCACGGGTATAGCGGGCTTAGTTGCTTTGGCTGGCCGAGTTTTTGCCGCTTCTGGTAAAACAGCAATCTCAGCGCTCAATTGTGTCCACATGCCACTGATGGCTTGGGCATAATTCGCCTTGCCTTCAGATACAAGGTCTAACTGCCCCTCGATGCTTCGAGTAAAACTCACTTGTATAAATGAAAACTTAGCCGAGTTCAACGCATCCCACAGTTGCTCACCGAGAGGGCTGGGTATCAGCTTCTTTTTTTCTTCGCTGATGTAGCCACGAGACATGATATTGTCCATAATGACCGCATAGGTCGATGGACGACCAATGCCACTGTTCTCAAGTTTTTTGACCAACAATGACATGGTAAAACGCACTGGTGGCTTGGTTTTTTTCGCACTCATATCGGCTTTTTGCACCAATAAAACTTGATCTTGAGCAAGTTTTGGAATGGGATTGGATAGGTCTCCATCATCTTCCTTGTCCTCGCCCATTAACACGCGAAAACCTGGTGTTTTAAGTTTTGACCCTTTGCCACGAAACACTGGCTTATAGCCATTCGCTAAAGCATCAACGCTTTCCAGTAATACCAAACGCGCATCATAGGTAGCATCGGCTAACTGACTGGCAACCGCTTGTCTCCAGATTAACTTGTAAAGCTTACGCCCATCGCTATCGGCTTCTTCACCCACCTCATCTTCAAAGTGGGTTGGTCTGACCGCTTCGTGAGCGCCCTGAGCATCGCCTTTCTCTCTAAAGCGTCTAGGAGACGCTGGCAAGGGATAATTTTTGCTTTGTGCCAATTGTCTAATGGCTTCAATTGCTTCAACCGATAGATTGGGACTATCGGTACGATGATAGGTAATCAAACCACCTTCAAAGAGTTTTTGCGCCACATCCATGACTTTTTTAGGCGACCAACCAAGGACATTACCACCCGCTTGCTGCAAGCTACTGGTGGTATAGGCTCCACTGGGTGATCGAGACTCGACACGCTCGACATAACCACGAACAACCACGCGAGAGGTTTTGGCTACTTGCTGTGCAAAGGCTTTATCCTGCCAGACACTAGTTGATGCTTCGCCTTGATCCTCAACATCATCATCGCTGCTCACTGTGAGAACACCTTTGGCTTTGAGCAAAGGTTTGAAATCCCAATCAGCACTCCAGCCGCCATCAAACGACAAACGAACGGCATAATGATCGACTGGCTTAAAGTTACGAATCGCACGCTCACGTTCGACAACAAGACCTACCGCTGGTGACTGCACACGACCCGCTGAAGCTTTCGCATGCAACAGATTGGATACCAATGGCGATACAGCAAAGCCCACCAGACGATCAAGCACACGCCTAGCCTCTTGTGCGGCCACTAAGCGGTTATCAATTGAACGTTCGTTCTTTAGTGATTTAGCAATGGCCGATTTAGTGACTTCGTTAAAGGTGACGCGAACGTAATCACCTGCTTTTAATCCTAACGCTTGTGCCAAGTGCCAACTGATTGCTTCACCTTCGCGATCTGGGTCAGTTGCCAGATAAACCTTATCCGCTTGTGCAATCGACTTTTTCAATTTAGCGATCACTGAGCGGCCGCGTTCGGTCGGGCAATAACGTGGTCGCAAATCGGCTGACACACCTGACACCAAATCACCCTCTTTTGCTTCATCATCCAAATCACGGACATGGCCAACAGAAGCCTCAACACGCCATGAACCACCGATTGACTTCAAGGCGGATTCAATTTTTTTAATTTTATTAGGCGATTCAACAATCATTAAATTCATAGGTTGCCCCAAATTTTGACCACTTATTGACACAAATATCTTCAATTTTCATGTTCACTCATCGCTCAATGCACATGAGAATTGGTGCTGGCACTTACCCGACCAGACTTAGGATGATTTTTTGAGTAGGACTCACACCTACTGTAAGAACGACCAAAGCCTAAGCTTTGGCGGGTTGCCCCTTCTCGCCACTTATCCAGTTTTGCCGCTGGTCGCTCTGACTGATCCTGCGTTTTTCGACATCTTGTCATCTGCTCACACAGTGAACAGACAACCAGATTCTTAAGACATCGCTTCCGATGCTTCTTTCATGCCCTTGTTACGCTTACCAGGTTGTTTCGCATCAGCTACTGGCTCAGTGACAGTCGAAGGCGATGCTTCAACTGCCGTGGGCATATCGTCATAGGCATCCAAAGGTGGTAAATCCATCGGTGGTTGCACGGCATCGCTGCTATGCGACTGACGCTCTTGCCAATGAATATTGCTCACACGCGAGAGATCCAAGAACACATCACTGGCCGTGACAGTGAAGGAGAATTTTTGTTCACCCGTTTCCTTATCAACCCACTTCTGTTGCCCCAATTCACCCACCACGCAAACACGAGCACCCTTGGTTAATAACTTGGCCGCACGTTCAGCTTTAGAACCCCACAGTGACACATTGATCCAAAAACTATCCGCACGCTCTTTAAGCTCACCACTAGCATCACGCGCGTATTTGGCACAAAAGACGCGCATATCTGCTACTGCACGCTTTTCAGTACCGACATTGACGAAACGTAACTGTGGTGCTTCAGCCAAATTACCCACATCAAAAAAACTATCACGACTCATTTTTCAATCCTCACTTTTTTAAAAATTTAGTGTTCACTCGGTGAACATCATCAAATAACCTTTACCGCGCTTTCATGGTCATACAACCCTAATTCACGCTCATGTTCACGAATCACGTTCGTATAAAAATCACTGGCTGGATACCAAACAATCATCAACATCCATGTTATAAATCCAACTACGAACACTTCATTGATAGCGGATAGCAGACCCAGAACAAATAGCGCGGGGCCTAACAAGTAATGTAAGTTAAGCAACAGAAAAAACTTAACCTTCTTCCAAATACTCATCTCTTTCTCTCCCGTTTAATCACTGCTCACACTGTGAACAAATCACGCAACTTTTTACTGACTTTGAACCCAACCGATTTCTTAGCTGGAATCTCAATCGAAGCACCTGTGGCAGGATTGCGCCCTGTTCGCGCAGCACGAATGACGGTGTTAAACTTTCCTAATCCCGCTAACGCAATTTCTTCATCTCGACGCATGGCATCACAAACAACCGCATCAAAGGCATCAAGGGTTGCTTTAACTTGAACGTCCGTAAAACTATGTCCATGCTGCTTCAACTGTTCGACAATCGACTTCAATAATTCTTTTTGGTGCATTTTGCTTCCTTTTAACCTAATCAAAAATCCAATACTGCTCACACGGTGAACAGGCAGTTAACCAACCACCGACTCACTGGTTTGCGCTGAGGCTTGCAACAACAAAGCCCGACGTTCGGCTTCAATTGCCGTGTCGTTTAACAAGCGAAGTTCATCAGCCGACAGTCGAACACGGCGGCGACCAAAGGTTGGCGCAAGAGAGCCATTAAAAATTTCAACAGGAATTGGACCAAATGCCTGATTCACAAACGCCACGCGCTTTTGGGCTTGCTCATCATCCGATAGCCAATCCGCACGAGACAGGGCTAACATGCGATCGTCGATGAGAGAACGAGCCGAATTCGTAACCTGGTTAGCCAGTGAGCGGAAACGATGCGTTACCTCTAAGCGAATCTCATTCATCTTGTCATCACTCATTGAGGCTTTGCCATTTAATGAGCGCAGCAAACGAACCAAATAATCAAGCTTTACCAACACCATCGAAATGAGATAACCGTAGGGTGAGCGATACCCCAAACTTAATCGCAAAGGTGTCGCCGATGACATGACACTCAACTCCAAACCAATCTCTTTCGCTTTTGCCAATCGATCGGTTAGCTTTGCTGTCCACTCATCGATGTAGACCTCCAAATCATTCAGCGATTGCGTTGCTCCAACCAAAACCCAATCTGCCACAGGATTATCGTTACCCGATAACATCCATACGTTTTTCAACCCAGCTGCCGCCGTAGTTGCTCCAACAATACGCTTTTGCGTACCCGCTCTACCAACGAACAACTGGTAAGCTTCACGCGTATGCAAGGTCATGTAATCCTCAGCCGAGGACTCCAAACGACCAATCGAATTAAACTCATCCTCAATGCGTTCGCGTCGCGTTTTCTCAGCACTTGCCCCAATTTCTTCTTTGAGGTCTTGTGCATGACTGCTGCTCACCGTGTGAGCACTACCACCAATCACCGAACCCGACACACCCGACAAGGAAAAACCTAAAGAACCAGGTACCAAATCATTTGCACCAATCTCAACCTTTCCTGCATTAACGCTATCCATCAATCCACTCTCCATCAACGAAAATCAACAACCGAAAAAAACAATACTGGCAATCAAACTTAACAATCCAAAAGTCACCCGACAGCAAAACAGTCTTGCCAAGGCGAAGCCACGGGCAAGAGGATTTGCGTCGGAATCGGCGAGCTTGCGAGCCGCTGTACACGGTTCACGTAAACACCGACATTGGTGCAACGGTAAATCACTCATGGCACTGCTCTCTGTGCGGTCACGGTATCCAACGCATCCAACACTGAATCTGGCAATGTCGTTGATGATTGCGCCAAGGCATGAAGATCAGTTGCAGGCCAACCATTTTCAAATCCAAGCTGTGTCTCATGAACCTTAGCCAAGAGTTTCACCTGTGTATTCACCATGACCACCATTGCATTCACCCTGAGGAACTCACTTAAAAAATTACCCGAGATCCATTCACTAGCAGACTCATCAATCTCGGTAGGTTTCACCCGTTTGGTCGATCCTTGCCAACGCCACTCCAATTGCATTGACTCACGAACCTTCACCACATCCAAACAAACAGGCAAATTAGGAAAACGTTTCACATAGCTCGATAGCTCATACATGCCAACCACAAGATCAGTTAGCCAATAAGCCACCAGATCCAGCCTAACGTCCCCCTTATCCCTTAAGTCTTTTATTCCGACAGCCATGAAAAACCTCTTAACCAAACACTTCCGACAACCACAAAAAAACATTTCTCAACAATGCTCACACTGTGAACACTCAAACCACCTCAAACCACCTCAAACCACCTCAAACCACACAAAACCAGCAAGCAACTGTCAACCGTTTTTTTAACCGTCTTCACGCACGCGCTTTCTATTAAACTTCTATAAAACTTCTATAGCCGTCAAAAAACGCTTTATTAAAGTTCAGTATCAACAACTTACAAACAACACGCCGTTACCGATATGCCGATGAAACGTTACCGATATGCCGATGAAACGTTACCGATATGCCGATGGTAAAAACCACCTGCATCGCTAAAACCACCGCCTAAACCAGCCATGTTTTAACTGTTCTCTCGGAGAACACTCTCGAACCGTTACCGATATGCCGATGGTGAAAACCACCTGCACCGCTAAAACCACCGCCTAAACCAGCCATGTTTTAACTGTTCTCTCGGAGAACACTCTCGAACCGTTACCGATATGCCGATGGTGAAAACCACCTGCACCGCTAAAACCACCGCCTAAACTAGCCGTGTTTTAACTGATCGCACTGCGATCACCTCCGAAGCGTTACCGATATGCCGATGGTAGAAACCACCTGCACCGCCAAAACCACTACTAAAACCAGCCGTGTTTTAACTGTTCACACTGTGAACACCTCCGAAGCGTTACCGATATGCCGATGGTAAAAACCACCTGCACAGCCAAAACCACCGCCTAAACCAGCCATGTTTTAACTGCTTCCCAGTGAAGCACCTCCGAAGCGTTACCGATATGCCGATGGTAAAAACCACCTGCACAGCCAAAACCACCGCCTAAACCAGCCATGTTTTAACTGCTTCCCAGTGAAACACCCTGCAAGCGTTACCGATATGCCGATGGTAAAAACCACCTGCATCGCTAAAACCACCGCCTAAACCAGCCATGTTTTAACTGCTTCCTAGTGAAGCACCTCCGAAGCGTTACCGATATGCCGATGGTAGAAACCACCTGCACCGCTAAAACCACTGCCTAAACCAGCAGTGTTTTAACTGATTCCCTAGGAATCACCTACCGAAGCGTTACCGATATGCCGATGGTAGAAACCACCTGCACCGCTAAAACCACTGCCTAAACCAGCAGTGTTTTAACTGATTCCCTAGGAATCACCTACCGAAGCGTTACCGATATGCCGATGGTAAAAACCACCTGCATCGCTAAAACCACTGCCTAAACCAGCAGTGTTTTAACTGATTCCCTAGGAATCACCTACCGAAGCGTTACCGATATGCCGATGGTAAAAACCACCTGCATCGCTAAAACCACTGCCTAAACCAGCAGTGTTTTAACTGATTCCCTAGGAATCACCTACCGAAGCGTTACCGATATGCCGATGGTAAAAACCACCTGCATCGCTAAAACCACTGCCTAAACCAGCAGTGTTTTAACTGATTCCCAGTGAAATACCTCCGAAGCGTTACCGATATGCCCGTACTGTTTACCAACCCGCTCAGTCACACCGCTTGCTCGCCATCTGCTCTTTCCGCATTCAATTACCGCTTTTTTCATGTCTTTTGCACGCGCTTACGCTTGGCAAAAGTCCACGCCAAAAGCTATGCCTAACAACCTGCTCACACAGTGAACAGCGAAAGAGGCAAGCGATGCGCCTTCGCTATGTCTGTGCATACTGGCTATAACGCAGCTTCAGCTAAAAAGACCGCTCGCCTGACGGCTTGCTTACGCCTTGTTGGCGTATCTTTTTAACCAAAGCCGCTTGAGCATCTTGTAACAACCATTAGATGATTGCCACAAGGTATGACCATAACGGCATAAAAATTGCTTACCAAGTTTTTAATGAACAACAATCAGAACTTTGTCCCAATATCAGTGGATACTTTGTTTCAAATACCCACTCATTTTGAGATGCCTGCAATCATCGCTTTAGGGTCTTTAACCACGCACAGATTGTTTCCTTCCCAGGTAATGAGCCAGCCTGTCAAATTCGAGATGGTTGCGAGTTCACGGTTAATCTTGTATTTGAACGATCGCATTTCTTTAATTTGAGAACCGCTCATTTGATGCAACTTATCAATACCGTAAACAATCCGTGCTGATCGTCCCATAGGTTTACTGCACTCAAAGAACGCCAATAACCAACGTCCTAAATGGCTTTTAATGAGTTTTCGTCTTTCCCACTCCAGCTGCGTCCAATCACCATGCCCGAATAAAGCAGAGATAGCAGAATCGATTTCAGCAACCCACTGGCCTGTTACTTCGTCATGGTAAAAATTGCGAACCAGTCCGCCAATGTAGCTATAACGTCCTGACTTAATCTGAATAGACTGCGCTCTTAGACGCATCGCGCACTTCAATAACCAGTCGTACTGAGACTTTCCCGTTTGCTTACCTAGAGATTTCAAAAACTCCGAACCCGTAAATCGAATGAGCGTGTCAGTACCATGAATGGTTGCCATATGACATAGGGTTGCCCAAGCATCAAGATCATCTTGGTCAAGCTCATACCCACTGTGATAGATTTCGATACCGTCTTGCGCTGCGAGCTTGACCATCTCTCTCGCCTTTCGCTCGCCCTTTTCAACCACACCAAACAAAGAACAGCGTAAAAATCCGTTTGGAACGCCTTTTTTACCAGCGGCACACATAGGTATGCCGTCAGTTTTAGGATTCGCCTTAGGCGGTTTAATGAAGCTTTGATCGAGAGAAACCAATACACCATCCGCTTCATACTCATCTTGTAATGATTCTGGTGTTTTAGCAGCGCCATCTTGACTGGAATCAGTCTCACTACTGGCTTGACCTGAACCCGACATAATGGCTTCGACTTGCTCTGGTGTATGCTTTCTGAGCAGTGTCTCGCGAATCATCTGTTGCAGAGGATTGATCTCAATAGTCATCGTCATCATCCTCAATCATGGCTTTTTTGACGAGGCTATAGAGCGTGGCTAAGTTGGTTTGCTTTTCCAAAACATTTTTGTACAAATGCATCCACGCTTGAATACGATCATCATGACTTTGCAATTCTGTTTCAAAGGCTTGCCACAGCAAAATGACATACTCTTTGTATTCAGGATTTAGGTCTTCATCGATTTTGGGTGTATCGATGTTCAGGAGCTTGCGAGAGCCACGCACCGTGGCAGGTGTCATCTCAAAGAGATCACGCATCATTTCAATCGATGCTCCACGCACCACAAACCACAGGGCAAAATCAACATCGTGTTTTAAGTTACTTGCCATTTCACACCACTCTTATCATGCGCTTCATCTAAGACATCCAGTAACTTGGGTTCGAAAAGAAAGACTTCAATGAGATACACCGCATCAAACAAGGGCGATGCTCCCATCATGCTTTCAATACCCAAGCTCATGGTTAAGAAAAGCTCACGCTCTTCTTCACTCGCTTGGGTATAAAGCCAACGGAAATGACTGCTTTCTGGCAAACATTCAACTTCAGCAATCTGTTGACTAATCATCAACAGAATCCAAAACATCGAGGCCTGCTCTTTATTCAGCTGCATCTCTGCATTGGTTTCAAAATAAAAGCCGGCACCACCTGGAATGTTGTTGCTCTCAACAAAAAACGGCATTAAGTGGTACTTTTCAATTAAGTGCATGATGTTAGGATTGACGTTATAAACCTGCTGGGGCTGACACTGCTGTACCTCCGTCTCCGAGTTGAGAAGTGGGCCTGCATGGTCATCAGGCGGTGGATCGAGAGATTCATCAATGCCAGCTCCAGTAGGTTTAATGTGTACTATCTTTTTCTTACTTGGGTCTTGGTAAGTCCATCGCGCTTCGATGGCTTTTGCGGCGGGTTCAGACGACTGAACGGCTGTTGTTGTCGATAGTGTTTCTGGTGTAGGTTGCGTTTCTTCCACTGCAACCTTACCAATGGCTTTTTTAACCTCCTTAATCTTCATATCGAACACATCAGAGGCAATCTGCACCATGGTTCTTTCTAAGAAGTCCACGTCAATCGAAGGATCCTCGCCTCTCGCTTCACTTAAGCGTAAAGACTCAGTCAAAATGCGTAATGCGGGATTAATGATCTGATCGTATGCATCCTCTTCTACTAACCCAGAAGCCTCGCCCAATTTAATAAATTTTTGGCATAATGGTTGAATCGCCCTAGTGGTGTTATAACTTAGTCGTTTTGACTGATTGCCCAAAATCACTAGCTTAGTGGCGGTAAAAAACATGTAGTTCGCTTTCGCTTGGCTAAGCACCACCCCAAACTTCGCCACTTCTTCAATGAACTTTCTTTGCGACAACTCAACACCCAAATGCTTCTGCAACTCTTCTTTGAGGGTTTGCATTTCCAAGGCTTGATCCATGAAGGTCATGTCACCGCGTAGGTTGTTCTCAATCCAGTGTGCCGCTAGGGCGACAAGGTCGCCCTGCCAAGCACGATAAATACAGGTGATTTCTTCGTATTTGGCATCGTAGGTTTCACTCCACAGCTCTTTGAGTGCCATAAGACGGGTATTACCGCCTTTGGCCACCATGAAATAGTCATCACCATCTCGACGCGTCACTTCTAAGGTGACGGTTTTCGCACCGCTCTCACGTAGCGAGTTTTTAATGTCCTCAAAGCGTTCATTGGGATCTTTACGTGGGTTACGATCGTAGGGTTGCAGTTCTGGTACACGGATGGTCAATAAAGCCCCATCTTGTAGCCCTGTTAAGTTCGACATCACCGCCTTTAACTCAGGGATATTGCTGGTTGGATTACTCACCCCACCAATAGATTCGGCGACATTAATTTTGGTTTTCGGTGTTGGCACACGCTTACCATTGGTCGGCATTCCTTTCGGAAAGATGGTTTTTACGTCTGTTTGCTGTTGTGTCAGGCGGTTCAATAAGACATTGCCAAAATCAACGCGATCATCGACCGACTTGTCGGTAATCAAATTGGGGTCAACGGTTTTGTGTTCAGTGACGGCATCTGATACGGTCGAAGTCACATCGCGCATGGAAATTTTTTTGTTTGAATCGCTCATTAACGTGCCTCCCAGCCACTTTTAATGCCCGCCAAGGCGAGGTTAGGGAAAAGTTCAAATACAAGACTGTGAAACACTTCAGAAGCGCAGGGTGTTGATGAGGTGGCTTTGTAGTCATGACGATGCACGGGTAGTCGCTTGGTAGCGGCTTCTTTGTAGGCTTTAGACTGAGGTACCACGGTATTGAGCACCTCAACTCGACCTTTAAGTCGTAAGTGTGCGCCACGGATATAGTCGGCAACTTGTTTGGCATCATTGGTTCTGTCTTGACGATACAAGACAACCTTAATCGGTGGTAAACGTAACGATGGCAAACACTCAAATCGATCTAGCAATGCAATCGTGCCTTGCTCAAACTCACGAGCGGCAACTGTTTCGGTCACAACTGGGGAAATCAGAATGTCGGCTGCTAAAATGGCAGCATCCAGCAATGGACCGACGGCGCCTGGCGTGTCGATGATAACGATGTCGTAGAGATCAGATAATTCAGGATTCGCTAACGGAGACTGCAAGCGATAGAGGCGATCCGCTCGATTGATCAACCAATTACCCAATGAGCCATCGGCAGAATCAGAGGTAATCAGATCAAGACAACCATGCTCAAATTCGATGTCTACTGTTGAAATTTCATCGGTCGTAATCGCCGCATTCATCATGACATGCGAAATGCCATTTTTAGCTTGCTGAATATCGAAAATTTTAGAAAGAGATGGCTGAGTATCGGCATCAACCAAGAGGACTCGCATCCCCATTTCTGCCAATAACGCACCGAGATTCGCGGATGTAGTCGTTTTACCGACACCGCCTTTAGTTGAAACGACTGCAATTTTTATCATATCCTGTTCCGCCTTTGTTAGGGCGAAGCAGCATGAAAAATCTAAGTCCTATTCTGTGCATTCCTTATATTTGCTATTATAAGCGAGGGTGAACTTTCTTCTGCGCCCTAAATTGGAAAAACCTATGAGTAAACTCATTTTTATTGCATCTTTCGCTTACTTATTCAGCACGGCATTACTCTTTGCACGTATGAGAGGCTATCAACTTCCTTGGGCAAGGAACGTCAGTCTCGGATTTGTTGTTCTAGCTAGCATCATTCATGGCATATTATTGTGGGGTACCTTGTTAGACGATGCCACCATTCATATGGGACTGGGTGTTAGTCTCAGTTTAGCGGGCTGGTTATCCACTTTATTGGTCATTATTAGTAGCCTCAAAAAGCCTATGGAATCACTGGGTATCATCGTGTTTCCACTGAGCCTTCTAAGTCTATGGCTTGCTCCACTGTTACCGCCACCACACATCCTTGCCATGGGCATTGGTATCCATGCTTTAGCCTCATTAATTGCTTATACTTTGCTTGGCTTGGCTGCCGCTCAAGCTGCCTTAATTATTTTTCAAGAAAAGCGCTTACGCGAACGCAAATGGCACGGTTTATTGGGAGCCTTGCCCCCTTTGGCTCTGATGGAACACACATTGTTTGAATGGTTGGTTGCGAGCTTCATTACGCTCAGTTTTGCACTACTCAGCGGTGCCATTTTTGTTGACAATATGATTGCGCAGCATGTTGCCCACAAAACCTTTTTCTCAATCATCAGTTGGCTGCTCTTAGCCACCCTGATTTGGGGGCATATTAAATATGGCTGGCGTGGACAGCGTGCCGCTCGTTTGGTGCTTTGGGGCTACGCCATGATTGTACTGGGCTATGCCGGTTCGCAATTTGTTATTGAAGTAATAATCACATGAATCAAGAATTTTTAACGCAATGGCAGTCTTTAAGATTGGATGTCGTGCAAACCGCACAACAGATTTTTGACCATGTCAGTCAAGGCCGCCAGCACAGTGATCGTAAAAGCGATGGTAGTTTAATTACTGAAACTGACTTAGCACTGCAACATGCCATCAGTGCTTGTTTGCTAAAACACTTTCCGGATATTCCCGTACTTGGCGAAGAGATGAGCGAAGCTGAACAACAAGCGGTGTTAACGACGGGAAACTGCTGGTTGTTAGACCCACTCGATGGCACCAGTAACTTCAGTCATGGTATTCCGGTTTATGCGGTGAGCTGTGCCTTGTTGCAACAGGGCGAAGTAGTGGCTGGCATGGTGTACGACCCCAACCGAAAAGAATGTTTTCATGCTGTGCGTGGCGAAGGCGCTTGGCTCAATACACAATCCCTAATACGTGAATCAGCTGAACACAGTGGTCAACTCAAACATAGCATGGCAATTATCGATACCAAACGATTAGAAGCATCCTTAGCTCAAGCCATCGGTCAGCAACATCCCTACCATTCTCAGCGTAGTTTTGGCTCTGTTGCCTTAGACTGGTGCTGGTTGGCGATGGGACGTATTCAAACTTATTTGCATGGCAAGCAAAAATTGTGGGATTTTGCTGCAGGCGCATTAATCGCTGAAGAAGCTGGTTGTCTCGCACAAACACTCTCTGCACAACCGATTCTGCAAGCGCCACTGAGTTTAAGCGCTCGCTCTGCTGTTGGCGCTTGCCCTGCACTAGCTACCGCTTGGCCAGAATGGATTCAACAGCATCGTTAATCCCCCACACTTTCGTTTTAGTAGCGTGTGGGAATCAAATCAACTTCGTTGAGTTTCCATGCGCCATCCTGACTGTCCGCAATTAAACCTTGCTTAATTTCTGAGGATAGTTCAGGTAAAAAATCCAATCCAGTTTTCGCTTCAATGTCAGCAATCGTGGTGCGATATTGAGAAAGTGGCTCTTTACCTTCAACACCCTGATCGACTAAAAAAGCTAATACATGCCACTGACCTGCTCTTTCCGCTAGGTAAATTTTGTAAAACTCTGATGGTAATTGAACAGGACCATTAGGTAAGCTAATGGGATAGTCAGCAAACACAGGACCAGCAATCACCCAAACTTTATCAAAAATACGCGTAAAGTGATTGAATTCAACCCTTTCTAATCGCTCCCACCAACGCTGATTTAACGCCTTGCTCTGCGGTGAAATATTGGTCATCAAAAAGGTTTCTTTTTGCGCTTCATCGTCGCATAAAGCACCAATCGCATGATTGGGCGCCATGTGACCACGATCATAACCCGAACGATTGTAATGTTCATGTACAATCTGTGCCGAAGTTCGGCTGTCGGTAATGAACTTAGATTGACGTTTATCAACACCATCATCTTTATGCCGGGTTAAGCGATAAGTGACCCATAATGGATTGGCACGTGCATTACTGTAACCCACGTCGTAGCATTTATTTTCCAGCAACTGAACAGGATCGATGACTTTAATATCAGAAATAGGTACAGGCCAACCAAAGGGCAAAGTCGAGTTTGAGTTAAGTGCCGCAAAGGGCGTGGTTGCCGTGACACTGGCAGGCAACTGATGTGTCAGCCAATAGCTAATCGCCAAGGCAACAATCGCATAAATGACCACTCGAAGCAAAGAAGACGAGGATTTAGAAACGGCTGATTTTCGTGTCGATCGACGCGCCATATATGTGAATCCTATTGATGAATTAAGTGCGTTTAGCAGGCATCGGACGTTGCTGCACAACACGAGATAACTGGTCAACACCTTGTACTAATTGCGTTGAAGCCGTCGTGGGTTTAAGTTGTGTCACATATTGCTGGGTTTGCTCGGCTTCTGCTTGCCAAGATAACATCTGTGCATTACTTTGCTGCAAGTGTTCATTAGCGCTAGCCAAATCGGCGGACAAAGGTGTCAACCAATCCAAGGCTTGTTCCGTAGTTTGTAGGCTGACCTGATGTGAATCACGACTGCGCGTTAATGCACTATCCACATCTGCCGTTGCCTGTTGAATATTATCGACAATCTGACGAATTTCGTCGGTTGATTCTTGCGTTTTATTGGCTAAACGACGCACCTCGTCTGCCACTACGGCAAAACCACGACCATATTCACCTGCACGAGCGGCTTCAATCGCTGCGTTTAACGACAGCATAGCGATTTGCTCCGAAATGCCTTGAATCGCTTTCAGCACTTGTCCTACCGATTGACCATCCACCACCAATCGAGATACAGCCGATTGAATATGCGACAATTCCGTGGTGAACGTAAGCATGGTTTGACGCATCTGTTGCATGGTATGTTGACCTTGCTGTGCCTGAGCTAAGCTTCCGCTTATTTGATTACCGCTACGATCAAGCAACACACTCATTGCTTGAGCGGTTTGTTGCATTCTAGTCAAGCTTTGCGACAACCTTCCGCTGGCCTGCTGTTGATCCAACATCCATTGATGGGTTTGTGACTTGGCAGCTTGCAATACCTGCATTTGGCCGCTAATTTGACCTTGATAGGTTTCCCAATGCGCCAACACCTGGTTTAGTTGCTGTTTTTCTTGGTTACGTTGACGCGAGGCAAGCATTAGCCATTGCATTTCATCGCCAGATTGATGTGCTAAACCCGATTGATGCAAACTGGGAAGCCATACTTGTTGCCAATAACCCACCCACCATACAACGACCAACAGCCACCAACATAGCGTTAATATTAAGCTAACCAGTAAGGCAAATTGTAAACTAGAAAACGATGTCTCTTGGCTTGGATCAACTTCACTATTGTTTAGGTGATTTAACTCAGAAGGTTGTTGATTCAAATTTGGATTTATAGGAGAAATAGCTTGTTGAAACACTTGCCATTGTTGTTGCAAAGCCAACACATATTTTGGCAGGTTAAGATTAACCGGATCAGACCATAAAGCTTGATCGGCTTGCAAATCCGCAACGCTTAACAATAAACGATCATAAGTTTGAGCGGCTTCTTGTTGTACCCCATCCATTTGCGACCAACGCATTAATGAAAACAACGCATTATGCTCTGCTTGCAATGGCAACCAACTCAGAGCAAAACCACTATCAAGTTGTGCTTCCAAAGACAACACCGCTAGTACTTCAGAGAGTTCAGAGGAAGATTCGATTGGTAACGACTGAATAAGTGGGGCTGTCGCTAAGGGTTCATTCGAGGACACTACCACAGGCTGAGCAGGCCTAGCATTTATTTCTTGATTCAACGTCAATACCACCAATACCACACTTATCAAAGACAGCAGCATCCCTGGCAATAAACTAAGCCAGAGTTTGCGCTGCATAGATAAGGCATTAAAAGCTTTCATGTAAAGGCTCGCTCAGAAATGATGATGTATTAACGACTTATCAAGCAAACACTATGCCTAAAAAAGCATCGCCTAACGACGTTTACGTTTTTCTGCCTTTTTTACAAATTTAACCAAACGTTTTTTACGTTTAATTTGCCGCTCCGATAGCTTGTTTGGCTTATCTTCGTAAGGGTTTTCACTGGTTTTGTATTCAATACGCACGGGCGTACCATACAAATCAAAGGCTTTACGGAAACGCTGCTCCAAGTAACGCGTGTACGCGCTGGGCATATCTTCCAACTGATTGCCATGAATAACAATAATGGGCGGATTGTGCCCACCGGTATGGGCGTAACGCATTTTGACACGACGACCACGCACCAAAGGTGGTTGATGCACCAACTGAGCTTCTTGCAACTCACGCGTCAGCGCTGGCGTTGACAGTTGACGCGTCGCTGCGGCATAAACCTGCTTAACCATGCCCAATAGTAAACCGACACCCGTACCATGCAAGGCAGAAATAAAATGATGTTCGGCATAAGAAGCAAACTGCAAGCGTAAATCAATTTGTCCTTTCACGTGTTCACGCTGATCTTTAGTTAGACCATCCCACTTATTAATGGCCAGAATCAACCCTCGCCCCGCTTCCAACGCCATGCCAACCAGATGCAAATCTTGGTCGGTAATGCCTTCGGAACCATCCAGCATGACAATCACCACATGAGCCGCTTCCATGGCTTGCAGTGCTTTAATCACACTGAACTTTTCGATCATGTCATTAACACGCGCACGACGACGAATCCCCGCAGTATCAATCAAGGTATATTGCTGTTCATCGCGCTCAAAAGGGACAAAAATGCTGTCACGCGTGGTACCAGGCATGTCATAAGCGATGACACGCTCTTCTCCCACCATGCGGTTAATCAGCGTTGACTTTCCGACATTCGGACGACCAACCACCGCAATCCGAATACCCGGTGCTAGTGTCGTCACTGAACTCTCGACACCTTCATCTTGCTCGCGCAAGGTATCAAAAGTCGATTGCATGAGCGCTTGAATGTTGTCGCCATGAGCCGATGAAATCGGAATGGGCTCACCCAAGCCTAAACTAAAGAAGTCATTTTGCGCGCGCGACTCCGCTAAGCCTTCACTCTTGTTGACTAACAAATAAACAGGTTTATTTAAGGCTCGCACTTTCTCTGCAATCACTTCGTCATGGGGTACCAGTCCATCTCTCGCGTCGACCAGAAAAAACACCACTGAGGCTTCTTCTAGCGCCATTTGCACCTGTTGTTGCATGAAGACATCAACACCATCAGTTTCACCACTCAAGCCGCCCGTATCGACAACGATGTAAGGCTCATCTCCCAATCGACCTAGGCCATACTGACGATCACGCGTCAAACCAGGAAAATCAGAAACCAACGCATTACGCGAGCGTGTTAATCGGTTAAAAAGCGTCGATTTACCGACATTTGGTCTGCCAACCAGGGCGACGACACGTTGCATGAATGCTTACTCCACACTTCCAGCTTGCCAGAAGGTTAAATTACCAGCGACATCTAACAATAATAATTGACGATCGTTAAGAGCCAAGCCATCTGCCAGGCCATCTTTAACTGCACCATCCACTCGACCAATTAGACTACCGTCTGCGGCATCCAGTAGGTGCAAAACGCCCTGCATATCTGCCATCACGACCCAGTTGCCCCAAGTCACTGCTTTACTCACACGACGATATTTTAGTGCTTCCTGTTTCCACAACACACGCCCCGTATCCAGTGATAAAGCACGCACGGTGTCATCGTCAGCAACAACAAATAAGCCCCGCTCACCCAAAGCCATATCAACCCAAGTAGCCGTATCACTGCTCCAAAGTTGATTGCCAGATTGAGCTTCCAGTGCAGTCACTTTACCGTTGGTTGCGGAAGCATAAATGCGCACGCCATCCGTTAAGATCGATGCTTGCACATCAACCATGCGTTCAATGTCGGTACGCCCACGAGGCAAAGCAATTCGGGCCTCCCAAGCACGCTCACCATTTTCTTGTAGAATGGCTTCAACAGTTCCATCTTCCCAGCCCAACAACATAGCGTTCGACAGTCGGACAGGAGCAGACATACCACGCACAGATAAGGACGGCATATCATGGTCTAGCACCCACAGCTTATCACCCGCCAAAGCATCTAATGCTGTGAGACGACCATCTGCCGTACGCACGAAAAGACGACCAGAGCCGGTTGTTAAGGCAAGCACCTCGGTTTCCATTTGAGTTTTCCATAACACTTCACCGGTTTTGCCTTTTAAACAAAACACTTGCCCTCGTCCACTACCGACGTAAAGCAACTCTGACACTTCTGAAAAAGCAGGTCCGGAAACCAATGCTTGTTCCAATTTAACTTGCCAGAGCACCTGGCCTTCTAAAGAGACCGCAGCCACTCCACCGTTACCTGCAGCAGCATAAACAACTTTATCATGCTCAACAATTTTTAATCCTGGTACGTCTTTACGACCCATTGAACCAATCGATTGATTCCAAACAGGTGAAAGCGTCACTTTAGGCGTAATCGCTTGCAAAGGAGTAGGCGGATTAATCGGCTCATTACGGCTACAACCCGCCATCAACAGCCCAGTAGCCGAAAGCAACGAAATAAACTGACGGCGATTCATCATGGTGTTACCTGTGCCAAATCATCAACCCACAATTGAGACAAACTACGCACACTGCTTGACAAGGCCTCATTCGCTTTAGCCTGTGCAAAGGCTTTTTCAGCTTCGGTGGTTTTATTCAATGACAAAAAAGCCATGCCACGAATATAGTCAGCCATACCTTGGAATGCTTGACTCATGTTAGGCGACTCTTTATCCAATAAGGCAATCGACTCATCGGCTTTATTCGCTTCAATCAACACGCGCGCCAAACGAATGCTTGCCAATGAACGCCAGTGACTTTCTTCACTATGCATCATGACCCAACGTAAATGTGCTTGGGCATCTTCCCAGTCCGACTTTTCCATCGCGTGTTTGGCGAGTAAAAAAGCCGTGGCCACTGCATAAGGACTATCGGCGTGATCCACCAACAACTGTTTCGCTTCTGTCGTGACACTGGCAAAATTATTCTGTTCAGCTTGAACACGCAAACTTTCATAGCCGGCAGAAGCCGCCTCACTATTTGCCTTTTCATAACTCTGATAAGACTGCCAACCCAGGAGTCCAGCAATGGCCAAAGCACTCCCTGTTAATATTGCCATACCATTGGCTTTCCACCAGCTTTTTAAGGCCTCTAACTCATGTTGTTCATGAACGTCGCTCATCATCTCTCCCAATAGTCTATGCTAGATTAATTCGATTACGCCCGTGATAAGGCTGTCTGCAACCAGTCAGTCACTTGCGTCCAAGACAAGGTTAACTGTTCTGCTTCTTCACGTAAAAACTTGATACCAACCTGCTGGTTAGCCACTTCATCGTCTCCCAACACTAGGGCAAAACGTGCCCCAGACTTATCTGCTTTTTTGAATTGTGACTTAAAATTACCACCACCATGATGCACCATCATGCGAAGATGAGGAGCTTGATCGCGCCAACTTTCAACCAGTGATTGAACCTGCAAGGATGCGTTTTCTCCTGCAGCAATGACATAAGCATCGATTACGGGCGAGTAACCAGACTCGTTCAATTGCATCAACGCCACCACGCGCTCCATGCCCATCGCAAAACCGATAGCAGGCGTTGGTTTACCACCCAGTTGCGTGACCAATCCATCATAACGTCCGCCCGCACAAATCGTACCTTGTGACCCTAAAGCATCGGTCACCCATTCAAAAACCGTGTCATTATAATAATCCAGCCCTCGCACTAAGGTTGGTGTCACTTCATAGCTAACGCCGCTAGCATCTAACAAAGCTAATAAACGATTAAAACTCTGCTGACTGCTTTCGTCCAACCAATCGATTAATTTTGGTGCACCGGCAATAGACTCAGCCAATGCCGGATTCTTACTATCCAAAATGCGTAAGGGATTTCGATAAAGACGTTTTTGAGAATCTTCATCCAATTGCTCATAATGTGCTGAGAAATATTGTGTTAAGGCTTCTTTGTAAGCAGCACGAGACTCAGATGAGCCTAACGAATTAATCAACAAACGCGCCTGAATACCCAGCTGTTTCCACAAACGCGCTGTTATTAAAATCAATTCCGCATCAATATCGGGACCAGCAAAACCATAAGTCTCAACCCCAAGCTGATAGAACTGACGGTAACGACCTTTTTGTGGACGTTCATGTCTGAACATTGGGCCCATATAATAAAGCTTTTGTGCGCCCATGTTCAGCCAGCTATTTTCAATCGCAGCGCGAACACAACCTGCTGTACCCTCTGGACGCAAGGTTAATGAATCACCGTTACGGTCAGCAAAGGTATACATTTCCTTTTCAACAATGTCTGTCACCTCACCAATAGAGCGACAAAACAGCTCCGTTTTTTCTACCACGGGTAAACGTACATGATGATAACCATAACTAGCCAATAAAGCTCTGGCTTGCAACTCCAACTGGTCAAACCAATAACTCTGTTCGCCCGCAATATCGTTCATTCCACGAACCGCTGTAACACTCGACACACTTATTCCTTATCTTAACTCGTTATGCACAAAAAAACCTTGCCACTTAAGCTGGGGTTTTTGAAGCCGCTTCACGCCGCTTAAATTGAATGGTTTGCTGATAACTTGCACTACGCTTGGTTCGGTCACTAACATCCCCAGCCAACTGCCCACAAGCTGCATCAATATCTTCACCGCGTGTTTTACGAATATTGGTTTGCAAACCCGCTTTCATCAAGCGTTGTTGAAATGCCAAAACACGTTCAAATGAGCTGGTTTGGTAATCGGTATCGGGAAAAGGATTGAATGGAATCAAGTTCACTTTGGCCGAAATGCCTTGTAATAAGGTAATCACATCACGGGCATGCCTGATTGAATCATTAACCCCATCCAACATGACATATTCAAAAAGCACGTGACGTTTCGGATAGCGCTGTAAATAACGTCGACAAGCCCCCATCAATTCAGCCAAGGGATATTTTTGATTAACCGGAACCAACACATCACGCAGCGTATTGTTTGCCGCGTGCAATGAGACGGCCAACGAAATATCCAGACGCTCCGTCATCATATCCATAGCAGGTACAATACCTGATGTCGAAATGGTCACACGGCGCTTAGATAAACCATAAGCCCAATCATCCATTAAAATTTCGGCTGCAGGAAATACTTGGTTCACATTGAGTAGTGGCTCGCCCATACCCATAAACACCACATTGGTAATCGGATTGTCGCCCCATCCCGCTTGACGCAACAAATGCTGAGCTAACCACATCTGACCGATAATTTCATCACTCGACAAATTGCGGTTAAATCCTTGTTTAGCCGTCATACAAAAGGTACAGGCTAAAGCACAACCTACCTGAGATGAGATGCATAATGTCCCGCGATTACTTTCGGGAATGAACACCATTTCAATGGCATTATGGCCATCAACTTCTAGCAACCATTTGCGCGTGCCATCGGTAGCAACCTGATCAATCTTCACCTCAGGTAAGCGAATTGGCGCCAACTGTGTTAATTTTGCACGCAAGACTTTAGACAAATCCGTCATCTGCTCATAGTCAATGACACCACGTTGATGTACCCATTGCATCAACTGTTGAGCACGAAAAGGTTTTTCACCTTGAGAGCGCAACCAATCAGCCAGCATCTGGCGATTCATACCTAATAAGGAAATAGGCGATGCATCGACAACGGGAGCTATTAACTCATTCGTGACATTTGTCATCAACGACACAACTCTAAGGCATCAAAGAAAAAGTTGATTTCACGTTCAGCACTCGCCACACTATCAGAACCATGAACCGCATTTTCACGCGTGCTCGTCGCAAATAGCGCTCGTACCGTTCCAGCTGCTGCCGTTGTAGGGTCTGTAGTGCCCATCAACTGACGATGGTAACTAATCGCATTTTCACCTGTTAATACACAAACCATAACGGGGCCTGAAAGCATAAAATCGACCAAAGGGCGATAAAAGGGTCTGCCTTCATGCTCTGCATAAAAGGCTTCCACTTGATGGCGCGACAGGCGCAACATCTTACAGGCAGCCACCCTTAACCCGGCTTGCTCATAAATCGCTAAAATTTGACCAATGGCATTTTTACCCACTGCATCGGGCTTAATAATCGATAACGTACGCTCTATAGCCATACTACACACTCAATTGCACTCGAAAAATGTTTTTATTTTAACAAAAAACCTTAGCCAACGGATTTAATTCATTCACTTTTATAAGTAATGCACAAAATTGTTCAAAGAAAGCCCTATAAACGAAAAAGCCCCATCAATTGATGGGGCTCCTCGTAGCATGAATCAATAAACAAAATTAGTTTACTTTTTGATCCAACGCACCTGATGCGTAACGTGACTGCATCACTTCCAAACCAACAGCTTTGATTTTAGAAGCGTGACCAGCACATCCGAAAGCTTCAAAACGAGCTTTACAGATTTCCATCATCGCATCTTCAGCTGCTTTGTAGAATTTACGTGGGTCAAAGTTAGAGGGGTTTTCTGCCAAGTGCTTACGAATCGCACCAGTAGAAGCCATACGCAAGTCGGTATCAATGTTCACTTTACGAACACCATACTTGATGCCTTCAACAATGGCTTCAACGGGGACGCCGTAAGTTTGACCCATATCACCACCGTAGTTGTTGATAATAGCTAACCATTCTTCTGGCACAGAAGAAGAACCGTGCATAACAAGGTGAGTGGTTGGGATACGCGCGTGAATTTTTTTGATTTGATCAATTTTCAACACATCGTCAGAAGGCTTAGAAGTGAACTTGTAAGCACCATGGGAAGTACCTACTGCAACCGCTAAACAGTCAACGTTAGTATCCTTAACAAACTGAGCAGCTTCTTCAGGATCCGTCAACAGCGCTGAATGATCCATTTTTTGATCAGAGCCATGACCGTCTTCTTCACCCATCATGCCAGTTTCTAATGAGCCTAAACAACCCAATTCACCTTCAACTGAAACACCACCAGCGTGTGCAATTTTTACCACTTCAGCAGTAATACCAGCGTTGTACTCGTAAGACGCAGGCGTTTTCATGTCGGCCATTAATGAGCCGTCCATCATCACCGAAGTAAATCCAGATTGAATCGCACGTAAACACACGCCAACATCAGAACCATGATCTTGGTGCATTACAACCGGCACATTAGGATACATTTCAACCGCTGCAGCCACCATGTGACGTAACATAGGTTCACCAGCGTACTTACGTGCACCAGCAGAACCTTGCAGGATTACAGGAGAATCTACCGCAGCCGCAGCACGCATGATTGCACGTACTTGTTCCATGTTGTTAACGTTAAATGCTGGCATACCAAAGCTGTGAACCGCAGCATAGTCCATTAATTCACGTAGTGTAATCATTGCCATAAGAGTTAGTCCTCTAGGTTAGTTAGTAAAAAATAAATTTGTTATCAATCCACTTCGACGATCAGTAACACGTTAGTGCCACCCATAATACCACGATGTTTACCGTGGGTAACCAAAACCTTATCGCCAGGTTTTACCTGACCGCTAGATTTTAATTCATCAATCATACTGGGTACGACATCATCATTTCCCATACCTTCATAACTGAAAGCTTTGGGATAAACTCCGCGGTAAAGAGTCACTTTTTGGCGCGTTTTTTCGTGTGGCGTCATCGCATAAATCGGTATACCCGAAGAAATACGAGACATCAGCAAAGCAGTACTGCCCGATTCAGTTAAGGCCGCAATCGCTCGAATATTGAAATGGTTAGCGATGTACATGGCACCCATTGCAATACTTTCATCGGTCTCTTGAAAAATTTGATCAATACGGTGCGTAGATACGCGTGTTTCGCGCTGCTTCTCTGCCTCAGAACAAATACGGCTCATGGCTTCAATAACGATGTGAGGATGCTTACCCGTTGCCGTTTCTCCAGACAACATCACCGCATCCGTACCATCAATTACCGCATTAGCAACGTCAAATACTTCAGCACGCGTTGGAATCGGATTATCAATCATCGTTTCCATCATTTGCGTTGCCGTAATGGTTACACGATTATGCTGACGGGCCAGTTTAATAATTTTTTTCTGTAAAGATGGCAACAAGGCATCGCCCACTTCAACACCCAAATCACCACGCGCAATCATGACCGCATCAGAAGCTAAAATAATCTCTTCCAGCGTTGGATCTTGAACCGCTTCAGCACGCTCAATTTTCGATACAATGCAACACTTCAACCCTGCCTCAAGAGCCAAACGACGGCACTCATTCACATCAGCGGCACAACGAGGAAACGAAAAGGCTAAGTAGTCTGCTTGAATCTTAGAGGCTGAAACGATGTCTTCTTTATCTTTTTCAGTAATGGCAGCAGCAGATAAACCACCACCTAGTAGGTTAATACCCTTGTTATTAGACAGTTTTCCGCCGACAATCACCGTGCAATCAACTCGCTCACCAACGACTTGTTTTACTTCTAAAACAACACGACCGTCATCTAACAACAGGCGATTACCTGGCTTGACTTCATGAGGAAGCGTTTTATAGTCTAAGCCAACACCGTTAATATTTCCTTCTAAACGACCGATATTATTGTCAAGCGCAAAGTCAGCACCTTCATCTAAATGAACATAGCCTTCACTAAAACGTGCAATGCGAATTTTGGGGCCTTGCAGGTCGACCAGAACACCTACTTCGCTGCCCAAAGCTTTCGCACGTTCCCTAACAAAACGCGCACGTTCGATATGTTCGTCCGCCGAGCCATGAGAAAAATTAATACGAACCACATCTAAGCCCGCTTTAATCATGCTATCAATCACACCAGGCTTGTCCGTTGCAGGCCCTAAGGTAGCAACAATTTTTGTGCGACGTGGACTGGTAAACTCTCTATCAATCATTGAAAATCCTTCAAAACTATATGGCACAATCTGCCTGGCGATCCACCCTAGGGCGTATAACCAGTCAGACTGTCAAAACTGGGTTATGAAAAAGGCAGAAGAATAACTCTCCTGCCTCAATCACATTACTTAGCCGCGCGCTCTTCAAGCATCGCAACAGCTGGAAGTACTTTACCTTCCAGGAACTCTAAGAAAGCACCACCACCGGTTGAGATGTAAGACACTTTATCTTCGATGTCATATTTCTGAATGGCAGCAATGGTATCACCACCACCCGCTAAGGTGAAGGCTTTAGTTTCGGCAATCGCTTTCGCAATCGCTTTAGTACCTTCACCAAATTGATCGAATTCAAACACACCAACTGGACCATTCCAAACAACCGTACCGGCTTTCATAATGATATCCACCAATTCTTGAGTTGCCTTAGGGCCAATATCAAAAATCATGTCATCATCTGCAACGTTTTTGGCATCTTTAGTCACCGCAGGTTCGTTCGCATCAAACTTTTTACCAACTACCACATCACTGGCAACGGGAATTGATGCACCACGAGCAGCCATTTTAGCACTCAAGGCTTGAGCTGTTGGCACTAAGTCATCTTCACATAAAGACTTACCGACATTGTTGCCAACCGATTTAATGAAGGTGTTAGCAATGCCGCCACCAACAACCAATTGATCTACTTTTTCAGACAAGCTTTCTAGTACCGTCAACTTAGTTGAAACTTTTGAACCACCGACAATCGCTACCAACGGACGCGCTGGATTGGCAATCGCTTTAGCTAAAGCATCTAGCTCTTCCGTTAACAATAAACCCGCACAAGCAACCGGTGCAAACTTAGCCACACCATGAGTTGAGCCTTCTGCGCGGTGCGCAGTACCGAAAGCATCCATGACAAACACGTCGCATAATGCAGCGTATTTTTGCGCAGTTTCATCCAGGTTTTTCTTTTCACCCTTGTTGAAACGTACGTTTTCCAACAATACTAACTCACCTTCAGCAACGTCAAAACCACCATCAACCCAATCTTTAATCAAACGAACAGGTTTGCCTAATTTAGCTGCCATATCTGACGCAACAGGGGCTAGAGAGTTTTCTTCAGAGAAAACACCTTCTTCTGGACGTCCCAGGTGAGACATAACCATCACTTTAGCACCTGCTTTGATGGCAGCTTCAAAAGTTTTCATCGATGCTTTAATACGGGCATCCGAGGTTACTTTGCCATCTTTTACCGGAACGTTTAAGTCAGCACGAATCAATACGCGCTTACCTTTAAGATCCAAATCCGCCATACGAATAAAAGCCATACTATTTTCCTTTATGAAATACAGTTAACGAAATCACTTAAACCTTAACACCCCTAATCAAAAGCATTTAATTAGGGGCGTCAACTTATTACTTAGCGACGTGTTGAACCATACGCATTAAGTTGCAAGTATAACCGTATTCGTTATCGTACCAAGCAACCACTTTCACGAAGGTGCTGTCTAGCGCGATACCCGCACCGGCATCAAAAATTGAAGGATGAGAGTTACCACGGAAATCAGTTGATACCACTGACTCGTCGGTGTAACCCAATACGCCTTTTAAAGCACCTTCTGAAGCCGCTTTCATCGCAGCACAAATCGCTTCATAAGAAGTTTCTTTTTCTAACTCGACAGTCAAGTCAACAACAGAAACATCAGATGTTGGTACGCGGAACGCCATACCCGTCAATTTACCGTTTAATGCTGGCAATACTTTACCAACAGCCTTAGCAGCACCAGTAGATGAAGGAATGATGTTTTCTAGGATACCGCGACCACCGCGCCAATCTTTAGAAGAAGGACCATCAACTGTTTTTTGCGTTGCCGTTGCTGCGTGAACTGTTGACATCAAACCACGTTTGATCCCAAAGTTGTCTTGCAATACTTTAGCTACTGGAGCCAAACCATTGGTAGTACAAGAAGCCGCAGACAAAATTGCTTGACCAGCATATTCATTGTGGTTCACGCCGTAAACGAACATCGGCGTCTTATCTTTAGAAGGCGCTGATTGAACGACTTTCTTCGCACCCGCATTGATGTGTGCTTGGCAAGTTTCTTCCGTCAAGAAAAAGCCGGTTGCTTCAACAACAATATCTGCGCCCACTTCGTTCCATTTCAAGTTTGCAGGATCACGCTCAGCAGTCAAACGAATTTTTTTACCGTTCACTACCATGAAGTTACCTTCAACAGACACAGTACCTTTGAAATTACCGTGAACTGAATCATACTTCAACATGTAAGCTAGGTATTCAGGTTCTAATAAATCGTTAATTGCCACGATTTCAATTTCTGGAAAGTCTTGTACTGCAGCACGCAACACCATACGGCCAATACGACCAAAACCATTAATACCTACTTTAATTGCCATGTGAATGACTCCTTAAGTTACAAATTAAAAAATTGATAAACCTGAAAACACCCACACGATCAAGTCGTGTGGGTGGAAATAAACTTAGTGACCGCCGCAGCAACCATCTGTACAAGTGTCTTCTAACAAATCTAAAACCGTATTGACGACATTTTCTACAGTAAAACCAAAGTGTTTGAACAACACGTCTGCTGGAGCCGATTCGCCGAAAGTATCCATGCCCACTACAGCGCCATCCAAACCAACGAATTTACGCCAGTAATCGCTGATACCCGCTTCAATCGCAACCCGCTCACGAATATAAGAAGGCAATACCATCTCACGGTACTCTTCTGACTGTGCTGAGAACTGTTCCGCACAAGGCATAGAAACAACGCGCGCTTGAATGTTGTCTTGCGCCAACTGCTCGGCTGCTTTCATCGCCAGGCCAACTTCAGAACCCGTCGCAATTAAGATAACATCAGGTTCAGCACCACAATCACGCAGGATGTAACCACCCTTCTCGATATTTTTCACTTGTTCTGGTGTACGTGACATAGGTGTCAAGTTTTGACGCGAGAAGATTAACGCTGAAGGCGCATTGCCGCGCATCACTGCCATTTTCCAAGAAACAGCTGACTCAATCGCATCACACGCACGCCAAGTTTGAAAGTTAGGGATCGCACGCATCGTTGCGATTTGCTCTACAGGTTGATGCGTTGGACCATCTTCACCCAAACCAATCGAGTCATGGGTATAAACATAAATCGTACCGATTTTCATCAATGCCGACATACGTAGCGCGTTACGCATGAACTCCATGAACATTAAGAAAGTAGCGCCGTAGACTTTGAAACCGCCGTGAAGCACCATACCGTTCATCATGTGCGCCATACCAAACTCACGCACACCCCATGAGAGGTAGTTACCATTGGCATTAGCCTTGTTCACTTTAACCGTACCCGACCAGTTAGTCAGGTTAGAACCAGTTAAGTCAGCAGAACCACCAAACAATTCTGGCAACAAGGGACCCATGGCTTCAATCGCATTTTGTGAGGCTTTACGCGAAGCAATGTTAGGCATATCCGCTTGCGTTTTAGCAATGAATTTATCCATTTCAACTTCGAAGTTCGCTGGCAATTCACCCGACATACGACGTTTGAATTCTTTCGCTAAATCTGGGTAGTTAGCTTCGTAAGACGCAAACAACTCGTTCCATTCGGCTTCTTCTTTTGCACCTTTAGCAGTATGATCCCAACCCTCATAAACATGCTGAGGAATAACGAAAGGCTCATGATGCCAACCCAAGTTTTCACGCGTTAAGGCAATTTCAGCATCACCCAATGGTGCGCCGTGACAGTCGTGTGTACCACACAGATTTGGCGAACCAAAACCGATGGTCGTACGTGTACAAATCAAGGTAGGTTTATCCTGAATCGATTTAGCTTCGTGAATGGCAGCATCAACGGCTTCAGCATTGTGACCATCGACATTACGAATAACATGCCAACCGTAAGATTCAAAACGTGCAGGAACGTCTGCTTCCATCCAATCATCGATATGACCGTCAATTGAAATGTTATTATCGTCCCAGAAGGCAACCAGTTTACCCAAACCTAATGCACCTGCCATCGCACAAGCTTCATGCGACAGCCCTTCCATTAAGCAACCATCACCCATGAAGACATAAGTGTGGTGATTAACAACCGCATGACCTGGACGGTTGAATTGTGCTGCTAAAGTACGCTCAGCAATCGCCATACCCACCGCATTGGTGATACCCTGACCTAATGGACCAGTGGTGGTTTCAATGCCGTCTGCATAACCATACTCCGGGTGACCCGCTGTTTTAGAATGAAATTGACGGAAGTTTTTGATGTCATCAATGCTCAGGTTAAAGCCTGTGAGGTGCAACAAAGAATAAATCAGCATCGAACCGTGACCATTCGAAAGAACAAAGCGGTCACGATCAGCCCATTTCGCATTTTTTGGGTTGTATTTCATGTGGCTGTTCCACAAAACCTCAGCGATATCCGCCATACCCATAGGTGCACCGGGATGACCTGATTTAGCTTTTTGCACTGCATCCATACTGAGCGCACGAATAGCGTTGGCGAGTTCACGACGGTTAGACATACAAAAGTCCTCAAAAGTTTCAAAATAAATAGGGTTACCCAGTTACAGGCGAATAGCGTTATTTTCACCGATTTAAGCCAAATCAGCAAGTATTCCGTAACAAACTGTCGATATTCAGCATAAAAAAACCCCGCAAATGTTTGCGGGGTTTTTTAATTCACACAAGCGGATTATTTAGTTCCGTCAATAGTGATTTCAACACGACGGTTCTGTGCACGACCATCTTTCGTTTTGTTACTAGCCACAGGCTTATCAAATCCGTAACCTTTAGCTTGGATTTTCTCAGCTGGAACACCATTTTTGACTAATGCATCACGTACTGCGTTAGCACGTTTAACTGACAACTGTTGGTTGTAAGCAGCCGTACCGATGTTATCTGTGTGACCTTCAACCATAACAAGGTTAATGGATTTCATTGCTTTCGCTTCAGCAGCTGTAGCCGCCATTTCTTGTTCAGCTTTTGGCGTCAGTTTAGCGCTGTCAAAAGCAAACAACTCACCAGCTTTCAGGGTTTTCTTCGTTACGATTGGCGCTGCAATTGGCGCTGATGGTGCTGGAGCAGGTGTTACTGCCGCTACTGGTGCTGGTTTAGCTTCAGGTGCCTTAGCGCCTGGGCAGATACCGTCCTTTTCTGTCCAAAAAGAAGTACGCAAGCAGTTACCTTGACCGTCTTTAACAACCACATTGTTGCTGTCAAACCAGAAAGCTTCACGTGGGTTAGCTTGAGCAGAAGTTGCTGCAACCATTGCAGCTAATAAAACCAATTTACGCATGGTAAAGTCTCCATCCATTAATAAAATACGCGTTTTAAGTCACGCTTACTACAAGAGTTTAACACAAAATAGTAACTGTCGCAAAAAAACAACAATTTGTATCAAAATTTCACAACAAGTTCACACAAGCGACTCAGTCTTTAAACGCTTAATACGTTCATCATACATTGCCTGTTTAATGGCTTTTCCCGTTAAACCTTGTGCAATAAAGGCTTGCGCACTCACCAATTGAACGCGTTCCAACCAGTCTTTCCAACACTGTGTTTGGGGATAATCAGCATCTTCAAAGCCAGTTCTACCGCGAGAATCTGCCTCGCTAACGGCTAATAAGGCATGAAATTGCTCAGGTTTGCGCCAAACATCGCAAGCATCCATTAACTGCAAACGCTGTTCAGGAGCCAGCTCCCTACTTTTATGAATGTCTCCATGCCAACGGCAAACCAGCTTTGCCAACTGCAAAACTTGTGTTGGCACCCGTAAACGCTGCCCCAACTGCTCCACTAAAACAACCCCTGCCTGCTCGTGTCCAGGATGTTTCGGCCACATTGATTGAGGCGTTAACCCCTTACCCAAATCATGACACAGGGCAGACCAAAGCAAACCCACATCTAATGACGTTTGACGCATTATTTTCAGCACCATTAAAGTGTGCGTACCGGCATCTCCTTCTGGATGAACAATCGGATCTTGTGGCACCGAAAATAATGCATCTAATTCCGGCATTAACTGAGCTAAAGCACCCACTTCACGCAATACTTTGAAATAAACATCGGGATGATCAGTAACTAAGGCTTTGGTCGTCTCAATCCAGACGCGTTCAGGGGTCAGCTGAAGTAATTCACCCGACGCCACCATGGCCGACATTAATTCACGTGTTTCAATGGCTAAATTGAAACCAAAACCGGATAGCTTAGCAGCAAAGCGAGCAACACGAAGCACTCTTAAAGGGTCTTCTGAAAAAGCCTCACTAACGTGGCGAAGTAGTCGATTCGAAAGATCTGCTTGTCCGCCATAAGGATCAACTAATTGCCCATTACAATTTGCCATGGCATTGATGGTCAAATCTCGACGTCGTAAATCTTCTTCCAAACTAACATCTGCATGCGCCTGACAAACAAAACCATGATAACCCTGACCCTGTTTGCGCTCCGTTCTCGCTAAAGCGTATTCTTCATGAGTTTGCGGGTGTAAAAAGACCGGAAAGTCTTTACCGACTTGCTGATAACCCAAAGCCAACATCTGCTCAGCAGTCGCCCCAACAACCACCCAATCACGATCGGTTACGGGCAGTCCTAATAACTCATCACGGACTGCACCACCCACCAAACAAGTCTTCAACTCATGCGATCCGAAGCGTTTCTTCCAGCCACTTGGCGCATCTCATCATAGCGTTCACGAACGCCTGATTTTGCCAATTTTTGTGAAGCATAGCTTCTTAAACTCATCGGCTGAATGTCAAATGGCAAACTTTGATGACAAACGGATGGAACTTGCAAACTCAGGTAATTATCAAATGTCATGACAGGTGTCGGCATGATTCCCATTAGTCGTGCAGTCAATCGTGACAAGGAATCCGATAAACTCATAAAATAAACGTTTCGATGAGTCATTTCGGCAATCAGTTGCCATAGTTCCATTAGACTGTATGACCTACCGCCGCACAACTCATATGTCTGACCGATTGATCGCTTGTCCGTTAACGATTGAGTGATGACTTTTGCTACATCTTCAACCCAAACAGGAGTGAGCAATGATTTGGGACAGACCACTGGCATAAACGGTGTTTTAGACAAAATCGATGCAAAGGTGTTGATGAATTTATCCCCTTCACCAAACAACACAGAAGGACGCAAAATAGTCACATCCAAATCGGTGTTGGCCAACACTGCTTCAGCTTCTGCTTTAGAACGCAGATAACGACTTGGCGCATTCTCACTGGCACCCAATGCCGAAATATGAATTAAGCGTTTAACGCCTTCAACCTCACAGGCAATGGTTAGCTTTCGAATCAAATCAATATGGATCGCTTGAAAGGTTGCGCGACCGGATTCATGTAAAATACCGATTAAATTGATCACCGCATCCTGACCACGCAAGAGTTTGCGTAATTGCAAATCACTGAAGTGTTCAATCAGAACCACTGTAACATGCGGAATCAACCTCAAATCTCGCTGACGTTCTGGACGACGCACAGGTACCGTTAATTGATGCCCTTGAGCAGACAATTGACGCAATAACGCACGACCGACAAAACCCGAACCACCCAATACCAAGACGCGCATCCACAACCTCAAATCGTTATAATGTAAAACTTAATTATCAATTCTAGGTAGTCCCTAGAGTTAGGTCAACCTTCCTCATCAACCAGTTGATGTTATTTTGTTTGAATTTAGAGCCAGGAACCCTTTTAATCATGTCTGCAGTCATTCCAACCAGCACCTATCGTCATGCCAAAAAAGAAGCAACTTATTTGTATCTTTCACAAAAACTCGGTTGGGAAAAACTTCCTGAAGCTTTACAGCAACAATTTCCCAATAGCCACCACGTGATAGATTTTGATATGCATCCAGAACGCAAACTTGCCCGCGCTGACAGTCAAAAAGTTTATCAAGCCTTATTAAGCGATGGTTACTACCTTCAATTACCGCCTAGCGACCCAGCGGCTTTACAAGCCATGGAAGATCGCTGGGTATCGGAACAACAAGCTGCTTTTTCTAAGACTAGCACTAATAGTTAATCCTGAGTAAAATAGTCAGGTATTAGTTTGTCTGCCCTTTTATTGGAGTTTGAATTATGTCTCATACCTTGCCAGCCTTGCCCTATGCTTACAATGCGTTAGCGCCATACATCGGCGAAGAAACCATGACACTGCACCATACTAAGCATCATCAGGCTTATGTTGACAACCTTAATCGCTTGGTTGTTGGCACTGAGTTTGAAGGTAAAAGCCTAGAAGAAATCGTTAAAACAGCACCTGCTGGTGGCATTTTTAACAATGCGGGTCAACATTGGAATCACAATCAATTCTGGACCATGATGGCTGCTCCCAGTGCTGGCGGTGGTGTTGCACCGACAGGTAAACTCATGGATGCGATCAACAAAAGTTTTGGTTCATTTGATGATTTCAAAGCAAAATTCGAAGCCACAGGATTGGCAACCTTTGGTTCAGGTTGGGCATGGTTAGCCCAAAACGCTGACGGTAGTCTAGAGTTGGTGAGCAGTTCCAATGCAGGCAATCCATTGCAAATGGGTAAAAATGCCTTATTAGGCGTTGATGTTTGGGAACATGCATATTATGTTGACTATCGCAATCGTCGTGCCGATTACCTAAAAGGTTTCTGGTCTGTCGTTAACTGGACTAATGTAGCAGAGCGTTTCAACGGTTAATTGATTTTCACTGCCGCACGTCAACCGAGCCTAGTGCTCGGTTTGTCGTTTTTACAGACAAAGCAAAGTGTAAGGTCTGATTCTCTAGACGCTTTGTGGTAAAATCAGAAAAATTTTAAGTTTACAGCAGGAGCCAAACATGGACTATGCCCTAGCGCACTTTAACATGATCGAACAACAAGTCCGTCCATGGGATGTGTTAGATATGCGAATTTTAGACGTCATGGCTGCAACGCCACGCCATCCTTTTGTGCCAGATGGATTTGAAAGTCTGGCTTACAGTGAAACCTCCATTCCCCTCAATGATCGTTCTATCATGTTGGAACCGAAAATTATTGGGCGTTTTCTGCAAGCAACCAACCCTCAACCTCATGAAAAAGTGTTAGAGATAGGTACCGGATCTGGTTATCAGACAGCCTTACTAGCTCAGTTATGTCAGACCGTTGATAGCTTGGATATTGATCCTCAACTTGTCGATAGTGCGAGCCAAAAGCTTAAAGGCCTAGGTTATCAAAATGTCAACGCTAGTCATGGTAATGCTTATGAATTATCAGCTACTCAGCATTATGATGTTATCGTGATTAATGCGTCTGTTCCAAACACTCCTCAAACATGGCTATCACTGCTAAACGTCGGCGGACGTTGCGTTGCAGTCGTGGGTAATGGAGTAGCCATGAAGGCGATTTGTTATACACGCACTGAAAACCAGCAATGGACTGAAGAAAACTTGTTTGAAACGCAACTTGAACAGCTTATCGGGCCGAATAAAGAAGAAGTGTTTAGTTTCTAAAGCTATAAATAAATTAGGTTAGCTTTTCAACTAGCTAACCTAATCATTAATCAACCAATTCTTCTGCTAATTTTATAAGCAATTCTGGTTTACGAATAATTAATCTTTTAAGATCTTTCTCAACTATCGACTTGTGAATGAGTTGACTAATAGCCCTAGAGACTGTCTCTCTACTCGTACTGGCCATTAAAGCAATTTCTTGTTGCCTAGGCATTTTTTCAATTGTTATCATTCCAGCTATGTTCGGCTTCATCATACTCACCAAAACAGAATAAACCCTTGAACTTGCATTAGCTTGACTAATCACCGTTCTAGAAGAATTAGTTAGCCGAATAATGCCCGCAAACTCAACTAATAAGCGGTGCATAACAACAGGATGATCGTAAAAAAGTTTAAGCATAGTCGATTTAGACATCACAACCACTTGAGAGTCTTGAATGGCCACCACAGAACTAGACCGAGTTTGTTCATCCAATAGGGTAATATGTCCGAACATCGTGCCTGGATTGATTAAATAAAGCCCAACTTCCTTGCCGTCATTTGCCATGTCAACAACCTGAAGTTGTCCCGAACTCAGAAAAAAAACTTCCTTGGCTGATTCACCTTTTTTAACCACATATTGCTTTCGCTCAAAAGAACGAAACTGCATTTGTTCAGCTAAATTAAGCAAATAGGTCTCATCAATATCTGCAAGTATCGTAAAGTTTTTAATGTCTTTTAAAGAAACTGCACTCATTACTTTACCGTTTAACGCACCTAGTTACCAAACAGCTTTGCTAATCTGTGTCATAGCATCGTCAGACAGCTGACCTGAAACGGCATGCAGTTGGATCAACGCATTTAATAATTCCACCGATGCCCTAGCTTGTTCTCTACGATTCACAAACAACTTTTCTTTTGCTCGAGAAATTTCTGCTAAGTCTCTAAGACCTAAACGATACCCCTCTTCTGCAGAAGCTAAATAAGATTCACCCGATGTAATTGCTTGAGCGATGGCTTGCAATTTTTCACGTGAAGCATGAATCGCTGAAAGTTGTTCTTGAGCTTGTTGCGTTGCGTATAAGCGTGCATATTCCGCATCAAATTCTGCTGAACGAAGTAAAGCACGACTCTCGCGAACACGTGAACTATCGTAGCCACCTTGATACAAAGGCAACTTCATTTCTACATAAATCGCCTTGTTATCATTCTTCTGTGCAAAATAAGTAGAGCCGTCAGCATCGGCATAAAATGCACCCACATTCACGACTGGGTAAAAGGCTGAACGACGCATCTCAACCTCTTGTTGCGCCACTTCAACCGCTTTTCTTTGTAGTTGAACGTCTAAATTAAACTGCTGAGCCTGGTCTAACCAAGAATTCGCTGTCACAAACTTCGACATAATTGTTTCGGGCTGTAGCTTAGGCCAAGGCAATACATCGGGTATTTCTTGACCAATGATCACCTTAAGCTTTTGCCTCGCAGAGGCCAGTCGTTGCTGATCCGCCATGTAGTTTGCCTTTGCATCATCTAACTCTGCAGTTAAACCCAACACATCCACTTTCGTTGAATAACCGACTTTAAGCGCTGCATTCACTTGCTTAAATCTTTGTTCGGTTGTTTCAATTTGTTGTTTAGAAAGCGCCAAATTTTCTTGTGCCAATAAGCAGTTGAGATAGGCTTCAGATACCCTTACACCCAACTCATTTTGGGTTGCGCTCAACCTCAGTCTTGCATAGTCAACTTTCAAACCCGCCTGATCATAGTTATAAAAAGCCTGACGGTTATAAATTGGTTGGGTGACTTGCAAATTCCGATTGTTAGTTGTTTCATCAAAATTGGTTTTGCTTGTTGGTAATTGATAGGTTTCTTTTTTTGCCGATAATGACGCAGTAACTTGAGGCAATAGTTGCGCCGTTGCTTGAGCCTTTAATTCCTCATCTGCCTCTAATCGTGCCGAAGATGAAGCCAACTTAGCATCTTTACTTAACGCCAAAGCATAAGCTTCTGCCAGAGTCATCGCATAACTAGGCAAAGAAAACACAATAGCGACACCAACTGCTAGCAGTCTAATCTTCATCATAAACCATCATCTTCATTAAAGGCTTTAGAAACCATGATCTGTAGTGGACGAACAATGTAATTCAATAAGGTTCGTTCACGCGTCTGAATATAAACATCTGCAGGCATACCTGATACCAAATTCCAACCCTGCCGACTCAATGATTCAACCGCTTGGTTATCTGGTACTACTTTAACTTTGTAGTAAGGCATTTTAGTCACTTCATCAATTAAGGCATCGGCAGCAACAGAATCGACCTTACCGTACATGACAGGAACATAATTGGTATTAAAAGCCATGAACTTAATTTCTGCTAATTGTCCTGGTAACACCTGATCTACATCTTGAGTCTGCATTTGACCAATCACGGCAAAAGATTGATCCGCTGGAACGATTTCCATAATCGTGCGCCTTGGTTCCAATACGGCACCAACAGTCACCACATCAAAGCCAACGACACGACCATCATCAGGCGAAAGAATGTCAATGCGACGCAACTGATCACTCAAAGCTGAAACTCTTGCTTCCGCTTCTGACTGACGAGATTGCGCTTCACGCAGTCCATCGGTTACTTCTTTTTGATACTCCTGTTGGCGTAACAATATTTGTCTTTCTGTTTCTGAAACCACCTGCTTTAAACGAGCAATTTCCGATTGTTTGCCAGCAATATCGCCTTCCAACTCTGTTAGCTGCCTTTGCATCTCACGCAGTCGAACTTTATCGGCAAACTGCTGTTCATATAACGATTGCCAATCCTTTACATCCTGACTGAGCGATTGAGTACGTTTCAGCTGACTGGCAATCACTTGCTCTAAACCAGAAATTTGTTGTTTAGTTTGACCAATGCGCTGCTTCAGAACAGACTGCTCACTGTGATAGGCTTGACGACGTGCTTCAAATAACTGTCTTTGAGTGACCAAATATTGTGCCATTTTTGGCTCTGATTGCAGCGCTGCAAGATCCTTTGATAACACGAGCTGATCAGAACCATCTCGTTCGGCCTGAAGTCTTGCTAAATTTGCTTTAGCTTCCCACAACTGACTGTTAACAATATCTAATTGTGCTTGAATTTGAACATCAGACAATTTCAATAAAGGCTGATCCTTCTTAACCAAATCACCCTCTTTAACATAAATTTCAGCAACTAAGCCACCATCAAGGTGTTGTACGACCTTGTTGCGAGACTCTACGACTACCTTACCCGTCGCCACCACAGCCGATTTCAAGGGTGCAACGCTTGCCCATAAAACGAACCCACCTAACATACCAACCGCTACAAACAGTCCGAAGCGACGGAATGGACCATCATCAACAGGAAGTTTGGCTTTAGGTTCAGCTTTTTCAACCACTGGTGCAGTTAACAGTTCTTCACTCGCTGTAATAACTTCATCTGCTGGCACTTTAATAGTTTCAATTTTAGCCAAAGGTTGACTGCTCATTTTTTGCTCACTCATGCTGTTGCCCCTCCCGCTGCAGGCGCTGTGGGCGGATTTCCTGGCTGCTGCTGTCCCTGTTGTAACGAACGCAACACATCATCTCTAGGACCAAAAGCTCTGACTTGACCTTCAACCAACAATAGAATTTTGTCTGTAACCCCTAGAATTCCAGGGCGGTGGGTAATTAATACCACCGTTGCGCCCATTTGCTTAAAGTTTAACACTGCCTGCACCAAAGCTCTTTCGCCCGCGTCATCCAAGTTAGAGTTAGGTTCATCTAATACGACAAACTTAGGACTTCCATACATGGCGCGCGCCAAGCCAATGCGTTGACGTTGGCCACCGGATAAGGCAACGCCACCAGCACCTAAAGGCGTATTGTAACCACCAGGCAATCGCAAGATCATTTCATGAACTCCCGCCAGTTGTGCTGCTTTAACCACACTATCAGGATCAACAGAGCCAAAACGTGCAATATTTTCAGCAACGGTTCCTTCAAATAATTCGACATCTTGCGGTAAATAGCCAATGTAAGGACCAAGCTCATCTCGATTGTAATGTGTTAGGTCTGCACCATCGAGTCTAACCTTACCATTTGCTAAGGGCCAAACACCCATTAAAGCACGCGCCAGCGATGATTTACCTGCTGCACTAGGACCAATCACCCCCAACACTTCTCCTGCATTGATGGCAAAAGAAACATTTTGTAATGAAGGCTGCTTAGAACCTGGAGGAAACAGCAATGCCCCTTCGACAGACAAAATACCTTTTGGCGTCGGCAAAGACATCGGCTTATCTTTCTCTGGAAACTCTTTCAACAACTCATCCAATCGAGCATAGGCAGAACGAGCACCACCAAATTGCTTCCAGGTTCCGATCATCAAATCGATGGGAGCTAAAGCTCTACCCATGATGATGGAACCGGCGATGAGCATACCTGCTGTAATTTCATTTTGAACAGCCAAATAAGCCCCAAGACCAAGAATCAGCGACTGAAATAATAAACGTAACGACTTAGACAAATTAGACCAAATGGCAGCTTTGTCTGAAGCATCGGATTGTAGTTTTAAGAAGTTTAAATGTTTGCCCAACCAACGCTCACGTAAATGTGCAAGCATACCCATGGCATGCAAAACTTCAACACTACGCAACTGGGTTGCAACAGCTTGGTTAGATTGAATGCTGGCACTGTTAGCCTCAGCTAATAATGTCTTGGTTGACCTTTCATTAAGAATTGCGATGATAATTAAAACGATTGCGGCAAAAATGGCAAACCATCCAAAAAGAGGATGAAATAAAAAAAGCACGGCAATGTAAATAGGCATCCAAGGTGCATCAAAAAATGCGAACAGACCATTCCCTGTCATAAATTGACGCATATTGGTTAAGTCTGACATAGGTTGTGCAGTTCCTTGACCAGGCTTGGACAAGGCGTAATTCACCATAGCACCATAAAGACGTGTGTTGAGTTTATTGTCTAACTGCGAACCCAAACGGATCATTAAACCTGAGCGAACGTATTCCAACAATCCCATAACCAAGAACAGCCACACCACAATCAAAGTGAGCATCAACAGGGTTTCGTTACTTCGACTCATCATAACACGGTCATATACTTGTAGCATATAAACGGACGGAACGAGCATTAACAAATTGATAATAAAACTAAAAATACCGATATAAATGAAGGCGCGTTTGAAACCGCCGATCACTTGAACCAATTCGGAAAGTTGAGACTTTTGCATTACTGTATGAACCATTGATAACTTGATCAGGTATTTTAACGTAAAAACGAGCAAACCTTAAACTTTATCTGTGACTGGAATCACAAATGCCTCCTCGTCTTGTTTTCTTCCAGACAATTGATGAAAACCTTTTGACTCTAATCGCTCGTAACAGCAACTTGCTGTTGCACGACCAACGACAATGTCCGTTTCTAAATCGTGAGCAATGATCATTAAACGTTGGGCAACATTCACTGCATCCCCAAGCACTGTGTAGGCATGGCGCCATTCTGTTCCAAGATCACCCACCAAAACTTCGCCCGTGTTAATGCCGACATGGATTCGAAGCAGAGGCTTAGCCTCTTCAGCCCTTCGTTTATTCAACATTGAAATTGCGTTTCTCATTAACAGCGCGGCCTTAATCGCCAGATGGCGGTGCTCTGGTTGATTAAGCGGTGCGTTCCAAAATGCCATTACCGCATCGCCCATATATTTGTCTACTGTTCCATCCGTTAAATGAATGGCCTCTGTCAGGATTGACAGCACTTCTCTCGTTAACGCGGCAGCCTCAGCGGTTGACATACTTTCTGTCATACGTGTAAAACCAACCAAATCCGCAAATAATATGGTAACTTCTTTTTGTTGAGGAGCCAACAAACTGGCATCCGGATTTTTTGCTACCTGTGTTAAAACCGTTTCAGGTAAGTAATCTTTAAACAGTTGATAAATTAAATGACTTTGTTTTTTTACCAAAGACCATTCCAATATTGATTGAGTGATGAACAAAACAAAAATGAATAATAGTCCACCAGATACGGAAACTAACTCACCAAAATGAACATAAATTATCCACGTAAATATAACATGTATGACACTAAAAAGTAACCACCAAATAATTGCTAATCTAATCGAAAAATTAGCAATTATCAGTGCAAGAATTGCAGTGGTTATGATAACCAAAGTTAAATAAAACTCATCAATCAAACCTTCTGACTCTGGTTTGTCTTTTATCAAGTCGGCAAACATTTGAGCGTGAAGTAGCATACCAGGAGCAATCGGTAGTAAGGGTGTAGCAACCCGATCATTCAATCCAACCGCTGATGAGCCAATAATCACAGCTTTTCCTGCTAAGTCTACATCGTTTTGTGCAGATAATATGCGCCATGCTGGTATGCTTGTAAATGACGCCATCTTATAGCCATATGGAATTGTCCAAAGACCCGAAACAAGGGATCTTTTATGTAGCCTACCATCAACCAGCAGTTCAAAAAAACTCTCATTAACTTGCCGTATTTCAACTTGATCGTAATAAGACTGCAACATTGTTAATGCCAACATGGGATAACTTTTATTATGATGACAAACCAATGGTGGAATAAATCGCATAACCCCTTGTTCATCAGGAACAGGTGAAATATGTCCAATTGCTTTCGCAGCAGCGTTCATTTCATGATAACTTGTTACAAAGCCACTTGAATTAACACATGATTCAACAATAACTCGATCTTCGGTGCTAACTGGTAAACCACCAACCACAAGATTTGAATTGGTTGTCCGATAATCCCAAATAACAGGAAGTATGGCTTGATATTTGGTTAGTGCTGATTGCAAAGCAGCATCCTCAACGGCATTGCTTTTATCTGGAAAAATAATATCTAAAGCAATGACTTTTGCTCCATTCTCCGAAATTTTTTCTATCAGATTTGCCAGTAAACTCCGTGGCCAGGGCCATGCAGATAACAACTGTATCGACTCTTCATCAATATCAATTAACACCACAGATTCTACAAGCCCTTCATTCGCGGCCTGTTTAACAATCTGATCCTGCATTAACCAATTTAACTGCTTTAACCAAGTCGGATTCGTAAGATACAGCCATGCACCCATGCATATCAATACCAACCAAAGAGAAGCGCGTAACATTTGCGGTACTTGATGCATCTGGCCAACTATTCACTTTCTAAAAGAAAAACCCCATAAACGGGGTCTTAATTTTCATTAATTTTAATCAGAGTATACAATAAAACTAAACACTAAAACTTTCGCCACAACCGCACATGTCTTTCACGTTAGGGTTAATAAACTCAAAGCCTTCATTTAACAATCCGTTTTTAGCATAGTCTAACGTCATACCATTTAATTGTTCTATGCTTTTTTTCGGTACAACTACCTTAATTTCATCAAACTCAAACACCAGGTCTGAATCTTTGACTTCATCCGCGTAATCGACAACGTAGGCAAACCCTGTACAGCCACTCACCTTAGTACCTAAATACAAGCCAACACCGTGACCGCGTTTAGCTAACATAGTACGCACACGTTCAATGGCACTCGGCGTTAGGTTGATTGTCATTGCTAAAACTCCTTTGGTTTATCGACGCAATATTTGCGACACACTGATTTCTTGATGCGTATTCAAACTCATTTGTCGCTTTTCTAACAAGGTAGCCAAGGTAATACCAGATAGAAACTGTTCAATCATCGACGATAAATCGTCCCACAAGGCATGAGACAAACAAGCTTTGCCATCGTGACAATCCTCAGAACCATGACATTGACGTGCATCTAAATCCTCATTCATCGCACTGACAATACTTTGAACACTGATATCGGTTAAGGGGGCACCAATTAGATAACCGCCGCCTGGTCCTCTGACACTCTTAACCAGTTTGGCTTTACGCAAGCGGGTAAAAATTTGTTCTAAATAAGACAAAGATATACATTGTCGCGTTGCAATATCGGATAAGGAAACTGCCCCCAAAGGTTGATGTATCGCTATGTCAAGCATGGCCGTTACGGCATACCGACCTTTAGAAGTAAGACGCATAATGCAAAATCACCGACATAATAGTGGACTGATTTAGTATGGTATCAATGGTCTCGACTTTCTGCAATACCCTAGTAATTGACTCAGGTATTTTGTTGATCTGATTGCTCGGACTTATGGGTTTGTGAAGGGTTTGTATCGCAAGCATCTAGTACACAGGCATCTAGAGTTGGCAGTTCAACCTCGGGCAACACAGAACCCAAACGGGCTAATTCGTGCTGAGCCATTTTTAATTGCGCATCAATCGCCAACACATGATCGGTTAACGCATGAATCGCGCGTTCAACAGGATCGGGCGCATCCGCACCAACACCGTAGGCATCAAAACCCAACACACTTTGCGCTTGAGCGCGTTTGGCTTCGTCGATTTTTTTTGCTTTCACGACATGACCAGGAATACCCACCACCGTCACGCCTTCTGCTACGGGTTTAACCACCACGGCATTAGAACCAATACGTGCGTTATCCCCCACCAAAATCGGGCCCAAGACTTTAGCACCAGCGCCAACAATGACCCCATTACCCAGTGTCGGATGTCGCTTACCTTCCTTCCAACTGGTACCTCCCAAGGTGACTCCATGATAAAGCGTCACATCATCACCAATTTCGGCGGTTTCACCAATCACCACGCCCATGCCGTGGTCGATAAAAAAGCGTTGACCAATCGTGGCGGCAGGATGAATTTCTACCCCCGTAAACCAACGTGCGATGGTCATTAGCCAACGCGCTAATAGTTTGAAATTCCAATGCCAAAGTCGGTTAGCTAATCGATACCAAAATACCGCATGAACACCAGGATAAGTCAGCAACACTTCCAAGGTCGATCGTGCTGCAGGATCACGAGCAAACACGCAGGCGACGTCTGCTTTCCACGATTGCCATAAACTACTCATTCGGTTTCCTTAGTTTGTTTAACACCTTTAGCCAAACCCGCAATACGTTGCATACGCCGTAAGGTACCACGCAACATGGTGACTTCATTCGCTTCTAACTGTATGCGACCAAACAAGCGCATTATGCGACGCATAAAAGGTTCATGGTTACGATCATCAAGAAATTCAATAGCCTGTAAAGTGGATTCTACATGTTGATAAAAACCTTGCAAAGCTGCAGATGTTGCCAATTCTTTGGGGTGTTGTTCTGTTTCTGCCCAGCCCGCTTGCTGTTGCGCCAGCATCCAGAGCTCATAGGCAAAAATTTGCACGCCCATCGCCAAATTCAATGAACCATAATCAGGATTGGTCGGCACATGCCCCAAATAATGACACAAATCTAATTCACTGTTAGTTAAACCAGAGCTTTCTCGACCAAATACCAGTGCCACCTGTCCGCCCTGCTGTTGATGGGTCAAGAGTACCTGAGCAGCCTGCTTAGCATCTAACTGCGGCCAAGCCGACACACGCAAACGGGCACTGGTACCAATCACCAGGGTGCAATCTTCAATCGCCTCTGACAATGTTTCTACGACACGTGCTGCGGCTAACACATCAGCGGCACCGCTAGCCATAGCGGTTGCCAAACCATCAGGAAAGATTTTGGGTTTCACCAGAACCAATTGACTAAGCCCCATGGTTTTCATAGCACGAGCCACTGAACCGATATTGCCAGGATGTGAGGTTTCAACCAAAACAATGCGAATCGCATTCAGTTGTTGTGTTAAATCTGCCAACGACACATGTCAGTCCTTTGAATCTCTAAAAAAAACGCGAATCGTGTATAATACAGAATGTTTGATTGGATAATCTATCCATGTTCTTTATTAAAATTTATGTTGTCTGTTTGTTAAAGGAAACCCATGCATCCTATTCTTAATGTCGCTTGTCGCGCCGCCACTCGTGCTGGCAATATCATCACTCGTAGTATGCAACAAACAGACCGTCTGACCATTCAAAAAAAATCAGAAAATGACTATGTCAGCGAAATTGATCGCATGGCTGAAGACGACATTATACAAACGATTCAAAAATTTTACCCCTCACATGCCATTTTAGCCGAGGAAAGTGGTTTTATCGGTAATGATGATGAATACCTGTGGATCATTGATCCACTTGACGGCACCACCAACTTCTTGCACGGTTTTCCACAATTTTCCGTCTCAATCGCCGTCCTTCATCAAGGCAAGCTGATGCACGGCGCTATTTATGACCCGATGCGTCAAGAACTCTTTTCAGCCTCTCGTGGTGCGGGTGCGCAACTCAATAATCGTCGTATTCGTGTGACTGAACAACGAACGCTCGATCAATCGCTATTAGCAACAGGCTTCCCATTCCGTGATTTTGAACATTTAGATGTTTACATGGAGACACTCAAAGCCTTTATGACGCAAACATCTGGCATTCGCCGCCCTGGCTCTGCCGCTTTGGATTTAGCTTGGGTAGCAGCTGGACGCGTCGATGGATTTTGGGAATTCAAACTCAACAGTTGGGACATTGCGGCGGGTGCATTGATTGTTCAAGAAGCTGGCGGATTAGTCTGTGACTTTGCTGGTGGCGAAAACTTTTTGAACTCGGGCAATATTGTCGCAGCCAATCCTAAGCTGTTAGCGGCAATGATGAAAACCTTAGCGCCTTTGTTACCAGAGGCATATCGTAAATAATCGACAATAAAAAAGGTCTGTTAAATAACAGACCTTTAAATTATGTTGGTCGGGATAGCAGGATTTGAACCTACGACCCCTTGCACCCCATGCAAGTGCGCTACCAGGCTGCGCCATACCCCGAACATCCAAACATTATAGCGCTAATAGACACCATTATTCAAGTGCCAATGTTATCCCATCGACTGATGGTTGCTAAATTATGACGTTGAATTTTGCGCAATAACAGTTTTAAACTCGCTTCTAACTTTTCTAAACTCACTTGCGGCTTCTTACCACGAATAGCAGTCTTGGTAGGTAGTGGCGCCCCTTCAGGTAAGCCGTGCGTTTTAATCTTCGTTAAAGCACCAGAAAGCGTATGACCTTCGTGATTAATCAAACGGTCTAATTCTAAAATAACATTCAAATCTTGACGCTGATAGTAACGACGACCACTGCGCTTGGTAGGTTCCAACATAGGCACCATTTGTTCCCAATAACGCAACACATGCGGCTTTAAGCCTGTCAGCTGACTGATTTCACCAATGGTAAAATATTTTTTTTCAGGTATAGCCGTCGTTGTCATGGATTAGACTCCTTGGTGTTGATCCACCAATGCACGTAGTTTTTGTCCTGGTTTAAAAGTCACCACACGACGCGCGGTAATGGGTACATCTTCTCCTGTACGAGGATTACGACCCGGACGAGGTGACTTGTCGCGCAATTCAAAATTTCCAAAGCCTGAAAGTTTTACATCTTCACCGGTTTGTAAAATCTCACCAATTTGACCGAAAAAATCTTCAACGATTTCTTTAGACTCACGCTTATTTAAACCTAAGGTATCAGCTAAGGTTTGCGATAATTCTGCTTTGGTAATAGTCATTTTTTTAATTTCCTTAAATTAGCCACGTAACTGAGCATTGAGTTGCTGGCTCAGTTGTTCAATTATTTCATTCATACAGGCTTCAATTTCAGCATCATTGAGCGTACGCTCCAAATCTTGGAACCACAAAGCAATCGCTAAACTGCGTTGGCCTTCAGCCAAACCTTTTCCAGCATAAACATCGAATAACTCAGCCGACTGAAACCAGTCTCTTTTAACTGAACCTATCACCGCAGAAACTTGAGCAAAACTAACAGTCGCATCCACCACTACGGCTATGTCTCGACGCACCAAGGGGAATTTAGACAGCCCTTTAAATGTCGCTTTCGCTGGTAAGGCAGTCAAATAGGCCAAATCGATACTAAACAGCACCGCTGGCATATCAATATCCATTTGCTTAGCGAGACTGGGGTGTAAACTGCCTATTATGCCAATCGCTTGACCATTGAGTATAATACTTGCCGTTTGTCCTGGATGTAACGCAGGATGATGAGACGCGGCAAAACTCACTTGACCCAACAGACCAGCACTGGCTAACAACGCCTCAACATCGCCTTTAACATCATAAAAATCGACGCTGCGTGTTTCTTGTCCCCATTGCATGGCGCTGGCACTACCGCAAACCACACCCGCAAGGGTAGGAATTTGAACGGGCAATCCATTCGTGTCCACTTCCGATAAAAAGCGTAATCCTGTTTCAAAAAAACGTACCCGCTTGGCTTGACGATTGAGGTTATAACGCACAGCCGACAGCAAGCCTGTCCAAAGACTAACACGCATTTGACCCAATGTTTCCGCAATCGGATTGGCCAAATTGATGCCCGTTTGATTAGGCTCAACCAAGGCCTGCTCTTTACCATCAACAAAACTGTAAGTAATGGCTTCTTGATAACCACGACCGACCAACAACTGCTTCAAACGCATTTCTTGCTGATTGCGTCCCGAAGGCACCACACTGGTGGCGGGTAATGGCAATTTAGGCAAGTTATCCAGCCCAATCATACGCGCCAGCTCTTCAACTAAGTCCGCCTCAATCGCCATATCAAAACGCCAGCTGGGTGCGATAACATCCCAACCCGTTGCATTAGCCGTGACTTTCATACCCAAGCCCGAAAGGAGCTGAACCACTTGTTCATCGGCTACTGTCATACCAAGCAAACGCTCAATGCGTTCGCGACGCAAGCTGAGGCGATTTTCGACTAGGGCCATGCCCCCGACTGTGACCACTTCACCACAACTCGCGCCTGCTTCGGCTATTAGATGCAAGGCACGCGTCATCGCTTGCTGGGGTAAAGCGGGATCAACGCCACGCTCGAAACGATGCGAAGCGTCGGTGTGCAAGCCTAAACGACGCGCACGACCGACAACTGACGCTGGGGTAAAATGCGCACACTCTAACACGACATGACGCGTGATATCGCTTACTGCCGTGGATTGTCCGCCCATAATACCTGCCAAGGCAATCGCACCCGAATCATCGGCAATCACCAACATATCTTCTGCCAAGTTCACCGACTTGCCATCTAACAGCGTCAAACTTTCATTTTGCTTGGCAGTTCTAACCTGAATCTTACCCTGAAGCTTGTCTGCATCAAAGGCGTGCATTGGCTGACCTAATTCGAGCATGACGTAATTGGTCACATCCACCACTAAACCCAGACTACGCAAGCCTGAACGACGCAAGCGCTCTTTCATCCATAAAGGCGTTACAGCCTGTTCAGGCAAATCCACTCGGCAAGCCAAATAAGTCGGACAAGCCTGAGCGTCAGCAACCTTAACCGCGGGCTGTGCAGATAAGTTCGCTACAGGTTTGGCGATTACAGGCAAACTGACTTGAGCAGCACTCAAGGCTGCGATATCCCGCGCCACACCCAATAGACTTAAGGCATCAGCACGATTAGGCGTTAATGAAATCTCAATACTGGCATCATTCAAGTTAAGCGCTTCACGCAAGTCAGCACCCACCACTAACTCAGGTGGCAGATCCCATAAGCCACTTTCCTGACCATCAATGCCCAACTCCCCTGCCGAACACAACATGCCAGACGAAGCTACGCCACGAAGTTCAGCATCTTTAATGGTGATACCAGGCAACACCGCCCCGACTAAAGCCGTGGGTGCTAACATACCTGCACGCACATTCGGCGCACCGCAGACGATTTGCACTGGCGCACCACGCCCCACATCGACAGTAGTAACACGTAACTTATCAGCGTTCGGATGAGGCACTACCGTTAATACCTTACCCACCACGACACCGCTAAACTCACCCGCCACTGGCGTGGTTTCTTCAACCTCTAAACCCAAATCGTTTAATTTGGCGCAGGTTTGCTCTAGTGTCCAACCCGTATTAACTAAAGTTGTTAACCATTGATAAGAAAATTTCATCTTGCCCCCTTATGCCTGAAATTGACGCAAGAAGCGTAGATCATTATCAAATAACATGCGCAAGTCGGGAATACCAAAACGCAACATCGCCAAGCGTTCCACACCCAGACCAAAAGCAAAGCCTGTGTATTCTTCAGGATCAATCCCAGCATGGCTTAATACATTTGGATGCACCACACCACAACCCAGCACCTCGACCCAACGTCCACCTAACAAATTGGTGGCAATATCCACTTCCGCTGAAGGCTCGGTAAACGGAAAATAAGAAGGACGGAAACGCACTTTCAATTCAGGATCATCAAAGAAGTAGACCAAGAAAGATTCAAGCAAGGCTTTTAACTGCGCGAAATTGGCCGTTTTATCCACCACCAGCCCTTCAATTTGATGAAACATCGGTGTATGGGTTTGATCCGAATCGCAACGATAAACACGACCTGGCGCAATAATACGTAAAGGTGGCTGTTGACGTTCCATGGTACGAATTTGAACTGGCGAAGTATGCGTTCTCAGCAATAAACCGCTATCGAAATAAAAGGTATCGTGCATAGCTCGCGCTGGATGAGTTTCGGGAATATTCAAAGCTTCAAAATTATGGACATCATCTTCGATCTCTGGACCTTGTTCAACCGAAAAGCCCAACTGCGCGAACCAGTCATTAATACGCGCAATGGTTTGCGTCACAGGATGCAAACTGCCCATATCGACATTACGACCAGGCAGACTCACATCTAAAGACTCACTCGCCAACTTAGCGGCTAATAAGGCATCAGACAAGGCTTTCTTTTTCGCATCAAAAGCTTCATTAATCGCTTGACGCAAAGCGCTTACCTTAGCGCCTAAAATCGGTTTTTCTTCTGCACTGGCTTGGCCAAGCTGCTTACTTAACTCGGTGAGTGCGCCTTTCTTACCAAAATAATGAACGCGCACGGTTTCGAGTGCGTCTAACTGATCGGCTTGAGCAATTTGTGCCAAAGCCGCCTGTAAAAGATGATCCATGTCCATTGGTGGACTCCCTATGACTAATACCCATTCATTAACCATTCATACCGATGCCGAGCGACTAATGAATCAATACTGCTGATGACGAATAAAAACAGGGGTCAAAGACCCCTGTTTTATGCGATAATCGCAATCAATTAAGCCGCTAACGCTGCTTGTGCTTGACGTGCAATCGCAGAGAAAGCTGCCATATCATGTACAGCCATGTCCGCCAATACTTTACGGTCAATTTCAATATTCGCTTTTTTCAAGCCGTTAATGAATTTGCTGTAAGTCATATCTAGGCTACGAACCGCAGCATTGATACGCGCGATCCATAGAGCGCGGAATTGACGTTTTTTCTGACGACGGTCACGGTAAGCGTATTGACCCGCTTTAATAACCGCTTGTACCGCTACGCGATAGACATTTTTACGACGACCACGGTAACCCTTGGCTGCATCGATAACTTTCTTGTGACGCGCTCTGGCGACTACACCACGTTTAACTCGTGCCATTTAATTCACTCCTAATTTAAGTTACGCGTAAGGCATCATTTGAACAACAGATTTAACGTCGTTCTCATGAACCATGCCAGGTGCGCGCAATTGACGCTTACGCTTACTCGTTTTCTTAGTCAGGATGTGACGCAGGAAAGCCTGCTTGCACTTAAAACGGCCAGAGCCAGTTTTTTCGAAGCGCTTTTTAGCGCTACTTTTGGTTTTCATTTTTGACATAACAATACTCAGCTACGCATTGATGGAAAGATGAAACTAGAGCACCGAGGAATGGCTCTGCAAGAAGTTTTGGTGATGATATAACACACCAAAACCCTCACGCGTCTCGTTTAACTTTTAGAAGGAATGACCATCATCATCAGTTGGCGGCCTTCCAGCTTAGGCAACTGATCAATCGTACCGATTCCTTCAACATCGGCTTGAATGCGCTCTAGCACCTTCAAACCCAGTTCCTTATGCGTAATTTCGCGTCCACGAAACCACACAATTACCTTCACACGGTCTCCCTCTTCCAAAAAACGTTTCAGGTTGCGAAGCTTTACCTGATAATCGCCTTCCTCGGTTCCAGGGCGGAACTTTAACTCTTTGACTTGGATCTGTTTCTGCTTCTTCTTCGCTTCAGCATTTTTCTTCTGAAGCTGGAATTGAAACTTACCATAGTCCATAACCTTACAGACTGGCGTATCTGCCTGAGCAGCAATTTCCACCAAATCCAGTTCAGCATCCTCAGCAATACGTAACGCTTCGGCTAACTTAACAATACCGATCTGCTCACCTTCTGGACCGATCAGTCGTACAGATTGCGCTCGAATCTCACCATTAATACGCTCCTTACGGTTGCTTTCTTCTGGTGCGGTACTGCGCACGATAGGTCGCTTGCTGATAACACTTACTCCTAAATAAGTTCTAAAATTTACACATTGCCTTTGGTAGCAACTTCATGTGCCAAGCGTTCCATGAGTTGAGCCATGCTCATATTACCCAAGGTTTCGCCACCACGCACACGAACGTTCACACTACCCGAGCTTTGTTCTTGCTCACCCACCACTAAGGTGTAGGGAATGCGCTGCATTGAGTGTTCACGAATTTTATACCCAAGCTTTTCATTTCTCAAGTCTAATTCAACACGATAACCCGATTTTCTTAATTCTGCAACCACTTTTTTCGCATAGTCATCAAAAACTTCCGAAACAGGCAGGACACTTAACTGAACAGGCGCTAACCAAAGCGGGAATTTGCCTTCGTAATGTTCAATCAAAATACCACAGAAGCGTTCTAACGAACCGAATAACGCACGATGCAACATGACAGGACGCTTTTTCGTGCCGTCATCTGAGATGTAATTCAAATCAAAACGATCAGGTAAGCTCATATCCACTTGTAGCGTACCACATTGCCAATCACGACCAATGGCATCGCGCAGTACGAATTCAAGTTTCGGGCCATAAAACGCGCCCTCACCTGGGAACAGCGTGTAAGGCAAGTTCATTGCATTCAATGAATCCGCCAAGGCCGCTTCTAAAATATCCCAAGTTTCATCACTGCCAATGCGGTTTTCGGGACGCGTTGACAATTTAATGTGAACATTATTAAAACCAAATTCTTTGTAAATATCCAACACCAAATCAACTACGTCCTGACATTCTTGTGCCATTTGCTCGGGCGTACAGAAAATATGCGCGTCGTCTTGCGTAAAATGGCGCACACGCATCAAGCCATGTAAAGCACCCGAAGGTTCGTAGCGGTGAACCTTACCAAACTCACCCATACGAATCGGTAAGTCACGGTAACTTTTTTGACCTTGCGCATACATTAACATGGCACCAGGACAGTTCATCGGTTTTAGGGCATAAACACGACCATCTTCGGTGGTGGTGGTGAACATATTGTCACGGTAATTGAACCAATGACCCGAAACTTCCCACAAGCTGCGATCCATCACGTCGGGGGTATTAACTTCGATGTAACCCGTTTCCGCTTGACGCTGACGCATGTAGCTGATGAGTTGCTGAAACACCGTCCAGCCTTTTGGATGCCAAAACACCGCACCTGGCGCTTCTTCATGAAAATGGAACAGGTCCAACTGTCTACCGAGTTTACGATGGTCACGCTTTTCCGCTTCTTCCATCATCACCAAATAGTCTTTCAATTCTTTTTCTGTAGCAAAAGCAACGCCATAAATACGTTGTAACATTTTATTATTGCTATCACCGCGCCAATAAGCACCCGCCACTTTCGTCAACTTAAAGGCTTTGGTAAAGCTCATATTCGGCACATGAGGACCACGACACATGTCCACATATTCTTCGTGATGATACAGATTCATTTCGGATTGAGTGGCTGGGATATCGCGCACTAGCTCAAGCTTGTAAGCCTCGTTACGCTCAGTAAATACCTTAACAACCTCATCACGCGGTGTTACTTTTTTAACCACAGCGTAATTGGTTTTAGCGAGTTGCTGCATACGCTGTTCTAAAGCCACTAAGTCTTCTTGTGTTAGCGAGCGCTCATAATCAACGTCGTAATAAAAACCGTTTTCAATGACTGGACCAATCGCCATTTGAATACCAGGAAAGAGCTGCTTCGCGGCGTGACCCAATAAATGCGCACATGAATGACGCATGATGTGCAAACCATCAGCATCTTTGATGGTGATAATGGACAGGCTAGCATCGTCATGAATGACGTCACAGGCGTCGCGCAACTCACCATTGACCTTACCAGCAATACAGGCTTTGGCTAAGCCAGAACCAATACTGGCTGCCACATCCATCACAGAAACGGGCGTATCAAAGTGACGTTGACTGCCATCGGGCAAAGTAATGACCGGCATGCTGATCTTTCCTAAGTTAGTGTTCGTAAAAAATTGGTTTATTGTAGCAGTTGAAACCCTGTTAGTGAACTCTAGCTCATCACAAAAACTCAATCTAGTCCATTAAATCGCGCTTAAGCACAGGAAATTGATGACGTAATGCTTCTGCCTGAGTTAAGTCAATCTCAGCACTAAATACCCCTTGTGCCAACAATGAATCCTGCAACACCCTTCCCCAAGGGTCAACCAAGAGCGAATGTCCATAGCTTTGTAAGCCCTCGTCATGCTGGCCCACTTGATTGACTGCCAACCAGAAGGACTGAGTTTCGATGGCTCTAGCTCTAATCAAGCTATGCCAATGCGCTTCACCCGTTTCGGCGGTAAATGCCGAAGGCAACAGCATCAATCTAGCGCCAGCTTGTGCATAATAACGAAACATGGCAGGAAAGCGCAGATCATAACAAATCGCTAAGCCAATAGCGCCCCAAGGGCTATGCCATAGCACGGGAACAGATCCTTGAGAGAAAAATGCATCTTCACGATAACTAACACCCGTAGGCGTTGTTACCGAAAACAAATGCATCTTGCGATAATGACTCACCAACTGACCCTTAGGATCAAACACACACAGTGTGGCGTAAACATGTTGACCAATCTTGAGTGGTAAACTACCAGCAATTAAGTAGGTATTTAACTTGTGCGCCCATCTGGCACAAGCAGATTGTAAAGGCGCCTGAACATCACCTAATAGTTCAACATGCGGTTGCTGCGCCATTAAATTGGATGAAAAAAAGGCAAAGGCTTCGGGCAATACGAGTAAATCGGAACAGGTTTTTGCTATCTCTGGCATTAATGCATCTATGTACGCGAGATTATGCGCAACATCCTTGTTGGCGCTTAGTGCTATCCAGCTGATATTGAGTTGATTAAGGATCATTGACAGTGTCCAAAATCGGTTCCTGCCAACTACCCGTAATCCGGTAGTTTAAGGTAATAAAATTCCCCCCCAAAGGCGGAATAATTTTTTGCAATAAATAATAGCCAATGGCAGTAACGGGAGAAGCTCCCGACAATAACACCATGGTCGGAATACTGTCGCCAATTAATGGCGTAACTTTGGCATTAAGGTCATGTGTTTCACGGGTCAAATTACTGGTTCCAGATAGATCAATATTCATTGCAGAACTGGTCACAGACAAGGAATCCACCTCCAAACTTCCTTTATTCAACCGAGATTTCAACAAAATTTTATCAAACGCTAAGCCCTGATTCACCACATCGCCAAGACCAATCTTTAAGCGACGGGTAAAAGCATCAAAACTGAGCAAACCAATCAAACGACTAAATCCACCCGGACTGGCTTCGCTCAACACACCATCATCAGCTCGCAAGTCTAAACTTCCGCTCAATAAACGACTATCATAACAATCCAAACCACCTGGCCAAGACTGCAGGCTCGTCAATTCAATGCTTCCCGAACTAATCGCCGAATCAATACCCACAATACGGGTTAAATCGACTGCTTGCTCGGCACGTGCTTTAACAAACAAACTAGACCTTTGACTGGACACATCCCAGTCCCAATCCAAATTAGCCGTTAAACTCTTGGACTTCAGGCTAATTTGTTTTGCACTACGCACCGAACCCTCTTGCTTAATCACGCCTTTAATATCTGTCAACTCACTGGTGACAATGCGCGATTCGCGCCAAGTTTCCAGTAAAAGTTTATCAATCGTCACCGACATAACTGGCCACACACTGGCTGTGGGCTTAGCACACTGAGGTAAGCCAAGCGCTTGTTTTTCAGCAACATCTAGGATGTTTTGTTTAATTAATAGATGATTTAAGTGTAGTTTCCACTCACCGTCTTGCCAATTCAACGCACCTTTGACTTCTGGTGCATCCAACTTCAACACGCCCGATCGAGCCGTGTTATGTTGCCAATTTAGATTTAATGTTCGAATGGTTTGCCCCATGAAACTCAGTTCATCGACGCTAATCTGACCTCGTTCAGTTAAAGGCACACCAACACTCTTAGATCGGCTCTGATAACGATCCCACCAAGCCAACCACTCATCCCCATCCAGCTTAGGTAATACCAATTTAATCGATTGCTTGGCAGCCATTTGCGTTGATTTTAGCGGCATTAAACTTAGGTTACGTAATGTCCAAGCACTATTTTCTTGTTGCCAGAGAGAATGAAGTTGCCAATGTGCATCCTGAGCTGAAAGCTTCAATTGCTGTTGCAACCATTGACCTTTAATCTGCCAAGCAGACGCCTCAGCCTGGGTAAATAATTTGGCAAAAGGCTCACTCAGCTTGATTTTTTGAGTTTCTGCGCTCCCTTGAAACTGTATCAGTTCATTAGGTAAAAACTTAACTTCTGCACGCCAGGGCAATACCCCTTGCGCCAGCTCATCAACGGCTAAAGGCGTTTGACCCGTTAACACAAGCCGTTGCTGTTCACTCGAATCACTGGTTAACCGTGCTTTTATTTGTCCGCCGCGCCAGTTCCCTGTTAAAACTGGTGTTTCAATGCCCATTTCTGATAACAAAATATGAGCAGTTAAATCATCAACTGTCTCGCCCAGATAGGAAAGCTGGGCTTTTTTCGCATGAATCACTCCCCTAACACGCGTCGCTACTTTATCGTGATAACCTTGTAAGGGTAGCCAAAGCGACAGTTGACCGTTAAATCCTCCACTCAAACGCATTTCGTTCAGCAACTTCTCTAAGGCTAAATCTTTAGCTAAAGGGGTACGCTGTAAAAATTGAGAAATTTGACTCAATTCGCCTTTAACCAAGCCATTAATGCGCAACGCCACCTGCTGTTGATGATACAACACATCAACCTGAATTTGACTTAACTGACTGCCGAGCAGACTGGCTTTGTTAGCGGTCATTGCTAAGCGATCCGGAAACCATTTCATCACCACGTCAGCACCACTGATGGCGGGATAATTGACGTCATAAATTAACCGAACTTGTTGTGCCTCAACCTCGGCACTAAAGTTCTGTTCATCCAAATTGCCGGTTAATAAGTCGCTTAAAGCACCATGAAAACTTAAGGTTGCTTTGGCCTGTTGACCACTCAAATTCGAAGAGGCTAACCATTGCTGCAAATCTGCTGAGGTTAATCGCATGGGTAGTAATGGCAACACTTGCTGCAAACTGTCCGCACTAGCCTTAAGCTCCAGTTCTGTTGCTTCAGACTCCTGTACTTTCATCATCACTTGTGCTTCAACCCCAGCAATGTTAATGCGCCAACTCGGTAAAGACCAGTGCGAAAAAATATTAGCTGGATCAACCTGCAACACTAAAGGATCAGCCGCTACGCTGAGGGGTTTTCCATTATCTTGATGCCAGCGAATGTCACTATCACCCTGAGGAATGATGGCTAGGCGTTGCTGCGCTGGTTGATAATCAAACAGTAACTGGCGAAACGTCATGCCTGGTACAGCATCATTGGCTTGCCAGCTGAGTTGATCAATTGCCCCGCGAATATCATCCAACTCTCCATTAGCACGCCAATGTAAACTGAGCTGATTCAACCATAACTGAGGTTTCCAACGTACCCACCAAGCCTGCCATTCTGCTGGCAGTAGCCCCAACCACTGATCTGTTTCAGAGAAACGAATCTGATTCAGCGTCAATAATGCTCCTGTTTGAGGATGTAAACTCAATCGTGGCCAAACGGGCAATTCTAGCGTTTGTTCTGCAATGACTAAACGCTCAATGGTCACGTCCCAAGCACGCAAATCGTCACTCACCACTCTGCCTAATAGCTGATGAGAAACTTCTTCATTCCAGGCATCTGGGTCTCTCACCTCGACCAACAAAACAGAAGACAACTGTTCTTTGTTCCACTCACCTTGCATTAAGAATTGCGCATCACCCGACTGACCCAATAAATGCAAGCCTTCAGGTAACGCACGCGCTGAAAAATGCACACTCGGATTAAATCCAAATTGATGGCGAATATTGGCATCGGCAGTAATGGGAATGATGGGGAAATTCGGATAGGCTAACTTAGCCACCATGTGAACTGACCAGTTTTGCCGCATATTGATACGCATATCGATAGCTTGCAAAGCCCAAGCCGAGTCGGCTTCCCAGACAACCTTAGCTTGACGAATGAGCGTGTCTTCCCACAAACGCAACCACGGAGAGGCCAAGGGATTTTGACCAACACCGGCATCTAAAGCAGATAAAGTCAATACGGGAGACTCGGCGCGCATTTGCTTGCCGACCGCTAAATCAGGCCACAGCAAATTCCACAAGTTCACATCAGCAGTGAAGCTAGGCACTTCTAGTTGGCCACCTTGCCATTGCAGGTTTAGCCCTTCAACTGTAAGGGTAACGGAAGAAGATAAGGGGCGCGCTTCAGAACTAAATTGTTTCATTTCCAACTTAGCATCTGCCCAACTCGCCAAGGTTTGCAAGGTTTCAGGACGTGAGGCAAGGAGTTGTAAAAACAATACCAATGCCACCCAAGCGACAGCAATTAACGCAGCTGTCCAAAGGATCAGGTGCCCCTTCCAAATCAATATCAAGCGCAGCCAACGAGGCATTTACAGCATCACCACATCAAATTGTTCTTGAAAATAATGGTTATCGATTTGAAAGGAAATACTCTTATTCAAAAAGGACTCCAATTCAGCGATACTCGAAGACTCGTCTTCCAACATACGCTCTACCAATAGGTCGCTGGCAATCACCAGTAATTTATCTGCATCATATTGTCGTGCCATACGTGTCACTTCACGAAATACTTCATACACCAAGGTTTCAATCGACTTAACCACACCACGACCATGACAGACGGGACAGGGTTCACACAAGGTGCGCACAAGGCTCTCACGCGTGCGCTTACGTGTCATTTCCACCAAGCCTAGGCTGGTTAATTGACTGGCAGTACTGCGAGTTCGATCTTTCGCCAGTGCGCGATCTAAAGCCTGTAACACCTGTTGACGATGTAATTCAACCGCCATATCAATAAAATCAATGATGATGATGCCGCCTAAATTACGCAATCTGAGTTGTCGCGCAATTGCCTGTGCCGCTTCCAAATTGGTTTTATAAATGGTTTCTTCTAAATTACGATTTCCAACAAACGCACCCGTATTCACATCAATGGTGGTCATCGCCTCGGTTTGGTCAATAATTAAATAACCACCCGACTTCAAGGGAACTTTACGCTCTAAGGCTTTCTGAATTTCATCTTCAACTGAATACAAATCAAAAATAGGACGTTCACCCTGATAAAGCTCGATGCGTTCCGCCAACTCAGGGACATAGGTTTGCGCAAACTGCTGCATACGCACAAAGGTTTCACGCGAATCGACACGTAACGACTCAATACGTTCTTGCGGCACATCACGAATCACGCGCAAAAATAATGGCAAATCTTCATGTATCAGCGTTGGACCTGTTGCCGCAGACATTTTCGTTTCAATGTGTTGCCACAATTTATGCAAAAAACGCATATTATCTAACAGCTCTTGCGCTTCAACCCCTTCTGCGACAGTCCTGACAATAAAGCCACCACTCATTTGAACGCGCTCTTCACTGCTTTCAACAATCGCTCTGAGTCGCTCACGCTCTTCTTGCGATTCAATACGTTGACTCACGCCGATGGTTTGCTCGCGTGGCAAATGTACTAATAAATGAGAAGGCAAGGTAATATTCATCGAAACCCGTGCGCCTTTTGAGCCCAACGGGTCTTTAATGACCTGTACCAAAATTTCCTGCCCTTCACGCAGTAGTTTGGTGATGTCATCCGTATCAACTGGCGTATTGTCGCCAAAAATCAGCGGCTTAGTACAGACATCAGAAACGTGTAAGAATGTCGCTTTGTCTAAGCCCACGTCAACAAAAGCTGCTTGCATACCCGGTAACACACGAACCACACGACCTCGATACAAATTACCCACTAAGCCACGCTTACTGACACGTTCTACCCACACCTCTTGCAAAACACCGTTTTCAATCCAGGCAACGCGCGTTTCTCGCGGCGTAACGTTGACGATAACTTTTTCTTCACTGGCAAGGCTCATGCTAAATAACCTGCTAACTTCAATAATTGTTCCGTTTCATACAAAGGTAAACCCATAACTCCCGAGTAACTTCCTTGAAACTGGCTAATCCATGCTTGTGCTTTACCTTGGATGGCATAGCCGCCAGCCTTACCTGCTGGCTCTGTGGACGACCAATACGCCATTAACTCAGCATCACTTAATGAACGAAATTTAACCAAACTGAGTTGATGATTTTGCCAACACGCCTCACCATGCCTTAAACAAATCACTGTTTGCACTGCATGAGTTTGACCCGACAAACGCTGCATCATCTGCATAAAATGGACTTTATCTCGAGGCTTGCCTAGCGTTTCGTCATCAATAATCACCTCGGTATCCGCCGACAACACCCAAGCCCTTGGTGGCAACTGCTGTGCCGCCGCCTCAGCTTTCGCAAAACTGACCCGATAGCCATAGGCCAGCGCTGTTTCATCCGCACTCCTGATTTCTGGCACATCAGCCACGGCGATCTGGTAATCAATACCCAACTGGGTTAATAATTCAGCACGTCTGGGTGACGCAGAAGCTAAATAAAGCATAAACAAATCCTATTCGCGATGGTAAGGATGGTTATTCATTAGCGACCAAGCCCGATACAACTGCTCCGCCAACATCACCCTCACTAAGGGGTGGGGCAAAGTCAAGGGCGTTAAAGACCAACACCAATCGGCACTTTGTTTAATACTGGGCGCAAGCCCATCAGGACCACCAACAATCAAGGCAACATCACGTCCCGAAGGCAACCACTGCTCCATGCGCTTGGAAATGGCTTTGGTATCGACGACTGCTCCATGCTCGTCTAACACAATGCGTAAGGGATTGCCTGACAATGCGGACTCAATACGCACGGCCTCCTCTTCCATGTACTTAGTAGCAACACCTGTTTTAGTGCGTTTGGCTGGAGCGACTTCAATCAACTGCAAACGAACCTGCCCCGTCAGACGTACCGCATACTCTTGAAAACCCGTGGTAATCCAAGCGGGCATTTTTTGCCCTACACAGATCAGCTTTAAATTCATAGCAACAAATGACTTAGCTATTAGGGCGCATATTCCACAATTTTTCTAACTGATAAAGCGCACGCACTTCTTCCAGCATAATATGGACCACCACATCACCTAAATCGAGCAATACCCAATCGCCCACCAACTCACCTTCCATGCCCACGGGAATATTGCCCGCTTCTTTAGACGCTTCCCAAACCTTATCTGCCAAAGCTTTACCATGACGACTTGAGGTGGCAGTAGCCACCACCATAAAATCGGTCACATTACTCAAACCGCGTACATCCAATTGCGTAATTGCTTTAGCCTTATTATCGTCTAACTCTTTAACCACTAACGCCACTAATGCTTCTGACTGCATACTTATTAACCTTTATAACCGTAAATTTTGTGCTCTGTTATGTATTCTAACACCGAGTCACTGACTAAAAAACGCGGTAATTGGTTAACTGCCAACTCCGCACGAATTTGTGTGGCAGAAATGGCCAATGCTGTTACCTCAACCAACTCAACCTGCCCGTGTGTTTTGCCCACTTCTCTGGGAACATTTAATAATTGTTGTAACTGAGTACAGCATTTTGGCTGACGTCCAGCTCTGACCATCACAGCAAGATTGGTTAGGGTTAATAAATCCTGCCAACGATGCCAACTGAGCAAACCCTCAAAAGCATCACTTCCCATTAAAAACCAAAACTCAGGCTCTTTGCCTAACCTGGCTCTTAAATCTAGCAAAGTATCAACCGTATAAGATGGCGCTTCACGTCTCAACTCGCAATCATTAACCTGCCAACCCGAAATGCCCTCAATCGCTGCTTTAACCATGGCTAAGCGCTCTCCTGCCGTAGCTTGAGGTTGAGGACGGTGTACAGGTATCGCACTCGGAATGAAATGCATTTCATCCAGCATCAGCTGTTGTGATACCTCCCAAGCTGAGCGCAAATGTCCAAGATGAATCGGGTCAAAAGTCCCACCCATCAAACCAATTGCTGCCATTCATTCGCCTCACTTGCTAGCACAACAAAAAAGCCGAGGTTCATGCCTCGGCTCATTAGATTAACCGCAAAACCTAGTTAGCTAGGGTTCACGACTTTACCCTGTTTCATTAAATAAATTAAACCCGGGAAGGACATAATCATAAACATAAACAAGGTAGAAACATAAAATTCCCAGTCTTGAGCTTGAATACTACCCGTTAACTGATATTCAAGTCCCCAGCCTGCCATTAAGGCAATGAAGGCATACACAGCCCATTCAAGCGTTCGGATAACAAAGGTCTTCCGACTCAAGCTAACAACGAAAAATAAACGGCGCGTTACCCACGGCAAATTTGCAAGCAACAAGCAGAGCAGTAGGTATCCCCAAATGAATTCTTGTTGCATCAACCACTACCCCTTAATACATCATCACGTCATTAAATAGTGTCAACATGCCATCGGGAAGCAGACCCAGCACCAGCACCAAGGTGGCTAGCAGTATCAATCCATAACGCAATGAAGGCGTTGCGAAGTTCGCATCATGCACATGGTTTGACACTGGTTGATCAAAATACATCACCTTGATCACACGTAGATAGTAGTAAGCACCAATCACCGACATAACCACAGCAAACACTGCTAACCAAGTTAAACCTACTTCAACCACTTCGGTCAGTACAACCAGTTTGGCATAGAAACCAACAAACGGCGGAATACCAGCCATAGAGAGCAAAATCACCATCATGATTAATGCAAGTACTGGATTACGCTTACCCAAGCCTGCCAAGTCAACAATATTATCCGACTCAAAACCCTTGCGCGATAAGGCAACAATCACCGCAAAACCGCCCAAACTCATTAAGGCATAAATGACAACATAATACATAGCAGCCGCATAGCCACCAACATTACCCGTCAAGAAACCTAACAAGATAAAACCCATGTGCGAAACAGTTGAATATGCCAACATACGTTTTAAATTAGTTTGCGCAATGGCAATCACATTACCCACGACCAACGACAAAACTGCCAAGATAATTAAGATACTTTGCCACTGCATGATAGCAGCTTCCAAACCTTCAATGAGCAAACGGAACATCAGGGCAAAAGCAGCAATTTTAGGCGCAGCCGACAGGAACAAAGTGATCCCTGTTGGAGAACCGTGATAAACATCAGGAACCCAATTGTGGAAAGGTGCTGCACCAAACTTAAATGCCAAGCCAACCAAAATGAACACCAAACCCAAACTCAGTACCAGCGATTGTTCATTGGTTGCCAATGTTTGGTAAATCGTAGCAAATTGTAATGAACCGACATTACCGTAAACTAAGGTCATACCATAAAGTAATAAACCCGTCGCCATCGCACCCAAAACAAAATACTTCATGGCTGATTCGATGGCAAAACCCGAATCTTTTTGCATGGCAATCATCGCATAGAGTGCCAACGACATGATTTCTAAACCCATAAACAGTGTAACCATGTCATACGACGAGGCTAACACCATCATTCCGAGCAAGCTTAATAGCCCAAGCACATAGTATTCACCACGATCAATATTGCGTTGAACTAAGTAGTCGCGCGCAAACAGGAAGGCAAAGAATGTCATGAACAACATAGATAACTTTAAGACATCCGCAACACCATCACGAATGAAAGCACCGTTAAATAACTGTACCGATGTCGTTGAGAAGCTAAACAATATCATCAGTGCGGTTAGCACAATACTCGCCAAAGTTAACTGAAAAGTCAGTGCCTTATAACGGTGTCCCCAAAACGTATCGCCAACCAACAACGTCATCGCCGCAATTAGAATCAGCAATTCAGGGGCTAAAACTTGTAACATCATATCCATCGTTTAAAATCCGCTCACATTAAGGCAACTTAGAAGTCATCGCTTGCTCAACCAAATGAGCAACTGAAGCGTGCATAATATCCATTACAGGTGCTGGGTAAAAGCCTAAAGCAATTACTGCAACGGCCAAAATAGACATAATGACGAACTCTCGACGATTTAAATCAGACAATTCAGCAACATGATGATTGACCACATCGCCGAATATAACCCGCTTAACCATCCACAACGTATATGCAGCACCCAAAATCAGTGTTGTTGCAGCAGCTAAGGCAATCCAGAAGTTAGACTTAAATGCCGCCAAAATAACCATGAACTCGCCAACGAAACCTGACGTACCTGGCAATCCCGCATTCGCCATAGCAAATAGCAGCACAAATACGGCAAATACAGGCATGGTGTTGACCACACCACCGTAAGCTGAAATTTCACGCGTGTGCATACGATCATACATCACACCAATCGCCAAGAACATAGCCGCAGAGATCAAACCGTGGGAAATCATTTGGATCATCGCACCCTCAAGACCCATAATCGCGCCCTGCACTTCTCCTGTATTACGCAGAATACCGTAAAGTAAAAACATACCTAGCGTGACAAAGCCCATGTGAGCAATCGAAGAATAAGCCACCAGCTTTTTCATGTCTTTCTGCACCATCGCAATTACTGAAATATACACAATGGCAATAATCGATAAACTAATGACTAACCAATCCAACTCATTCGCTGCGTCAGGCGTCATAGGTAAAGAGAAACGCACAAAACCGTAACCACCCATTTTCAGCATAATTGCAGCCAGTACCACTGAACCTGCAGTCGGTGCTTCAACATGGGCATCGGGTAACCAAGTATGCACTGGGAACATCGGAATTTTAACAGCAAAGGCAATCAAGAAAGCTAAGAAAATTAAAATCTGTGCCGTAAAGCCCAATGGCATTGCTTGGAAATCCAACAGTGAAAAACTACCAATCTGACTGTACATATACAGAAAGGCAATCAACATAAACACCGAACCCAAGAAGGTGTAAAGGAAGAACTTAATCGTCGCATAAACACGACGTTGACCACCCCATTGACCAATCACTAAGAACATAGGGATCAGCAAGACTTCCCAGAACACATAGAATAATATTGCATCTAAGGCAGAGAAAACGCCGATCATGATGCCGTTCATCATTAAGAAGGCCGCCATGTACTGTTCGACACGTTCTTTAATACAATCAAATGCCGACCAGACAGCCAATACTGTGGTGAAAGTCGTCAAAATAATCAATGGCATTGACAAGCCATCTACACCCAAAAAGTATTGAATGTTAAACGCAGAAATCCAGCTCGCTTGCTCAACAAACTGCATCTGTGGGGTTGTGTTATCAAAGCCTGTGTACAAGCCTAACGATAAAACAAACACCAGCACCGAAGACCAAAGCGCAAACTGCTTGGCTAGGTTAGGCTGTTGTCGCATCATCAGTACCAATACGCCCGATAAAATCGGCAACCAAATCAACGCACTCAGTAGTGGAAATTGTGTCATCCTTATTCGTCCTTATTAATGCTACTGGTGATTACCATAGTGCCCATGCTAATAGCCCCATCAGGCTAAAAATCATGACAAAAGCGTAGTGATACAAATAGCCGGTCTGGGCATAACGACCTTTCGCAGCCAGGAAAGCAATAGCATTAGCTGTCCCATTAACAACCCAACCATCAATCATTTTGCTATCTGTAACACGTGAGCAGAATTCACCAACACGACGGGTTCCTTGAACAAACACAATATCATTGAAGCGATCAAAGCCGTATGCATGACGCAAGGTTGCATGAGCTCCGGTAAAACGTCGCGCTAGCACCGGTGCTAAATCTGGACGTTTAATGTAGAGGAACCATGCTAAACCAACACCAGCTAAGGCTAACCAAGTTGGTAATGCAACCAACCCATGCAACAACATATCCACCGCAGAAGTGCCATTTTCAGCAACCTTAGCTAAAACATTATGTTCAGGCGCAACCGTAATGGCATCAGCGAACATATCACCAAATAAAATTGGCTCGACGAATAATCCGCCGAAGAAGACTGCTGGAATCGCTAAAGCAATCAGTGGCAGTGTCACCACCCAAGGCGATTCGTGAATTTCATGGGTACGAACATACTCACTTTCCTTGCCGTGGAACACAATAAAGAACATACGGAAACTATAGAAAGCTGTAACAAAAACACCTACTAGTAGCATGACAAAAGCAAGCTGTGCAGCAACAGAGTCTGCCTCAGCAATGGCCATTAAGATACCGTCTTTCGAGTAGAAACCTGAAAAACCCGGAAAACCAATTAATGCTAAAGAACCAACCAACAGCGCTACATAAGTAATCGGCATTTTCTTCGCCAAGCCACCCATATTGCGAATATCTTGATCGTGGTGCATAGCAATGATTACCGAACCTGCAGCCAAGAATAACAAAGCCTTAAAGAAAGCATGCGTCAGGACATGGAACATACCTGCTGCATAAGCAGAAACACCCAAGGCAGCGACCATGTAACCTAATTGAGATAGGGTTGAATAAGCAACTACACGCTTAATATCTGTCTGCACAATACCCAACAAGCCCATGAGTAAAGCAGTAAAAGCGCCCGTCAACAGAATAAAGGTCAAAGTGCCTTCTGCTAATTCATAAGCGGGTGACAAACGCGCCACCATAAAGATACCCGCAGTAACCATGGTTGCCGCATGGATCAATGCTGAAATCGGCGTTGGACCTTCCATCGACTCAGGTAACCACACGTGCAATGGCATTTGCGCCGACTTACCCATAGCACCAACAAACAACAGCATGGTCATCAAGGTCAGCATGTGAATGGCCGTATCACCGAACATGATACTCGTACCTGTATGAGCGGCTAAGCCATCAAAAAACTCAGCATAGTCTAGCGTACCAAAGTAACCCACCACTAAAGCAATACCCAGTAGGAAACCAAAGTCACCCACACGGTTCACCAAGAAGGCTTTTAAGCTGGCTTGGTTCGCAGATTCACGCTTAAAGTAGAAGCCAATCAGTAAATAAGAAACTAAACCTACCGCTTCCCAACCAAAGAAAAGTTGTAAGAAGTTGTTCGCCATGACCAACGAAAGCATTGAAAAGGTGAACAGCGAAATATAACTAAAGAAACGCTCATAACCTTCTTCGTGCTCCATGTAACCGATGGTGTAAATATGTACCATCAAGGAAACAAAAGTCACCACCAACATCATGGTTGCTGTTAAACGGTCTACTAGGAAGCCAGCTTCAAAGCGAATACCATCCGAAACCATCCAGGTGTAAATAGTAGCATTGTATGACTCAACACCTGCAAACACGTAAAGATAAAAAACGTAAGCTGACAGAGCAGCCGAAACCGCTACCGACGCGATAGTGATACGATGAGAACCTGCGCGACCTAGCCAACGCCCAAAGACACCTGCACCAATCGCACCTACCAACGGCGACAATAAAATGGTGAGAAAAATAGCATGCATTGACATCCGTTTTATCCCTTCATTTCACTTAAATCATCAACATTAATACTGTGCTTATTACGGAATAACAACACCAACAATGCCAAACCGATTGCCGCTTCAGCCGCAGCAACCGTCAAAATAAAAAATACAAATACTTGACCGTGCATATTGCCTTGGAAGCTGGAGAAAGCGACCAAATTGGTATTAACCGCCAACAACATCAACTCGATACTCATTAAGATGATGATTAAGTTTTTACGATTCAGGAAGATACCTGCCAAACTTAATACAAACAGCACTGCACCGAATAGCAGCACGTCTGACAATTGAATCATTTCGTTCATTACTCAGCTCCTTGTTCAGGGGCGTTGGATTTAGTTGTTGGTGCCATTTTGACCATGGTTAAACGATCACTCGCTTGAACACGAATCTGCGCACCCACGTCTTGATACAGTGCTTCGCTTTGATGACGGCGACGTAAGGTCAACACAATCGCAGCAACGATCGACAATAACAAAAGTACGGCTGCCAATTCAAAGGCAAACAAATACTCAGTAAAGAGCAACTGACCCAACATTTTAGTATTGCTATCCGTAGCAGCCAGTGCAACAGGTGAAGGGAAGTTTTCTAAACCAAAAAAAGTCGGATTCAACACCATCGCCATCTCAGCTAACACTACCAGTGCAACTACAATACCAATGGGTAAATATCGTGCAAAACCTTCTTTTAATGGCGTTAAATTAATGTCTAACATCATAATAACAAACAAAAAGAGTACCATGACTGCGCCGACATAAACCAAAATCAACACAATGCCTAAAAACTCTGCTTGTAACAACAACCACACCCCAGCTGTCGCCACAAATGCTAATACTAAGAACAGCGCGGCACGAACTGGATTACGTGACCCTATAACACCCAAAGACGCCAACACTGCCGTCAGTGCAAACACATAAAATAAAAACTTTTCTACACCCATGATGTCATTCCCACTTATCGGTACTTAGCATCTGCAGCACGATCAGCCGCAATTTGCGTTTCCATCTTGTCACCGTGTGCTAACAACATGTCTTTATTCATAACATGAATTTCGCCTGGTTCGAAGGCATATTCGTATACGCGCGTTTCAACAATCGCGTCAACGGGACAGGCTTCTTCACAAAATCCACAGTAAATACATTTGAACAGATCAATATCATAAACCGTGGTGCGACGAGAACCATCTTCACGCGCCTCTGATTCAATGGTAATCGCATTAGCAGGACAAACAGCTTCACACAATTTACATGCAATACACCGCTCTTCACCGTTTGCATAACGACGCAGTGCATGTTTACCACGAAAACGCGGTGACATAGGCGTTTTTTCTTCAGGATACAAAACGGTAATCTTGCTTTTAAACAAATATTTACCCGTGATAGCTAAACCTTGGAATAACTCCCACAAGGTCCAGGTTTTTAGCTGACGCTTTAATGCAGCAATCATGCAACACCTCCATGAACAAACCAAGGAGCGACCTTAAAGTAAGCCATTACACCTACCACAAACACCCACAAAATGGTTAACGGAATGAAAATCTTCCAGCCCAAACGCATAATTTGATCGTAACGGTAACGTGGGAATGTCGCACGGAACCATAAGAATACAAACAAAAGGAAAGAAACTTTCAACGCAATCCAAACAAATGCCGGCACAAAACTAAAAAGCGTTTCTAAACCTGGAATACCTTCAAATGGTGATAGCCAACCACCCATGAACATAATGGCAGTAAGGAATGAAATCAAAATCATCATGGCATATTCAGCCAAGAAGAAGACGGCAAAGGTCATACCTGAATAGTCAACGTGGAAACCGGCAACAATTTCAGATTCGCCTTCAGCAACGTCGAATGGCGCACGGTTTGTTTCTGCAACACCAGCAATAAAGTAAACCACAAACATGGGTAACAAGGGAATCCAATACCATGACAAGATGCCACCCTGCTGACCATTGACGATTTCTGTCAAATTCATGCTGCCTGCAGTCATAATGACCGTTACCAAGGCAAAGCCCATGGCAATTTCATAAGACACTTTTTGCGCAGAAGAACGTAACGCACCTAAAAAAGCATATTTAGAATTAGATGCCCAACCTGCGACCACGACACCATAAACGCCAATCGATGAAATCGCTAGAATGTAGAGCAAACCAGCATTGATATCTGCAACGACAACACCATCAGCAAAAGGTACGACTGCCCACACCGCAATGGCAGGCGCAATCGCCAAAACTGGTGCAATAACAAAAAGGTAGACGTTAGACTTAGAAGGAATAATTACTTCTTTCATCAACAATTTAAGCGCATCGGCAATCGGCTGTAACCAACCACCCGGACCAACACGATTTGGTCCTAAACGGATCTGCATATAACCAATGACTTTACGCTCGGCATAAGTCAAGTAGGCAACCGCAAGCAATAACGGCACGATGACCATTGCAGCCTGTACCAAAATGACCAGAACCGTCGCGAGACCATCAGGAACCCATTGAGCCAACAACAGCTGTAAACTTTCAAACATTCATGAACTCCTAAGCTGCCAAACTCAAAAAGTCCGCTGGCAGATTAGCCAACAAACTCATGGGTGCCACAATATTACCCGCAGCCACACGCGCATCAGCGATCACCTCAAGCTCAAGCTGATTGCCATGCACATCTTTGACTTGTACAGCCGACTTAACCACCTGTTGCGGATTCATACGCAACACCGCCTGCCCCGCATGTTGATGCGCTTGCAAAGGCTGAGCATGACGTACATAAATGTCATTAGCATACATAGGCAATTCAGCAACGCGAGCAAAGTCAGATGACTGACGCTCTGTCGTGATCAGATTCATCAAGGCATCATGATCGATGCAGGTCGCAGATATAGAGGATGTCTTAGCCGCTTCTGTCACTTGATCCAAGGACACAAAATCAAAGCCACTAACATTCATCATATTCGCCATCACACGTAACACTTTCCAACCTGGTTTTGCTTCGCCAGGTGCATTTAAGGCAACCGGAGCAAACTGCCAATTGGCGTTAGCATTAACATAAGAGCCAGCCGCTTCACCAAAAGCTGCAATCGGTAATAACCAATCCGATACAGCACGTAAACCAGGCGTATCAAACGCAGAAACAGCAATCACCCGACCTGATAATTTGGTTGCTTCAGGCAACAAACAGTCTTGTGCTGGATCAACATTCCACAACAACCAATTATCCATGCCCTTACGCAGCATGTCAGCTGTATTCATACCTGACTGTTTAGACTGTGCGCCGACTAAAGCAGCACCCAGGCTATTACCAGACTCTGGCAACCAAGACAACTGAGCACCCGACAAACGAGACACCAAACTGGCTAATTGCATCAAACGTGCAAACGAAGCGTGACTTTGTGCCAATTGGCCTAAAATAACCAGTTTGTCGCCATCAACTGAGAGTTGATCGGCCATTTTTTGCGCCACATCACTCACCACGACACCTTCAACCAAGGCTGATTCTTGAGCTGATAAAGTGTGATTGACGCTCAGTGCTTTCGCCACACTCGCCAAGGTGCTGACCATTTCGGGCATAGCAACAACCGCTTTGACCGACAAACGATAACTCATATCAAAATCGACAGGATTAATTGCCATGACTTTAGCGCGCATTTGCGCTGCTTTACGCAAACGCTGATTAAGTAGCGGTTGCTCATGACGTAAATTAGAACCCACCAATAAAGCCGCTTTCACTTTTTCAACCTGGTCAATGGGCATGGCTAAGTAAGGCATAACCCCTGCAGCATCAGCACTAAAGTCTTGCTGATGTAAACGATGGTCAATATTATGACAACCTTTGCTGGAAAGTAATTTTTGCAATAAATATAATTCTTCAGCACTCGCTGTTGGGCTAATTAATGCGCCAACACTGTTCGCATTATGTGCTAATTGACCAGACAATAAGGCAGCCACTTCCGTCAATGCGGTTTCCCAATCGACCACTTTCCATTCGCCGTCAACTTTGCGCATCGGCTGGGTCAAACGACTATTACTTAAACTGGTGTAAGAGAAACGATCTCGGTCTGATAACCAAGTTTCGTTAATGGCTTCATTTTCTCGCGGAACAACGCGCTTAATTTGACCTTGTTTATGGTGAATATAGGTATGTGAACCCAGTCCATCATGAATAGCTATCGATGGCGTTGCTTGTAATTCCCAAGCACGTGCTGTGTAACGATAAGGTTTAGATGTCAAAGCACCAACAGGACATAAATCAATTACATTACCCGATAACTCAGAAACCATGGCTTTAGCGACATAAGTACCGATTTCCATGTGCTCTCCGCGACCTGTCGCGCCTAACTCCATGATACCAGCAACTTCTTTACCAAAACGCACACAACGCGTACAGTGAATACAACGCGTCATATCGGTCTGCACTAATGGTCCAATGTCTTTATCGCCTAGGATGCGCTTACCTTCATTGAAACGGCTAATATCCTGACCATAGAGCATAGACACATCTTGCAATTCACACTCACCACCTTGGTCACAAATTGGACAGTCCAACGGATGATTGATGAGTAAAAACTCCATGACCGCTTTTTGTGCTGCCAAAGCCTTTGGTGATTTAGTCATCACTTTCATGCCATCAGTCACGGGCGTTGCACAGGCTGGCAGGGTTTTAGGCGCTCCTGCTACTTCAACCAAGCACATACGACAGTTTGCCGCCACTGATAACTTTTTGTGATAACAGAAACGTGGAATATTAATCCCTGCATCATCTGCCACATCAATCAACATCAACCCTTCACGAGCTTGAATGATTTGACCATTAATTTCAATCTTTACCATGTGTATACCATCACTTGTGCATGTCTAATCACGGACAGGTTACATGCGATCATAAATACTACAGCCATGCTCAACATAATGTTCGAACTCATGACCAAAGTGTTTCAAAAAGCTGGTGACCGGAATAGCCGCCGCATCACCCAAACCACAAATTACTTTACCTGTGATGCGTCCACCGACATCACGCAACAGCGTTAAATCTTCAGGGCGACCCTTACCCGAAGCGATACGCTTAACGACACGATGCATCCAGCCCGTTCCTTCACGACAGGGGGTACACTGACCGCAAGACTCCTCATAATAGAAGTAACTCAAACGTTCTAATACTTTAACCATATCAGTGGTTTCATCCATAATGATGACTGAACCAGCGCCTAAATAAGAGCCCGCTTTAGAGATGCTGTCATAGTCCATATCCATCGCCAGCGCTTTCTCTGCTGGCAAGACAGGTGTAGAAGAACCACCCGGAATCACCGCTTTTAGCTGACGACCTTTCCAAATACCGCCTGCATTTTCCAGCAAGGTTTTGAACGGAGTGCCCATACGCACTTCTTGATTACCTGGCTTTTCCACATGACCCGACACCGAAAAGAGTTTGGTGCCGCCATTGTTTGGTTTGCCTAACTCTAAGAACCATTGACCACCCTTTGCCAGAATCATCGGTATTGAAGCCAAGGTTTCTGTGTTATTGATGGTGGTGGGACGACCATAAAGGCCAAAGCTAGCTGGGAATGGAGGTTTGAAACGTGGCATACCTTTCTTGCCTTCAATGGATTCGATTAATGCCGTCTCTTCACCACAAATGTAAGCGCCTGCGCCAGAGTGCACAAACAAATCAAAATCAAATCCCGAACCCAGAATATCCTTACCCAAGAAACCTGCAGCACGCGCCTCATCAACTGCGCCTAAGTAGCGATTGATGGGTTCAACAAACTCGCCACGTATGTAGTTATAACCACGACTTGCACCAATCACATAGGCGGCAATACACATGCCTTCAATGAGTTGATGGGGATTGTAACGAAGAATATCACGATCTTTACAGGTACCCGGCTCGCCTTCGTCCGAATTACACAATAGATATTTTGGACCTGGAGCACGACGGTTCATGAAACTCCACTTCAATCCTGTCGGGAAACCCGCACCGCCACGGCCACGCAAAGCGGAAATCTTAACTTGGTCAATGATTTCTTCTGGTGGAATTTCACCAGATACCACCTTTTTCCAAACCTCATAACCCCCGTTCTCGACGTAGGTTTTTAATGTCCAAGGCTCTGGTAAATGCAAGGTGCGGAAACAATTTTCGTTCATCATAGTCCGTTACTCCAAGCTCGCCAGAATGGCATCGATTTTTTCAGGGGTAAGATGTTCATGGTAATGGTCACCAATCTGGAACATCGGAGCGCCAACACAAGCACCCAGACACTCAACTTCCTTAATCGAAAACTTACCGTCTGCGGAAAGCTCACCAAAATCAGCAACACCCAAGCGCTTTTTCAAGTGCTCAACCACCTCATCTGAACCGCGTAACATACAAGAAATATTGGTACAAACACAAATCTTGTGCTTACCAACAGGCTTATGTTCATACATGGAGTAGAAGGTGGCTACTTCGTAAACTTCAATTGGCGTAATATCTAAATAGTCAGCCAACTCATCCATGAGGTCTTCAGTTAAATGACCGCCATTGGCGTTCTGAATCACCGTTAAGCCTGGCATTACCGCCGACTTTTGCTGTCCTTCTGGATATTGAGCGATCCAATGGTCAATATCAGCTTTCACTTGTCCTTGAATAATAGACATTAGCGGTCAATCTCCCCGAATACGATATCTTGAGTCCCAATAATAGTCACCACGTCCGCAATCATGTGCCCGCGTGACATTTCGTCTAACGCAGCCAAATGTGCAAAACCTGGTGCACGAATTTTTAGGCGATAAGGCTTATTAGCCCCATCAGAAATCATGTACACACCCAACTCACCTTTCGGATGCTCAACAGCCGCATAAGCCTCACCTACTGGTAAACAATAACCTTCAGTGAACAGCTTAAAGTGATGAATTAACGCTTCCATGTTGTCTTTCATGTGTTCGCGTTGCGGCGCTGCCACTTTCAGATTTTCGGTGATGACTGGACCTGGATTAGCACGCAACCAAGCGATACACTGACGAATAATCTTGTTCGATTCACGCATTTCTGCAACACGCACCAAATAACGGTCATAGGAGTCGCCTGTTTTACCGACTGGAATATCAAAATCCATGCGATCATAAACTTCGTAAGGTTGAGTTTTGCGCAAATCCCAAGCAATGCCAGAACCACGCAACATCGGACCTGTAAAACCTAGCTGTAACGCACGTTCGGGGGACACAATGCCAATATCCACCGTTCGTTGCTTCCAAATGCGATTATCCGTCAATAAGGTTTCATATTCATCTACGTAAGCTGGAAAACGCTCGGTAAAGGCTTGTAAGAAATCTAGCATCGAACCATGACGTGTTTCGTTTAAACGATCCACATCTTTCTTAGAACGGAATGGGGTGTATTCATATTTAGGCATACTATCAGGTAAATCACGATAGACTCCGCCTGGACGGTAGTAGGTTGCATGCATGCGCGCACCCGATACCGCCTCATAACAATCCATCAAGTCTTCACGCTCACGGAAAGCATAAAGGAAAACAGTCATCGCACCAATATCGAGCGCATGAGCGCCCAACCACAACAAGTGATTGAGGATACGCGTCACTTCATCAAACATGACACGAATGTACTGCGCGCGCTCAGGCACTTCCAAACCCATCAACTTTTCGATGGTCATGACATAAGCGTGCTCGTTAGCCATCATCGACACATAATCGAGACGATCCATATAGCCAATCGATTGATTGTAAGGCTTATATTCAGCCAACTTTTCCGTACCACGGTGCAACAGACCAATATGAGGGTCGGCACGAACAATAGTCTCGCCGTCCAACTCTAGTACTAGGCGCAACACGCCATGTGCCGAAGGATGTTGTGGTCCAAAGTTCAGTGTATAGTTACGAATTTCGGCCATCTTATTCGGCTCCCAAACGTTCAGTTGGACGAATCACGCGTGGCGTATTCACCCTATTTTCGATAGTAACTGGCTCGTAAATGACCCGATTTTGTGCTGGATCATAACGCATTTCTACATGACCTTCCAACGGGAAATCTTTACGTAACGGATGACCGACAAATCCATAATCGGTAAGCAAGCGACGTAAGTCTGGATGGCCTTTGAAGGCAATACCATAAAGATCAAAAGCTTCACGCTCGAACCAATTCACCGCCGTCCAAACATCACAAACACTATCCACCATCGGGAATTGAGCGTCATCACAGAAAACCTTCACACGTATACGTTGATTGAACTCAATTGATAATAAGTGCGAGACCACAGCAAAGCGTTTTTGCTCTGTGGTATCTTCTGCTTTCGCAGCCACTTCAAAATCAAAAACACCGCGACTGAAACCTGCATTAACGGCTGAATCGGTCGCCCAGTTTACTTGACCATACGCCGAGTAATCGACACCACATAAATCAATTAACTGCTCAAAACCTAGCTGATCTCTTAAGTACAATGCCATCGGATGCCAATCGTTTGCAGCGACTTCGATAGTCAATTCCTCAACTTCTGAAACCGCACCCGACACGGCAGGCCAAGCCCATTGAATTTGGGCTAATAAATCTGTCAATGAACGCATAGTATATTTCCTAGCCATTTCTTAACGTGCAATGGTATTGGTACGTTTGATCTTGTTCTGTAACTGAATAATGCCATACAACAAGGCTTCGGCCGTAGGTGGACAACCAGGTACATAAACATCAACCGGCACAATGCGATCACATCCACGAACGACAGCGTAGGAATAATGATAGTAACCACCACCGTTTGCACAAGAACCCATTGAAATTACCCAACGCGGCTCAGCCATTTGATCGTAAACCTTACGCAACGCAGGCGCCATTTTATTAACCAAGGTGCCTGCCACAATCATCACATCAGACTGGCGTGGACTGGGACGAAATATGATGCCAAAACGGTCAAGGTCATAACGAGAAGCGCCTGCATGCATCATCTCTACTGCACAGCAAGCCAAACCAAAGGTCATTGGCCATAACGAACCCGTACGCGCCCAGTTAATCAGCTTATCTGCAGAAGTGGTAATAAAACCTTCTTTAAGAACGCCTTCTATTCCCATTCCAAGGCTCCTTTTTTCCATTCGTAAATGAAACCAACGACGAGGATAGCTAGAAAAATAGCCATCGCGATGAACCCTTCCAAGCCAATTGTGTCAAGCACAACTGCCCAAGGGAATAAAAATGCAATTTCTAAATCAAAAATAATAAACAGGATTGCAACCAGATAAAAGCGCACGTCAAATTTCATACGCGCATCTTCGAATGCTTCGAAGCCACATTCATAGGGTGACAGTTTTTCGCTATCTGGACGATTGGGTGCTAGCAGCCAACCTGCAGCAATAGGACCGATACCGAAACCGATACCGAGCAGAATAAAAACCAGAATAGGCAGGTAATTTTCTAGCATTCTTATGCCTCCGTAATAACACCGAATATTGTGCGCTTATTCAAACAAATTATGGTACCGACGACTGGACTCGAACCAGCACAGCTTGCGCCACTACCACCTCAAGGTAGCGTGTCTACCAATTCCACCACGTCGGCAAAAAAGCGTTTTTTTCGTTATTTCCCAGGTTGAACCGGAACATCCGCGGGTTGCGTTGCACCATTCTTCGCTGGGCTGTCTGTTATCACGGCGCGATCAGGAGTGCTTATCACGCTGTTGCCTTCAGACTGCTTTGTAGACAAATAAGCCAGTGTTAGGCTTGTCACAAAGAAGAGAGTCACTATTATAGCAGTTAATCGTGACAAAAATGAAGCAGAACCTCGCGAACCGAATACACTTTGCGACGATCCGCCACCAAAACTGGCACCCGCGTCTGCTCCTTTTCCTTGTTGAATCAACACCAAACCGATGAGCAACAACGAAAGAATGACATGGATAACCAAAACCACTTGCATCATATTTTTTCCTTAGAGCGACACAGCGGCCGCATAAATTTTGGCAAAATCATCACTATTCAGGGACGCACCACCAATCAATCCTCCATCCACATCTGGCTGAGAAAAAATGGACGCCGCGTTATCGGGCTTCACACTGCCACCATAGAGAATGGTCATCGCGTTTGCCATATTCACATCCAATTTCGCCAAATGCTGACGAATGAAAGCGTGAATTTCTTGTGCTTGCTCAGGTGTCGCTGTTTTACCGGTACCAATTGCCCATACAGGTTCGTAGGCGATAATGGCATTTGACCAACCCGCAGCACCGATGACGTTACTGACCGCATCCAACTGAGCTGCAATAATGGCTTCCGCTTGACCTGCTTCGCGTTCCGTCAGGGTTTCACCGACACAAACAAGGGGGGTCAGCCCAGTCGCTAAAGCGACTTTCGTTTTTTCTGCCACCACAGCGTCAGTTTCACCATAGAGCGCACGGCGTTCTGAGTGTCCCAGAATGACATATTGGCAACCGACGTCGGCCAACATGGTCGCCGATACCTCACCAGTATAAGCACCTGTGGTCTGAATCTGGGCGCAATTTTGTGCACCAACCCTAATTGAACTCTTGGCTGCCGCATGAATTGCTTGTGTTAAATACAGCATAGGCGGACATACCAGCAGTGTTACTGCCTCATTAACAGTCACATTTGCTGTTAATGTTTGAATCATATCGCGTGTAAACGCTACCGAGCCGTGCATTTTCCAATTGCCGGCTACCATCATTTGACGCATAGTCGTCTCCCTATAAAACCTGACAAGTGTACTAGCGTAATGCACGAATTGCAAGCAAAAGGCGCTAACACACAGTCGTTAGCGCCTAATAATTTTGTATGAAAATAAATAACTTAGATTAATATTAAGGAGCATTTGAAAATACAAATGGGTTGGGGGCTTGGGGGAAGGGATGTACATTTTTGACCCGTAACTTATTGAAGCTATCCCTTCCACCAACTAAAAATAAATTAGTAAGTCTGAAAAAAGGCGCAAGCCGTATTTTTCAGACCCTCCTTAATTAGGCATAAACTTCTTTTACCACCTCTTCAAGATGTGTAACAATCTGTTTAACCATGACCGCATTTTTACCCTCAACCATAATGCGAATTAGCGGTTCTGTTCCAGATAAGCGAATTAAAACTCGCCCTTGCTCTCCTAGTTGCGCTTCAGCTTGAGCAATAGCTTCGGATACCTTAGCATCATCAATCGACTTAAGTTTACGTGCTAACTTAACATTGACTAATTCTTGAGGATAACGCGTAAACCCTTGTTTTAACGCATTTAAGCCAACTTTACGTGTCACCATCACACTCAACACTTGCAGAGCGGCAATGATGCCATCGCCGGTTTGAATTTTATCTAAGCAGAGAATGTGTCCCGATGGTTCAGCACCATAATTTAAACCTTCTGCGACTAACTTCTCCATGACATGACGGTCACCAACAGGAGTACGATGAAACTCAATGCCTTTTTCACGGCAATAATTTTCAAGCCCCATGTTACTCATCACCGTTCCGACAATTCCTTTAACAGGCTCATTTTGTCCACTCATGATCATAAACAGAATATCATCACCGTCCAGTATTGAACCTGTATGATCAACCAACATTAAGCGATCACCGTCACCATCTAAAGCAATACCCAAATCTGCTTTTTCGCGTAACACAGCACGTTGTAAGGCTGCTGGATCGGTGGCACCAAAACCATCATTAATATTCAGACCATTGGGATTATTACCAATGGTAATGACTTCGGCACCTAACTCAGAAAAAACATGTGGCGCAACATGATAGGTTGCACCATTTGCACAATCCACGACAATCTTTAGGCCATTTAACCGATGCCCATGAACCATGGTGCTTTTACAAAACTCAATGTAGCGTCCGGCGACGTCATTAATACGCGATACCCGACCTAGCAGACTAGATGGGACACAAACCATAGGTTCATCCATCATCGCTTCAATCGCATGCTCTAAGTCATCCGATAACTTTCTACCACTTCCGTCAAAAAATTTGATGCCGTTATCGTAGTAAGGATTATGGGATGCACTAATGACCACTCCCGCAACTGCACCAAAGGTGGTGGCGATATAAGCAATCGCTGGTGTCGGCATAGGACCTAGCAATTTAACCGAAACACCCGCCGCTGCAAAGCCCGCTTCTAATGACGATTCAAACATATAACCGGAAATGCGCGTATCCTTACCGATAATAACGGGGGCATTACTGACTTGCTTCAATACCATACCCGCAGCCCAACCAAGCTTGAGCGCCATATCTGGGGTCATGCCTTCAGAGCCGACACGACCACGAATGCCATCGGTTCCAAAGAAACGTTTTTTTGCTTTTGGTGACATGTTATTTTTCCTTTTAATCAACGGTGAATTAATGGTAATGGCGAAAGTGCTTCGGTAACAGCAAGCGCATCGACCGTCGCGCGCACATCGTGCACTCGAATAATTTTTGCCCCTAAACGTACCGCTTCGACAGCAGCGGCAACACTACCTGCTTGTCTATTTAAGGGTTGTTGCTGACCCGTAATTTGACCAATCATGCTTTTGCGTGACACACCAACCAAAATGGGATAACCCAAACGGACAAGGCGCGGAATAGCTTTGAATAACTCAATATTTTGTTCCAGTGTTTTACCAAAACCAAAACCTGGGTCTAGCACAATTCGAGATGGCTCGATGGCTGTTTGTTCGATGCGTGAATCCAAAAAGTCAATGACGTCATCCACCACAGACAGATAGGCAGGTCTGTTTTGCATGGTTTCTGGATTACCTTGCATGTGCATTAAACACACAGGCACATTAGGAAAGACTTGTGCCACCGAGGTCGCACCAGGTAACTGCAAAGCACGGACATCATTAATCATGCTAGCACCTGCTTCCAGGCAAGCTTGCATGACCTGAGGCTGACTGGTATCGATGGAAATTGGTATTTGAGTTTGCTGACGTATTACCGTCAACACAGGTAACAAACGCGCCAATTCCTCTTCAACTGAAACGGGCAAGGCACCTGGACGCGTGGACTCTGCACCCAAGTCGAGTATATCTGCTCCGTCTTCTATCAACGAGAATGCATGTTTTACTGCGTTTTCGGTATGAAAAAACTGTCCACCATCTGAAAATGAATCGGGGGTGATATTCACCACCCCCATCACCCAATAAGGTTTTGCTTGGAAATCAATCAGCATAGTTGCTTATCAATTCCACTTTGGCACTGAGCCTGACTCTGGAAGAGCATCGCTTGGCGCTGAACCATCGATAGGTTGTACGACCACATCATCAACAATCGCTTCACCTTCTCCTGGCGGCTGAGCCTCCATTGGCTGGTCAACGTCTTCATTCCAATCTTTCGGTGCATCGGGGAAACGACCTTCTTCCATAATTTGACGTACTTGCTCGTCATCAATGGTTTCATACTTCATTAAGGCTTCGCCCATGATGTGAAGCTTATCAGAATTATCGCGCAAAATTTGCTCTGCACGCTTGTAGTTACGATCAATCAAGGCATGAATTTCATCATCAATGAGTTTACCTGTTTCTTGAGACAAGGCTTTAGTGCGTGCCATGCCACCACCGAGGAAAGGATTGCTGTTATCTTCTTCTTCATAAAGTTGAGGACCTAACTTATCAGACATCCCCCACTTCATCACCATATTACGCGCTAATGAGGTCGCACGTTCAATATCGTTACTTGCTCCTGTCGTCACCGCATCAGCGCCGAAAATCATTTCTTCAGCAATACGACCACCATACAAGCTAGAAAGCTGACTTTCCAAACGACGCTTAGAGTAACTATAGCGATCTTCTTCGGGCAAATACATAGTCACGCCCAAAGCACGACCACGTGGGATGATGCTGACTTTGTATACAGGATCATGCTCTGGCACGATCCAGCCAATGATCGCATGTCCTGCCTCATGGTAAGCAGTAAGCTTCTTCTCTTCGTCTTTCATCACCATGGATTTACGTTCAACACCCATGATGATTTTATCTTTGGCTTTTTCAAAGTCTTCATGAGTGACCTTTTCTTTACCAATCCGTGCGGCAAACAAAGCAGCTTCATTCACCAGATTCGCTAAATCAGCACCTGAAAAACCCGGCGTACCACGAGCAATCGCACCAGGTTTTACGCCTTCAGCTAATGGCACTTTGCGCATGTGAACTTTTAAAATCTGCTCACGACCACGCACATCGGGTAGACCAACAGTTACCTGACGGTCGAAACGACCAGGACGTAACAAAGCAGGATCTAGTACATCGGGACGGTTGGTGGCAGCAATGACAATAATGCCTTCATTGCCTTCAAAACCGTCCATTTCTACCAACATTTGGTTAAGCGTTTGCTCACGCTCGTCATTACCACCACCCATGCCAGCGCCACGAGAACGACCTACCGCATCAATCTCGTCGATGAAAATAATACAAGGCGCATGAGCTTTGGCTTGTTCAAACATATCACGTACACGAGAAGCACCGACACCGACAAACATTTCAACAAAATCGGAACCCGAAATGGTAAAGAATGGAACTTTAGCTTCACCCGCAATGGCTTTAGCCAATAGTGTTTTACCTGTACCAGGTGGACCGACCATCAAAATACCACGGGGGATGCTACCGCCTAATTTGCGGTATTTCTCTGGATCACGCAGAAAATCGACCACTTCATGTACTTCTTCCTTCGCTTCGTCAGCGCCAGCAACGTCCTCAAAGGTTACCTTAACCTGATCTTCGGATTGCATACGCGCTTTGCTTTTACCAAAGGAAAAAGGACTATTTTTACCGCCCAAGCCACCTGCTGAGCGCATAAAGAAAATCCACACCGCAATGAGCAACAACATGGGGAACCAAGAAATAAACATCTGCATCAGCAGACCTTGTTTTTCGGGTGGCGGCGCCGTAATCACAACATTATGGTTAAGCAAATCGCCGACCAAACCAGGGTCACCGGGATTAAAGGTCATGAAATGTTCGCCACTGGTGTAAAAGCCATGAATGGTACGCCCGTCTAAATCGACACGACTGACTCTGTCTGCTTTCACTTCTTGAATAAACTGTGTGTAATCAATGCGATGTGGATTACCGACACGCGTTGATTCTTCACCTTGAAATTGATTAAACAACGTCAGTGTTACTGCCGCCATAATCATCCACACCAGCAGGTTTTTCATAAAATCACTCATCCATGCTTCCTAACGTAATCAGGATTGTTTGCCACGATAACCACGAGCCAAGACGTAAACTTCAACGCTACGATCTCGTGATGCTTTAGGTTTTTTTAATTGTACCTTAGTAAAGACACTTCTGACATCTTTTAAGAAGGCATCGAAACCAGAACCCTGAAATACTTTTATAAGTAAATCGCCGCCCGGTTTCAAGACTAAGCCAGCAAACTCCAATGCCAGCTCTGATAAATAAATGGATCGGGGTACATCCACAGCCGGAATACCTGAGGTATTGGGCGCCATATCCGAAAGAATAATATCAACCGGGCGTTGATCTAGGGTGGCTAATAATTGTTGTAACACGTCTTCTTCACGAAAATCGCCTTGCAAAAAAATACATCCCTCTAAATCGACAATGGGCAGTAAGTCTAAGCCAACCACTAATCCCTGCTCACCTACCTTTTTAGCCGCCCACTGACTCCACCCCCCCGGCGCTGCGCCTAAGTCGGCAACGACCATACCGGGCTTCAATAGCCGTTCTTTCTCATCCAATTCTTTGAGCTTATAAGTGGCGCGCGAACGATAACCCTCTTTTTGCGCTTGTAGCCAATAAGGGTCTGAGAAATGCTCTTTTAACCAGCTTTGTGAAGATTTTGTTCGTGCCATGCTGTCCAGTCTTGTACAATAGTGGGGTATTTAGATTGATTATAAGGATTAAGTGGACATGTTGACCACCGCCCAACAAAAATTTTTGCGTTCACACGCTCACCATCTTAGCCCTGTTGTTTGGGTTGGTGCATCGGGTGTAACCGAAGCGTTACTGAATGAACTTTCTCTGACACTCGACACCCACGAACTGATTAAGGTTAAATTACTGAATGATGACCGCGAACAACGTCAAGCGATGATCGAAGCATTATTAGCAGCTAGCGGTGCGCAAAAAGTACAAAGCATTGGAAAGATTCTGGTACTTTATCGCGCCAACGCCAAACAGCCTAAAATTAAATTGCCTCGTTAAACCAGTGCATCTAAACCACGCGCTAAATCGGCGCGTAGGTCTTCCAGCGATTCTAGCCCTACCGATAAGCGAATCAAATTCTCGGTAATACCTGCTGCCAAACGATCTGCTTCGGCAACACGACCATGGGTTGTGGTGGCTGGGTGGGTGATGATGCTTTTCACATCCCCCAAGTTGGCAGAGCGAGAGAATATCTTTACCGCATCAATCACTTGCCACGCTTCTGCTCTGGCACCTTTAACGCGGAAAGATAACACCGCCCCACCCGCTTGCTGTTGCGCAGCGATCAGCTTAGCTTGTGGATGATTGTCTAATCCAGGATAGAAAACTGACTCTACCGCGGGATGTTCAACCAACCACTGCGCAATTGACAGGGCTTGTTCACTATGTGCTTTCATGCGAATTGCCAGAGTTTCCATGCCTTTCAAAAACAACCAAGCGTTAAACGGACTCATACTCGGACCCGCTGTGCGCACAAAACCGTAAATGGGTTCAAGCAACTGATGATTACCGACAATGGCTCCACCTAACGCTCTACCTTGACCATCAATAAATTTAGTCGCTGAGTGAATAACAATGTCTGCACCTAAAGCCAAAGGCTTCTGTAAAATGGGCGTCAATAAACAATTATCCACCACCAACCAAGCGCCAGCTGCTTTGCTGATTGCACTTAAGGCACGAATATCACCAATTTCCATCAACGGGTTAGATGGGGTTTCTAAAAAGAATAGTTTGGTGTTCGGCTGAACCGCCGCTTGCCAAGCTTGTGTATTGACTAAATCGACAAAGGTGGTTTGGATACCAAAACGGCTGAGGTGCCTGTCAAACAAAATTTGCGTGGCACCAAATACGCTGCGCGAACACACCACATGATCACCCGCATTCAGCAAGCCTAAACAGGTGGTTAGAATCGCCGCCATACCAGAGCCAGTGGCAACGGCACGCTCACCACCCTCTAAGGCGGCAATTCGACTTTCAAACGCAGCGACAGTAGGATTGGTAAAGCGCGAATAAATATTACCTGGCACTTTGCCCGAAAAACGCTCCGCAGCTTGCTCAGCACTGTCATAAACGAAGCTCGACGTTAGAAACATCGCCTCACTATGTTCACCTTGCTCGGTACGCTGATAACCATAACGAATCGCTAGTGTCGCATCGTCCCAGTCATAATCATTAATCGACATTATGTAATCCTACCGCACTGGGTTCAATGTCCTGACTTTTAGCTGAGTCTTCGCGCTGTTGTGCCAAGCCCGCCAAATACTCAGCAGAAACATCACCTGTTACATAAATACCACTAAAACAAGACGTATCAAATACTTGTGGACCCTGGCCTGCTTCACGCACCGCCGCTTCAAGATCCGGCAAATCTTGATAGACCAACCAGTCGGCACCAATAACGGCACAAACTTCTTCTACCGTTTTGTTGTAAGCTACCAACTCAACGGCTGCTGGCATGTCGATACCATAGACATAAGGATAACGCACAGCAGGCGATGCAGAGGCAAAAGAAACCTTACGGGCACCCGAATCACGCGCCATTTGTACGATTTGTGCAGAGGTGGTACCCCGTACAATCGAATCATCTACTAGCAGAACGTGTTTGCCTTCAAATTCACGTGCAATAGCATTGAGTTTTTGTCGAACTGATTTCTTGCGTTGGGTTTGACCCGGCATAATAAACGTACGACCGATATAACGGTTTTTAATAAAACCTTCACGATAAGGTACACCTAAGCGCTGCGCCATCTGCAAGGCAGCAGTACGACTTGTGTCTGGAATCGGAATCACCACGTCAATATCGTGATGCGGATTAACGCGTAAAATTTTTGCCGCCAGCTTTTCACCCATGTTCAAACGGGCTTCATAAACCGAAACGCCATCGATCACTGAGTCAGGACGCGCCAGATACACATGTTCAAAAATACAGGGCGCCAATACTGGTTTATCGGAACACTGTTGCGCAAAAAACCGTCCATCTTCGGTAATAACTATGGCTTCGCCAGGCGCCAAATCTCGAATCACCTTGAACTCTAGCACATCCACAGCCACCGTTTCGGAAGCGATAATGTAATCTTTTTTACCCGATGCTAGCGTGCGTTCTCCGAAGACAACGGGACGTAGACCATAGGGGTCGCGGAAGGCAAACATGCCAAATCCGGCAATCATACCTACTGCAGCATAACCACCACGACAACGTTTGTGAACTTGCGCAATGGCTTCGAATACCTGGTCTTCAGTAACTTGCTCTTTACCCTGCACCATCATTTCGTGGGCAAAGACGTTGAGTAAAATTTCAGAATCTGAATTAGTATTAAGGTGACGTAAATCTTCTTTATAAAGTTCGCGACCAAGGTCTTCGGTATTGGTTAAATTACCGTTATGTGCCAATACAATGCCGTAAGGTGAATTGACATAGAATGGCTGTGCTTCGGCACTCGAAGCACTACCCGCGGTCGGGTAACGCACGTGACCGATACCCATAGCGCCATGCAAATCGCGCATATGTCGGGTACGAAAGACATCTTTCACCATGCCATTATCTTTACGCTGATAAAAGCGATCTTTATGAAGCGTCACAATACCCGCCGCATCTTGCCCGCGGTGTTGCAACACTGTTAAACCGTCATAAATGCCTTGATTGACATTGTCACCATTAACCGAAAGGATACCGATAATACCGCACATAATAACCTGTTAGCCGCAATGAAATTTTGGATTGAATATTATCCCACACTGGCGTTAGATGACAAACAGATTACGGAAATTTATTTTCGACTATTGAAAAACTGACTCACTCAAGGTCACCATTAACCGAAAGGATACCGACTGTTGATGTTACGACCGCACATAAGAAGCAATTTTCCGCAATCAAATTGGGAGTGATTACTAACCCACACTGGCGTTAGATGACAAACAGATTACGGAAATTTATTTTTAGTGATGCTTACTTCTTCAACACCATTGACTTGGTTTTGAGTGCCGCATCAACAATGGCTTTGGCTTGATTGGCATCGGCTTGCGACTTGTAAGGCCCTACACGCAACAAATAAACGGTGTTACCTTTTTTATTTTTAGCCGAACTGATACGTCCGACAAATCCTTGCGCACGAATTTTCTGTTGCGTTTCGAGTGCAATATGTTCAAGCTGATAGGTGGCAATTTGTACCCAATAACGACCATCTGCCGAGGTTGCTGGTGCCGGACTCATGGCTAAGCGTCTCTCAGCCGAGGCGACACTCAAACGTCCCTGTTGATCAACCTGTGCTTCTTTGATACTCAGGGGTTGATTTAAGGCTTCAACACGAGCCGGATCTGCCGGTGGCGGTGTGGTGGTTAGGGGTTTATCAATATACAACTCTGAACGCTGATCTGATGAACTGGTGGCTTGCGTTGTGTCATGGTTATTAACAGAGGATGATGCCGCTGCATCCGCAGCCGCTACCACAACACCCGATGGTTTCATGCCATCAGGCGAAAACTCTACCGGATGTTGAAACCATTGCGGGATCAAATACACCAATAAAACCGCCCAAAAAATCGCACCAATCATGCGAATTCTGAGTGGATCAACCTCATTCAGACTGGCTTTCATGTTCCACCTGCTGTTGCCACCAACGCAAACCCTGTTCAACCGTGACAAAGGATCCTGTTACCAAGCGTAACACCGATTCAGGTTGTTGTTGCGCTTGCTCAAAGGCCTGTTCAATACTATCACACCACACCACCTGATCGACTGGAAGTGGCGCTAATGCTGCGACTAATTGTTCATGGCTCGCCGCCCTTGGACTGAGTAAAACAGCAACGAACCAACGCTGAATATAAGGCGACAATTGTTTAACCATCTGCGCAATATCTTTATCTGCCAACGCACTGAAAACTAAACTAATAGGCGTTTGTTTGAGTTGCGTTGCACAATAATTTGCCAGCGCACGAATCGATTGAGGGTTATGAGCGACATCAAACAGCCAATGACATTGATCCAAAACCCGATAATCCAATCTTCCGACCAGATTAATACTTACCAAGCCTTGCGCTAACTGAGTCTCGCTCACAGACAGCTTAGATTGTAAACGCTGCACCAACATAATCACGCCTGAAATATTGGACAACTGAAACTCACCCAACAGCTTGGGTTGTGGCAGGATAAGCACCTTATCCTTACTTTGCCATTGCCAACTTTGCGCATCTAAGCGCTGGAATTGATAGTCTTTCGACACCAGCGCCAACGTTACGCCCAAGTGATCTGCAACGGCTAACAAACTTTGTTCAGGATTGGGGTCAGAGCAAACAGCGATTTGGTTAGGGCGCAAAATACCCGCTTTTTCTTTCGCGATGGTGGCACGATCGTTACCCAACCAAGCTTGATGATCCAAATCAATCGGCGTGATTAACGCAGCATCCGCATCAATCACATTAACCGCATCTAAACGACCACCCAAACCAACTTCAAGCACCTGCACCTGACAATCTTGTTGCTTGAACAACCATAGCGCCGCCAATGTTCCCCATTCAAAATAGCTCAGCGTTAACCCATGAAGCTGCGCATAAATGGCGTGAAATGCCTGTAACAATAAAGCATCGCTCACTGGCTGATTATCAATGCAAATGCGTTCGTTATAAACTAATAAATGCGGGGATGAATACCAGCCTGTACGATAACCCGCTGCGGTATAAATCGCCGACAAGGTGGCAGTTGAAGAACCCTTACCATTAGTTCCTGCGACCGTAATGGTTAGGGCTTGAGGTGACAACAAACCCAAGCGTTGCGCCATGTCGCGCACACGATCCAGACCCAGATCAATCGCTTGACTATGCTGTTGCTCTTGGAAAGTCAACCAATCATTAAGCGTCCAATTGGGCAACATTAGCTAACTTTACGAGGCTGTGCCTGTTTCATTAAAATGGCCAGCTTAGATGCTAGCACATCACGCATTTCCCGACGATCAACAATGGCATCAATCGCGCCGTGGGCTTGTAAAAACTCACTGCGTTGGAAACCTTCCGGTAATTTTTCACGCACCGTCTGTTCAATCACACGTGGACCTGCAAAACCAATCAACGCATTAGGTTCGGCAATATTCAAATCACCTAGCATGGCAAAGGATGCTGAAACCCCTCCCATAGTTGGGTCAGTTAACACCGACACAAACGGTAGTTTGCGCGCGCGCAATTGTCCCAGTGCGGCAGATGTTTTCGCCATTTGCATCAACGAAAACAAGGCTTCTTGCATACGCGCACCACCACTGGCCGAAAAGCAGATGAAGGGACAATTATGCGCAATGGCTTCATTCACACCACGCACAAATTTTTCACCGACAACCGATCCCATCGAACCGCCCATGAAATCGAACTCGAAGGCAGCAACCACGACTGGCATACCGTGCAGAGTGCCACGTTCCACAATCAAGGCATCTTTTTCGCCCGTTTTGTGTTGTGCATCTCTAACACGATCTTTATAGTTTTTTTGATCTTTGAATTTCAGCGCATCGACAGGTGCCACATTGGCAGCAATTTCCACGCCCGAAGCGGTATCGAGAAAAATGGCTAAACGACGACGCGCACCAATGCGCAAATGTGAGCCATTAGGGCAAACATGGCAGTTGCGTTCGATTTCGGCATGATACACGGGAGCTTCCATGCCAGGACATTTAATCCACTTACCCTCGGGCACGCTAGATCGTTGCTCGCCCGTGCGACGGATAATAGACGTAAGTTTGTTTTCTAATTTATCGAGCCAATTTGCCATATTTTTTCCTATCTGCTCAGAGCGCCATCTATCAGCGCTGTAACACCGCACGAATCGGTGCTAATAAACCATAAGCAGCTGCCAATACAGCTGCATCACCCTGATCTGCCACAGCTTCCATGGCCGAAATCAGCGCACTACCAATCACCACCGCATCGGCAAAACCCGACATTTTTTCCGCCGTTTCGGCATCACGAATACCAAAGCCGACACCGACTGGCAAACTGCTTTGCGCTTTTAATTCCTCTACCTTCGCCTTAACTTCAGCCAAATCAGACAAAGCCGCACCAGTCACGCCACGCAAAGAAACATAATAAATGAAGCCACTGGCTTGCTTAAGCATAGCTTGCTCACGCGCGTAAGGGGTGGTCGGTGAAACCAAGAAAATATTCGCCAAGCCTACTTCTGCTAAGGCATCGGTAATGGGTTGTGCTTCTTCGGCGGGATAATCCACGGTTAGTACACCATCAACCCCCGCACTGGCAGCTTCCCGCGCGAACTGTGCGATACCCATCGCCTCAATCGGATTGGCGTAGCCCATCAGCACCACGGGCGTATGCTGGTTTTGGCGACGAAAATCCATCACCATTTCTAACACATTGCGCAGGGTCACGTTATAAGTTAGGGCACGTTCGGTAGCGCGCTGAATGACGGGACCGTCCGCCATAGGGTCGGAAAAAGGCACACCCAGCTCAATCACATCGGCACCGGCATCCACTAGCGTGTGCATTAAGGGCACAGTCAATAAAGGAGATGGATCACCTGCCGTAACATAAGGAATTAATGCCGCACGATTGTGGGCGCGGGTATCCGCAAAAACAACCTCTAAACGATTCATAGTGTCCATCCTTCAATGCGTGCAATGGTATTCATATCCTTATCGCCACGACCCGACAAGTTCACCACGATGTGTTGATGTTTGGATAACTCTGGTGCTAATTTAGCCGCGTAAGCAATGGCATGACTGGTTTCTAACGCTGGAATAATGCCTTCCATGCGCGTCATCATGCGGAAACCTTCCATGGCTTCATCATCGGTAATGGCGACAAAGTTAGCACGACCGGTATCTTTTAAGAAAGACAGCTCAGGTCCTACTCCGGGATAATCCAAGCCAGCCGAAATGGAATGGGTTCCGGTGATCTGACCATTGTCATCTTGCATCAAATAGGTACGATTACCGTGTAACACGCCTGGACGACCCGCACACAATGGCGCCGCATGACGCCCTGTTTCGACACCATCCCCACCCGCTTCGACACCATAAATGGCAACACCATCATCATTCAAGAAATCGTAAAATAAGCCCATAGCATTAGAACCGCCACCAACACAAGCAACAATAGCATCGGGTAATCGCCCCAACTGCTTCAAAGACTGCTGTTTGGTTTCGCGACCAATCACCGATTGGAAATCGCGCACCAGCATCGGATAAGGATGAGGACCGGCTACCGTACCAATAATGTAGTAGGTGTTATCGACATTGGTTACCCAATCACGCATGGCTTCATTCAAAGCATCTTTAAGGGTTTTCGTTCCCGACTCGACCGCGACAACCGTTGCACCGAGCATTTTCATACGGGCTACGTTAGGAGCTTGACGTGCTACGTCTTCCGCACCCATGTAAACCACACACTCTAACCCCATACGTGCTGCTACCGTTGCACTGGCAACCCCATGCTGACCGGCACCGGTTTCGGCAATAATGCGCGTTTTACCCATGCGTTTCGCCAACATAGCTTGCCCAATGGTGTTATTAATTTTGTGCGCACCGGTATGATTTAAATCTTCACGCTTGAAATGAATTTGTGCGCCACCCAAATGCGCACTCAAGCGTTGCGCATGATACAAAGGCGTCGGGCGACCAACATAATGCTGCAAATCCGCTTCAAATTCGGCTAAAAAACTAGGATCAACACGATACTTAGCATAGGCCTCAGTCAACTCTGCCAAGGGTTGCATCAGCGTTTCTGGAGCAAAAATGCCACCATAGGGTCCAAAATGACCCCGTGCATCTGGGTATTGGGTGTAATCCATTCTTAAACATCCTTAAAAAGTGGTGCAACATGGCTCAACAAACGTGAACTCAAACACAATTATTCCATTTTTCTATTATAGCATGGCTTGCATTTTGCACCAGCAAACACGCACAGACTGCTCGTGATCGGCTAAAATGTTGTTTTGTTTTTAATGGTATTTAGGACACAGTTATGGCTCGCGATACGCTCTTTTCTGGCATTCAACCTTCCGGACAACTCAATATTGGTCATTACTTTGGTGCTGTCAAAAACTGGTTGCGTATGCAAGAAGACTTTAACTGCCTGTTTTCTTTGGTAAACCTTCATGCGATTACCGTGCGCCAAAACCCAGCCGAATTAAAAAAGCGCAGCTTAGATTTTGTTGCTGCCTACATGGCTTGCGGCATTGACCCTGAAAAAAGCATTATTTTTGCCCAATCCGATGTACCTGAACACAGCGAACTGATGTGGTTACTGTCGTGTCACACCTATATGGGTGAACTGGAACGCATGACACAGTATAAAGACAAGATTGCTAAACATACCGACAACATCAATTTGGGGCTTTTTTCTTATCCGGTACTGATGGCGGCGGACATTCTGCTGTATCAAACCAAAGCGGTACCGGTAGGGGCTGACCAAAAACAACATTTAGAACTCGCCCGCGATTTGGCTCATCGCATGAACAATGCCTACGGTCCACTATTCACCGTACCAGAACCCTATATTCCCAGCACCGAAGCCGGTGGTCGTATCATGAGCCTGTTAGAACCTGAGAAAAAAATGTCTAAATCGGATGACAATAGCGGTAATTACATTGCCTTATTAGATGACCCAAAAACCATTCTAAAAAAAGTCAAACGTGCGGTGACCGACACAGACACCCGTATTCGTTATGACCGTGACAACAAACCAGGCGTGAGCAACCTACTCACCTTGTTATCTGGTGCCAGCGGAAAATCTATTTCTGAACTGGAGCTGGCTTATGAAGGCAAAGGCTATGGTCACTTAAAAACCGATACGGGTGAAGCCATTGTGGCACTGCTTGAACCCATCCAAACAGAGTTTCACCGATTGCGCGATGATGAAACCGAATTGGCTCGCATTATGAAGCAAGGTGCGGATAAAGCACGAGAAAGAGCCAATCGCACGCTAACACAGGTAAAAAATGCCATGGGACTGGTGTAATTAAAAGCTGTTACTGCTATGCTAGCGTTAAAACTAATAGGATATTCTGTTAATGAAGACCACCACCCTTTATTATAAAAACAACCAGTGGAGCCAGCCACTTCCTGCGGTCGACTCAGCACAAACATTGGTACTTGTTTTTGCTGCCAAAAGCTATCAAACGCATGATGATATTTGGCAACAACTCAAACACACCTATCCGCATAGCATTATTGCCGGATGTTCGACAGCGGGTGAAATTTTTGATGACATGGTTGACGATGAGAGCATCAGCTGTGCGGTCGTTGCCTTTGAACAAACCTCATTGCGTTTTGCATCGACAGATGTCAGTAACAATGCCGGTCAGCTCTTAGCTGAACAATTAAACCACCCTAGCTTGTCAGCCGTATTGGTGCTCAGCGATGGCTTAACCATCAATGGCTCGGAATTGGTGGACGGATTAATCAGTGGTCTAGACAGCAAAGTGATTATTACCGGTGGCTTGGCCGCCGATGGTGCCAATTTTGGTGATACTTGGACACTCGTTGATGGCCAACCTCAGCAGCGCAAGGTCACGGCGGTTGGTTTTTATGGTGATGCTGTTAAGGTTAGCTTTGGTTCTAAAGGTGGCTGGGATTTATTTGGTCCAGAAAGACTGGTCACCAAATCCACCAACAACATTGTTTACGAATTAGACGATCAACCCGCTTTAGCCCTTTATAAAGAATATTTGGGTGAGTTGGTGGTTGACCTGCCCGCATCGGGATTAATGTTCCCCTTGGCGTTAAAAGTTGCTGATCAAGAAGAACCCATTGTACGCACGCTACTGGGCATTAATGAAGCAGACCAGTCGTTAATTTTTGCTGGGGATGTACCTCAAGGTATGACCACACAGTTGATGCGCGCCAACTTCGACCGATTGATTGATGGCGCAGCCGGTGCCGCAGAGCAAACCCTTCAGTCAAATAAAACTACCCAGGGTGGTTTATCCATTGCGATTTCCTGTGTGGGTCGGAAAATCATTTTAAAAGAACGCATAGACGAAGAAGTTGAAGCCACCCGCGACATTCTCGCTGCAGACATTCAACAGGTCGGTTTTTATTCCTACGGTGAACTATCACCCACCGGAGCCTTGAACTGCCGCTTGCACAACCAAACCATGACCATAACGGTCATTACTGAGTCAGTTTGATGGATCTGCACCCTACCCTCAAGCGTCAGTTGAAGCGTGTTGGTGCAGACGAAAATCAACCACCTTCAGCGGAAGCTTGGCAAGCGCTGTTAACGCGTATTAACAACGCTTATCAAGGGGCTGACCAAGAGCGATACGTATTAGAACGCAGCTTAAACATTTCATCGAATGAAATGCAAAAGCTCTACGAAAACCTAAAACGCTCCTCAGAATCGGCGATTAATCAGGAAAAAAATAAACTCCTCTCCATTCTGACTTCTTTGGCAGATGGGGTGTTAGAAACAGATACCGCGGGCAAGATTCTTTACGCCAACCCAACCGCCCAACAACTACTGGCTATTGACGACTTACCAACCAACGCACACCATCTACTCGACTTTTTTACCTTACACCAAACCGATCAAACCATCATCGAAAACCCTGATCAACTGAGCAACCTGCTCAGCCAATCGCAGGGATTTAGGGATGACAACGCCTTAGTCTGTCATCATTCAGCCAGCAAGTTAGCCGTATCCTTTGCGCTATCGCCGATTAAACAAGACAACCTGGTTTCCGGCTATGTCATCACATTTAGAGACATGAGTCTGCAAAAAGCTGCGGAAGAAGAACTGCGCAACGCCAAACAATTGGCTGAAGATGCCGCAGAAACCAAGGCAAACTTTTTAGCCACCATGAGTCACGAAATCCGCACACCCCTTAATGGCGTCATAGGCATAGCAACCTTGCTAGCCGACACAGATTTAGATGCAATGCAGCTAGACTATGTCAGCACCCTCAGACGCTCTGCCGAAGTCTTGCTCTCGTTAATTAACGACATTCTTGACTTCTCCAAAATGGATGCCGGCAAACTCACGCTCGAATCTATTCCCTTTGCACCGACCGCACTGATACACGACTTACATAGCATGTTTCAAAGTCAGTTTGAACAAAAACAGCTAAAAGCAAGTTACCATTTAGATGACAAGCTACCTACTTGGCTGTTGGGTGATGAACATCGTCTACGTCAAGTGCTGATTAATCTCGTCGGTAATGCACTCAAGTTCACGGAAAAAGGTGAAGTGAATGTCAGCGTGAAACTCGTCGGCGTATTAGGCAATCAATGCCGCGTTCGTTTTTCGGTGCAAGACACTGGCATTGGCATTAGCGCGACAGCGCAAGCACGCTTGTTTGAAGCCTTTACCCAAGCCGATGGTTCAACGACACGTCAATTTGGCGGAACTGGCTTAGGACTGAGCATTTCTAAAAAAATTATTGAACTGATGCATGGAAAACTGCAGTTAGCGTCAACGCTGGGTGAAGGCAGTCGTTTCTTTTTTGACATTATGCTCACCAAAACCGACTCACCCATTAGCATACCAAGTCACGCAACAGTCAATACGCCTGTCTCGGTTGAAGGCAAAAAACTTTTATTAGTTGAAGATAATAAAATCAACCAATTGGTTGCCGGAAAATTGCTAGAAAAATTTGGTTATGCCTACGATATTGCTGAAAACGGCATAGAAGCTGTCGATAAAGCAAGTTCCAATCATTACGACGCCATTTTAATGGACTGTCAAATGCCTGTATTAGATGGTTTTGAAGCCACCAAACGGATTCGACAGTCAGAGCAAGCTAAGTCTGCACACACACCCATTATTGGCTTAACAGCTAATGCCCTAGAAGGCGACCGAGAAAAATGCTTGGCTTGTGGCATGGATGATTTCACCACCAAGCCGATTAAACTGGAAGAATTAGCCAGCAAGCTCAATTATTGGTGTCAGGCCAAAACGCCCGAATAGCGGCAATACCTTGAAAACCCGACGCCTTGGCTTGTGCTAAGTGATTCAGGCTAACACCACCCAAGGCATATACAGGAATTGTCGCCTGCCTTGCCCATTCACTGGCTTGCTGCCAGCCTAAGGCGGGCGTATCTGGGTGGGTTTGCGTGGATAAGACGGGCGAAAGCAATACACAATCCGCACCCATCGCTTGCGCCTGCTGCAACTGCGTTAGATTGTGCACACTGACACTCAGCATCACAGAACTGGGTACAGGACGCTGCGTAAACTGCGCCGCCCGTTGCGAAGAAAAATGCAATCCCACCTCTGGCAACAGACGCCATTGATCAAGCTCAGTATTAAGTAATAACTGAGCACCAGCTGCTTTCACCATCGGCAAAATGCTTTCGGCTGATTGCACATAATCTGCACCCTGCCATAAGGAGCGCAACTGAATCACGCCTGCACCCTGAGCTAAGGCATTGCTAACGCCCTGAGTTAACTCAGTAAGGTTATTAAATGCTCCGGTAATGGCATAGCAAGCTGGCAGCCGAATCGCGGCTAAAATGCCACGATTCGCTTCAGGCATGATTAAGTCAGACAATTCATGCACCTCAAACCAGCGCAAAGTTTGCCCTTCAACACCCCTTGGTTCGCCATGCCAGTTGGTTACATTAAAAGCATGTAAACAAACCGACTTATGCTCATACTGCCAAGGAATGCTGATGAGCGGCTCTGCTTCAACACACTCAATGGCCAGCTCCTCTCGCAACTCGCGTTGCAAGGCTTGCAATAGCGTTTCACCCGACTCTACTTTGCCGCCGGGAAACTCCCAGTTATGGGCAAAGTCTTGATGCGCCTGACGTTGCGACAACAACACCCGACCAGCAGTGTCGCGAATCACCGCGACAACGACATCAATCATCAACAATACTCCTATTACTAAGCTATGAACAAAGCTTCAGATCGAGAAAGCAAGGCAAAAACTGACCTTAGCGGTCAGTAAGCCGACGCTGACAAGAAGCTGAGGTTTTGTTCTGGCTTAGGAGCGGTATTCCGCATTGATTTTGACATAATCATACGAAAAATCACAGGTGTAAATGGTGGCTTTTTCTGTGCCCCTTGCCAACTTAACACGAATGGTGATTTCCGCCTCCTTCATCACCGCTGCGCCCTGCTCTTCAGTATAAGTTGGACTACGACCGCCATTTTCAACAATGCAAACATCGCCTAAATACAAGCGAATGGCTTCCAAATTCAGGTTAGCTAACCCTGCACGACCTACAGCCGCTAAAATACGTCCCCAGTTGGGATCAGAAGCAAAAAAGGCGGTTTTCACCAAAGGTGAATGAGCGATGGTAAAACCCACTTGCTTCGCTTCAGCTTTAGTTGCCGCCTCTTCGACGACAATACTCATAAACTTAGTCGCACCCTCACCATCACGCACAATCATGGTGGCTAATTCGGTCAAAACTTGAGTGACTGCTTCGCTCAATTGGGCATAAGCAACCGAATGCACATCGGTAATTTCTGGCAGGCTACTACGTCCCGTGGCAGTCAACGTACAGGCATCGTTGGTCGAGGTGTCGCCATCGACCGTAATGCTATTAAAGGAATCTTCGGTGGCATCACTGAGCATTTTCTGTAACAACGGCAAACTCACCGCTGCATCTGTCGCCACATAACCCAGCATGGTTGCCATGTTGGGGTGAATCATCCCTGAACCCTTGGCAATGCCGGTAATGGTCACCGCATGACCGTCTATGTCCAATTTACGGCTTAACGCTTTAGGCACAATATCGGTGGTCATAATACCGCGTGCCGCCGCTGCCCAGCCATTTACGGACAATTCCGTGATCGCCAAAGGCACACCCGTTTCAAAGGGTGCAACAGGCAACAACTCACCAATCACACCGGTTGAAAAAGGGAGAACCTCTTCAGGCAAGCAGCCCAGCAAACGCGCTGCAATAGCGCAACTATCACTTGCGGCCTGCATCCCCGGTTGACCGGTGCCAGCATTAGCGTTACCACTGTTAATCATGAGTAATTTGGGTTGATGCGACTGCAAATGGGCTTTAGCTAGGGTTACCGGCGCGGCACAAAAGTCGTTTTTGGTAAAAACCGCCGCCGTTCGGCATCCTTCGCTCAACTCAATCAACACTAAATCGTTGCCGGGACGTTTTTTAATACCCGAACGCACACTCGATAACCGCATCCCCGCAATCGGGAACAACTCAGGCATTAAATCCGACAAACCCACTGGCATAACTCTAACCTCGAAAATAAATTGTATGAATAAAATATCAATAGTTTAATTTTTAAAAATCATAAAAAACATCGGTAAATCAAAAACCCAAATACGCTTAATCAATGGTAGCAGTTTTAAGGATTCGGATAAAAGGTAATGCTTTGCGTACTAATCACACCTTTGTAAGATGCACTCACTTTTACATCCGTATCTGCAACCACAGGGTCAACTTTTAGATAGAGCCGTGCAACACCATCACTACCAGTTACATCCGTTGATTTAGTACTATCATCTAAATCAACCAAGGTTCCTAAGGTTGTCGTAAACCGAACCTCTTCTTCCAATAGTGGACGCTGATCCCCACCCACTACTCTTGCTTCAAGCAAGACTTTGGTTTGACCATCTGCCGGTGCCTCAGAACCACCCGTAGTGAATATTAATGTATTAAAATTAGTTACATCATTATTTACCCTGACACCGACATCTTTCTTAATGCCATTATTGGTATTAATCGAAATAACATCATAACCCGCCACCCAAACAACTGCACCACCGGTGGCAACAGATTGGGTATCCGTAATGGTATTACCCGCTACATAATCAATACTCGCGATCCCTTGTGAGTTGGTAACAGCTGAAAAACTGGATAAACGACCTCCACTCACATTATTCGTCAACTCAAAAACCAATTTAACATTGGGAACCCCTGAACCAGTTGCATCCAGAACAGTTGAAGTAATCGTTGCAGTACCTCCTGGATTAACACGACCTGGAGTTGCGCTAGCAATAATACGCTCGGGTGGGGTCAAAGATCCAAAACCAACCGAAACAGTGCGTACGTAACCACCGCTTGATGCGGAAACTATCGCTGTGCCCGGCTGAGTATCCGCTATGAGAAAAACCGTTGCATAACCATTCATGTCTGTAATAGCAGTTGTGCTGGATAAAGTCCCTAAGGTCGTCGAAAAATTGACAAGCGCACCCACCAAAGGCTGAGTTGATTCTTCTCCAAATGCCAAAGCCCGTGTTACCAATACCCGAATGGCCGTCTGCGTCGCGCCATCGGCAGCCACATTGGTATTAGCCGCCGTTACGGTCAATTCTCCGGTTAGTGGCACCACGTCAGTAATGGTCAAAACTTGTTCGATAGGATTGATGATGGCTCCCGCTGCACTGATGTTAGCTTTTATGATATCAACCCCACTACATCCCATATTGGTATAACTAGCACTATAAACCCCATTGACCACTTGCGTAGCGCTAACACGCGCACGACCATCAAGTAGACAAGGACTTTCAAAAGTCACTACGGCATTGTTATAAGCCCTAATTTGGTTACCAGCCTGTTCTTTAACATATAAAGATAGCTGAGTTGACGCGTAAGCCCCCTTAATTGCGGATGGAGATAAAGAAAAGTCATGCGCGGTATAAACAAGGTTACCAACTTGCACACTACTCTTTTCACCCCCTCCGCCACAACCAACCAAGAATGTAAAACCGATTAATGACAAAACACGTAAAACATGGGTGAACATACCACAATCTCTTAATTTAAGTATCCAATAGCGAAGATTGTAACAAATAAACAGTACACTCATCAGCAGTTAATGTATTTGCTACAGTTGTATCTGTGTTAGTGATGCGCAGAGCCACTGAGTTAGTACCGTCATCGAGGACTAATAACACTGCATCACTTGCACCCAAAACGCTATCCAAGTTAGCGATGTTACCATTTAAGGCACCACCAGTACCAACCAACTTGTTAATAAGTGCAGAGGCATTAGCTTCTGTAAAAGTACCAACTGTAGCCAAAGTGCCAAGCTCAACGTTACCATTACCACCTGCTAAGTCAGTTGTAGCAATGAATACAGTTTTATTATTAGCTTGTGCATCAGCCAGGCCGGCAGCAAAAGTTGTGGCCGACACAACGTCAGCAGCAGCTGTGCCATCAGCTGAAGTACCAGAACCATTTACCAAAGCATTTTTAAGCTCGAACTTGTTTTCAGTAGAAACGAAACCAGTGATGTGGTCAGCATCAGCGTTCTTAGTTACTTCGGTAACAACTTTGGCGAAACCACTATTAGGAGCATCCTTGGTCACGTCAATCTTGTCCAGACCGCCTTTACCGTTAATGACATCAGCCGCACCACCTGAAGCAGTTATAGTATCGCCTTTTGTACCGCCAGTAATTGAAACTGCGTTTGTAGTAATCGCACCAACAACACCGCCCAAATTAATAGTAAGAGCACCAGTGGCTGCAGAACCATCAATCACAGTATTGACCTGTGGTGTAATAGCACCAGAAGTAAGACTTATTGTGCCAGCTCCGCTTAATGTGATGCTGTTCAGTGCTGTTGCAGCAGTAAGGGCTGTGATAGTTGTATTATCGTTCGCAATAACTTCGAGCTTTTCAACACCTGTTAATACAGGAGTACCCAATGTAATGTTATTAACTGCAACGTCACCATCATCAACAGTTACTTTTACGGTGTCAATTTGACCAACCGTAGTTGCACCCTTAACGCCGACCTATAAATTGGTAGGAGTTGCTTTAACTTGTACATTTGCAGCTTGAGCAGCAGACAAATTAGTTACAGAAGATCCTGCCGCATTGAACACGATTTTATCGATAGCAGATGCCGTCAACAAAGAAACATCTTGTGCTATTGCACCGTTTAACTGAAGTGTTTCAAAGTTTTTAAGACGAGCAGCTTGGGCAGCTACAGTCTCTGCTGTGGTCAATGCCAGGGTGTCAACACCAGCACCACCATCAATGAAGGCTGCGCTATCAGTCAGACCTGCGTCAGTGATCACTGTGTCGTTACCAGCACCGCCAGTGAACTTAAACTTAGCTTCGTTGGCTGTGCCAGAGATGTCTGCAGTTACTCCACCAGCAGTCAAACCAGAAGCATTAATGACATCAACTGCACCAGCGATTGTGTTTAACACTACCGAAGTAGCAGCACCGCTAACTGTAATGGTGTTAGTAACAGTGGCACCAGTATCAAAACCAGTAATGTCTGCAGCTCCGCCAGCAGCACCAACAGTCAGGTTGGTAGCAGCGTTGATAGTGAGGTCTTTAATTGTGTGCGTCGCAGCTGTTGCTTGGACGCCAGATAAGTTAAGTGCTTGAACAGTATTGGCTGCAACAGTTGAATTTATCGTAGCTGAAGTCCAGGCTGCGTTCGCATCATCAACATAGATATTAGATGCGGCAGCTTTGACACCGCCTTCTAAAGTTAAAGCAAACGCATCCGTAACTGCATTAGCATCTTTAACGGCGTTACCAACAGCGCCTGCAGCAGTGATATTTACTGCGCCATTTACTGTTGTATTATTACCGACCACTTTCACATCTGCAGTGCCTACACTAACAAAATCTGTTCGGTTAGCTGAAACATTTGATACGAAAGTTGTAGCGCCAATGAAATTTGTACCAGTAACAGTTTGAGCGTTACCAGACACGTTACGAACGTCGATAATTTCTACATTAGAAGTTGTTACAGCAGGCATGCTGTTTGCTAACAATGTATCTACGGTTACTTTAAGAGTATCAACTCCAGATCCACCGTTGATTGTGTCGGCTGCAGTTAACGTTGGATTAGTTGTCGCTGCAACGCCGATGAAAGTATCGTTACCAGCAGTACCAGTTAATGTATCCGCACCAGTAGTGAGCGACAAAATATGGGTAAAATAAATCGCTTTTAATATCAATGATATATATTGTGATATCCATGATATCATTTAAGATACCTATGATCCGCCTACATAGGTAAAAAGAAACTCAGCTCAATATTTCACATTTTCATTATTAAATCAATGCGTTATATTTTTTATTTACCTACAGCATACCACCTACAGAAGGTAAAAATCTTACCGTTTTGAACTGGTTAAGGTATTTTGAGCTGATAGCAAGGCGGGTGTTTTGAAGCGTATTGCTACTTCATCGGCAAGAATATCTACCTCAACCCCTTCCGCTCTAAAGGCATTAACTAAGGCATTAATGGTGTCACCCCTGGGGGACATTTCCATGCCTTCGATACGAGCAATCGTTGGCTTGGAAACCTTGGCAATAGTTGCTAAGTCTTGCTGGGTCCAACCCAGTGCCGTGCGCACGGCACGAAGCACAACGGCAATTTGGGTATTGAAGGATAAGGTCACTTGACTTTCAGTCATCTTTTATGATACTCTTGATATCGTCGTGATATCCACGACATCATTATTAATACTATGGAGTACATGATATGGCAAAAACACTCATTACTAAAGACTTGGTAAAGTCTGCAATCTGCCCTGCAAACAAGGCCAAAGAAAGCTATTTCGACACCCACTGCAGAGGACTTGTTTTAGAAGTCACCAGCAGTGGTAAAAAAAGCTATTACTTTCGCTATGTTGATGCACGGGGCAAAACTCGCCAGCCAAAAATTTGTGATACCAATGATATCACACTTACGCAAGCACAAGAAATAGTGAATGGCTACCGTAATCAATTAGCCTTAGGCGAAGACCCTTTTGCTAAAAAGGATGAGTTGAAGCAGGTAATTACTATTGCGGACTTTGCAATGAATCACTACTTGCCGTTTGTGAAAATCGATAAGCGCAGCTGGGATACCGATGAATCCTTAATTCGTAATCACGTCATCCCCAACTTCGGTAAAATCTATTTGGATGCGTTTACCCCTCAGCACCTATTTCGATTCATGGAAAAGCAAACTAAGACTCATGCTAACGGTAGCGTGAATCGTATTGTTATCATTATGCGCTACATGTTTAACTTGGCTTTACGTTGGAATTTTGCAGGCGTTAAAAGCAACCCTACCGCTGGTGTTCCCCTTTTGGAAGAGCATAACCATAAGGAGCGATTTTTAAGTGAAGAGGAAACCCAACGCTTAATTTTTTGGGTTAATAAATCACCGAATAAGATGCTTAAATATATTGTGCCAGCTTTGCTGTACACGGGGTCTCGTAAACGTGAAATTCTTGACTTGAAATGGTCAGATATTGATTTTGAGAAACAACAGTGGCGACTGGCAGAGTCGGACAATAAAACCAAAAAAGTGCGTTGGATTCCTTTGTCTGAGGGTATGAGTCAACTTTTACAGTCAGTACCGCACATTGATGGTTGTGATTGGGTATTTGCTAATCCTAAAACCATGGAGTGGCTACACTATTTCGTACAAGGATTAGTTAAACTAACCCGAAGACGGAG
>CAZFLX010000001.1:0-181970 GCA_964519885.1 uncultured Francisella sp. | reverse complement strand
ATCTAGCACCAGCATTTGGTGCGAAAAAAGCGCCTAAACGTTTGGGTCGTGGTATCGGCTCAAATCTAGGTAAAACTTCTGGTAAGGGTCATAAAGGTCAAAAATCACGTTCAGGCGGCTACCATAAGGTGGGCTTTGAAGGTGGTCAAATGCCATTACAACGTCGTTTGCCTAAGTTCGGTTTTGTGTCACAAAAAGCACTTAAAACAACCGATATTCGTTTAGACGCGTTGAATGCGATTGATGTTGACGTTGTTGATATTGCTGTCCTTAAAGCTGCTGGCTTAGTGGGCGGTAAATATAACTTTGTTAAAGTTATGGGTAGCGGTACTATCACTAAAGCAGTTACTTTGGTTGGTATTAAAGCCACAGCAACGGCTAAAGCTGCGATTGAAGCAGCTGGTGGTCAGGTTAAAGAAGCCTAATCATGTCGGCAATGACATCAGCACAAACAAGTTGGTCTCAGGAGTTGGTTCAGCGCATCTTTTTTGTAATTGGTGCGCTAATCGTTTATCGATTAGGGGCTCATATCCCTGTTCCATCGATTGATCCCATCGCTTTAGCTGCGATGTTCGCCCAGCAAAAAGGCACTATCTTAGACATGTTTAACATGTTCTCAGGTGGTGCCTTGGAGCGTTTATCTGTTTTAGCGCTAGGCATTATGCCTTACATTTCAGCTTCGATTATTGTTCAATTGTTGACGATTGTATCGCCCACACTCGAACAGTTAAAAAAAGAAGGTGAAAGTGGGCGTCGTAAAATCACTCAATATACGCGTTATGGTACGGTTGCTCTGGCAACCTTTCAGGCGTTGGGTGTGGCGATTGCACTAGAAGCTCAGCAGATTAATGGGCTTTCAGTCGTTATTGATCCCGGTGTAGGCTTTAAAATTATTGCTGTATCCACTTTAGTGGCAGGAACAATTTTCTTGATGTGGTTAGGTGAGCAAATTACTGAACGTGGAATGGGTAATGGTATTTCCATTATTATTTTTGCGGGTATTGTTGCTGGCTTACCTTCGGCTTTAGGCGGAACTCTGGAGTTGGTTAGTACTGGCGAGCTTGGAGTTTTTGTCGTTTTCTTACTGCTGTCTGTTATTTTATTGGTAACAGCCTTTGTGGTTTTTGTGGAAAGTGGTCAACGTAAAATTACCGTCCATTTCTCACAGAGAACGAATGCGCGTGCTATGTTTCAACAACAGGTAACGCATATTCCGTTCAAATTAAACATGGCGGGAGTTATTCCTCCTATTTTTGCTTCTAGTATCATTCTGTTCCCAGCTTCATTGGGTGGGTGGTTTGGTTCGAGTGAAAATATGGGTTGGCTTAAAGACATCGCGACAACCTTGTCGCCAGGTCAGCCGCTGTATGTTGGGTTATACGCATTAGCGATATTGTTCTTTACGTTCTTTTATACTGCTGTTGTGTTTAATCCGAAAGATACAGCCGATAATTTACGACGTTCGGGTGCCTTTATACCAGGTATTCGTCCGGGTGATCAAACGGCGCGCTATCTAGATACCATTATGAGTCGGTTGACTTTAGCAGGTGCGTTGTATATTACAGCCGTCTGTTTGTTGCCTGAGTTTTTGATTCTTTATTGGAATGTCCCCTTTTATTTCGGTGGCACTTCATTATTGATCATCGTGGTAGTTGTGATGGATTTCATGACTCAAATGCAATCATTCATTATGTCGGGTCAATACCCAGGTATGATGAAGAAAATGCAGATGCGTTAATAAGCTTGAATGAGGTGGGTTAACTTGCTATAATTGCGAGTTTCCCGCTTTGGCATACAAAATTTTAGGAGTAGATGGGTATGGCCCGTATTGCTGGTGTAAACATCCCAGTCAATAAGCACCTTGTGATTGGATTGCGCGCTATTTATGGCGTTGGTCCCACACGTGCTAAAAGTATTTGTGCTGCCGTAGGTATTAATCCTACGACTAAAGTACGTGAATTGACGGAAGATCAATTAGAAGCTATTCGTGCGCAAGTGGGTACGTTTGCTGTCGAAGGTGACTTACGTCGTGAAGTATCCATGAGCATCAAGCGTTTGATGGACATGGGTTGTTTCCGTGGTATTCGTCATCGCCGTGGCTTGCCTGTGCGTGGTCAACGTACCAAGACTAATGCGCGTACTCGTAAGGGTCCACGCAAAGCAATCAAGAAATAATTAGGAAGAGAGAATCAAGATGGCTAGACCTTCCAAAGATTCACGCGTCCGTAAGAAAATTAAAATTACGGTAAATGACGCGATTGCGCATGTGCATGCAAGCTTTAACAATACTATTGTTAGTATTTCTGATCGTCAAGGCAACGTACTTAGCTGGGCAACTGCTGGTGGTAGTGGTTTCCGTGGCTCACGTAAAAGTACCCCTTTTGCTGCTCAGGTAGCGGCTGAACGTGCTGGTACTGTAGCGCTTGAATATGGCGTTAAGAACATGGATGTTCGCATTAAAGGACCAGGTCCTGGTCGCGAATCAGCTGTCCGTGCTTTAAATGCGCTCGGTTTTAAAATTTTGAACATCTCCGATGTGACGCCCATTCCTCATAATGGTTGCCGTCCTCCGAAGAAACGTCGTGTGTAAGCAGGGTTAGTTTTCATGGCAAGATATATTGGTCCAAAATGTAAACTTTCTCGTCGCGAAGGTACTGATCTAGAACTGAAAAGTGCTTTACGTCCGCTAGAAAGTAAATGTAATTTACAACAAGCACCAGGTCAACATGGCGCAGCTGTTTCTAAGCCAACTGAATATCGTATTCAGTTGCGTGAAAAGCAAAAAGTGCGTCGTATTTATGGTGTATTAGAAAAGCAATTTGCTAGCTACTTCAAAGAAGCTGCACGTCTTAAAGGCTCAACAGGTGAAAACTTGTTACAGTTGTTGGAAGGTCGTTTAGATAACGTTGTTTATCGTATGGGTTTCGCTTCAACTCGTGCCGAAGCGCGTCAAATCGTTTCGCACCGTTTGATTATGATCAACGGTCGTACTGCTAGCATTGCTTCAATGCAAGTTAAAGCAGGTGATGTGGTTAGCGTTCGCGAGCGCGCTCGTTCGCATCAACGTATTGCTACTGCTATGGAGTTGGCTGGTCGTAAAGGCATGCCTTCTTGGGTAGAAGTAGATCACAGCAAGTTTGAAGGTGTATTTAAATCATTGCCAGATCGTAGCGATTTGTCTGCTGATATTAAAGAACACTTGATTGTCGAGTTGTATTCTAAGTAATCCGTAAAAAGGGTTGATCCCAAGGATAGCGAGAAATGATGAATGAGTTGCTGACGCCACGTTTAGTCGATGTGGTGCGTTTGTCGAGCACACATAGTCAAGTAACACTGGAACCGCTTGAACGCGGTTTCGGTCATACTTTAGGGAATGCGTTGCGTCGTATTTTGTTGTCTTCTATGGCCGGTTGTGCTGTGGTAGAAGTGCAAATTGATGATGTGTTGCATGAGTTTTCGACCATTGATGGCGTGCGCGAAGACGTGCTAGAAATCTTGTTGAACCTCAAAGGCATCGCCTTAACCATGGGTTCACGCGACGAAGTGACTTTGTCGTTGAATAAGCAAGGTGCTGGTGTGGTTACCGCAGGTGATATTGAATTATCGCATGATGTGGAAATTGTTAATCCAGATCACGTGATCGCTCATTTAGAAGCAGGTGCTAAACTGTCTATGCAGTTAAAAGTGCAACGTGGTCGTGGTTATTCGCCAGCTAATCAACGCTATCGTGAAGGTGAGACCTCACCGGTTGGTGTACTGCGTTTGGATGCTTCATTCTCTCCAGTCGTTTCGGTTAGCTATGCGGTTGATAATACACGTGTAGAGAATCGGACAGACTTAGATAAGTTGATCATTAACATCGAAACCAATGGTACCCTAGATCCTGAAGAAGTGATTCGTCAGGCAGCGACTATTTTGCATGTTCAATTATCAGCCTTTGTCGACATGACTTATACCGATGTTAAAACTACCGGTGTTAAGGAAATTGAGTTTGAACCAGTCTTTTTACAGCCAGTGGACGATTTGGAATTAACCGTTCGTTCAGCCAACTGCTTGAAAGCTGAGAATATTTTTTATATTGGTGACTTGGTGCAACGTGCAGAAAGCGCGCTACTAAAAACACCTAACTTGGGTAAAAAATCTTTGCAAGAAATCAAAGACGTTTTGGCTCAACGTGGGTTGTCTTTGGGTATGAAGCTCGAAAACTGGCCACCAGCATCATTGGCTGCTAAAGCCACGCAATAATTAGGGGGCATTTAACATGCGTCACATGAATCGCGGTCGTAAATTTAACCGCAATAGTTCACATCGTAAAGCGATGTTCCAAAACTTAACCAATGCGTTAATGGAACATGAAGTTATTCGTACTACTTTGCCTAAGGCAAAAGAGTTGCGTATGTTTGCTGAGCCATTAATCACTTTGGCGAAAGTGGACTCTGTTCACAATCGTCGTATTGCTTTTGCTCGCACGCGCGATGCTGCGGTTGTGGGTAAATTGTTTACCGATATCGGTCCTCGTTTCAAAACACGTCCAGGTGGTTACTTACGTATTTTGAAAATTGGTCAGCGCGCTGGTGACGCTGCACCAATGGCGATTATCGAGATGGTAGATCGTCCAGAAGCTGCAGCTGAATAAGTTGCTGTTGATTAAAAAAACCGAGCTTTGTCTCGGTTTTTTTATAGCTGTTGATTGGTTAACTCATGCTTATTGATAGTCATTTTCACCTTGCGGCTATGCCTGCAGATTGGCGACCTATGCCTGAGCTAGTCGCTGGCTTGGCGGTAACCACTCAACCCAGTGAGTGGTATCCCGCTTTGCAGGGATTATCGAAGTTGTCTGCTAACTGGCGTTTAGCGTTGGGTGTTCATCCTTGGTTTGCGAACTCGGCGGTGAATTGGTTACTGTTAGAGCGTTTATTAGTGGAGCATCCACTGTCTGCTATTGGTGAGGTGGGGCTAGATGGCTCTAAAGGGCGTCCACAACCTAGCCTTCAGCAAGTTGTTTTTCAAAAACAGTTAGACTTAGCACAAGCCTATGATCGCTTATTGAGTTTACACTGCGTGAATGACCATGAACAGTCTTACGCGTTAATTCGCAAGATGAAAGCTATTCGTGGTGGTATTGTACATGGATTTACAGGCTCGCTGGTTCAGGCACAACGCTGGCAGGCTTTGGGATTTCATATCGGGATTGGTGCGCGTTTATTGAACCCTTTAACCGATAAGCGTCGGCAATTGTTGCGTTCCTTAGATGTGAATATGATTCATTTAGAATCCGACGCTCCGCTGGCGACGTCTCAACTTCAATTGGCTTCTCCTAACGATTTAGCGCCTTATTTAGCCATCTTAGCGGGAGTATTAGAGGTTTCTGTTGAGGGTTTATCTCAGCAGTTGTGGATGAATTGGTCTCAATTATTGGGGATGTCAAATGAGTGATACCGATTGGTTGGTTCGTACCCGTTTGTTGGTGGGTGATGAAGCGGTCGCTCGCTTGCAGGCGAGTCATGTGGTTTTAGCTGGTGTAGGCGGAGTTGGTGGTCATGTTGCTGAGGCTTTGGCTAGAGCCGGTATCGGACGTATTACGCTAATTGATATGGATCAGGTTGCCTTATCGAATTTAAATCGACAAATGGTGGCTTTACGCTCTACGATTGGTTTATCGAAAGCGGAGGTGATGCGAGATCGCATCCTTTCGATTAATCCCGATTGTCGGGTTCAGGTGTTGTCTCAAATGGTGTGTCATGATGCGCCTGAATTGTTACAGCAGCTTAAACCAGATTATCTAGTCGATGCGATTGACAGTGTGAATTGCAAGGTGGCTTTGTTGTTGGCAGCACAACAACAATCCATTCCGACCTTTAGTAGTATGGGGGCGGGTAGACGTTTGGATGTGCGTGCGGTGCGAGTATGCGATTTGATGCAGACATCGGGGTGTGCGCTTGCCAGAGTGGTACGTCAGCGTTTGCGTAAAGCGGGCGTGGGTAAAGGTATTACCGTGGTGATGTCGGATGAGTTGCCACGAGCTGCGGGTCCGTTAGAACCCGCTGGTGAAGGGAGGATGCGCGCAGTCAACGGTACGATCAGTTACATGCCCGCTTTATTCGGCACTCTGTTAGCGGGTGAATTGTTGCGTACCCTGCTTGAAGCTGAATGACGGACGTTTAGGATTGAACCTGCCAATGTCCTGATTTTCCGCCTTTCTTTTCCAGTAGTTGAATGTTGCTAATGGTCATGCCTCTGTCCATCGCTTTACACATATCGTAAATGGTGAGCGCAGCAACACTGACGGCGGTTAAGGCTTCCATCTCAATCCCTGTTTGTCCGACCACTCGGCAGCTGCCCAGGATTTCAATGGCAGACTTTTCTGGATGTGGGATGAGGTCGATACTGACTTTGGTAATTATCAGCGGGTGACAGAGCGGAATGAGTTCCCACGTTTTTTTGGCCGCTTGAATGCCCGCAATTCGCGCGGTTGCCAATACGTCACCTTTTTTGAGTTGCGCCGATAAAATCGCTGCTAAGGTTTCGGGTTGCATCTGTACCCAAGCTTGTGCCGTAGCTTCGCGGTGTGTAATGGCTTTATCGCCCACATCAACCATGTGTGCTTCGCCTTGATCGTTGAGATGGGTTAGGGATTGATGGCTCATGTTGCGCTCTTTATTGTCTGAAACTATGAAAGGGAATGAAGGATACCATGTCGCCTGCGTTGATGTGTTTGCCTTCATCGACAATGGCGAAACCATCGGCCCAAACAGTGGAAGCTAGCACCGACGAATTTTGGTTGGGATGTATTTGTAATCGTCGCATACCCCCATGATTAATCACCTTCGCACGCAGGTATTCACGTCGATCTCCCACTTGAATGCTAAAATCGGCGGGTAAGCGTTCTGGCTCGAAGGGTAAATCAGCGAGGCCTTGCAATCGACGCAGAGCGGGTAAGACAAATAAATGAAAGGTTGCAAAGGCGGAAACGGGGTTGCCTGGTAGACCAAAGTAAGGTGTTTGTTTAACCTGACCAAAGGCAAAGGGTTTGCCTGGTTTCATACGTACTTTCCAAGCCTCGATATGACCTAATTCGCTCACAGCTTTGCGCAGATGGTCTTCTTCACCCACCGACACGCCACCTGTACTAATGATGGCATCAAAGCTGGCAGCATCGATTAAGCGCTGTTTGGTTACTGCTAAGTCATCAGGGACAACACCTAGACTGGTGACTTCGTAGCCATAAGAGCGCAATAAAGATTCAATCAAATACAGATTAGCGTTATAGGTTTTACCTGTCGTTAGTGGTTCACCTGGTTCAATCAGCTCGCTACCCGTGACTAATAGTCCTACGGTCAGTGGGCGATAGACAGATAATTGACTGATACCGACGCTGGCACAGAGTGCAATGGCTTGCGGGTTGAGGCGCGTACCAGCAGCCAGTAGCTGCTGCCCTGCGTGAATTTCTGAGTGTGCGGGACGAACATGTTGACCAGCCTGTGGTTGGGTTTTAATTTTAACATGACCATCATTTTCTACTACTGTGTCTTCTTGCATCACCACGCAGTTTGCGCCTTCAGGGAGCATGGCACCTGTAAAAATGCGTGCCACAGTGCCTGTTGTCAGGGCATCTTTTGGCACATCGCCCGCAGCAATGCGCTGGCTTATTTCGAGAGTTTGACTGCAGTCGGTAGTTTGGCAGTTGACGGCATAGCCATCCATCATTGATAAATCATTGACAGGAATACCGACAGGGCTGATGATGGCTTCTGCCAGTATGCGCCAAGTGGCGACGTGCAATGAACAGCTTTCTTGAGTGGCAATGGAATTAAGTTGGGTGAGTAACTGGGTTTGTGCTTGTTCTACTGAAAGAATCGAGGTTTGCATAAAAAGGCCTTGGTTGCGAAAACATAGTCACTATTATAAAGGATGTGAGAGTGTTTCAGTGCCGCTAATGCATGAGACAATTAAGCAGATAATTAAGGTGTAGTTTTCCAGCGAGCCAAGGCGACTTCGTCACTTTCACGCGCATCAACCCAGCGTGCGCCATCTGCCGTGTTTTCTTTTTTCCAGAAGGGTGCTTTCGATTTTAGAAAGTCCATCAGAAAATCTGCCGATTCAAAGGCCGCATGTCGATGACGACTGGCGGTAATCACCAGTACGATTTGATCGCTGGGCAGTAATTCGCCAACCCTATGAATAATGGTAATACCTTGTAAGGGCCAACGTTGCTGTGCTTCTTGTGCAATTTCACTGAGCGCTTTTTCAGTCATGCCAGGATAGTGTTCAAGTGTCATGGCTTGAATGTTTTGCCCTTCATTGATGTCGCGCACCAGTCCAACGAAACTGACTAATGCACCAATGGTTTTGTCATGAGAACTGATGTTTTTAAGTTCAGTTGAGACATCAAAATCTTCGGTTTGTACAGAAATGCGAAAAGGTATCGACATTCAACCACCGGTAACTGGAGGGAAAAAGGCAACCTCATCCTCTGGTTGTAATGGCGTGTTACGCCGAGCAATAGATTGGTTAACAGCAACTTGTAAGCGATTATTGTTGGCAAGTAAGTTTTGCCAAACTTCACCACGTCGTGCTAACTCTTGAATAAGTTGTTCAACGGAAGTAGCGGGGGAGTCAAGTTGTTCGCTGTCGCGTCCAAGCTGCTCGCGTAGCGAGGCGAAGTAACGAATGAGCAACGTCTTAGCCTCCTAAGCTAACCATTTGACGGAATTGAATGTTATGACGGTTTTCATTGAAATGATGACGTTCGGGCTTCTTTTCAATGGCTTTCAGAATAATGGCTTTCATCTCGTCATCCGTCGCACCCGCACGCAAGGGAGCACGAAGGTCAACGGAGTCTTCTTGACCTAAGCATAGTGCCAATACGCCGCGAGCGGTAAGACGAACACGATTACAGGTTTCACAAAAGTGTTGAGAAACGGCTGAAATGACGCCAATTTTGGCGTCGCTGTGGGCGACTTTAAATACGCGAGCCGGTCCTGCTTCTTTTTGATCGACAAAAGGAATAAGCTCCTGACCAAGATGCTCTTTTACTTTAGTGAGGATGCGTTCGGCAGATACGTGTTCATCCATGACACTAATGCCCGCTGAACCAATGGGCATGGTTTCGATGAAGCGAAGATAAGCCCCTTTTTCGATGGCGTAATCGAGCATGGCGGGAATGTCATCAAAATTGGTGTTTTTCATTACTACCATGTTGAGTTTGATTGGGGTCATGCCAACAGCAATGGCAGCATCAATACCTGCCTTGACTTTAGCCAAATTACCACCACGCGTGATGCGTTCAAACTTTACTGGATCAAGGGTGTCAATCGAAACATTGGTACGCTTAACGCCTGCATCAAAGAGTGCTTGTGCTTGGTCGGCTAAGCGTTCTGCATTGGTCGAAAGGGCAATGTCTTTTACACCGGGTAGGGCGCTAATTTTTCCAGCCAGTTCGTGCAGGTTTTTTCGAATAAGGGGTTCACCACCCGTTAGACGAAATTTCCATACACCTAATTCTGCAAAGACTTTAGCAATGCGCGCAAGCTCGTCATAGCTTAGGTATTCTGTGTGATTGCCTTCAGGGTGGGCACCTTGTTCTGGCATACAATAGCTACAACGGTAGTTGCATTTGTCGGTCACAGAAATGCGCAAATATTCGATTTTACGATTGAAGGGATCAATGAGGCTGTTCATGGTTGATGCACTCCAAGGAGTAATCCTTATTGATAAGCTGACTGCCTAGACAATCGGTTTATGGATAAGGAATGCGTTGTGTGAGATGGGAAACCCCAAGCGCCTAAGCACTCAGGGTTAAAGCTAGTGTTAGTGATCGCTCTTACCAACGCCAGCTGCTACGTCTGCACCGTCTTCACGTTGCAATACGTTGTACTGAGGTTTACCATCAGGTCCAACCAACGCGCGTTGGAAGTTTTTGGTGTTACCTTTACCATCACCGACAACTGAGTCGTCACAGTTGGTCATACAACGAACTGTACGTGTTGAAGGACGGTCGTCACAGAAGAATTTATCCGCATTTGGCATTTCTTTGCTGACTTTCATCAACATTTCGCTGTCAAAGAAGGTATCTTCTTGCAGTTTTTTACCGCCATCATAGGTTAGGCCTTCAGCGAAAGCAACGAAGCCAGTAATACCTAGGTAGCCTGCATCACCAATCGCTTCGTTTACCGGAGCGAAGAAAGGCATAGCACGTACGATATAGTCATGGAATGACGTTAGGTATGGCCAGTAGTTACCCAAAGTACGGAACTTGTTAGGTTCTGTTGGATCTGCGGCAGACATATCCATTGAACCACCCACTAGCGGTAGGTAGCCTTTAGCGCCTTCTGCGAACTCACCATGACACATAGCACAGTAGGTTAGGTACATTTTTTCGCCTTCAGCGATGGTCATACCAACGCCTTTAGCTGGTAGGCCTTCGCCGTCAGCATAAACGTTGATGTCCCATTTTTTCATCGCTGATTCAGCAACGGGTGTACCATAACCATAGATTGGTTGCGCTGCATTCAGGTTGCGATCGGCATTTTCCCACACAGTGTTGAATGCTTTAGGTACTTTACATGCAGAATTGCCTTTGTTACCACCATCAATCTTGTCATCAACTTCTGATGAGTAAGGGTGATTAGGATCACGACGGTCTTTAAAAGTGCCGAACTTGCCGGCATTCAGTTCTGCATCTAGGTAGCGATGCTTTTCGTCACCACGACCATAACCGCCATAAACGTCAACAATAACGTCTTCCATCGACTTGGTTGGAGCCGCTGCCGTGGCCTTGCCAGCAGCCGGTGCTGCACTGGCGCCTGTTGACGATTTGCCATCGTCGTTACAACCCGACAAGCTCACCAGAGCAGTCGCGATTGCAAGGCTTAATAATGTTTTATTAGAACTGGACATTCTCAATCTCCCCTGCACGGTTGCCTTTCCAATCGTGAATTAACCACGTTACCATCGCTGTACGGTGGTAAACACCATTCGTACCGACAGCATTACGTAGTTGCGTCATTGGTGGCTGTACATAACCCGTTTCGTCAGTAGCACGGCTCATTAATAACATTTCAGAGCCATCCCAGTCGAATTCAAACTCAAAACGAGTCCACGCTTTTGGTAAGGCAACTGAAGTGAATTTAGCTTCTTTCCAGTTTTTACCGCCGTCAAGTGACACGTCAACGTGAGTAATGCGACCACGACCAGACCAAGCGATACCTTTAGCAACGTAACGACCTGGGCCTGACATTTTGTAGTCTGGCGATGGGTAGGTGATAACCGAGTTGGTTTCTTGAACCCAAGAGAAACGTTGAATGGTGCCATCTGGCATCAATTCTGAGTACTTAGAAGACTCTTCACGGTGGTGAAGTGGCTTGTCAGTGACTTTGATGCGGCGTAGGTATTTAACCCACATGTTACCTTCACAACCAGGTACAACCAAACGGATTGGGTAACCTTGGCCTGGACGTAATGCTTCACCGTTCATGGCATAAGCAACCATACAGTCGTCTAATGCGATTTCCATTGGGATAGAACGGATGAGGCCTGATGCGTCTGCACCTTCTGGCAACAACCATTTGCCTTCTGGTTTGACGCCAGCTTCTTTCAATAGCACTGATAACGGTACGCCTGTCCATTCAGAACAAGACATCATACCATGCGTCCACTGAACCGAGTTTACTTGAATACCTTTCCACTCTAATGCGCCGTTAGCAGGGCACTCGAGGAAGTAAACACGTGATACAGAAGGCATGCGTTTCAAGTCATCCATAGTGAACATCAATGGACGCTCGACTAAGCCGTGAATAACAAGTTTGTGCGTAGCAGGATCGATGTCTGGTGCACCACCGTGGAAACGGTCAAAGTGCAAGCCATTTGGTACGATCATACCGTGCATGCTTTGGATTGGCGTCATAGAGATGGTTGCCAGTGTGTCTGGTGTCAACCATTCTAATGTGCGCTTACGTACTTCTTTTTCGTACATCGATGGCATGCTGTAGGTAGTAGACATAATGCCTTTACCCAACATGCGACGTTGTGGACCGTCAGTTAGTACGTCAGTGATCTCTTTTTTGCCAGCATAAGCTTTAGCGGCAGATTTTGGGTCGTAAGCAGCTTCTGCTGCTTTGGTGAACATCACCGTACCCGCTACTGCCAAACCGCCTTTAATGAAAGCACGACGCGTTTGCGTGCGACTTTCTTCGGTCTGTACAGCAACTTTTTCTAAAGTTTCAGACATGAATCGCTCCTTAATAGATGCCCTCTGCACCACGTCAATTGTAATCGACGATAATCCGCTATGCAGATCATAGAGCGGAATGTTACTCTTATAAGAACATATTAGCAATTACTGAATCGCTTTCTATGATTTAATGTTTTAATGATGCCAATAAGATTATTTAATGAAGCGTGGTTAAGTGATTTTATAGTGGTGCTATTTTATTGAAATACTTGGTATATATTTGATTTTTGGAATGTTTGAATGGCCAGTCTAAGAAATAACCCTCTGTCGCAGTTACCAGAACCATCGCAAGATGAAAAAGCGTTAAGTGAGCAGTTATCGCGAGTGATTAAACGCTTGCTGTTGAATGAACAGGGTTTGAGCTTTTCACAGTTCATGTCTGCTGCACTTTACACGCCTGCTTTGGGTTATTATGCGAATGGTCGTTTAAAATTTGGTGCCCAAGGGGATTTTATTACCGCTCCGGAGGTTTCTCCTTTGTTCGGTCATACGCTTGCGCGTCAAGTTGCGGAGGTTTTTTCATCAATAAGCCATCCTTCTGTGCTGGAGTTAGGAGCCGGTTCGGGTGCCTTAGCAGAGTCCTTGTTGATGGCATTGCAACACTTACATCAAGTTCCGAATAACTATTTCATATTAGAACCTAGTGCTGCATTGCAAGCAGTTCAGCGAGAACGATTGCTGCATAGCCTGCCAAGTGATTTGTTTGAACGTGTGTGCTGGTTAACCACTTTGCCTAGTCAGTTTGATGGGGTTATTGTGGGTAATGAAGTGGTGGATGCTTTGCCTGTCGATGTGATACGTTTGTGGCCTAAGGATGCAGAGCAAGCCTTTGTCGGTTGGGATGAAGCAAGCCAGTCATTTAATTGGCAGTGGCGTCATTTAGTGGACGCTGAATTGCAAGCTCTGGCGAATAAGGTTCGAGAATCGGTTGGTGAGGTGGGTGCGCAGGGCTATCAAGTCGAAGTTTGTCGTTTGTTAACGCCGTGGATGCAGAGTTTGGAGGATTGCTTGCGGCAGGGCGCTATTATTCTGATTGATTATGGTTACGTGCAACGTGAATACTGGTCGAGTGCGCGCTGGATGGGGAGTTTGCGTGCTCACTATCGTCAACGTGCTCACAATAACCCCTTCTATTATCCTGGTTTGCAAGACTTAACAGCTCATGTGGATTTTACCGCTTTGGCCTATGCAGGACATGCTGCCGGTTTGACCGTCGCAGGGTTTACCACCCAAAGTCATTTTTTATTGTCTTTGGGGATTACCGGTTTGATAGATGAAACAGCTGATATGGTTGAACACTTGCGCATGGCGCAACAAATTAAAACCCTGACTATGCCAGATGAAATGGGTGAGAACTTTAAGGTGATGGCTTTTTTGAAAGGATTAGATCGACCTCTCAGTGGTTTTGTGTTGCGTGATTTGCGAACCAGTTTATAAGGATGGCATAAGGTTTGCTTAAGTACTTTAAACATAATAAAAGTCCGACCATTGGGAGTGGAACATGAACCTTTACTCGATTGAGCAAACTCGTCTGATTGAAGCGGCTGCTATTCAAGCAGGTGTGTCTGCGCTGATGTTAATGAAGCGTGCTGGTTTTGCGGCTTTTCAGTGGGTTAAGCAAGAGTTTACGCAAGGTCAACGGGTTTATGTACTGTGTGGAGCAGGGAATAATGGTGGCGACGGTTTTGCATTCGCACAATATGCTCATTTGGCTGGCTGGCAGGTTGATGTGGGTTTAGTGGTGTCGCCCGCACAGGTTAAGTCGAATGAGTCGGTTACCCTGCTAAGCGAGTTGGCTAGCTTGGGCGTGATGCCAAAACCCTATGATCCAGCTGTTTGTGCGCATGCTGACTTGGTGGTGGATGCCTTGCTGGGTATTGGCGCTCGTTCTCCTTTGTCTAGCGATCTGTTGGCAACCATTAGCAGTGTGAATGCTTTTCAAAAGCCTGTATTGGCGTTAGACGTGCCTTCTGGGTTGAATGCCGATACAGGGTCTCACTTTGGTGATGCGATTCGTGCTCAATTTACCATGACATTTTTGATACATAAACCGGGTTTGGTTAGTGCGGATGGTGCTGATTATGCTGGTGAGGTGCTGGTTGAACACTTGGGTGTTCCTGAGTCTTTGTATGCGGAGTTACGCCCCGTTTCGAAGTTGCTACATGTTGCACAAGCTGAGCAAAAGCTGGTGACTCGCAAGAAAAATTCTCATAAAGGTGAATATGGGCAAGCCTTAATTGTTGGTGGTGATGAAGGTATGTTGGGCTCTGTCATGCTGGCTGCGCAGAGTTGTGCTTATGCGGGTGCGGGCATTGTGCGCGTGGTAACGCGTAGTGAGTATGCGCCGATGGTAACGGTAAAGTGTCCGGAAGTGATGGCTTATGGCGATCGAAATGTGACCGATTTAATTGAGCGTTCAACGGTGGTTGCCGTGGGTTTTGGTTTAAGCAACAATGCTTGGTCGAATCAGTTATGGCAGCAAGTGTTGCTTAGTGATAAACCTAAAGTGGTTGATGCGGGTGCTTTGCGTTTATTGGCTGCCCAACCCAGTTATCGTGATGATTGGATCCTCACGCCACATCCTGGTGAAGCGGCTGCTTTATTGGGTATCTCAACCAAAGAGGTGCAATCGGATAGGCTGGCAGCGGTGGTGGCTTTGCAAGAAAAGTTTGGTGGTGTGGTGGTACTTAAAGGTAATGGTACCTTGGTTTACGATGGTAAAGAAGCGCAAATTTGTGATTTTGGTGATGGCGCCATGAGCACAGCGGGTATGGGAGATGTGTTAGCAGGTATGATAACCGCGCTAGTGGCGCAGGGGTTGTCCTTATCTAAGGCGGCGGTTCAAGGGGTGATGTTGCATGCCAAAGCGGGTGAGCAGCTTGCTCAACAGCAGAGTGTCGTCATGGCGTCTCAAGTATCGGAGCGTGTGCGTCAGTTTGCGGCTTAAGCCTGCAAGTTCTATAATTAAACGCACTTTCTTAAAGGTGCGTTATGACCAAACTAATTATTCTTGACCGTGATGGTGTGATTAATCACGATTCCGATCAATTTATTAAATCTGTCGATGAGTTTGTGCTTTTGCCGAACACAGTATCGGCTATTGTTGCGTTAAAACAAGCCGGCTATACAGTCGCTGTTGCCACCAATCAATCGGGCATTGCGCGAGGGTTTTATTCTCGCGCTGACTTGCATGCGATGCACACCAAACTACAAACTCAACTTAAGGCCTTGGGTGCTGCGGTGGATTGGATTGCTTATTCACCCTACTTGCATGACACCCCTTGTCGTAAGCCGAATGCCGGCATGTACCAAAGCATCGCATGGCGATTTGGTTTGTCTTCTTTGGCATCGGTTCCTGTGATTGGAGATAGTTGGCGTGATTTGTCGGCGGCTTTGTCGGTGGGAGCAAGCCCTGTTTTAGTTCGCACGGGCAAGGGTGCGCAAACCGCCGTGCAGCATGCAGAAGCTTTATCTCAACATCAAATTCCAGTTGTCGAAGATTTGGCTGCGGCAGTGAATGAGTTAGGGGTTTCATGATGATTTTTGTGCGCTCTTTTTTGTTTCAGCTTGGCTATGTGCTGAGTACCCTTGTGTTTTCACTCATTAGTCTGCCACTCTGGTTAGTCAGTAAAGAAACACGCTACCAAGTGATGACCAATATGGCGCGTTTTGTGATTTGGTGGTTAAAGCTAACCTGTGGGTTAAGCTTCAAAGTTCATGGTATAGAAAACTTGTTGAAAACACCTTGTGTTGCCTTGGTTCGTCATGAGTCGGCTTGGGAAACTTTTGCGTTGCAACAATTGTTGCCGCGTCAAGCTTGGGTGCTTAAACGTGAGTTATTGCGTATTCCTTTCTTTGGTTGGGGCTTAAAAGCCATGTGGCCAATCGCCATTGATCGTGGGGCTGGGCGCGCGGCTTTAAAGCAGGTGTTGGATCAGGGTCAGGAACGCTTAGCCGATGGAGCTTGGGTAGTGGTTTTTCCAGAGGGAACTCGTATGCCAGCGGGTGAACTGGGTAAAATGAATATTGGTGGTGCTTTGCTAGCAGAAAAAGCGCAAGTACCTGTGGTATTAATCAGTCACAATGCGGGACGTTTTTGGGCTAAGGGCGCGTTTCTTAAATACCCTGGTGTGATTGATGTGCATATTTCTGAGCCTTTAGCCGTCGGTTTGTCGGCTAAAGACATTAATGCACAAGCAGAGGCCTTCTTTCTGCAGCATTTGTCTTAATTGTTAAGCATATTGGCTAAACTGATTGCGAATCGCCACAAATTGTGGATAGTGTGCGATAAAAAGTTGGCCAATATGTGGATCGAACTGACTACCAATTTGTTGGTTAAAAAAGCTAAGAATGTCGTCGTCGCTCCAAGCTTCTTTGTAAACACGTTTGAAGGATAGCGCATCAAACACATCGGCGATGGCAACAATGCGACCAAACAAATGAATCTCCTCACCTTGTTTCGCATGAGGATAGCCTTTTCCATTCCACCATTCGTGATGATCTAGCGCAATGATCGCTGCCGCTTGAAGTAGCGGTTGTGGCGAACTGCTGAGTAAGCGATGACCAATTAGCGTATGCTGTTTCATTTGTTCAAATTCGTCTGGGTTATATTTGCCCGGTTTGTTCAGTATGGCATCAGTAATAGCGACTTTACCCACATCGTGCAAGGGGGAGGCATCTTGAATCAGTTGAATGGTTTCACGGTCTAGGTTAATCAGTTCTGCCAATAATCGGCTATATTCCGATACCCGTTGCACGTGTTGCCCTGTTTCTTTTGATCTGACTTCGCAAATTTCACCCAATCGTAGCACTACATCACGTTGGCTAAGTTCTAGGGTTTCATTCAGTTGATTAACCAGGGCTGTGGCGACTTCCACTCGATTTTCTAATGTTGATTGAAACGCTTGTTCAGCTTGTCTAAACTTGGCTTTATAGCGGTGATTGAACCAAGATAAAACACTGATAAAACTATTAGCAAATAACACGGCGCCAATCAGTTTACTGTCGTAGGCGAGTTGCCATGCATCAAACCAAGCGGCAACGAATAACACTAAAACTCCTGTTAGGAAAAGGCTATGCCACCAGATTAATTCGGTCTCTTGTTCAATCAAAAAGGCGACCAAAGCGGGAAAGAGTAATAGCCAAATTAAATCGTAGGTGTCAGTGTGGCCAAACCAAAAGAAACTATAAAAATACACCGCCATGATGGTTAGGTAAATGCGTTGAAAGATGATGAGTTTCCAAGTCGACCTGCTGATGCTCATAAACAATAGAAAGCTAAAGCTAACAAAGGTTATGCCATGAATAAACAACAAATCTTGGCGTTGCATCACATAATTGGCAATGAGTGCTAGGGCTAAGAAAAACACATTGATCGATAATAAAACACGAAAATTGACCAGATCGTCAGTCGCTTGATCTTGCCTAGCAAACGGCATTGGCTAACCCCCATGTGATGTAAGTTGACGTGAGATTTCCAGATTAAGAAAAGCTGGTTTTAAATAATAGCATTTAACTCAGTTTGTGAGTGAGAAGCTTATCGGGCATTTTGGCAGCCATAAAACAAAAAAGTTAAATTTTGCGCTATTTACCCCTTGAACTCTGCTTGACCTGTCACCATAAATGCACTGAGCATGATTTGCCAACAGCAATCATGAGCAGTGCTTTGTCACTGTATGTGGTTATTCTTGGTAAACAATTTTTTATTTAGGAGAAGTCAGACATGAATTTGCGTCCTTTGAGCGATCGCGTTGTTGTTAAACGTATGGAAGAAGAAAAAACCACCGCTGGCGGTATTTTTATCCCAGACAGTGCGAAAGAAAAACCTGCTAAAGGTGAAATCTTAGCCATTGGTGAAGGTAAACGTGCGGATAACGGTAGCATTATGCCAATGAGCGTTAAAGTCGGCGATAAAGTATTGTTTGGTAAGTACGCGGGTCAGGAAGTTAAGGTTGATGGGGAAGATGTGTTAGTCATGCGTGAGGATGAGATCATCGCTATCCTAGGCTAAAACCGATTGCGCATCGCGACTACTTTGTTGCGCGGTACTCGAACTGCGTCACCTACCTGGTGTAGGCTCCTTGTTCTGCGTTCCGTGCGCCTCGTATTCATCGATGCTCATGCGGTTCTAATCGGACTAACCGATTTAGATTAAGTACAATTTCCATTAAATCAAAGTTATTATTGAGGAATTTAAGATGTCTGCTAAAGATGTAAAATTTGGTGTTGATGCGCGCGAGCGTATGGTTGAAGGTGTGAACATTTTAGCGAATGCCGTTAAAGTGACATTGGGCCCTAAGGGTCGTAACGTTGTTTTAGAAAAAACTTTCGGTGCGCCGACTGTGACTAAAGACGGTGTGTCTGTGGCACGTGAAATTGAATTAGAAGACAAGTTCATGAACATGGGTGCGCAGTTGGTTAAAACCGTTGCGTCACAAACCAACGATGCTGCAGGTGACGGTACCACAACGGCGACTGTTTTAGCGCAAGCGATTGTGCGTGAAGGTATGAAGTCGGTTGCGGCGGGTATGAACCCAATGGACATCAAACGTGGTATCGATAAAGCGGTGATTGCTGCGGTTGAAGAAATCAAGAAAATGTCTAAGCCTTGTGCGACTACGGCGGATATTGCTCAAGTGGGTACCATTTCGGCTAACTCGGACAAAACTATTGGTGATTTGATTGCGCAAGCAATGGAACGCGTGGGTAAAGAAGGCGTGATTACGGTTGAAGAAGGTTCTTCATTGACTGACGAGTTAGACGTAGTTGAAGGTATGGACTTTGATCGTGGTTACTTGTCTCCTTACTTCGTCAACAACCAACAAAACATGACCGCAGAAATGGACAACCCATTTGTGTTGTTGTTTGATAAAAAAATCAGCACCATTCGTGATTTGATCCCTGCGTTAGAAGCTGTGGCTAAATCAGGTCGTCCTTTGCTGATTATTGCAGAAGACATCGAAGGTGAGGCTCTAGCAACTTTGGTTATCAACAGCATGCGCGGTATCGTCAAAGTGGCTGCGGTTAAAGCACCTGGTTTCGGTGAACGTCGTAAAGCGATTATGCAAGACATCGCGATTTTGACTGGCGGTACGTTGATTTCTGAAGAAATCGGTTTGACGTTAGAAACGGTTACGCTGAACGAGTTAGGTCAAGCAAAACGCATCGTGGTTGGTAAAGACAGCACCACCATTATTGATGGTGCTGGCGCTAAAGCCGACATAGAAGCGCGTGTAGCTCAAATCCGTGCGCAAATGGAACAAACCACTTCTGATTACGACCGTGAAAAACTACAAGAGCGTTTGGCTAAATTAGCTGGCGGTGTTGCGGTATTGAAAATCGGTGCGTCAACTGAAGTTGAAATGAAAGAGAAAAAAGACCGTGTTGAAGATGCGTTACACGCGACTCGTGCTGCGGTTGAAGAAGGTATCGTTCCTGGCGGTGGCGTGACTTTATTACGTATCGCAGAAAGCATCAAAACCTTGAAAGGCGACAACCCTGACCAAGACATGGGTATCAAAATCGCTTGTCGCGCAATGCAAGAGCCAATCCGTATGATCGTGGGTAACTGTGGTTTGGAAGGTTCTGTGGTGATCAATAAAGTGTTGGAAGGCGCTGGTTCTTCTCACGGTTTTGATGCTGCTAACGAAGTTTACGGTGATATGTTCGAAATGGGTATTATTGACCCTGCGAAAGTAACCCGTTCAGCACTGCAAAATGCAGCGTCAGTTTCTTCGTTAATCATCACTACCGAAGCGATGGTTGCTGACCTGCCGAAGAAAGATGGTGCGCCTGCTCCAGCGGGTGGCATGGGTGATATGGGTATGTAATCGCTTCGGCATTACTGACCTAAAAGAGACCCCGCAAGTGATTGCGGGGTTTTTTTATGTCAGTTGGCTAATAGTCCATGACAGGAATGCTACAATTTAAGCATTAGAAAATGAGATGGAAAAATAAGACATGATTACGCTCTCCAGTTTATGGCAGTCGATCAAACAACATAAGCGTGCGCTGGCTTTTGGTCAGATGTTGGCGATATTGGGTGCTTTGGTTGCCGTGCCCGTGCCTTTGCTCATGCCTTTATTAGTGGATGAGGTATTACTCAATCAGCCAGCTACTCTGACACAGTTTGTTGATGTGTTTTTGCCTGAGTCTTGGATGGGGCCGATGGCGGTGGTGCTGACCGTAATGGTGGTGACGATTGCCTTGCGCCTGAGCAGCCTGTTGCTCGGTGTGGCAACGACGCGCTTATTTGTGTCGATTGCCAAAACGGTCACTCTGTCGGTGCGTGAGCAATTACTGGATAAGTTGTCGCGCGTCAGTATGCGCGTTTATGAATCACTGGGTTCGGGGCAGGTGACGGCGCGATTACTGACTGATGTGGAAACGGTGGATAAATTTTTGGGTGAAACCGTTGCCAAAGTATTGGTCGCTATTTTAAGTATCATCGGTGTGGCGGTGGTCTTGTTGTGGATTCATTGGCAGCTGGCGCTGATTATTCTGTTCTTGAACCCTTTTGTTATCGGTCTAACGATGATTTTAGGTAAAAAGGTGAAAAACTGGAAGCAACGCGAAAACGGGGCTTTTGAGCTGTTATCGCAATCGGTAGCGGAAACCCTCGATGCCATGCAACAGCTGCGTGCGGTAAATGCCGATAAACGCTTTTTAGAGCGTGCCAAATTGGCTGCTCAAGAGGTGCGTGCAGCAGCCATTGCCTCGGGTTGGAAAACCGATGCCTTGTCGCGCTTTTCCTTCGGTATTTTTTTAGCGGGCTTTGAAGTCTTTCGTGCCGTGGCGATGCTGACGGTGTTATTGTCCGATTTAACCATTGGTCAAATGATCGGTGTGTTTGGCTACTTGTGGTTCATGATGGGACCAGTGCAGGAATTATTATCGGTTCAGTATTCCTACTATGGTGCTAAGGCGGCTTTAGGTCGTATCAATAACCTACTCGAAGCGGAAGAAGAAGTACGCTACGATGCCAAAGTCAAAACCTTAGATTCGGCAAAAGCTTTACCGATTCGTTTGGAAAACGTCAGTTTTGCTTACCCTGACTCGCCGCCCGTATTGGATAGGGTTTCTTTGTCGATTGCACCCGGTGAACAGGTGGCCTTGGTTGGTGTGTCGGGTGCAGGTAAATCGACCTTAGTGCAGTTACTGCTCGGACTTTATGCACCGAATGAAGGGGATATTTATTTTGGTTATCGTTCAGTAACTGAACTGGGCTTTGAGCAGGTGCGCGATCATATTGGCGTGGTGCTACAACAGCCGATGCTGTTTAACGATAGCTTACGCGCAAATCTAACCCTTGGTTTACCTGCTGACGATGCCGATTTGTGGCAGGTGTTGCGCGTGGCGCAACTGGCAGAAACCGTCGAAGCCATGCCGAATGGCTTAGATACCATGCTGGGGCGTAATGGTGTGCGCTTGTCGGGTGGTCAGCGTCAACGCTTAGCCATTGCCCGCATGATGCTGGCGAAACCACAGGTGGTGATCTTGGACGAAGCCACTTCGATGCTGGATACCCACACTGAAGCCAGATTGCATGAAGCGATGCGCGATTTCTTGCGTGATCGTACCTTGTTGGTGATTGCTCATCGCCTATCGGCAGTGAAAGAAGCCAATCGGGTGCTGGTGTTTGATAATGGTCAGATCATTGAGCAAGGTTCACACGAGGAGCTGGTGGGTGTTGAAGGGAGTGTCTATCAGCGTTTGTATGGTGGTCAGTAATACCTTGAAAATGAGATAGAACCTCCATCCTCACTAATAAGTAATTTTTATTGTTGTGCAAAAAGCTTTTATAGTGCGACAATTTGTCACATTCTAAAGTCTGAAATTACTCACCATAATAGTCTCCGTTAATCATTTTTTTCTGATTTATGGAGCCTATTATGGATATTATCGGTCTCTTTCCGACTTGGTATGAGCCAGGTGTCGGCAGTGGCTGGGTCGTGGGTATTATCGCCACGATTCACGTGCTGTTTTCTCATACCTCGGTTGGTGCAGCCATCTTTTTTGCCGCTTTGGCTACCATCGCTTACAGTCGCAACAAGCCAGAATACTTGGTGTATATCAAGAAGTATGGTCTTTTTTTGTTGGTTTTCTCTTATGTGTTAGGGTCCATTACGGGTCCTGGTATTTGGTATTCCACCACGGTTGCCAGTCCGCGCGGTATTTCCTCACTGATTCATAGCTTCGTTTGGAAGTGGGCGACGGAATGGGTGTTCTTCGTGATCGAAGTGGTCGGTGTGTATATGGTGGTGTATTTGGTCGGTAAGGTCGATCAACGCACCCATTTACGCATTACTTGGATGTTCGGTATTGCTTCTTATGCCACCATGCTGATTATTTTGGGTATCTTGTCCTTCATGATGTGGCCAGGCAAGGAAGTTTGGTTTACCGAAGGTGGTTACTTAAACGGCTTCTACGGTAGCAATACTTTCGCTCAACTGGCGATGCGTACTTTCTTCATGATGTCGATCACTGCTGTGGTGGGTAGCATTGTGCTGTCTCGTTTTAAAGAAGATGATCTGCGTAACGAAATTTCACGCTATATGGCCTTGATGGGATTGGTATCGACCATTGCTGGAGCTTCGTTGTTCACTTGGTATCTAACCACTTTGCCCGATTATGCCCATTTAGTGATGGAAAATCGCTTACCCGATTATTTTGCTCCTGCATTACTCAGTGTGGTTGGCGGCATGGTGGTGTACTTCTTAGCGTTGCTATTTAAGCCACGCATGATTACCACCACCGTTGCTTCATTGGCGACTGTTTACCTGTTGGTATTTGGACTTTGGCCAGAAGAAGTGGCGCGTGAATCGATTCGTAAGCCCTATGTTGCGGGTCAGTATGTTTATTCCAATCAAGTGATTGCGCGTGATGTGCCTGGATTGAATATTCATTCTGAAATTCCGATTTTGGAAAAGGTCGGGGTGTTAAAAGCTCATCCGTTTATTCCTAACAATTTGCGTGAAGTCACCCCCGACAATGTATTGGAAGTGGGGCATGTGGTGGCACTGTCCATGTGTAGTAATTGTCATAGCTTGAGTGAAACAGGTATTCGCCCAATGGTGAACTATTTTGGTGGTAATACTGATGTGAAAGCCATTAAACAGTATCTACTCGGTGCTTTGGCAACAGGTAACACCTTATATATGCCCAAAATTCCGTTGAAAGATAACGAAGCTGAAGCCTTAGCGGTTTACTTAGCTTCAATGACGGATATGAAGGTCGCTGAGCAGTGGAAGATTAAAGCCAGTGCGGTAGCGCAAGCGAAAACAGGAGAATAATCAACATGGAAGCAGAAGTATTAAATGCCTTGCGTGACCCTGCGGGGTTACCAACGCATCCCTTGGTATTTTTGGTGTTAGGGGTGCTAACCTTTGCCCTACATATCGCAGCAGTGCAACTCATGCTCGGCGCTACAGGGCTCACGCTCTGGGGCTCTTTATCGAAAGACGCGCATAAACGTCAATTGGCCAGCACCATGTTGGGTGTGGGTAAAGTGATGTTGTCGGTGGCGATTGTGATTGGGGTTGCGCCTTTGCTGTTTGTGCAGGTTATTTACGATCCCTTCTGGTATGCCAGTAATGTGCTGTCGGCTTGGTGGGTGATTGGTTTTATTGTCATTCTCAGTGTCGGTTATGTGCTGATGTATGTTTACTACTGGCTGAATGGTAATTTGCATGACCCGAAGCAGTCGGTGAAGTGTCCTGGTAGTTTATTGGTGTCAGTTGCTTTGTTGCTGGTTGTCGGCTTCATTATGCATGTATTGACTAACCAAATGCTCACCCCCGACTTGTGGATGCAGTGGTATGCGCCCGAAGGCAAACTCGATACTTCAGGTACTCAGTTACACAGCTTTAATTTATGGCGCTTTGCCTTTTTCATTAGCCTAAGCGTACCAGTAACGGGTGCTTTCTTAATTGCTATGCGTCGTTATTTCCGCGTGCGCGCCGATGCCGATCAGGGTTACCTAGATTGGGTGGGTGCTTTAGGTATGAAATGGATTACCTTCGGCGGTGTGGCTTCGTTGATTGTGGGCGCACTTTGGTTGATGGGTTTAGAAGGTAAACAAGGTGAGTTTGTCACGAGTCCCTGGGTGATGGTATCGGTTGCGGCGCTATTAGGTTTTGTTGCTTATGCCACTTGGGTATGGAATGGTAAACGCGACACCATGCATAGCTATATGGTGATGCCAGTGGGTGCTGTGGCGTTAATTATTGTCGCGGCAGCGCGTGAAGCCTTGCGTTGGTCGGTGTTAGTTGGTCAGTTTGGGTTCGATGTCATGGGTTATCCCGTCAATATGGATTGGTACAGCACCATTCTATTTTTTGTCACCTTTGCCGTGTTAGGTGGTGCGGTGTTGGGTTATCTGTTGACCGTGGCTTGGCAGGCAGGTCAAACCGTGGGGGTCTACACGCCGTCGGCTGGGGTGGTACGCATGGGAAATATTGCCTTAACCGTATTGGTGTTATGGGTAGTGCAGTTTTTTGCCGTCGGTTTTTATGTGTGGGCGCAGTAAATCCAGTGGTAAGACAGATTGGTTGACTTGACTTAATATCAGTAATTGCTTATATTAAGTCTTTATATACCTAAATAAATATCGTTAATCCATTACGTAACATAGGAATTTCTATGATGGTTAAAAAAATGTTACTGACGGCTGGTTGTTTATCGCTGGCTAGTTTCAGTGGTTATGCTGCGCCCATGCCTGGCGAGATGGCTGCACAGAGTTGTGCGGCTTGTCATGGTACTCAAGGTAAATTAGCCAATGAAGCATTTCCCGCCTTAGCGGGTATGCCCAAAGCACAGTTTGTGCAAGCCATGACCGATTTTAAATCGGGTAAGCGTGCCTCGACCTTAATGAGTAAAGTCGCTGAAGGCTTTACGCCCGCAGAATATGAAGCGATGGCGGATTATTTCGCTGCGCAGAAATTAGATTGAGGAATGAGATTATGATGAATCGTCGTCAATTTTTAACGCTAGCAGGTGCGGGCGCTTTTTCGTTAGCCATGCCAACGCGCGGCTTATTTGCTCTAGCGCAAGCCCATGTGGTGGTGTTGGGCGGTGGTGTCGGTGGCGCTACCTTTGCCAAATACCTGAAGCTGCAAGACAACAGCATTCGCGTCACGGTGATTGAGAAAAATCGCACTTACATTCGTCCCTACGGTAGTACTGAAGTGATCACGGGTCATATTGGCATGCAGGATTTAGAAGTCACCTATGACGATTTCGCCCGTAAGTATGGCATTGAGTTTATTTTTGATACCGTTGTTGGCGGAGATTTAGAGAAGAAAAGTTTGCGCCTTGCAGGGGGTAAAGACATCAGTTACGATAAGCTGGTGGTGTCGCCTGGTATTGAAATCCTGTACGACAAGGTTCAAGGCTATTCAGAAAGTTTGGCTAACAGCAGTATTCCTAACGGCTGGATTCCAGGCAAACAAACTCAGATGCTGGCCGATCAGCTTAAAGCAATGCCACAAGGTGGCACCTTTGCGCTAGTCGCGCCGCCGAATCCGTACCGTTGCCCACCTGGGCCTTATGAGCGTGCTGCTTTAGTGACCGAGTGGTGTGCGAAGCATAACCCTACGGCTAAAATTATCATCTTAGACCCGAAAAATGAGTTCGTGACTGACAAAAACATGCTATTGGGTTGGAATCGCTTGTACAACTTTAATATTCCGCCAGAGTTTATGGAAGGTATGCCAGAAGATGTCAAAACCCATAGTGTCGCTTCACGCTTGGAATGGGTAAGGGCGAAAGACGGCGGCAAGGTCAAATCGATTGATGCGGCCAGTAAAACCCTTCATTTTGAAGGCGGTAGCCTGAAAGCCGATGTGTTGAACGTGATTGCCCCGATGCGTGCGGGTAAAATCGCACAAGACTTGGGTTTAACCGATGAAAAAGGTTGGTGTCCTGTTAATTTAACCGATTTCTCATCGAATCATTTCAAAGATGTGTATGTGTTGGGTGATGCTACCCATGGTGGTATGGCGCCAAAATCGGGTTATTCGGCCAATAGTCAGGCCAAAGTCACAGCCATGGCGGTGGTGAATGCTTTAGCAGGTAAAGAACCTCATGAAAACCCAGTGTGGGAAAACACCTGCTATGCCTTAGCGGGAAGTGATTACGGCTTGTTTGTGGCCGATGTGTTCCGTTTAAAAGAAGGTGGCGTGATGTATCGCGTCAACCCAGATCGTTATCCGTCGCTCAAGCAAACGCCCGCGCAAATTCGCATGGGTGCTGCCTATCAGCAGGCGTGGATGCGCACTTTTACTCAAGATTGTTTTGCTTAAGGAGATGAGCATGAAATTAACCTCAGTCGTCACCCTAAGCGGTGCATTATTGATGAGTGCGCTGGTGCAAGCGCAAGGACATGAAGCCAAGGTCGCTGAATGGAATCCCGCTGAATTACAAGCTAATCTAGCCGCGATGCCCAAGGGCAATGTAGCGCGTGGTAAGGAACTGAATCAAACGATGATGTGTGCCAGTTGTCACGGTGAAGCAGGGCAAGCCTTGTCGCGCAATTGGCCATCTACCGCAGGTCAACGGGTGGAATACACCTATAAAACCTTGCAAGATTATGCGCAAGGACGCTTTCAACAGCATCAGGGAGCTGGCGCTATGGCAGCCGCTGCCAGCTTGTTGAATCAACAACAAATGGCTGACTTAGCCGTTTACTATGCCCAGCAATCTTTGCCTGTAGCGACGGTTAAACCTAGCTTAACCAAAGCCGAGCATAAAAATGTGGATATTATCGTTCGTGAAGGGGATGCTAAGCGTTTAATCACCCCTTGTGCGAGTTGTCACGGTGTGAAAGGCGAGGGCGGTATTAACGAAACGCCAGCCTTAGCGGGTCAAGAAGCGCTGTATTTTGAACGCACCATGCAAGCTTATAAACAAGGCACACGTGTTACTGACAGTTATGGCTTAATGCGTATGGTGGCGAGTAATTTAACCGATGCCGAGATTCAAGGCTTAGCGGCTTACTATGCCAATTTGCCAAAGCCGAAAAGCAAATAAATGAGGTTGCTTAGTGATCTTATTTATTGACGCGTAACAAGTTTATTTTGCCAAACTTACAGCCCTTAGGGGCTGTTTTTTATGGTGTTGTGTCTAAGCTGTTTTAGGGTGATGAGTGTAGTGCTGACGCTTAATCTCGTACATGCGTTCATCGGCTAAATCGAGTAAGGCTTTCATGGTTGCGGCTTCGCTGGGAAAAGTGGCAGCGCCAATACTGGCGCTCAGCGTAAAGTCACTATTGTTTACGTTTACCTTGGCTTCCAAACTTTGTTGGATCGAAGCTATTAAACTGTCAACGCAGCTGGCATGTCCTAGGGGTTTTAAAATGACGCCGAACTCATCACCGCCCAAGCGTGCAAACACATCGGTTGGGCGTAATACCTGTTGCACACGCTCGGCAAGCGCATGAATCATGGCATCGCCGACGGTGTGACCATGCTCGTCATTCAGGGTTTTTAAGCCATTCATATCAATTATTAATACGGCGGCTGGGTGTTTGTCATCATTCAGTACAGCATTTTTAAGTGTATCCATAAACAACGCACGATTACCAATACCTGTTAAATGATCGTGAGTGGCTTTGAATAATAGACTTTCTTGATTATGTTGAGTGGCGTAAAACATCGCTGCTGATAAGCTGTTGGCGAGCAGGGATATAGGCGTGAGTATTTGTTCGTTAAAAAAACTGGCTTGTGCCGAAATGACCTTTAGTACCCCAACCACGCTCGCATCATGTACCAAAGGTTGCACCATCATGGATTTCAAGCCTTCTACGCGTTTAGCCGCTTCGTGAACACGTTCATCATTAAAAATATCGTTAGTGACCAGCGGTTCATTATGTAGAATGGCAAGCCCCGCTAAACTGCCTTGAATGGGTATTCGAAATCCCAAATAACTTGATAAACTTCCTGCAACAGCGCGGTAAACTAATTCGTCACCCTCTACTAATTCGATTGTCGCGCCATCTGCACCTAAAATGGGTAGAATGCGCTCAACAGCTAGCGTGATAACTTCTGCAAAATGTGGTCCCAAATGTGCGATATCGGCTTGTAATTGAATCAGGTCAAGTAGTCTTTCATTTTGCATTTCGCTGGCGTTCCTTAAGGCAACTTCAGCGTATCATTCTATCTGAACTATCAGCAAATTTGTGCAGGTTCACTATCAAAATATTACACATTCTTACAGAAAGTGCTTAATGGTAGCTTTTCACTGTAAGCTTGATTGATTAATCTGGCAATCGAATAACAATATCCGTAGTGGGAACGACTGAACAGGTCAGAATATCCTGCTCTCCCAGCGTCAAAATGGGCTGATTCCGCCATTCAATTTGTCCGCTCACTAGGGTTGCGCGACAGGCAGCGCAAATACCAGCACGACAACTGTAATTCACATCTACGCCAGCGTCTTCTAAAGCTTCGAGCAGACTGGTTTGGTTTTGCCATGGAATAGAACCTAAGTCCTCAATGCGAATTTGAATCGGATTGCTCATAAAATGTCCTTATTTATGTTCACTAATAGGGCTTATTATACCGATTGAAAAGCCGCATGTTAAAATAGCAACGTTTAATAAAAATGGAATGATAACATGATGAAAGCTTTTTGGTTGATGCCACTTTGTGGCCTGATGTGCTCCTCTGTGGCCTTGGCGGCACCTGTTAAACCGCAAAAAATCAGTGAAGCCATGGTTTACACTTTGCCCGGTAAAACCTATGCGCAAGTGCGTGAGGACTTAACCGCCGCCATCGAAGAGCGCGGCATGGTGGTAAGTGCCGTGTCTCATGTTAAGGACATGTTAGATCGTACCAGTAACGATTTAGGTTACAAACAGGGTGTTTATGCCACGGGCGGTGAAACCGTATTGTTTTGTAAAGCCGACCTATCGCAAGCGATGATGCGCGACAATGTGCATAACATTGCGCTTTGTCCCTACGGAATCAGTGTTTACACCTTACCCAGCGAAGCGAACAAAGTGTTTGTGAGTTATCGTATTCCGCCCAAGCTGAAAGTCTATCAACCGATTCATCAATTATTAGATGATATTGTGCAAAGCATTGCGGAGTAAGCAAAATGGATATGGATGAACAGATTACGGCGCTATTAAGCGAGGCGCTAGCCACGGATTTTATTGAAGTCGATAATGAAAGCCATTTACACAGCAGTGGTAAAGGTGGTAATTCGCATTTCAAAATCACGCTGGTGAGCCATGCCTTTGATGGCATGGGATTGGTGGCACGTCATCGTAAAGTGCAACAGTTGGTTGCACCTATTACATCGGGTGTGGTTCATGCCTTAGGAATTCATACCTACACACCCACCGAGTGGCAAGAGCGGGGCTATGACATTCCCGACAGCCCAACCTGTGCGGGTGGTAAGCACTAATGATGTCTTAAAACAACTTCGGCAAATTGAATTGTTGCAGCAGTTTTCCCTTTTCTTTCTCAATCGCCTCTTGTGCCGCTTTCTCAGCATTGTGTTTTAGGCTTTGCTCTAAAACTCCAGAAAAGTCGGCACTCACATCTGGGCTAGTTAACGCACCTTTTAGGCGCACGGGTAGTTTCAGACCTTGAACATCTACATTCAGTAAGACATCTAACTGGCTTTGCGCTAAGTCGATACGTGCGGCTTGGCTGGTGATGTGGGTCAGGTTACTTTGCATGTCCAAATCGGCAGTAATGACTTTGCGCTGAATTTTCCCGCTCGTAGTGACGCTTTTATAAACCTCGCGGGTGATGTCGAAACGTGCCGCTTGGTTGAGCAAGGCGCTGACATCATTCGGTAAAATTTGACCATCTGTTAATAGGGCAGAAAAATCGCCTTGTTGTTGATCTAGCGCATAGGCGAGTTTGCCATCAAGTCGAGACTTAAATACCGGTTTCATGCCCAATAATTTCGAAACTTCAACGGCTGATAAGTCCTGTAACTGGGCATTGAACTGTTGGTTGGCAAGCTGGGTGGTAACGCGACCGCCTAAGGTATCGCTGTTTGCGGTTACTTTTAGTGCTTTGGTGTTGAATTGATAATCAGCATCACCCGTGATCTTAATTGTCCCATGAAGTGGCGTTTGGGTGATAAAGGCTAAGCGCGTTAAGTCGTTAATGCTTAAACTATGCTGGGTGTTGAATTGATCATCGCCTAGCTGATAGCGTGCATCGGTTAACTGCATATTGGCTAAGTCACTATTCAGTTTCAGTTGGGTTAGACTATTTCCCGACAGGATTTCTGTTTGACTGGTTAGCTGAAAGTTGACATCCTGCGGTAAGGCTTGTTCGGTGAGTGCGTTGAAGGCTTGGTGATGCAGTTTTCCATCAGCGAGATTAAGGTTTGCTTGACCGTTCAGTTGAAGGGGTTGTTGACGCGGAATGTCTGCCGATGCCGCTAATTTAGCTGTGCCAGATGCGATGCGGGGCTGTTTCAACAGCGTCGATAAATCGGTCAGAGCCATATCGCCCGATACTTGAGCACTGATGGGGCTATTGGTGTTGGCTTGTTGCGCTGTGATATGAACCAAACTGTGCGGTAATTGTACTTTGCCATCGACTTCTAACGCATTGGGCGAAACGATAAAACGTCCCTCGCTACTCAGCGCACCCGCTAGGGGAATGGGTAGCAAGGCTTGTAGTTCGGAAAGATCGGTAGCATGTAATCGCCAAGTGCCTAAGGCACTTTTTTGCCAAACATTAGTGATGGCATCGACTTCTAAACGGGCATTCTGCTTCAGCGATAAGGTAAGTTGTGTTTGATCAGGGCGAAGGCTAAAGGCTTCCAGTTTCGCTTCTGGCACATAATATTGAAGATAACTTTCTAGCCAAGGCTTAATGATGCCATTGCCCGTGCTGGTAAAAAGTAGCAACCACAGCGAGCCAAAAACAACTATTAAGATGCCGAATAGACTCAGAAGTATGCGTTTCATGGAGTGATTCCCTTTACAATTAAACGGTCTACTCAGCGTTTTGTTCTAGACCTGTTTAGGGATATTACACCAAAAAGTCGAGTATCGCATCTAAGCCACGATAATTAAGCGCCGTATCGGCAGCAGCTTGCACCGTTGGTTTGGCATGATAAGCCACTGAAAGCCCCGCATCTTGCATCATGCGAAGGTCATTAGCGCCATCACCCACCGCAATCGCTTGATTTGGGCCAATACCCAATTGGTCGCAAAGTTCGAGTAAAAACTCACGCTTGGCTTCGGCACCAATAATGCCGCCAACCACTTTGCCATTGGTATGTTGGTTATCGTCGAAGCCCAACACATTGGCACGGGTAAAGTCTAGGTTTAAGCGAGCTTTTAAGCGGTCGGTAAAAAAGGTGAAGCCACCAGAAACCAATGCGAACTTAATCCCTTCTGCTTGAGTGATTTGAATCAAGGTTTCAGCGCCTTCGTTCAGTTGTAAACGCTCTTGATACACTGTTTCCAGTGCAGATAAAGGTGTACCTTCAAGCAAAGCCACCCGTTTGGTTAGCGATTGTTCAAAGTTTAATTCACCACGCATAGCCGCTTCGGTGATATGACTAATTTGCGCTTTAATGCCTAAGTGCTCACCAATTTCATCAATGCACTCGATGTTAATCAGCGTTGAGTCCATGTCCGAAATAAGCAATTTCACTTGGCTGGCATCAAAGTCCTCTGGCAGACAATTTATGTCCCAATCGCTCAAAGCCCTAACACGGGTTAGCGTTTCAGCTGAAGGCATTTCGTCCAGTTCAATACGATGATGCTGTGCCACAGGTGTTGCAGAGCTACCAAAGTGTGTTTGTAGGTGGTGTTGTTCGGTTGCGGTTAATTGAGCGCGGTGAATAATCAGTGTGGCCACGATAAGGTCCTAATAAAAAACTTGTTCGCTATTTTAACTGTTTTTAGGTAAGCGCTCTATCTGTGTGTGCGAAAGATGATCGGTTAAGCTCTTTCTAGCAGGTAGTAAATAACCCAACCAGCCCAGATTTAACAACAGAAAATTAACCATGCCAGCGCCCAGACGTTTCCAGCAGTCTGACCAACTTAAAGATGCGTTTGTAAAGCTCACTACTTTTATACGCCAAGCGCGCATACCAATGGTTTGCCCCGCGCGTTGCCAACTGATAACATAATAGCCACTGACCATGATGACCCAGTTCAGTTGGAATAACAGTCGGGTAATGGCTTTTTCGTGAAATGCCTCACCCGCAATCAGGGTGTAAACTGCTGCTAGCACCATACTTAATGCGGCTAAAATGAATAAGTCGTAAACAAAGGCAGCGATGACCCAAAAAAAGTGTTTCATGGACAAACCCAGTAGCGTAAAACAACCATTGTAGCCGAGATTGTGAATAAAGATGAATATCCCTTTTGGTGTATTAAATGATGCCTTTTTTTGGCTAACTTGGCTGTTGGCTGTGCCATTACTGTTACTCAGTTTATGGCGAGCGCCTTGGCATAAGGTGTTGAATGACTGGACAGCGCAAGCAGTGTTTGCTGGCGCAGTACTGGTGGTGTTGGGATTATGGAGTGTAAAGGCATCGATTGGTCCTGGTCTGAGTTTTCATTTTCTCGGTGCAACCTTATTAACGCTGATGTTCGGCTGGCAGTTTGCCTTAATCGCACTCGCATTGGTTTTATCGCTGGTGACTTTTACGGGTGGTGCAGGCTGGGATGCTTTTGCGGCTAATTGGTTAACCTTGGCAGTCGTTCCTGTATTGGTGACTTGGTGGTCGTTGTTAGCAGCTTATCGTTGGTTGCCACGTAATTTTTTTGTCTACGTATTCTTAAATGCTTTTATTGTCGGTGCTGTCGCCATGCTGGCCAGTATTTTGGTGTTGAGCGCTGTTTTAGTTTGGGGCGATGTGATTAGTTGGCAAAAACTTTCATTCCAATTTTTACCCCTGTTGCCCATGATGATGGGACCAGAAGCTTTTGTGAATGGCTTTATGATGACGGCTTTGGTGATTTATAAAGTGGAGTGGATTAGTACGTTTACCGATGAACAGTATTTACACGGCAAGTAAAAAAACCGCACCAATTGACACATGGCGTTGTTGCCGCGATTCTCGAATGTCGTCATCTACTTTGTGTACACTACTTGTTCTGCGATTCTCGATGCGTGAACATGAAATTTATCATTAAGATAACATTAAGTCTTGAAATGGTCATAAATAATCTTTATAGTAAGGGATGACATCTTTAATCACTAAGGAGTGACGATCATGGGAAAACGTATTTTCCTTTTCTTACTAACCAACATTCTGGTTGTCGCTGTGGCAATGATTGTGTTGAACTTGTTGGGTGTGGGCAACCTACGTGATGGTCAAGGTGGCATGAATTTAGCCAACCTAGCTGTGTTTGCCTTGGTTTGGGGTTTTGTTGGCTCATTCATTTCGTTGGCTATGTCGAAATGGATGGCGAAAAAATCCGTTGGTGCAGTGGTGATCGAAAACCCCAGCACGCCAACGGAGCGTTGGTTGGTAGAAACAGTGAAACGCCAAGCGCAAAAAGCGGGTATTGGTATGCCTGAAGTGGCGATGTACGAAAGTGCTGAGCCTAACGCTTTTGCTACCGGTATGAGCAAAAACAGTGCGTTAGTCGCTGTTTCAACTGGCTTGCTGCAACAAATGACGCAAGACGAAGTTGAAGCGGTATTGGGTCATGAAGTAGCGCATATCGCAAATGGTGATATGGTGACTATGGCCTTGTTACAAGGTGTGCTTAACGCCTTTGTGATTTTCTTTGCTAAGATTATTGCCAACGTTGCTAGCAATATTTTTAACAGCAATAACCAAGAAGGTGAAGAGGGCGGTTTCGACTGGGTGTTCTTAGTTGTTGATATCGTCATGAACATTCTGTTGGGTATTCTTGCTAGTATGGTTACCGCATGGTTTAGCCGTCAGCGTGAGTTCCGTGCCGACGAGGGCGGTGCTTACTTGTCTAGCCCACAAAAAATGGCTTCTGCTTTGCGTCGTTTATCGATGATGCAACCAGGTCATTTACCCGATCAAATGGCGGCTTTTGGTATTAGCAGTGGCGGCACTCTGTCGATGTTGTTTGCGACGCATCCTCCATTGGAAGAGCGCATTGCTGCGTTGGAAGCTAAGCATAACTTTGCTTTAGTTTAAGATTCAGTTTTACTGAAAGTGAAAATCCGCCTTCGGGCGGATTTTTTTATGTTATTTATGTAGAACTTTCGGAGCACTTTTTAGAAGTTTTAACTGGAAAACCGTGTTGCCACTGCAGCAACAAAATATTAAGGGGCATCATAATGCACATTATTAGCAAGCTGTAACACTTGGTGCAACGTGGAACGGCTACACTTTTTTAGTAAAAGGAATTTTATTTGCTTCTAGTGCCAGTGGTAGTTTATCGTTGAATATGAGGGTGTTTGGTGTTAACTAACCGAATAAGTCGGAATGACTTCCTGTGCGATCCAATCTAATCGTTGACTCTGTAACTTTATAAATTAATAACCAGTCAGGTTCAATATGAGCATCTCGATAGCCTTTCCAGTTACAGGTTAACGGGTGATCTGCATAATGATCGGGTAATGGACTAGCTTCAATTAACAGCGTCATTAATGTCTTGAGTTTATCAATATCTTTATGAAGCTTTTGCATTAACTTAATATCACGCTTGAACTGACCAGAGTACTCAGGTTGACGCATATTGATTAGATGCCAAGTTGATTGAATAAATCAGATGCATTGCTAGCACGATGAACATCTTCTCCACGCTCACTTTTTGCCATTGTTGTTTCAGTCAGGGTACTTGGAACCCGCATCTCGAAAGGCAGTGCCTTTTCTTTAGCAATTTTGGTTAGTACAACACGTACCACATCAGAAACCGTCAAGCCCATATTAGCCAAAACTAACGCAGCTTCATTTTTTAATGTTTCGTCGATACGAGCACGAACAAATGCGGTTGCAGCCATAATATCCTCCTTAGATTGCAGATTATTGTAGCTCAACTGGGATACAATTCATAGTTATAACCACAAACCAAAAAAGCGACCCTTTCGGATCGCTTTTTCGCAGTTTCATATTGAAAGCACAGTGCAGGCGCCAATTATTACAGCAAGGAACCCTTAATTAACGGCAATACCGTTGCAGCAACCACGACAGCTAACATCCATTTCAACACCAGAAGCTCTTTTTGAATCGCATTAATATCCGACTTTGTGGCTAAATTTTCGGCAGAAAGTGCTTCTGCTGCTTTGCGTGCAGAATCTTCGGGAACACCAGCCACTCGAAAGGCTTCATACACCTCAGATATCATGATAGCCATATAGTTCACTCCTGCTTGTTATTGTTTGCATTATACCACAAACCCAAAAGCGACCCTTTCGGATCGCTTTTTCGTTGTTTTATATTAATACAGTGTTGCTACAATGAGCACTTAGTGTGAGTGCTTATCGCTCTTTTTACTCAACACAATCGCAACAATGGCAAGTGCAGCAATGCCAAAACTAACTGCCAGTACGGCAATATCCATGTCATTCATTTCTTTTCCTCATTTTTTAACTAAGGAAAGCACCGAAATAGCCAAAGCACCAAGCGACTAGCTTTTGATCGCTGTAAAGTAAGCGATTGCTGCGATGGCAAAAACACTTACAATCATTAACATAAATGCTAAATTATCCATATCATAACTCCTTAAGTCGATTTATTTTCTGTCTAACGGCTCGACTAATTAAACCAACCAGCAAAATTAACGTTAAGGTCGCCAGAATAACTAAACCTTTTTGCCAGTCATGCGCTAATTCAATATTATTAAAAATCCAAGCGACGATAGCAAGTAGGGCAGCCATTAACACGCCAGCCCAAAACTTAAGCCATCCTAAGTCTTCTTTAATTGCATCAATTTCGCTCATAAATCACCTAAATAACACTGACTTAGCCTGATTATACCACAAACCAAAAAAGCGACCCTTTCGGATCGCTTTTTCGTGTTTCAACTTGAATACCGTGTTGCCACGGCAGGCAATTAGAACTTGTCAGTCAAGCGGTCTTTGCCAAATAGAAAAACAAACCGGCTATCGCTAATCCAACCAGAAATACCGCAATACTTGCCATTACCATATTAAAGTTCTCCTATGTCGTTAGTTTTTGCTTGAATTTTTAAAAGAATGAAGAAAGCTGACAGAATCAGTAATAACATAACTGCTATACCAATCCAAAAGGCTAACCCGACATTCATTGACACAAATAAAGAACCAACGCCCGTCCCTAACGCGATCAATAACGCAGCAATAATTGCTAAAGCAGCCCTTAAGGTGTTCGGTGTTTCTTTAAGTTTATCTAACTGGCTCATTAGTCACTTTTTACTTATTGATCTCTCTAGGTAGAGTATATCATAATCCACAAACCAAAAAAGCGACCCTTTCGGATCGCTTTTTCGCAGTTTCAGATTGAATACCGTGTTGCCACGGCAAACCATTAGAACTTGTGGATAATACCAACAGAGAACGCACTGTTGTCTTTGCCTTTAAGAGCAGTCAGGTTATCACCTGAACCAGCACCAGACAAGTTAACAGAATATGAACCATTTGTTTCATTATCCATTAAAGCATAGCTTGCATAAGCCGTTGTGTTTTTGCTTAAAGCATGATCATAACCAACGTTCCATAAAGTTGCGCCAGTTTTATCATCATTTACGTTAGAACTTAACTTAGAAGCCATGTAAACTTGCGCTTTAATTGTTCCAGCAGAAGTTACTTTGTAAGAGCCGCCTAAACCGAACGTATCGCGAGTACCGCTGCCACCAACCGCTTTAGCGGTATTGTCATTTTGGTATAAAGCAACAACTTTTGCTGCGCCAAAAGTATAACCAGCGGCCAAGCGATAAGCTTCAAAGTTGTTAGCTAATGCAGCGTTAGCAATTGATGTAACTGAGCCAGTTTTGCCAATGTTAATATAACCTAAACTTGCATCGAAAGCACCAACACCGAAGTTCAATTGAGCAGAATATGCGTCACCTTTATTGTCAGCTTTAGAGTTCATTTCATTGTCGTATGCAGCACCAGGAACGTAAGCTAACAACGCATCAAAACCACCCATTTTAGGAGTATTGTATGCAATTACGTTCGAATGACGTCCATCAACAGCAACAGTAGTACCAGCAGTAGCTAGAATGTTACGGCTGTTACCAATCTGGTCACCAAACAAATCATATTTACGAGAAACGTTTTTGATTGGAGAATCTAAACGACCTAACATTACAGTACCAAAACCACCACCTAAACCAAGGTAAGTGTTACGAAGAGCACCACCAACACCTGACTCAGATAATGACTTACCTTTACCATCGTAATCTTTAGAGCCACCATCCATGTTAACTGCGAATTCAACCTGGTAGAGAGCTTTAAGACCAGATCCTAAATCTTCAGAACCTTTAATACCTAAACGTGAAGAGTTAGAAAGTACACCAGTACGGCTTGCTGTATCAGTTCCAGCAGCAATACCATCTTGGTGAGCAACACCCATGTGAGCCAAACCGTAAACAGTAGCAGCTGCGAAAGCAGAAGGAGCTGCAACAGCAGCAGCGATAGCGATAGCTAAAATATTCTTGTTCATAGGATTTCCTTTATAGATTCCAACATTTTTCGAGTCAGACAAGAGTGTCTTTCTCAACCACAATTGCAATACTACAACAGTCGTTTGCGAGTGCGCAACATTTTTTTGCGTTTTTGGTGAATATTTTTTGCGTTTGTTGTTTTTGTGCAACAGAGAGGAGGGGTGAGGGGTGAGGAGGTTAGCCCAACCACCCTTTTAAGTTAGGCACTAAAACCGCTACGACTAATAGTCCAAGCAAAATCTGAATGATTTTCATGTCGGAAGCTAGATTGGTGAGTTTATCATTGGTTTTCTGAATTTCTTCTTTAACAGTTACGATGTCTTGCTTGGTGGCTAAACGCATATCAGTGGAACTTTCGATGGCTTCTGTTTGCGCATGGGCTAAAGCTTCTGCTTGGCTTTCATTAAAACCGGCTTGTTTAAGGGTTTTGACAAATTTCAAGGTGTCTAAGGTGATGGTGCTCATGGTTTAATGCCCTACAATTTTGGGTAAAAATGTGACTAATAAGGCTATTTGCCCTAACACCAAAGCAATTAACCATTTCAGTAAGTCGTATTTAACACTATTAATGTCGGTTTTCAGCTCTTGAATGTCGCTTTTGGTTGCTAAGCTTAAGCTGGTAGCACTTTCAATGGCATCGCCAATGGCTTTAGCTTGTGCCTTGGCTTGAGCTTCGGATATGCCCGCTTCTTTAAGCGTATCCACAAATTTTAAGGTGTCGAAGGTGATGGTGCTCATGATGTTTTCCTGTTCACAAAAAGCTTTGAAACATTATAGCAGTTTTAGTGTAACAGTAAGTGGTGGGTAAGATTACTGCCAGTCACGCTGCTCTGCTCGACGAATATGAACAATTTGAATGGATGATGCTTGGATGCGGTAAAAAACAATAAATAACCCATCGGCAACTACAAGGCGACGCAAAGTTGGCTTGTGTGCGTAAACCGGGGCTGAGTAGGGGAAGTTAAGCAGTTGTTCAAAGCGTGATTCAATACGATCAAGCATTGTTTCGGCCAAAGCTAAACCACCTGTTGCCAAATAATAATGACCAATTTGTTTTAAGTTCATCCGAGCACGTTTGCTGACTTCAAGCTGCACGTAATTCTGCTCTCAGCTCATCAAACACTTCTTCAAAACTAAACCATTCCGTGTTGGGGTCGTCGGCTTCTTTGATGCATTCGTCTAAAATGGCGTGAAGTTCAGCGTTTGGGTCTTCTTTAGCGATGGCTAAAAAAGTTTGTACTTGCTGATAAACCCGCTCAATCAGACTAGGTTCAGCATCTTTTAACAAGGCGTTAAGGTCTTGTAAGGTGTGCATAGTCAGGTTCCTCTTGTGCAGTCGTTGTGCTGTCATTATAACGGTTTGGCAGTTACCTATACTATAATAAGCGTTTAATTTAGATGCAATGTGTGATGACGCTATGACTCCATTAGTCGGAATAATTATGGGCTCGCAATCGGACTGGCCTACCATGCAACAAGCGGCTTTAATGCTAGAGCAATTTGGCATTGCTTATGAAACGAAAGTGGTTTCGGCACATAGAACGCCCGATTTGTTGGTGGACTATGCCAAGTCGGCGGCAGATCGTGGCTTGAAGGTGATTATCGCTGGTGCGGGTGGCGCTGCGCATTTGCCGGGTATGGTGGCGAGTATGACGCGTTTGCCGGTGCTGGGTGTGCCGGTTCAGTCTAAAGCTTTGTCGGGCTGGGATTCGTTGTTATCGATTGTGCAAATGCCAGGCGGTGTGCCGGTGGCAACCTTGGCGATTGGTGATGCAGGGGCTAAGAATGCCGGTATTTTGGCGGCACAAATTTTAGGCACCCAAGATGATGCCATTGCGGAGAAGTTAAACGCCTTCCGTCAAGCGCAAACCGATGCGGTGTTGGCGCAACCTAACCCAAGTTTGTGAGTGTGGGTGTTATGAGTGTTGGACCGGTGATTGGCGTAATTGGGGCAGGTCAGTTGGGGCGGATGTTGGCCTTGGCAGGTACTCGTTTGGGCGCGCGTTTTGCTTTTTACGAAGATGTGCCCAGTTCTACCAGCGAAACTCTGGGTAGCTTGTACCATCAGCAGCAGTTGCAAGCCTTTATGGCGGCTGTGGACGTGGTGACGTTTGAGTCTGAAAACACCCCAGTGACCTTGGTTGAGCAGATTGCGCAACACAAACCGATTTTTCCACCGGCTAAAGCCTTGTTTATCGCTCAGCATCGTGGACGTGAAAAGTCATTATTGCGTTCTTTGGGTATTCAAACGGCGCCTTTTGCTGTGGTGACCTCTTTAGCTGAACTGCAAGCGGCGGTAGAAACGATTGGCTTGCCTGCTGTGCTGAAAACCACTACCGAAGGCTATGATGGTAAGGGTCAGGCGGTTTTGCGCACGCTTGATGATGTACAAAGCGCTTGGCAAGCGCTTGGCAATCGGGAATTGATTTTAGAAGGCTTTGTGCGTTTTAGTCGTGAGTTGTCGATGGTAGCGGTGCGCAGCCAGCAGGGCGATAGTATTTGTTATCCTTTGGTAGAAAATCGGCATGAAGCGGGCATTTTGCGGGTTACGCAGGCGCCGGCTGCTGCGGTCAGTTCGGCGCTTCAAGCTCAGGCAGAACAGATGGTGAAAGCCATTATGGATGAGTTGGATTATGTTGGTGTGATGGCGTTGGAATTATTCGACACAGCAGATGGTCTGGTAGCGAATGAAATGGCGCCAAGGGTGCATAATTCAGGACATTGGAGCCAAGACGGGGCGTGGACAGATCAGTTCGAGAACCATTGTCGGGCATTGCTGGGCTTGCCCTTAGGTGATGCGGGTATGGCAGTGCCGCACTGCGCCATGCTGAACCTAATTGGTGACTTAGGTCATTGGCAAAATGCCTTGAAAGTGCCTCATGCGCAAGTTCATTTGTATGATAAAGCCCCCAGAGCGGGTCGCAAGTTAGGGCATATTAATGTCACGGCTAACACCGAGGCTGAGTTGATTGAACGCTTAGCCTTAGTGCAGAGCTGTTTGTCTGAATGAGAGTTGAATCGGTCATGTGATGCACAAAAACCCCGTTGGCTTAACGGGGTTTCTTGATGGATTAGTCGGATTCAATAAGTGGTTAGCTGGTGTGGCTTAACTGTTTTTCAGTGGTTTCGACCACTTGCAACATATTGGCAACGCTGTCTGGGTTAAGTGATAGGCTGGTAATGCCTTTTTCTACCAAATGCTGGGTGATTTCTGGGAAGTCACTGGGTGCTTGACCACAAATGCCGACATATTTGCCATGACGGTGACAGGCATCAATCGCCATATCCATGAGGGCGGTAACGGCAGGATTGCGTTCATCGTAACCCGTCAGTAAGCCCGAATCTCGGTCAACGCCTAAGCTGAGCTGCGTTAAGTCGTTAGAGCCAATTGAGAAGCCGTCAAACAGGGGTAAAAATTGATCGGCAAGAATGGCATTGGCGGGTATTTCGCACATTAAGTAAACTTTTAAGCCGTTTTCGCCACGCACTAAGCCGTAGCGTTCCATTAGCCCAAGTGTCAACTGCGCTTCAGGCACGGTACGTACAAAGGGAATCATTAAAGATACGTTGTCTAAGCCCATTTGTTCGCGTACTTTTTTCAAGGCGGCACATTCGAGCGCAAAGGATTCACGGAAACGCGGGTCGAAATAGCGTGCTGCGCCACGCAAGCCAATCATCGGGTTTTCTTCATGGGGTTCGAACTGAGCGCCACCGATCAGCGCAGCATATTCGTTCGATTTAAAGTCTGATAGGCGCACAATCACTTGACGTGGGTAGAAGGCGGCAGCAATCGCACCCACCCCTTCGGCAAGGCGTTCGATAAAGAAGTCACGCGGGCTGGCATAACCAGCGATGATGTCATCAATTTGTCTTTGTAGTTTCTTACTAATGGTGTCGTATTCCAACAAGGCGCGCGGGTGAATACGGATGGCGTGGTTAATAATAAATTCTAGTCTGGCAAGGCCAACACCCGCCACTGGCATAGCGGCATGAATAAAGGCGAGTTCTGGATTAGCGACATTTACCATCAGCTTGGTGCTGGTGTCGATGGTTTCGGGAAAGCTTTCTTTATTGATGCTGAAGGGGATTTCGCCTTTATAAATAATGCCACTTTCACCTTGGGCACAGGAAACGGTGACCAGTTCATCATCGTGAATGCTAAGGGTGGCATTTTGCGTGCCGACCACAGCCGGGATACCCAACTCACGCGCAATAATGGCAGCATGACAAGTGCGACCGCCACGGTTGGTGACAATGGCGCTGGCGATTTTCATGATAGGCTCCCAGTCGGGGTCGGTCATATCAGTCACTAGCACATCGCCAGGTTGAATGCGGTCGATTTGCGCGGCGGATTCAATCACTTTGGCGCGTCCTGTGGCGATTTTAGCGCCGATACTGCGACCTGTGGCTAAGACTTCTGCACCTGAAGCGTCGCCCAGTTGGTAGCGTTCGGTCATGGCAGCGGTGATTTTTTCGGCGTGAACCGTTTCGGGGCGGGCTTGCAGAATGTAAAGCTCACCGTCGATGCCGTCTTTTGCCCATTCGATATCCATCGGCATGTGGCGAGCGTGATGCTGGCTGTAGTGTTGCTCGATGATTAACGCCTGACGTGCCAGTGATAAGACTTCATCATCGGTTAGGGCAAAGCTTTGGCGTTCTTTGCGCATCACTTTAATGTTTTTGGTCGAGTTGCCGGCAATGGCATCATCGGTGTAAACCATGCGTAACGCCTTATCGCCCAGTTGTCGTTTCAGAATAGGGGCGTGACCTGCCAACAAAGTGGGTTTATGCACCAGATATTCGTCGGGATTGACCGCACCTTGCACCACGTTTTCGCCCAGACCGTAGGCGGCATTAATGAGTACCACATCGTTGAAACCCGATTCAGTATCGAGCGTGAACATGACGCCCGAAACACCTTTGTCGGCACGTACCATTTTTTGTACGGTAACAGAAAGCGCAACTTTGTCGTGTGCAAAGCCTTTATCGGCACGATAAGAAATGGCTCGGTTGGTAAATAAGCTGGCAAAGACACGTTTAGTCGTGTGGACAATATGACGGTCGCCGGCAATATTTAAATAGGTTTCTTGTTGACCGGCAAAAGAAGCGCCGGGTAAGTCTTCGGCAGTGGCAGAGGAGCGAATGGCGACTTCAATCATCGGGCGATATTCACTTTCGAGCGCCTGATAAGCCTGGTGAATTTCTTCTTTTAAGTCGGGCGGCATGTGACCATTAATAATCCAATTACGGATGGTTTGCCCGACTTGCTGTAACTGCGCTAAATTTTTTGGGTCGAGTGTGGCGAGTAGGGCTTGAATTTTATCGGTCAAGTCATTATAGGCAAGGTACGCCCAATAGCCGTCGGCCGTAATGGCAAAGCCATTTGGAATGCGCAGCCCTTGTGGCACCAATTCACTGACCATTTCACCCAGTGAGGCATTTTTGCCACCCACCAGTGGTAGGTCGGTTAAGCGAATTTGGGCAAAAGTTTTAATGTATCGCATGGCGGCTTCCTAAGTAGCGTTAATGTTCTAAGGTTAGCCAACCCCATGTGAATTTGCAAGCGTCAATTAAGGTTAGGAGAGATTATGCACACCACTGAAACCTATGGTTTTCAAACAGAAGTGAAACAACTATTGCAGTTGATGATTCATGCACTCTATTCCAATAAAGAAATTTTTGTCCGTGAATTGGTTTCTAATGCGTCGGATGCTTTGGATAAGTTACGCTTTTTGTCGGTACAAGATGATAGTCTCGTGGCAGAAGATAGCAACCTACGTATCGAAATTGAGTTTGATAAAGACGCAGGCACACTGACCATTCGTGATAATGGTGTCGGTATGAGCAAAGAGGAAGTGGTACAAAACTTGGGTACCATTGCCAGCTCGGGCACCAAGCGTTTTATGGAAGCGATGGAAAGCGCACAGAAGAAAGATGCGAATTTGATTGGTCAGTTTGGTGTCGGTTTCTACTCTGCCTTTATGGTGGCGAGTGAGGTAACGGTTCGTACACGTCGTGCAGGATTGGCGGCTGACGAAGGCATTGTGTGGCATTCAACGGGCGAAGGCGACTACACCATCACCCCAGCGACCATTGATCGTCGTGGTACGGAAATTGTGCTAACACTTAAAGATGATAATAAAGAGTTTGCGGATGGTTGGAAGCTGCGTTCGATTTTGAAAAAATATTCTGAACACATTGCTTTCCCGATTATGTTACCCAAACCTGTGCCACCGAAAGACAGTGAAGATGAAAGCATTGTGGCTACTGAGCCAGAATGGGAGCAAGTGAATGATGCGACGGCTTTGTGGCAAAAGTCTAAATCGGAAGTGACGCAAGAAGAATATGATGCCTTTTATCAGTCGGTGAGTAGCGATTGGAATAAGCCGTTAACGCATTTGCATAATAAAGTCGAAGGTAACTTAGAATACACCACGCTGTTGTATATTCCAGAACAAGCGCCCTTTGATTTATGGGACAGAGATCGTCGTTATGGCGTGAAGTTGTTTGTGAAGCGCGTATTTATTATGGACGATGCCGAGCAGTTATTGCCAAGCTGGTTGCGCTTTGTGCGTGGTGTCGTCGATTCGGCCGATTTGCCGTTGAACGTATCGCGTGAAATTTTGCAGAGCAATGCGGTCGTCGATAAGATTCGTTCGGCAACCATTAAGCGTGTCATTGATCATCTGAACAGTATGGCGAAAGACGATGCGGAGAAATACGCGAAATTCTGGTCAACTTTTGGTCAGGTATTGAAAGAAGGTGTGATTGACGATTACAGCAACCGTGAGAAAATCGCTGGCTTGTTACGTTTTGCTTCAACCACGTCGGATGAGCAAAATGTGTCTTTAGCCGATTACATCGCGCGTATGCCGGAAGATCAGAAAGACATTTACTATATTACTGCTGAAACCCTGACTTCGGCTAAAGGTAGCCCACATTTAGAAGCCTTCCGTAAAAAAGGTTGGGAAGTATTGTTATTGACCGATCGTATTGACGAGTGGGTGGTTCAGCACTTAACAGAGTTTGACGGTAAATCGTTAAAGGCAGTCAACCGTACTGATTTGGCCGATGTGATTGGTGATGCCAAGCCAGAAGTGAATGAAGCGCAAGAAGATGTGCTGAAGCGTTTGAAAGAAGCTTTAGCTGAGCAAGTTTCTGATGTGAAAGCCTCTGCGCGTTTGGTCGATTCACCTGCTTGTTTGGTGTTGGGTAGCCACGATATGGCGCCACACATGGCGAAAATCATGGCGCAGTTGGGTCAGGCTGTGCCAGAGAATAAGCCGGTATTGGAAGTCAATTTGGATCACGCCATTGTTAGCCGCTTGTCGGCGGCTGAGGGCGAAGTCTTTAACGACTGGGCATTGTTCTTACTGGATCAAGCGCATGTCGCTGATGGTAGCTTACCAAAAGACCCAGCAGGGTTTGTGGCACGGGTGAATCGTCTGCTTGCTTAAGCAGAGGTTTTAATCGCCGAACGAAAAAGCCACTGGAAACAGTGGCTTTTTTATTGCATGATGCTGAGCATCAAGCCAAGAAGCTTAATTAGTGCTTAGCAGAAACTTTTTCAGCCTTGCTATGTGCTTTTTTGAAGGTTTCCGCCGCAGCTGTTGGTTTGCTGGCATGACCAACATATAGCACATCGCGACCATTAGGGCCGGCTGCTTTATCGGTAAAACCTTGTGCTTGAACCTTCTCTAAATAAGTGCGTAAAGACTTATTATCAGTAAATACCATGTATTTTGTACCATCATAGACTTCGGCATACATGTCTTCGGCTAACGACAATTTACCATTGTAAACTTCTAACGAGGCCATGTAGGGTGCCTGTTTTTTCTCTAAGGCTTTCGCTTGAGCTTTGGTTAAGCCCACAACCAAGGTACCGCCTTTAGCCGCTTGACCAATCATGGTATTGCGGAAGGTTGGCTCACCAAATTGTACAAACTCAGACCAAACTTTAGCGTCATCGAAAATGTAAGTACGGTTTTCGTAGAAGCCCATGTAGAAATCGTTCTTAGCTTCGTATTCGTCTTTAGCGTTGGTGAAGGGGCTAGGTGTTGTGGCACAGCCAGCTAAAGTCGCAGCGGCTAAAGCAGCCAAAATTAGTTTTTTCATTCGGGAGAACTCCACAGGGTTTGATAAATTACCTGTAGAATTATGGGTAAGCTATGTGACAGCCAGATGGCATTAAGATGACAGTTTGGTGACAAGAACTTGGTGGGGTGTTTGACGAAGACACCAATATTTTCGAGAAACGCCAATTTCACGACTATATCGAGAACAAAACGAAAGATGATGGCAGTGATTGGGCGCACCATATCGCCACTCTGTTTTATATCCTTAACACGTCACCCTCACGCCAACCCTCTCCCAGTGAGAGAGGGCTAGGGTGAGGGCAATGAACGCCATCGAAACCGCCGCCCAAACGGTACTCGATGTTCGCGCCAAATTTCCCGATGCGTCTTTAGCTGACATTTACGACCCGCACACCATGCCGTCCGATTTAGCCAAAGCCCGCGCCAAACTAGATAAAGTCGTCGATGCCGCTTATGGCTACAAAGGCGCAAATAACGATGGTGAGCGGGTAGTCTTTTTGTTCGATTTGTATCAGCAAATGACCAGCTTGTTGATGGTGGAGAAGGGGAAGCGGTTAATTAAGAAAAAATAACGTATAATTTGGCAATAAAAAAAGAGGAATGAACATGGCGACATTACAACTCGAACTCAGTGATCGCGTTCATGATTACTTGCTTGAACGACTTAATGGACATTGGGAGACTGCCAGTGCTTATATTGGCGAGCTCATCGCTCAAGACCAGCGCTTAAAAGCAGAGACACAATTGCGTGAAATGTTGAATGATGTGGGGGTAGATGAAGCAACAGACTTGAGCTTGCAAGACATTTACCAGCAAGCGGTTTCTAGCCTGAAAACGCAATGAAGCTACAAATCAACAAACTTGCTAGTCAGGATTTAAAAGCTATTTTTAAGTACAGTTTGGAAAATTTTGGTCAACAACAAGCGCAGAGTTATCTGTCGCAATTTCAATTTCATTTTACGCTACTGGATGCCAACCCTGAAATGGGGCAAGACGTGTCTCATATTCGTGCCGAAACAAGACGAAGCGTTTGCAGTGAGCATATTATTTACTATAGTGCTACTCACGATACTCTGATTATCCTGCGTGTACTTCATGGTAGGCAAGACCCAACACGTTACTTATGATCCTGCTAGATTGTAACTACAATTATCGAAACCATTCACACCAACTTACCCTTTGCCTGCAAATCGGCATGGTAAGATGACCTAACCATCGGGCCAGAAGCGACTTGCACAAAGCCGAGCGCTTTGGCTTGCTCGGCAAAACCATCGAAGGCTTCTGGGGTGACATAACGCTCGACAGGTAGATGGTGTGGGGTGGGCTGTAAGTATTGTCCCAGTGTCAACCATTCGACTTGATGCGCACGTAAATCGTTGAGCACTTGCAGTAATTCCGCATCGGTTTCACCGACACCTAACATAATTCCCGATTTGGTCGGCACATTCGGCAAGCGTTGTTTGATGCTTTGCAACAGGCGTAATGAATGCGCATAGTCAGCACCAGGGCGTACTCGGCGGTAAATGCTGGGTACGGTTTCTAAATTGTGATTGAACACATCGGGTGGGTTTTGCACCAAAATTTCGACAGCAGTTTCTAAGCAACCACGGAAGTCGGGCGTGAGTATTTCGATGGTTAATTCAGGACAGGTGGTACGCAAAGCTCGAATGACGGCAGCAAAGTGACCTGCACCGCCATCGGGTAAGTCATCTCGGTCAACCGAGGTGATCACGACGTATTTCAATCCCATGCGTGCGACTGTCTCGGCGAGTTTGCGTGGCTCGTCAGCATCAGGCGCGTTAGGGCGACCGTGAGTGACATCGCAGAAGGGGCATTTGCGTGTGCAAATATCACCCAAAATCATAAAAGTGGCCGTACCATGACCGAAACATTCGGGTAGATTGGGGCAACTGGCTTCTTCGCACACACTATGCAACTTTTGTTCACGCATAATGTTTTTCAATTCACTAATGCGATGAATATCTTGTGCTTTGGGCAGTTGGGCTTTAATCCAACGCGGTTTTTGGCTACGCGGTGCGCTGGGGTCATGGTCGAGTCGTAGGGATTTGACCTTTTTTTCTGCCAGTGCGTAAGGATGGTTGGTCACTACGGGGATGTCGGACAGTGCCATGATGTTTCCTGAGCCTCAAGTCTAAGCGATGAATAATGAAATCTTTGTTCGACGATACGGATAAGCTGTTGGCAAAGCCAGTGCCAGTCGGGTGTGGGTGCGTGAGCCGACCATTGTGTCATGTTCATACCCGCTAAACCACAGGGCGTAATACGTTGAAATGGGGTTAAGTCCATGTCGATGTTAATTGCCATGCCATGATAACTGCAACCGCGTTTAATTTTAAGCCCCAATGAGGCGATTTTATCACCATCCACATAGAGTCCCGGTTTGCCCGTTAATCGGCTGGCGTTAATACCGCCACAATTCAGTAGGTCCATGCCAATCTGTTCCAGTTGTTCAACAAATGCTTTAACGCCTAAGCCATGTCGATTCAACTGCATTAAGGGATAGAAAACCAACTGACCGGGCGCGTGATAAGTGACCTGGCCGCCACGGTCGCTATTTACTAAGGGAATATCCCCCAGTTGACCGAGATGGCTGGCATCACCGGCTTGCCCTTGCGTGAAGACTGGCGAATGCTGACATAACCAAAGCTCATCGGCTGTTTGTTCGTCACGCGTGCGGGTGAAATCTTGCATACGCTGCCAAACCGTTCGATACTTTTGGCAGCCAAGCGTTCTGACAATCAGCAAGGGATTAAAGCGCCATCAACACGTCGGGGTGTCCCGTTAAGGCATAATACACATTGTCGATTTGCTCTTTACTGTGCGCGGTAAAGGTGACGGTTACGGCAGTGAAATTGCCCGCTTTAGAAGGGCGCGTTTTCACCGCAGCTTCGCCTAGGTCTGGCACAAAGGGGCGCATTAAGCTAACCACTAAGGCATCAAAGTCACAGCCAGCACGTCCCATTGCTTTCACAGCAAATGAACAAGGAAATTCGAGTAAGGTTTCCTTGGGGTCTTCGGGTAGAGCATGAATTTTGGTGTCACTCATTGCAAATGTCCTTAGCTTATTGGGTTAGGCGAATCAATGCCATTTTGGCTTGGTCGATCACACGTTTAAAAAAGCCACCTTCGGCCACATCACTCATGGCAACTAAAGGCAATGAAGCCAACTCTTTTTCTGCTAACATGACTTTTAACGAGCCAATGGTTTGTCCTTTTTGAATCGGAGCAACCAAATCGGGTTGAAATTCTATCACCGGTTTCAGCTTGTCGTATTGACCGCGCGGGATGGTCAAATTGAGCGCGTCTGCCGTGCCAATAGAAACTTCGTCCGCTTGACCTTGCCAGACACGTACTTGTTGCAGTGCTTGTTCGGCTTTATAAAGCTGATGGGTTTCATAAAAACGGAAGCCATAGTTAATGAGTTTTTGTGTTTCTTGAATACGCGCTTTTTCGCTATCGGCTCCTAAAATGACCGTGACCAAGCGCATATTGCCGCGTTTTGCCGAGGCGACTAGGCAGTAACCTGCTGAGTTGGTGTGTCCGGTTTTCATGCCATCGACGGTTTCATCTTGCCACAATAAACGGTTCCGGTTTTGTTGTTTGATGCCGTTCCAGGTGTATTCTTTTTTCGCGTAAATACTGTAAATTTCGGGATATTCTTTGATTTCTGCCACAGCAATTTTAGCCATATCTTCGGCAGTGGTGTAGTGGTCTGGATGAGGGAGTCCGGTTGGGTTAACAAAGTTGGTGTTTTTGGCTCCCAGGCGTTTAGCGTGCTCATTCATGAGTTGTGAGAAGACTTCGCTGCTGCCTGCTACTTTTTCTGCCAGGGCGACTGTCGCATCATTGCCCGATTGAATGATCATGCCATGCACCAAGACTTCAACGGGGATTTGTGCGCCCACATTAATAAACGAGCGCGAACCTTCTTGTTTCCAAGCATCTTGACTGATGGTGACCATGTCGCTCATGGATAAACGCTTATTGGCCAGTTCGCGCGAAATAATATAACTGCTCATGATTTTAGTCAGGGATGCAGGTTCAACACGCATGCTGGCATTGTTTTCGGCAAGTACACGACCGCTATCGAAGTCAATCATGATCCAAGCTTTTGCAGCCAGTTGGGGAGGATCGGGTACGACGATGGTTTCAGCGAAGCTGCTGCTCGAATAGCTGGTAATTAGGCTAGCACACAAGGCTATGCAAAGGGTTTTAACGGTTGAAAAGGGAGTTTTCATCGGGGTCTTTCCTTGGCCGTATCAGTAAATAGACCTTCATTTTAACAGATGCTGCCAGTTGACTAAAGGGTTTAACTGGCATGTAAGGGTTTGGCTTGGCGTTTATGTTCGGCATGAATCGACATGAGAATGCCAAAGCCGAGCATCAGGGTGACCAGTGATGTTCCGCCATAGCTGATGATGGGTAAGGGGACGCCAACCACGGGGAGTAGTCCAGAAACCATGCCAATATTAATGAACACATAAATGAAAAAACTCATGGTAATGGCGCCTGCCATCAGTTGTCCGAAGCTATCACGCGCATACCAAGCAATGTAGAGTCCACGTAGAATCACAAAGGCATAAAGCGCCAATAATAAACTAACACCCAATAATCCCCATTCTTCTGCTAAGACAGAAAATACAAAGTCGGTGTGACTTTCGGGTAAAAAGTCGAGTTGCGTTTGCGAGCCGTTACGCCAGCCCTTGCCTTCTAGTCCGCCCGAACCAATGGCAATTTTGGATTGAATGATGTGATAGCCAGCACCTAAGGGGTCGCTTTCTGGGTCGAGAAACATCAGTACGCGTTTTTGTTGGTAGTCGTGTAAAAAATTCCATGCAATAGGGGCGGTCACGGCTATCAAGGCAATGATACTGCTGATCAGTTTCCATGAAAGACCAGCAAAAAAGATCACTGCACCACCGGAAACCACCACCAAAATGGCAGTGCCTAAATCGGGTTGTTTGGCAATGATGGCCACAGGAATGAGCAAAATCAGCAGTGCAATACCCAGTTGGGTCCAGTTGGGTGGTAGGGTTTGTTTGGCTAATAGCCAAGCTATGGTGGCAGGCATGGCCAGTTTCATAATTTCTGAAGGTTGGAAACGAAACACGCCAAAATCGAGCCAGCGTTGGGCGCCCTTACTGATTTCACCAAAGAACATCACCGCCAGCAGCAAGGCAAGTCCTATTAAATACAAAGGAACCGATAAATTGCGATACCAGCTAATGGGAACTTGAGCTGCCAACACCATGATGCCCATGGCAAGGAATAGCTTGGTTAAATGGGCTTCGACAAAGATGAGATCGCCATCAGAAGCACTGTAAACCACTAGGCTACCGAAAGAGGCTAGAGCCAAAATGCCAACCAATAACCATGGGTCTAAGTAAAAACGCCATTGTCGCAAGCCGGCATGACGAGTCATTAATAGGTTGCTCATGGCTCGCTTTCCGTTGTTCTTTTGTGTAACCAAAAATCGACCATCAGTCCGGCTAATGGGCTAGCCGTACCGCCACCAGAACCGCCATTTTCAACCATTATCGCAATGGCAATACTGGGGTTGTTGGCGGGCGCAAAGCCTACAAATAAGGCGTGGTCGCGTTGTTCTTCGGGCAAGAGTTCGGCATTGTATTTGGCGTCTTTAGCAAAACCAACAACTTGTGCGGTCCCGGTTTTACCCGCCATTTGGGTGTTGGCTAACACGCCCCCTTTTTTGCCCGTACCATTGGGGGCATGCATGACATTCACCATGGCATCAATGACGGTTTTCCAGTGATCGGGGTTTTTGAGTTGTATGCTTTCTAGCGGAGACACTGCCGCTTGATTGAGATGAGGTTTGTAACCGACACCTTTCATCGCCAGTAAGGCGGTAGCATGGGCTAGTTGCAGTGGCGTGGTCAGCATATAGCCTTGACCAATGCCGGCAATAATGGTTTCTCCAGGATACCAGGGTTTGTTTTGCGCACGTCTTTTCCAGGCTGGGTTGGGTCTTAATCCGGCTGATTCAGAAACCAAGTCAATGCCGGTTTTTTCACCGATACCAAATTGTTGTAATCCCGTGTCCATGCGATTAATGGTTAAGTCTAATGCCAATTCATAAAAGAACACATCGGAAGATTGGGTGATGGCGATATCTAAATCCACCATACCATGACCTTCTTTTTTCCAGTCACGATAAATCATGCCTTTGTATTCAAAAGCGGGTCCGGCATATTTGCGTGTTTTGGCGGTAATGGTGTTGGTATCTAAACCAATGATACCCATAAAAGGTTTAATGGTTGACCCAGGTGGGTAACGACTTTGTGTGGCGCGATTGAGTAAGGGTTTGCTGGGGTCTTTAATCAGTTGCTGATAGTCTTGATTACTCATGCCTTCAACAAATTGATTGGGGTCAAAGGTCGGTGTCGAGGCGAGGGCTAAAATACCGCCATTGCGAGGGTCAATCGCCACAATCGCCCCTTTGCGATTGCCGAGCAAATCTTCGGCAAAGTTTTGTAAGGGTAGGTCGATGGTGAGCAGAATGTCTTGACCGGAAACGGGGGCAATGCGTTCGAGTTCGCGAATGGCGCGTCCTTTGGCATCGACTTCTAAATAGCGCAACCCACTTTGACCATGGAGTTGTGTTTCGTAACTTTGCTCAATGCCACTTCGGCCAACAAAATCGGTGTTGCGATAATTTTCTGGATCGAGGGTTTTGAGGTCTTCAATGGTGGTGCGCCCGACATAGCCCACCACATGGGAGGCGCGTTTGCCTTGCGGGTAGGTTCTGAGTGAAACCGCATTGATGGCGAATCCCGGATGCATCCATTCATCGACAGCAAAGCGTGCCGCTTCGTTTTCACTAATGCGCGCTAGTACAAAAGGTTGATGGCGGTTCATGCGTGACCATTGCTGCGATAAATTGCGCAGGGCGTTTTCGTCGAGACTGCTAAAGTAAGGCGTGAGCTGTTGTAGTTTTTCTTTAACGGCTTCTAAGGTTCTGGGGCGAGGTAAGTTGTCTCGGTGGAGTTCCAGCACATACACGGTTTGATTGTCTGCCAGAATGATACCGTTGCGATCAAGAATGCGACCGCGTGAAGGTGCAATGGGTTCTACCCGAATGCGGTTGCCATCGGCCAGTTCTTGGTATTTTTCGTAATGGGTAATTTGCAGCCAAACCATGCGCAACATGAGTATTAACATCATGATAAGGATGACCAGCAAGGCGACTAGAAGACGTCGTCGAACTTTTTTTCGATCACTGTGTTGGCTGTTAATCAGCATGGGTAAGCGGTTCCTGATGCCAGCTTAATTAACGGACACGCATTTGACGGCGCAAACTACGTAAGCTAATAAATACCAGCGGCCATAACAGCATGGCGACGACACTGGCTAACCAAAAGGCAAGCTGTTGATCTTGCGATAAACGTCCTAAATGCAATAACCAAATCAGTGCTTGATGCATTAGCATCCATAAACCCACCATCAAGGACATTTGAAATAAGGTACTGTTTCTAAGGGGTAATCGAATATGCAGTATCGGGTAGAGCAAAGCCAAGTAAACGAGTGCGTGGGCTCCCAAGCTGCTGTGATACAAGACATCGTGCAAAATACCCAAGATAAAAGCCGTGATGACAAAATTGCGTTGCGCAATCGCCATCACCCAGTAGAGTAAAACCAACGGGGTTAAACTGGGTATGGCTGTTGCCCAGTCTTGCGGCCAGCTTAAGCCGTCAAAGATTAGGGCGACCACAAAGGTCAGCCAAATAATCCAGTGACGCTGATGGTTTGCTTGCGCACCTTCTCCGCCCGAAAAAATCATGGTTGAATTGTCCTTGTGGCATGGTTTTCGAGTGCATTACTTTTGTTGGCATCGAAAATAATCAGCAATTCGCGGCTGGTCATCAGTTTCGCCAAAGGTTGAGCGGTGATTTTCCAAAATACCGATCCAGCTTGGCTTTCGACATCAATCACTTCTGCAACGGGTAAGCCACTTGGGTAGCGCCCATCGATACCTGAAGTTTCAAGTAAGTCGCCTTCGCGAATGTTGGCTGTGGTGGGTAAAAATTTCAGACTCAGCTCATCACTTGCGCCCTTGCCTTGTAAAATGCCTCTGGCACCGGTACGTTGCACCATAACTGGAATTTGCATGTCGGCATCGGTTAACAGCAGCAAGTCACTCTCATAATAATCAACAGAAACAATTTGTCCCATCACGCCTTGGGCATCCATCACCGGATGACCCATTTTGACGCCATCATGAAGGCCTTTGTTCAGTTTAAGCATTTGTTTGAAGGGATTGGGGCTATGATCGATAACAGAACTGACCATCAATTTTCCCTGGTTAATACGCGAAGAAACACCCAGTAGCATACGTAAGCGTTCGTTTTCTTTAGCAATTTGCAAAGATTGTTGTTTTTCGTAGTTTAACAACAATAATTGATTGCGAAGGCGTTCAACTTCGTTTTGCAGGCTGGCTTGGTCGGTGATGGCACGATTGCCTTGGGAAACCCATTTTTCGGGCAGGCGCGATAGTTGTTCAATCGGCTGCATCAGGGTGGCCAGCACCATGCGAGCCTGTGCCATGAGTTGTGTTTGCTCGTCGATGACCAGTAAACTTAACGCTAAAGCACAAGCTAACAAGAGTTGCCAATGGTCACGCGCGCTCACATTTTTGAGCGCGGAAACGGACATCATAGTTGGTATTACCCTAATTATTCGTGGGTAAAGAGTTCCATGCCATGTTCATCCATCAGCTCTAGGGCGCGACCACCGCCGCGAGCAACGCAGGTAAGGGGCTCATCAGCCACTACGCAAGGGATGCCGGTTTCTTCGGCAATCAAGCGATCTAAATTGCGTAGCAAAGCACCACCACCGGTTAGCACAATGCCGCGTTCCGAAATGTCCGCACCCAATTCGGGTGGGGTGTGTTCTAGTGCGGTGCGCACAGCGCTGACAATTTGTAGTAGGGGTTGTTGTAAGGCTTCTAGGGTTTCGCTTGAGTTGATGACAAAGCTACGTGGCACACCTTCCGCGAGGTTGCGACCACGCACCTGAACTTCTCTTGGTTCTGCTTCAGGATAAGCCGTACCGATTTCAACCTTGATGCGTTCGGCAGTGGCTTCACCAATGAGCATGCCGTAGGTTTTACGAACGTAGGCAATAATGGCTTCATCGAACTTGTCACCACCCACTTTAACGGAATCCGAATAGACGATACCATTCAAAGACAGGGTAGCCACTTCAGTGGTACCACCACCAATATCCACCACCATTGAACCAGAGGCTTCGGAAACCGGCATGCCGGCACCAATAGCTGCCGCCATCGGCTCTTCGATGAGGTAAACTTCACGTGCGCCTGCACCAGCAGCCGATTCACGAATGGCGCGACGCTCGACTTGGGTGGAGCCGCAAGGCACGCACACCAATACACGTGGACTGGGGCGTAAAAAACGGGTTGAGTGAATTTTACGAATGAAATGCTGCAACATTTTTTCTGTGACCATAAAGTCAGCGATCACGCCATCTTTCATCGGACGAATGGCAGAAATATTGCCTGGTGTACGCCCTAACATGCGTTTGGCGTCACTGCCTACAGCCACAATTTGACGATTGCCAGCACCGCCATCACGAATGGCAACGACCGAGGGTTCATCCAATACGATGCCTTTTCCTTTGACGTAAATCAGCGTGTTAGCCGTTCCTAAATCGATGGATAAATCGTTTGAAAATAAGCCTCTTATACGTCCGAACATAGTGAATCCTTTCTTTCTCTGCTATGGCGCAATGCACCTGAATTTTTGATGTGTTTTTACACCGATGGACTTTTGTGCGACAAACTTTACTATTCTACCGAAAAAATGAAAGGCTGTGTTTTAAGAGTGAGGGCTTTTAATCCGAAATAGCTGTCCTAGTTTCACCGATAACCGTTAAAATGGGTGATTATTGTTTAGTTGACGCTCGGAATTCTGCTCATGCCTTTACTCATGCTTCAAGAAGCACATCTTGCTTTTGGTGATAACCCGTTACTTAATGCTGAAAATCTCAGTCTCGAAAATGGCGATCGATTGGGCGTTATTGGGCGCAATGGCGCTGGAAAATCAAGTATGCTCAAGGTGCTTGCGGGGACGCAACCTTTAGATAGCGGTTTACGCGTGGTGCAAAAAGACGTCAACATGATTTACGTACCGCAGGAAAGTGTGTTCAGTGAAGGCGAAACCATCCGCAGTGTGCTGACACAAGGTGTCGCCGAGGTCGCGGGTTTGGTTGAGCGTTATTATGCGGTGTCGGCTGCCATGGCAGAAGATTATGAAAATGAAGCCTTGATGGAAGAAATGCAACACCTGCAACATCAGATCGATTTGCGCGATGGCTGGCGCGTTGATGCAGCTGTCGATGAAGCCATTATGAGCTTTGGTTTGGCGGGCGATATTTTAGTCGATGACTTGTCGGGTGGTTGGAAAAAGCGTTTAGCGATTGCCCAAGCGTTAATTGCCAAGCCAGATGTGTTGCTACTAGATGAGCCGACTAACCACTTGGATGTGGCAGGCATCGAAGTGCTAGAGCAAACACTGAAGAATTTTAATGGTGCGGTGATTTTGATTAGTCATGACCGACGTTTTTTAGATAATACGGTGAATGGATTGCTTGAGTTAGATAGGGGCGTGTTACGCCGTTATCCGGGCAGTTTTAGTGTCTATCAAGAACGCAAAGCCGCAGAATTGGCCTCTGAAGAAGTCACTAACGCCTTGTTTGATAAACATTTAGCGCAAGAAGAAGTGTGGATTCGTCAAGGCATTAAAGCACGTCGTACCCGTAATGAAGGTCGGGTGCGTCAGTTGGAACAGTTGCGTCGTGAACGAGCCGAGCGTCGTAAACGTCAGGGAATGGCGAAAATTTCGGTGGACACGGGCAAGAAGTCAGGTGCTTTGGTGGCTGAGTTGGAAAACGTCAACTTAGCTTATGACGGTTGGACCATTTTCAAAGATGTCTCTACCCTCATTCAACGTGGCGATAAAGTCGGTTTGATTGGTCCCAATGGCGTGGGTAAAACCACCTTCATTAAACTGGTATTGGGCGAAATTCAACCCGATAGCGGTACCGTCAAAACGGGTACGCAACTGCAAGTCGCTTACCTAGATCAGCAACGCGCGGTGCTGAATGATGAGGATATGCTGATTGATGCCGTGCGAGAGGGTACTGACTTTATCGAAATTAACGGTCAGAAAAAGCACATTCTGGGTTATTTAGAAGACTTTTTGTTTCCGCCACATCGTGCACGCGTCAAGGTGGGTAGTTTATCGGGCGGAGAGCGCGCTCGTTTGCTCTTAGCAAAACTCTTTACCAAACCAGCGAATATGCTAATCCTCGATGAACCGACTAATGACTTAGATTTAGAAACCTTAGAATTACTGGAAGAGCTGATTCAGAATTACCAAGGCACGGTATTACTGGTTAGCCATGACCGTAGCTTTGTCGATAACGTGGTGACGCAAAGTCTGGCTTTTGTTGGCGATGGTCGCATTGTCGAAGTGGCGGGTGGTTACGAAGACTGGGCGATGATTAAGCATCAGTATGTGCCCGAACCTCAAGCGGCTGCAGAAAGCCTCAAACCCGTTAAAGCGGTGGACAGTGTGCCTTTGGGTGTGTCTCAGCAACCGGTAAAAAAAGCTAAATTGTCATACAAAGAGCAAAAGCAATTGGATACACTACCAGAAACCATTGCCGCGCTTGAAGCAGAACAAGCCAATTTAAGCGAGAAGCTATCGGACGCTTCGGTATTTGCCGATAAAAATAAGTTAGAACCGATTCAGCAGCGTTTGCATGAAATTGAACAGGCGATTGAACAAGCAATGGATTTGTGGGCGGAACTAGAAGCAAAATCATAAAAGGAAGCAGAACATGAAAACCAAGCCGAATAATGACTGGCACTGCTTTGTTGAGTTTTGGCAACAACAAGGTTACGGTTTGGTTGAAGAATGGCAAGATGCGAAATGGGCAAATGCAACCTTAACACGTCGAGGTCAAGATGTTTGGTTGCGTTATCGTAAGTCGGATGACAAGGTTACCGCTGCGCAACTTGATAAATTCATGCAAAGTGTTGAAGCTCAACAAAATGGTCAGTTAATGGGTTGCATGGCAGCTTCGACCGGTTTTACCAAAGCAGCCATTACTCAAGTGATGCGCGATGCGCCCGAAAGATTGGTGTTGTTGACAGAACACAAGCACAAGGTGGTATCGGCTTATCCTTTCCTGCAAGTCGCTGGCAACGAAGACGAGGTGAATACCAAGCCTGCTTATGTTGGCGTGTTTACCGCTAAAGGTGGGGTGGGAAAAACGACCATTTCAGCGCATTTAGCGGGTGCTTTTGCTCTTATGGGGCAGTCGGTGGTATTACTCGATTTAGACCCAGACCAGAATTTGCGTAAACTCTTTGCTCATGAAGGTAATAGCGACATCGCTGAACTGCATGTTCCAGCGGTCAATAAACATGAAGCTGGCGCGATGATTCGCGTATTAACCCCCGAACAATGGCGAGAAAGCCAATATCCTGATGTGCGTATTGTGATTGCCGATTGTTCTCCCGTGTTATCCGAAAACCCTGCTAAGTTAATGAAACGCTTAGATGTGTGTTTAATGCCGACCAGTCTCAATCCTTTGGGTATTTCTAAGCATGGTGATGTCATTCAACGCACCTTTACGCATTTACGCAGCCTGAACGATAAAGCACGCTTGTTAGCGGTGATTAACCAGTATGATGCCAGTAAGGAATTTCAAAAACGTAACGAAGTGCTGTTAGCTTATCTGCAAGCGGCATTGCAACCTTATCTACAACAGGACCGATTAGCCACCATTATTCACCCTGATGAGGCTAAAATTCGTTACAGTCATGCATTGCTGTATTGGGGATTTCATATTATTGAAGGCAGTGCACCCCAGTTAGCTTTCAAATTATCTGGTGGGCGAAGTTATCCACGTAGCGACTTTTTGCAGTTGGCGGATGTGCTGGAGGGTTTTTTACAGTCATCATCGGCATCATAAGGTAATTTGATGACGCAGCCGTCGGGGCATGGGTTACAATGCTTATACAATTCATTAAATGGAGTATTGGTTATGTTTACATCTGTTAAACGTTGGATGCAAGTACTGGTTTTGTCACTGATGACCGTCCTGACGACCTCAGCCCTAGCAGCGCCCGCCAAGGTGGTTTATCACGTCGATTTTAATGATGTGACACGCTATTCAGCTACCTTAACCTCTATTTCAAACATACTCACCGCTTATGAAAACGAACTGCGTGACTATGAAGTTACTTTGGTGTTTGTCGGACATGGTATTCGTTTTGTTACCGATGATGCGCTAAAAGGCACACCTTACGCCACCAATGCCGACCTAGACAAACGTCGTGCTGAATTAAAAGGTCGCCTGGAAACGCTGGTAAAAGTGCGTGGAGTGAAAGCCTTATTGTGCGACAAAACGCGTGATGAAATTGCTTTAGATAAAGCCAAAGTTTATTCAACCGTCGGCTTAACCCCTTCGGGCGTTGCCACCATTGCCGATTTACAAATGCAGGGTGCGGCTTACCTTAAAATCCAGTAATGGGTCAGGTATAACGGATTTTATTCGGCAGATCGATTGTCCAAGGAAGTAATGATTGTTTCAAGCAGCAGAGTTAGGAAGATGGTTAAGTAAGGCCGATTTCGAGGCAGAACTGCCTGAACTGCGTGCAAGCTTACTGCAAGGTCAACTGAGCTTGATGCGTGAAAAACAGCAAGCGGTGCTTGTGATTATTGAAGGCTTGGATGGTTCGGGACGAGCAGAACTGCTTAATCGTTTGTATGCTTGGTTAGATCCCAGGGGGCTGAAAACCCATACCTTTTGGGATCCGTCTGATGAGGAAAAAGAGCGTCCCTTTTTCTGGCGATTTTGGCGCTCTTTACCGCAAAAAGGCAGTCTGGCTATTCATTTGGGTGGTTGGTACCGAGACTTATTGACCGATGCCATTCACGGTAAAGTCAGTGAAGCTGAACTGGATTTAGGTCTTGAAAAACGCCGTAATCTTGAGCAAATGCTGGCGCTCGAAGGGATAACCATTGTTAAGTTTTGGTTGTATTTGCCCGAGAAGGTGCAGCGCGAGCGTTTATCGCAGGAAGATGACACCCCCGATGATCGTTGGGGTAATGCTGGTGGTAAGCGTGCCTTAAAGTCTCGACAAGCGTTTTTACGCATTGCCGAGCATGTGATGCGATTAACCGATTCGGCAGTAGCGCCTTGGTATCTGGTTGAAGCAACCGATGCTTATTATCGAGATATGACAGTGGGCAAAACCATTGCTAATGCTTTGTTAACAGCTCAACAAGCACATCTTAGGTGGTCGAGAGAAGCCGAAAGCGATTTTATTAAAGGTGGTGGCGCTCCCAGTTTACCTAATGCGCCCTCAGCGCAACGCTCGGTGTTAGATAGCGTTGATTTATCGCTAAAAATGGATAAATCCGAATATAAAAAAGCCTTTCAATCCATGCGAGAAACACTTTCTGCGTTGGCGTGGAAAGCTTGGCGTGCAAAAAAATCGACGGTAATTGTGTTTGAAGGGTGGGATGCGGCCGGCAAGGGTGGGGCGATTCGTCGTCTGACGTCATCTTTAGATGCGCGACTCTATCGCGCCGTCTCCTATGGCGCACCGACTGAGCAAGAGCGTGGTTATCCTTATTTGTGGCGTTTTTGGCATGAATTACCCAGAGCCGGTCGGGTGATGATGTACGACCGCTCCTGGTATGGTCGTGTTCTGGTCGAACGTGTGGAAGGCTTTGCCGATGAAGCCGTTTGGTCTCGCGCCTATCATGAAATCAATAATTTTGAATCTGAGTTAGTCGAGTCGGGTGTTATTTTAATTAAGTTTTGGTTGCATATTAGCCCTGAAATGCAGTTGCAACGTTTCAAAGAGCGTGAATCGACACCCTACAAACAGCATAAAATTACCGAAGAAGATTGGCGTAATCGAGAAAAATGGTCTGACTATGAAAGTGCCGTTAACGATATGTTATTTCGTACCGGAACCGAAGTAGCACCTTGGACACTGGTGTCGGCGGAAGATAAGTACACAGCTCGATTAACGGTATTATCCACGGTCATTGAACAGCTTAAACAAGCCTTAAACGATTAATCACATTCACGAGCAGCTATGCATAAACCCATACTGGGGCGCATTACGCGCGCCGCGACACTCCGTCAATTACAGGTATTTGAAGCCTTAGCAAGGCTGAATAGTTTCACCCGTGTTGCGGAAGAAATGCACCTTACTCAACCCACCATTTCGATGCAGGTAAAAAAATTGGTCGAAGCGGTGGGTTTGCCCTTGACTGAACAAGTCGGTAAAGAGGTTTATCTAACCGACGCGGGTCACGAGTTGGCTGCCGTGTGTCGAGAAGTGTTAACCGCATTTGAACACTTGGAAGAACGCATTAATGACCTTAAAGGGCTAGAAGGTGGTAGGGTGCGTATTGCGGTGATTTCAACGGCACAGTATTTTTTACCTCAGGTGATGCAGTCGTTTTTAGAGCAATATCCGAACATTACCATTATGTTAGAAGTGGTCAATCGTGAGCATTTGCTCGAACGTTTGGCGAATAACCAAGACGATATTTATATTCTCGGACAGCCTTCGGAATCTATTCCGGTGATGTCGGAACGTTTAGCGATTAACCCTTTGGTATTTATTGCCAAACGCGATTTTGATTTACCCGATGGGCGCTTGCTAACGATCGATGACTTAGCCGGTGTGCCCTTTTTAATGCGCGAATCGGGTTCGGGTATTCGGGCGCAAATAGAACAAGTATTCCACGATATGGGTTATGTGCCGAATGTGCGTATGGTGTTAGGCTCTAACGAAGCCATTCGGATGGGAGTCTTGTCTGGACTCGGTATTTCTGTGGTTTCTATGCATACCGTTAGGGAAGAATTGAAGCGTCGAGAGTTGCGTATTTTGCCGATTCGCGGTTTCCCTGTCGAACGTTATTGGTATTTGGTTTGGCCTAAAGGCAAAGCCTTGTCTTTGTCGGCAGCGCGTTTTGTCGAAACCCTGCGCTTCCAAGCGATGGCGTTAGATGCCACCATTAAACCCTTGCTGGCAAGGGTTCGTCGCGAGCAAGAGCAGGTGGCGAAAGAAGACTAAGCTGGCAATAGCGGCTTAGTTAAGATGACTGTGTAAATGTTTAATCATGTTATACAAGCCATTGGCTCGACTGGGTGACAGGTGTTGCATCAAACCAATTTTGCCTAAGAAGTCCAATGGCGTGGTGAGAATTTCTTCTTTAGTACGTCCGTTATACACCCACAACAGCAGCGCAATCATGCCAGCAACAATCGTCGCTTCGCTTTTAGCTTGCATGTAATAGCGGTCGCCTTCGCAGTCAATTTTCAACCACACTTGAGACTGACAGCCATGAATTTGATTGGCTTCGGTTTGCCAAGCTTCATCGAAAGCCGGGAGCTTTTTGCCTAAATCGATGAGATACTGGTAACGGTCTTTCCAGTCGTTAAAAAAAGCAAAACGGGCAACCAATTGATCAATGGTTGTTTGAATATCGTCTTTTGGTGGGGTATTCACAGGATTATCCATTGTCTAAATTACTCAGCTAGGCTACATTATACGCTGAAAGAAAAATGCGTGCCACGCGCGACTTGCATTAGCAAATAAGAGGAAAAGAAAATGGGTAACACAGATTCAGTGTTGGGATTGCAACGCCGTCAACTGCTTAAGGGTGCATTGGCTGTTTCGGCGGGTATGTCAGGGTTTTCGGTGCTAAAACCAGTTTATGCAGCCGATGACATGGTGGTTAAAGGGCCTCGTGTGCCCGATGTGAAGCCCAGTAAGGTATCGGCACGTTGTCACGTTATCATTGCTAAAGATCCAGAACCCACCCCAGAAAACCAAGGGATGTTCTCGAACATGGGGTTTATCATCACGCAAAAAGGCGTGGTCGTTTATGATTCGGGTGGCTCGGTACAAATTGGTGAAATGTTGATTCGTCAAATCAAAAAAATGACCGATAAGCCGGTGGTGAAAGTCTTTAACTCGCACATGCATGGTGACCATTGGTTAGGTAATCACGCTTTTGTTCAAGAATGGCCGAACGTCGAAATTTATGCTCACGAAAATATGCATAAAGCGATGAAAGAAGGTGTGGGTGAGTTTTGGGTCAACATGCAAGCGCGTGCCACCAATAACGCCACGGCAGGAACGGTGATTACAGCGCCGAATCAGGTGTTGAAAGGTGGTGAAGTCTTCGATATGGGAGATACCCTATTACGTGTTCACTACTACGGCAAGTGCCACACCGATTCAGACATTTGTTTAGAAGTGACGGCAGATAAAACCGTTTATGCTGGCGATATGGTGATGACAGGTCGTGTCGCTCACATGGATGATGGTACCTATGTTGGTTCGATTGAAGGCATCAAAAAAATGAAAGCCGACACGCAAGCCACTAACTATGTGCAAGGTCACTATAAGTTTGGTCCTAAACAAGCCGATATTTACCTAGAGTTTTTAGAAACTCTGTATGGCTCAGTGGTCGAATTTCAAAAACAAGGTGTTAGCGCCAGTGAGATGAAAGATAAGGTGTTACCTAAGCTGAAACAATATCGTGATTGGAAAGGCTTCGATGGCGTTATTGGTCGTTACATCGCCTTAGCTTACACCGAAGCTGAAGCGAATAACTTCTAATTCAATCGGCTATAAGCACAAAAAACCACTCATTGCGAGTGGTTTTTTTGTGTCCGTAACTTGTGTTCGCTTGCTGGTTTTTTGAACGTATTTTGTTCCGTGACAGTCCTGTTAGAGACAAGACTCACCGAAATGTCAAACCAGCGCTTTAATAAACACCGCTGAACGACGCTGGAAGTTGTATAACTGAGCGCGCGCTTGCGGTAGGGTGGAAATGTCGGTTTGCACAAAGCCATGACGAATAAACCAGTGCATGGTTTGTGTGGTGAGCAAAAACAGCGATTGAATGCCTTGTTGCTTGGCACGACGTTCGATATAGGTAAGCAGTTTTGCGCCCCGACCACCACGACGATAGGTGTCATCGATGGCAAAGGCAGCTAATTCGGCGCTGTTGTTTTGCGGATAGGGATATAAGGCAGCACAGCCAATAATCGCGCCGTCACGTTCTAGTACGCTGAAATGTTCAATTTCCATTTCCAACTGTTCGCGTGGACGTTTTACTAAAGCACCCGAATTTTCCAGCGGTTCGAGTAAGGATAAAATGCCGCCAATATCATCGATGCTGGCTTGACGCACCACGTCGTAATCGTTCTGGTTAATCATTATGCCGACACCATCACGGGTAAAGAGTTCGAGCAATAGTGCGCCGTCCTGTGTACGATCGAGCAGATGAACCCTATCCACTTCACGAGCGGCTTTTAAGCTGGCGTTCAGTAAAGAGCGGGTCGCTTCGGGCAATTCGGCTTGTGCCAGTAAGGTCGGCATATCATTGGCAGAAAGTTCGGTGGGTAAAGCAGCGCGGGCAGCGTCTAAGTGTTCGGGGTCGGTAAGCCACAGCAATTTATCGGCTTGCAGGGCAATGGCAGCTTCGACGGCTAAATCGATGCTGGAAAGGTTAAAAATATCCCCCGTGATGGAATAGGCTTGCGAGGTGAGCAACACAATATGCCCCATATTCAATACCGCTTGAATCGGGTCGGTTTCGATACGACGGACTGTGCCAGTATGCTGAAAGTCGATGCCGTCAATAATGCCCAGCGGTTTTGCCATCACCCAGTTGCCCGAAGAAACAAATAAGGGGCGCACGGCGTAGCTTTGTTTGGCTTGGCCGCTAGAAAACCAAGATTCGATTTCAACGCGCATTTGCCCCACCGCTTGCGCCACCGCAGGCAGGTGTTCTTTACGGGTAATACGTAATCCTTGATGATAGTGACACTCGAATCCTTGAGCGGCTAATTCGGCATCAATAAAAGGGCGAGCGCCTGCTACCAACACAATACGCACATCTAAGCTTTGCAATAAGGCTAAATCTTGAATGAGCGGTAAAGCGGCATCACCGTTCTGTAACGCAGCACCATCTAGATAAATAACCACCGTACTGTCACGATGCGCATTAAAGTAAGGCGACGATTGACGGAAGGCTTGAACAAATTTAATCGACTCTGCTGGCGGTAACATAGGAGCATCTTGTCTCAAAATGTGCGAAAATAGTCTTTATTATACCGTTTTTTATTGGAAGGAACCTTGCTATGCCTCAATATCGTTCTCGTACATCTACTCATGGTCGTAATATGGCAGGGGCGCGTGCGCTGTGGCGTGCAACGGGTATGGGTGAGCAAGACTTTGGTAAGCCGATTATTGCTATTGCCAACTCATTCACTCAGTTTGTACCAGGTCATGTGCATTTAAAAGACTTGGGTCAAATGGTGGCACGCGAAATTGAAGCCGCAGGCGGCGTAGCGAAAGAGTTTAATACCATTGCCGTTGATGATGGTATCGCTATGGGTCATGACGGTATGTTGTACTCCTTACCCAGTCGCGAAATTATTGCCGATAGCGTGGAATATATGGTGAATGCTCACTGTGCCGATGCGCTGATTTGTATTTCTAACTGCGACAAAATCACCCCAGGTATGCTGATGGCTTCTTTGCGCTTGAACATTCCGACTATTTTTGTGTCGGGTGGTCCGATGGAAGCGGGTAAGGTGGTGTTGGGCGGTAAAAAAATCAGCCTAGACTTAGTTGATGCGATGGTGGCGGCGGCGGACAGCAAAAAAACCGATGCCGAAGTCGATGCGATTGAGCGTTCGGCTTGCCCGACCTGTGGTTCTTGTTCGGGGATGTTTACTGCTAACTCGATGAACTGTTTGGCGGAAGCCTTGGGTATGGCTTTACCAGGTAATGGTTCGGTTTTGGCAACGCACAGTGATCGTAAAGAGTTGTTTTTAGAAGCAGGTCGTCGCATTGTTGAGTTGGCGCGTCGATATTATGAACAAAATGATGAAACGGTACTGCCACGCAGCATTGCGACTTTTGATGCCTTTGAAAATGCCATTGCATTGGATGTAGCGATGGGTGGTTCAACCAATACTGTGTTGCATTTGTTAGCCGCAGCGCATGAAGCTAAGGTTGAATTTACTATGGCGGACATTGACCGCATGAGTCGTAAAGTACCTTGCTTGTCGAAAGTGGCGCCGAATCACCCTGATTATCACATGGAAGATGTGCATCGCGCGGGCGGTATTATGCGTATTTTGGCTGAGTTAAATCGCGGTGGTTTATTGCATACCCATTGCCATACCGTTCATGCGCCGACCATGGGAGATGCACTGGCGCGTTGGGATATTCGTGGCAATGCTACCGACGAAGTGAAAACTTTCTATAAGGCTGCTCCGGGTGGTATTCGTACCACCGAAGCCTTCAGTCAATCAGCACGTTGGCAAACGCTGGATGATGACCATGAAAAAGGCTGTATTCGTTCTATGGAACATGCCTACACCAAAGATGGTGGTTTGGCAGTGCTGACAGGTAACATTGCCCAGTATGGTTGTGTGGTGAAAACCGCGGGTGTGGATGAGAGTATTTTCAAATTCCAAGGCAAAGCGCGTATTTATGAAAGCCAAGATGCTGCTGTGAAAGGCATTTTGGCGGATGAAGTGCAAGCGGGCGAAGTGGTTATCATTCGTTACGAAGGTCCTAAAGGCGGCCCTGGTATGCAAGAAATGCTCTATCCCACTTCTTACTTAAAATCGAAAGGTTTGGGTAAAGCTTGTGCTTTATTAACCGATGGGCGTTTCTCTGGTGGTACTTCTGGCTTGTCGATCGGTCACGTTTCACCTGAAGCGGCCGAAGGCGGCAATATTGGTTTGGTGCAAGATGGTGACCTGATTAGCATTGATATTCCGAATCGCACCATTAATGTTGAGTTGACGGATGCCGAACTTCATGCACGTCGTGAAGCCATGGAAGCCCAAGGCGTGCATGCGTGGAAACCTGCTGCACCGCGTGAACGTGCGGTGTCGCCTGCCTTGCGTGCTTATGCTGCGATGACGACGAGCGCGGCTTTTGGTGCGGTAAGGGATGTTTCTCAAATCGAACGTTAAAATCGATTGCGCCATCATCTTGCGTTGTTGCTGCAATGCTCGCACTTCGTCATGTACTTATGTACACTCCTTGTGCTGCGAGTCTTGCGCCTAGCAATTTTGATGGCTCATGACGGTTTTATTGGATGCATTCAATGGGTGAGGAGTTCAAGGATTATGTACTTCTCCTTATCCATTACCCCCCCTAACTTTTAATGATTAAAAAAGGTCAAAAGCCATGCAGTTACATCAGTTTGCGGTATCTGGGTTTGCCCACAAGTTAACGCCAGTACAGCGTGAGTCATTGTTAAAGCTATTGGTTAATATGGCGGCAGTTGATCACGATATTTCAGTAGAAGAAGAAAGGTTCTTGATTGAATGGGCAACGGAATGGCATTTGCCATTAGACTTAACGCCGGAAGAGGTGGAAGATGATGCTGTGTTGTTATCAACCTTTGACAGCTTTGCGACGAAAGTGATTGCCTTACAAGAAATGGTTAAACTGAGTTATCAGGATGGACATTTTGGTGACGAGGAACGTGAGAAGGTGCAATCTTTCGCTATGCGTTTAGGTATTCACAACGCCACCATTCTTAACGAGATTAATCGCTGGGTGCGCCGTTGGTATGATTGGCATTATGAGGGCGAGCAAATGCTGGAAGCGGATACCTGGATGAATATGGCTAGAGGTACTTAATCTGCAGTCTGATAGGTTGTAGACTATCGATCATAAAAAAACGCCAATTTTTTGGCGTTTTTTGTTTAAGGTATGCTACTTGGACGTTAAAGCTTAGGCTTTCACATCAATATTTTGACCTAAGTTTGGCGGATTGCTTGACGCTGGTGTGCCTGCCTGGGTGGCCGCATTCACTAAAGCCAGAGCGCCTTCCGCATTCATATCCAAGGCTTTTTTGAAGACACTCATTTGTACTTCTTGCATACTAGCGGCTTGTTTTTGTTCAAGAAAAGCGCTCACAGCACCATTCGCTGAAATTTCCATACTGACTCTCCCGGATGTTGTTGACTTCTTTGCACTGGGGTTATCGGCCAGTTGGATGATTTCTGTAATGATTTGACATAAAAGAAATAAAAAAACCGCTGTTTTATAAACAGCGGTGCGACATCGCAGAAGACCAAAAGCCTTCTAAGGGGAGGGAAAATCGGTTTTAGTCATTACTTTGCCAAGATTTAGGCGCGTATTTTCCAGTTACCATCAGCTTGTTTACAGGCAGAGCCTTTGTCGTAAACCGTTTTAACACCCTCTTGGGTGACCAGTTCAAAGTCACGACACTGTTGATTGCTGATTTTGTAACTGCGCAAGGGTGTTACGGTCAAATCGGGCGTGTTTTGTGGGTTACTCATAAATTGATAAGGTTGTTTGTCGGGCGCTTTATCCAGCGTATAAGCCACTTGTTGACGACTTTGCGTGCTCATGTTTTTACCGACATAGTTACCAATAAAGCCACCTGCTGCTGCACCCCCAGCGATGGTGTACCAAGCGGTATTACCAAAAATGAGGGGTGACGCAATGGCACCCACCGCAGCACCTGTGGCTATGCCAATTTCTTGTTTGGTTAAATTGCAACCGGTTAGGCTAGCAAACGAGATCAATGCCGTGGCGCTGATTAAAGTCAGTTTACGCATGATGATGCTCCTTTTATTTAGTTTAACAGTGAAATAAAAGCAAACATCATGCCAGGCTTAGTGCATCTATAAAAAAGGGATTCATTAAGAATCCCTGATTTATTCTTCGAGTTGGCCCCTTGGTGTTAGGCCGGAAGAATGGGGGTATTAGATCTCATTCCAGCCTTTACGACGGGGGGAACGAGCAAAACGTCCAATGATCCAACCCATAAATAAAATGCCTGCGCCAACCATTACCCAAGCACGCTGATTTTTACCCTCAACATCACTTGCTTCTTGTTCTAAGATGTCGTTACGTTGACGCAAGGCTTCAATCTCCGTTTTCAGGCGACGGTTGTCTTCGTTGACGACCAGCGTTTGTGTTGAAAGCGTTTTGACGTAGTCTAATTCTTGTTTGAGTTCATAATTGTCTTTACGCAAACTGGCGACTTCGGTTTCGGCGTTTTCAGCACGGTTTTTCAGCGCATCCATCTCAGTTTTCAAGGCGCCGTGTGCTTGCATGGCTTCGAGCGATTGTCGTTGTGCGCCTTCTAATTGTTGACTAGCAACAGGGGTTGTTTGCAGATAGCGTTTGGGCAGGTAGCCTTTGGTTTCGCCACTGGTCACTAATGCCCAACCGTCGTTAGTGACGCCAATTAAGGTAGTTTCAAAGCCAGGTTTAACAATTTTAACCACTTTACAACGATCGCCAGGGCAAGAACGTAGCGGTACTTCTAACTTATCACTGACCCATTGTTTACTTGCTGGCACTTCTTTCACTTCCCAGGCTGGCTTTTTGGTATTCGCCGCACTCGGGGATGTTTCGCCTGTCGTTACTTCGGCCGCTGCGGGAGCGGGATCAACCGCCCAGGCGCTGGTTTGTATCACACTCAAGGCAACTGCGAGGTAGAGTTTGTTAGAGTGCAGCATATTGTTTCTCCAAATTACTTTTCGCATTTTCCAACTCGGCTAAACGCGCTTTTTCTTTTTCGACGAGCGCTGCGGGTGCTTTATCGACAAAGCCAGAATTATTCAGCTTTCCAGATAGCTTTTCAATTTCTAAGCTTAATTTACCCATTTCTTTTTGCAAACGCACTTTTTCGGCTTCAAAATCAATTAATCCTGCCATCGGCAAGAAGAGTTTCAGATTGCCACCGACAACGGCAACCGCAGCTTGTGCTGGGTCTTCGTTGGCGGTTGTGATGTTTTCGACCTTAGCTAGGAAGCGCAAATAGGGCGCGAATTCATTTAAGCGTTGTTGGTCTTGTGCTGTGGCATCGACAGCAATCAGGCTAATCGGTTTGCTGGGTGCGACATTTAGGTCGGCACGCAAACGACGCACGGCTAAAATGCTTTCTTGCAACCAAGCAATATGGCCCAGCGCAATCGGACAAATGCCCGCAACGCGTGGTTGTGGATAGCTTTGTGTGCTGATGGTGTCGCCTGATTTACCCGCCAGTGGTGCGACTTTCTGCCAAATTTCTTCGGTAATGAAAGGCATAATCGGGTGAAGCAGGCGTAAGGTCGCCTCTAATACACGCACCAGCGTTTTACGCGCGGCACGTTTTTGCGCATCGCTGCTGTCTGGATTGTTGAGTACGGGTTTGGTCAGTTCTAAATACCAGTCGCAGTAATCCGACCAGAAGAAGTCGTATAAGTGTTGCGATAACAGGTCTAAGCGATATTGTTCAAAGTGACGAATGACTTCTGCTTCAGTTTGTTGTAGGCGCGAGATGATCCATTTGTCAGCTTGGCTGTAATCACAGGCAAGGCTGGCATCTAAGCCTGTATCTTGACCTTCGGTGTTCATGAGCACATAGCGCGTGGCATTCCACAGCTTGTTACAGAAATTGCGGTAGCCTTCGCAGCGCTTTTGATCGAAACGAATATCTCGTCCATTACTGGCTAAAGAGGCAAAGGTGAAGCGCAAGGCGTCAGTGCCATAAGCAGGTATGCCGCCTTCGAATTCTTTGCGTGTTTTGGCGTCAATTTTTTTCGCCATTTCCGGTTGCATCAGGCCTGTGGTACGTTTTGCTACCAAGTCTTCGAGGGTGATGCCGTCAATTAAATCAATCGGGTCGAGCACGTTGCCTTTCGATTTGGACATTTTTTGTCCTTCGGCATCACGCACCAAGCCATGCACATACACGGTTTTGAAAGGCACATCTTCAGCGAAATACAAGCCAAACATCACCATGCGTGCGACCCAGAAGAAGATAATGTCAAAGCCCGTCACCAGCGTACTGGTCGGGTAGAAGTCTTTCAGTTCTGCTGTTTGGTTTGGCCAGCCGAGCGTGCTGAATGGCCATAGTGCCGACGAGAACCAAGTATCGAGTACGTCGGTATCTTGATGTAAGGCTAAATGAGCAGGCAAGTTGTATTTGCTGCGTGCTTCGTCTTCTGAACGGGCAACATAGACGCTGCCGTTGTCGTCGTACCAAGCCGGGATGCGGTGTCCCCACCAGATTTGACGCGAAATACACCAGTCTTGAATGTTGTTTAGCCACTGATTGTAAGTATTCGACCAGTTATCGGGCACAAATTTAACACGACCGTCGGCAACGCAGGCGAGGGCAGGGTCGGTAATGGCGGCTTTACCGCCTTTGCGACCATCGGCTTGGCTATCACGAGTGAGATCGACGAACCATTGATCGGTGAGCATCGGCTCAATCACCGATTGGGTACGGTCGCCACGGGGTACCATCAGGGTATGCGGTTTGATTTCGACCAACAATCCCAAGGCGTCTAAGTCGGCAACCACGCGTTTACGCGCTTCGAAACGATCCAGTCCACGGTAGGCTTCGGGCGCGTTATCGTTAATGTGCGCGGTGGGCGTTAAAATGGTAATCATCGGCAAGCTGTGACGCTGACCAATGGCATAGTCATTAAAGTCGTGCGCTGGGGTGATTTTCACGCAACCTGTTCCGAAAGCAGGGTCAACGTAGCTGTCGCTAATAATCGGAATTTCACGACCAACCAAGGGCAGGTTAATGGTTTTACCAATGAAGCTGGCATAGCGTTCATCGTCAGGGCTGACCGCTACAGCGGTATCGCCAAGCATAGTTTCGGGACGGGTCGTGGCAACGACCAGCGAGCCAGAACCATCCGTTAAAGGATAGCGGAAATGCCACATGCTGCCTTGTTCTTCTTCGCTAATCACTTCTAAGTCAGATACTGCGGTTTGTAACACAGGGTCCCAGTTGACCAAGCGCTTGCCACGGTATATTAAGCCGTCATCGAACAGACGCACAAAGACTTCTTTCACCGCATCGTTTAAGCCATCGTCCATGGTAAAGCGTTCGCGCGACCAATCGCAGCTCGCGCCCAGACGACGCATTTGACGGGTAATGGTACCGCCTGATTCCGCTTTCCATTCCCAGACTTTTTCTAAAAAAGCGTCGCGACCTAAATCATGACGACTGACCCCTTGAGCGGCTAAACGGCGTTCGACCACCATTTGGGTGGCAATACCCGCATGGTCGGTACCAGGTTGCCACAGTGTGCGCTTACCACTCATACGGTTATAGCGAATCAAGGAATCCATAATGGTGTCTTGAAAGGCGTGTCCCATGTGCAGGCTGCCTGTGACATTAGGTGGAGGAAGCATGACACAATAGGTGTCGTCACCTGTGCTGGCTGGTTTGAAATGTCCGTTGTTTTCCCAAATGGCGTACCATTTGCCTTCAATGTTCGAGGGGTCGTAAGTTTTATCCATGAAAAGCGCGTCGTGTTATAACAAAATTCTTGTAATTATAACACGAAGGTTTTCACTCGCAGAGATTGATTAAGCGATGGGTTTGAGTTCGGGTGTTAGCCCTTGCTGTTGATAGTGTCGCCAACGACTGCGACTGGCTTCACGACTGTCGGGATTGATGATTTCGACAATACGTTGATAACCCGTTACGGTCAGCAGTTCATCCGTTAGGTTAAGCAGAATATCGCCTTGGGCTGGAAGCTCTCCGGTAACCAGTTGGATTGGCGCTGGGCAAGCAAAATTGATGCTATGGGCGACAAAACTGGTCGGAGAGGTGTCCGACCAGAGTTTGTTATCCAGCCGTTCCGCTTGTTGCGCCGATTCACACAAAATCAGCGCTGGGCGTTGTCGTTTGATCGCCATTTCAGCAAAGCGGCAGATGAACTGCTCGCGCGTGGCTTCGCTAGCATCGGCGAGCAAATAAAACCAAACTTCGCTCATGCGTTAGCTTGGTTGATAAGGTATTGAACCAATAACGGAACAGGGCGACCACTGGCGCCTTTTTTCGCACCCGATACCCAAGCCGTGCCAGCAATGTCCAAATGCGCCCAAGGGGTGTCATTTTCGATAAAGCGTTTGAGGAAGCAGGCAGCGGTAATCGTACCCGCTTCACGTCCACCGATGTTACCCATGTCGGCAAAGTTAGACTTTAATTGTTCGTCGTATTCATCAAATAACGGCAAGCGCCAAGCACGATCGTAGGTTTGTTCGCCTGCTTGTAGCAAGTCGTTAGCTAGGTCATCATTATTACCCATTAAGCCACTGGTATGGTTGCCCAAGGCAATGATACAAGCCCCCGTTAGCGTTGCCATATCGATAATTTGTTTGGGTTTGAACTCGCGTTGCGTCCAGGTCAAGGCATCACATAAAATCAGGCGACCTTCAGCATCGGTGTTCAAAATTTCAATGGTTTGACCACTCATGCTGATCACCACATCACCAGGACGCGCGGCGTTGCCAGCGGGCATATTTTCAACCGAAGGAATAACACCCACCACATTGATCGGCAGTTTTAATTCCGCAATCGCTTGCATCACGCCAACAACGGTAGCCGCACCACACATATCGAATTTCATCTCATCCATGCCAGCACCAGGTTTTAGGCTGATACCACCCGTATCAAAAGTTACGCCTTTACCAACGAGGGCAATAGGCGCACCTTTGCCACCTTTGTATTCCAGCGCAATCATGCGTGGTGCGTGTGCCGATGCTTGTGCCACGGCTAACAAACTACCCATGCCCAGTTTTTCCATGTCGGCACGTTTGAGAATGGTGCATTTTAATCCGTGCGTTTTCGCCATCGTTTTGGCATGTTCTGCGAGAGATTCTGGATTCAGTAGGTTGGGCGGAAGATTGCCCAGTGTACGGGTGGTTGCCATGCCCAGTGCGGTTAACTGACCTTGCGTAACCGCTGCTTGTGCTTCTGTTTCGGTCAGTTTGCCAGCATCAAAAGTTAGGCGAGCCCACACCGGAGCGGATTCTTTAGCGGCTTTGCCACGGCTGGCATCGGTGTAACGATAAAGACTGTTTTGAAAAATCAAACTAGCATGGACTAAGGCTTGTTGATCATCCACATCGCTAAGCGCAACCTGGGGTAGGGTGCAGTGAACATCGGTATGTTTACTGCCATTAACCGCCTGAGCTGCAGCTTCACAAACTTCACGATAGCTACGCAGGTTCAAGGGTTTGTCACCCACGCCAACCAATAATAGGTTAGATTCTTTCGCGTTTGCTTTAGCAACAAACTGTGTGCTGGCTTTTTTGGCACTGATAATACCGTCGGTAATCGACTGGCTCAGCTGACCTTTGCGCAGCTTGTCTTGCTGCTTAAATTCATTACTCTGTTCGCCTTGGGATGTCACGGCAATGATCAGTAATTGTTCTGCAGAGGCCTTTTGACTAAATTCGATGCTTAATTGATTCATTTTGTATGTTTCCTAGACAGTTTTTACTTACAATACTCATTTTTAGTTGAATGCACAAGCATTTGATCCCGCCAAAACGAGTGAAATCACCCATGCGTTTGTTAACCAGTTATATCGGTCGAGAAATTGTGCTGTCTTTTTTGGCAGTGTTGGGCGTGTTGCTACTGGTGATTATGGGCGGTGAAGTTGCCCGTTTGTTAACGGAAGCCCTAGAAGGTCGTTTAAGTGCCGATTTGGTCTTTCAGTTGGTGTTGCTGAAAATCCCGATGGCGATGGAAATTTTGTTGCCCTTATCGGTACTGCTGGCGGTGATGTTGACCTTTGGTCGCCTGTATCACGATCGTGAAATGGAGGTTCTATCAGCCAGTGGCATTGCACCCAGCTACTTTGTCCGTTTGGTGATGACCTTTTCGGTAGTGGTGGCCTTAATTGCCGCATTCTTTTCTTTATACGGTGCTTCTTGGTCGATGCAGCAGGAACGGAGTTTGCTTGCTGAAGGTCAGCTACGGACACACATCAAATCCTTAGTGGGTGGTCGCTTTACACCACTCCCTTCATCGCAAGGGGTGTTTTACGCTGAAACGGTGACGGCAAATGGCGATTTGACCGATGTGTTTATTCAATTACGTAATCCCGATAAACTTGATCAACTCTTGTTAGCCCCTCAAGGCTATTTTGAGCAAGCAGAAGGGCGAACTCAGCTGATTTTATTGAAAGGACAAGTCATGAGCGGCTTGTTGGGGCAAACACAGCTGATGACACAAAACTTTGAAAAAATGACCGTATGGCTGCCCGATTGGCAAGTAACCCTATCAGCCTTAGATGTCGAAGCCTTGGATACGCTGGCCTTGTGGCAACGCCGAGACGAACTCCGTGCGATGGCGCATTTGCAGTGGCGTGTTTTTGTCGGACTTAGTGTGTTAGTGCTAGCATTTGTTGCGTGGCGCTTGTCTCGTGTTGCGCCGCGTAAAGGGCGCTACTCACGTATGGCACTGGGATTGGGCTTTTATTTGTTGTTCACACAGGTAGCGATTGCGCTACGCTCGCAACTGCAATCGGGTGGTTTACCGATATTTCCAGGAATGTTGCTGATGTTGTTGTTTCCTTTGTTGTTGGTTTTGCCCATTCAACATTGGTTGTGGTTGGCTAAACGCCGCTTAATGGATAGTTAAGATGATGATCTTTGGGAAAATCGAGCGTTATCTTGCCAAATCGGTTGTCTGGGCTGTGTTAGCGGCGATGCTATTGTTGACCGCTTTGTTGGGCTTTTCGGAATTGTTGGCTCAGTTAGGGCGATTATCGGAGACTTATCCGTTAAGCAAAGCACTGATGTTTGCCTTACTCAAAATGCCTGCCTATGCCTATGAAGTTTTTCCCATGGCGTTATTGATTGGTGTCTTGGCAGGAATGGGGCAGCTGGCAGCGCAAAGCGAGTTGACCATTATTCGTGCCAGTGGCTGGTCGCCTTCACGCATACTGTGGGCGTTAAGTAAAGGTCTGTTTGTGTTATGGCTGGCGATGTTAATGCTGGGGGAGTATGTAGCGCCTTGGGCTGAAAAGACTGCCATGCAGTTGCGCTTAGTCAATGGCGCACAACACCTTTCTTTAGCGGGTGATTCTGGATTTTGGACTAAGGATCAACGTCGTTATATCAGTGCTCAGAGGGTAATCACTCAAGATTCCTTGGCGGGTGTGGTGATTTATGCCTTAGATACGACGAAAGACAGCTATCACATTATTCAAGCACAAACCGCCCAGTTCGATGCACAAAGCAATCAGTGGCGATTGAATCAGGTGCGTGAGCAATGGTTGAGTTCTGAGACGATTGACGCTCAGTTTCCTTTTGTCGGCTTAACTTGGCATGAAAAGCAGCTGAACGAACAGGTGATGAGCCTACCTTTCGAACCCATGGCCTTGTCATTAATGGCGCAGGATAAGAAAAACTGGTCTTGGTTTGAATTAACCTCACAAATTGAACAAATGAAAGCCAGTGGCTTGCAAACACAAACACTAGAATTGGCGTTATGGCGTAAGCTGGCACATCCTATTTCATTGCTGGCGATGCTGGCGCTTGCCTTAACCTTATTACTTAGTGCAGGGCGAAGTGCCAGCATGGGTGGACGGGTACTCTTGGGTATTGTGATTGGTTTGGTGTTCTTTTTGGTCAATCGTGTCGTTGGCGATATGGCCGCCTTAGCGAATTTACCTGCTTCTGTGTCGGCACTCTTGCTACCCAGTCTCATTTTATTGGTCAGTTTGAGCATACTCACCCGTATGCGTTAACCCCGCCAAAAGGCACGGGTAAATAACACCAGCAGTGTGAATAATTCTAAACGTCCTAATAACATGGCAAAAGTGCCTATCCAAGTTGCTGTGTCCGAAAGGACGGCAAAGCCGCCACTCACACTTCCGCCTAATCCAACCCCCATGTTGTTTAAGGTGCCTGCGGTGGTGGCGAAGGCGCTAAAAAAATCCAGTCCTGTGGCCATAAACAGGAGAGTGATAAAGGCGGCAGTGAAAATATACAAGGCAAAAAATGCCCAAACGGCACTAATCACGCTATCTGGGACAGTTTGCGCGCCTAATTTGATTGGAACTACCGAATTAGGGTGAACCAGTCGATAAAGCTCGCGCATCCCTTGTTTCCATAGCAACAATATACGCACAATTTTTATGCCGCCGGCTGTTGAACCGGCCGAACCGCCAATGAAACTGAGCATAATGAGCAACACGGGGATAAACATTGGCCAGCTAGAAAGATCATGAGTGGTGAGTCCCGTGGTGGTCATGACGCTAATCATGTTAAAAAAACCATTCAGAAAAGCCAACTCAAAAGAGTCATAAACATCGTGATGCCACAGGGTTAATGAGATGATGAAGGTGGCAATACTCACAATGAGTAGATACATGCGCACTTCGGGATTGCGCCAATAATGACCAATTCCCATGCTACGCCAAGCGGTAAAGTGTAGGGTAAAGTTAATACCACTGATTAAAATAAACAGCCCGCCAACGAACAGCAAGTAGGGGGTATTGTAGTATCCCATGCTGGCATCATGGGGTGAGAATCCGCCCAAAGACATGACTGAAAAGGCATAACCCACGGCATCAAATAGATTCATGCCACCCAACCAAAAAGCACTGATACAGACTGCAGTGAGTGATACATAAACGATCCATAAACCGCGTGCGGTTTCGGCAATGCGAGGCGCCATTTTATCGTTTTTAGAAGGACCAGACATTTCGGTTTTATAGAGTTGCATACCACCAACTCCGAGCATGGGCAGAATGGCAACAGCTAAGACGACGATACCTAATCCACCTAACCAGTTAAGTTGTTGGCGATAATATAAAATACCGTGCGGCAGTTGATCTAAACCGGTAATCACCGTCGCGCCGGTTGAGGTGAGTCCGCTGGTGGCCTCAAAAACGGCATCGGTAAAAGAAAGTTGTAGTTCCGGGGTGAGTTGAAATGGGGTACTGGCCACCAACGACAGTACCACCCAAAACATCGCTGAAATAAAGAAACCATCCCGAATGCGCATTTCACTTCGATTACGTCGAGCGGGATACCAGAGTAAAAACCCCACGCTTAGGTTGAGTAACAATGGAAAGAAAAAGTTAGTCCAACGACCTTCTTGATAGATCAAATCGACCATAATAGGGGGTAACAGCGTGACGCTGAATACCATCAGCAGAAAGCCTAAAATGCGTTGAATAACTTTTAAATCCATGACTAAGCGGTGCCTTTAGGTCAATTTTTTCGGAGTGACCAATTTCTCAATGGCCAGAACTTGTTCACTGTCTGCAACAAATAGCACCACATGATCACCCGATTCAATCACCGTATCATGATGGGCCATCAATACCTGTTCGTCGCGGACAATGGCACCGACGAGGGTCGCTGGTGGCCACTGAATGTCTTCCACCGATTTGCCGACAACGTTAGAGGTGTTTTCACTACCATGAATGATGACCTCAATCGCTTCTGCTGCACCACGACGCAAGGTGTGCACCACCGCAGTGCTACCTTGACGAACCTTGGCCAGCAAACTCGATACGGTAATTTGGTCAGCAGATATGGCAATATCAATTTTGTCATCTTGAATCATATTCACATAATCGCTGTTATTCACCAGCGTCATGATTTTGCGTGCACCCAACTGTTTGGCGAACATTGACGCCAGGATATTGGCTTCGTCATGGTTGGTGACACCAATGAACAGATCGGTATGGTCAATATTTTCCTCTAACAACAGGGCGCGATCCATGGCGTCACCATGAAGCACCACGGCACTACTGAGTTCCTCGGCAATTTCGCGACAACGTCCCAGATTGTGTTCTAAGAGTTTAACTTGAAAGTCTTGTTCTAACGACTTAGCGAGTCGCAAACCCACATTGCCTCCACCGGCAATAAAAATTTTACGATAGGGTAAGTCTTGGCGTTGTAGTTTGCGCATGATACCAATAATGGCATCCGCTTGGGCTAAAAAGAAAACCTCGTCACCTTCGATAAACATGGTGTCACCATCGGGAGCAATGGCGGCATTGTTGCGGTAAATGGCCACAATGCGGATTTCTTGCTGTTGTGATAATTTAGCGGTGACATCACGAATGGTTTGTCCTAACATCGGACCGGTTGAACGCACGCGCAAGCCCACTAAACGTAGTTTACCGTCGGCAAAATCGAGTACTTGCAGTGAGCCGGGATAGCGAATCAATTGTTCGATATAGCGTGTGACTAAGACTTCGGGGCTGATGATGGTGTTAATCGCCATGGCATCGGCAGAAAAGTTTTCATCGAAGAGTTCGGGGTGGGTAATGTATTCACTGCGTCGAATACGGGCAATTTTATCGGGAATCTTGAATAATATTTTGGCGATCTGGCAAGCCAGCAAGTTGACTTCGTCGCTGGGCGTGACAGCGATCAGCATGTCCGCATCTTCAGCGCCGGCTTGCTCCAAAATGGCTGGATAGGCGGCATGACCGACGACAGTGCGAATATCGATGTGGTCTTGCAGTTTCTGTAGACGTTGCGTGTCGGTATCGACAATGGTGATATTGTTATTCTCTTTAGCTAAAAACTGCGCTAATGCAGAGCCAACTTGACCTGCACCCAGAATGATAATATTCATCAATTATTCCCTGTATGAAGGTCAATATTGAGGCTTTTCAGTTTACGATACAGGTGCGTTCGTTCAAGACCCGCTAAGCGTGCCGTTTCAGATACTGAGCCTTGGGTGTTAACCAGTAATTCAGTTAAGTAACGACGTTCAAAGGCTTCGCGAGCCTCTTTCAGCGGCAAATTCAGATTGAGTGGGCAAGGATGGCTTTTGTCATCGTTGTTCTGCTGTGCCATCAGCGCTTGCTGGATTTCTTGTTCACCGATGGTTTCATCCCCGCCCAGAAGCAATAAGCGATGTACCAGATTTTTTAATTCGCGCACGTTACCCGGCCAAGTATGTTGACGCAGAATGTTTTGTGCCGCGATACCAAAGCGTCGATATTTTAGGTTGTGCTGACGGACAAAATGGTCAATGTAATAATCTAGCAACTCAGGAATGTCCTCCTTGCGATCTCGCAAGGGGGGCATGGTTAGGCTGAGCACAGACAGCCGATAGTAAAGCTCGTCCTTAAAACGGTGTTGAGAAACCAAGGGTACTAGAGGCGATAGGGTAAGGGCAATGATGCGAGCCGGCAAGGGAACTTGTTGTCCATCCAGACGCATCATCATGCCACTACTGAGCCACAAATCTAACCATTGTTGGGTTTGCGGGGTAAGCGTATCCACATCTTCAATGACAATGGTGCCGCCCTTAGCTTGGGCGAGTTTGCCATCACTGTCAGCGCCGACCCATTCACTAAAGGTAATCGGGTCGTTGAGTTGTGCGGCAGTGACCATGGCAAAGGGCTTGCCTCTTTCGGGGCTGGTACGGTGCAGGGCGTAGGCGGCGAGTTTTTTACCACTGCCTGCTTCGCCTTCAATCAGTACTGGCGCATCTAGGGGAGCTAGTTTTTTAATCTGTTCGCGCAACTGTTTAATGGCAGCAGAGCGACCAATCGGACCTTCTTGGCTGGGCACATCACTGTGCGAAAGGGTGCTGGCTAAGTCTCGCTCGGCTAGAGCATGCTCAACCGTTGCTAATAGTCTTGCTAAAGAAAGAGGTTTTTCTAGAAAGTCAACAGCGCCCAGTTTGGTTGCTTCTACTGCGGTTTCAATGGTGGCATGACCCGACATCATCACCATAGAGGGAGCGTGGGGTAATACCAGAAATTCCTTAAGCAGGCTGATGCCATCAATATCCGGTAACCAGACATCGAGCAGCAGTAAATCGTAGTTGCTGCGTTGGGCAAGGTCACGACCTTGATTGCCGGTATTGGCGACATCGACTTGATAACCCTCGTCTTCCAAAATGTCTTGTATGAGGGTAGTGATATCGGGTTCATCGTCGATAACGAGAATATGTGCCTTACTCATGATTAACCTTGTGGGTTTAAGGGGAATGAAATGACAATTTTAGCACCATGTGGGTCATTGCTGCCAATGCTAATGCTGGCTTGGTGTTCATCGAGAATCCGTTTAACAATCGCCATGCCTAGCCCTGTTCCCTTAGGTTTGTTGGTGGAATAGGGTTCAAAAATCCACAGGCGTAGGTCTTCGGGAATACCGGGGCCATTGTCAATAAAACTCAGTTGAAGCTGTTCTTTATCGCATTGCGTGCTGATAATGAGGTTGGGTTGATCTTCTTTTTCACTGGCTTCAATGGCGTTTTTAATCAAGTTATGGAACATTTGGCGCAAGCGACCTAAATCGGCAATGATGTGAGGACAATGATGATCCAGTTCTAATTGAATACGCATGCGTTGTTTTTCGGTGAGCGGATACATAATCGCCATGTCTTGAATAAAGTTATTCAAATCAATTTGCTGCATCACCACTTTCGGACTTTTGGCGAAATCGGAAAAGTCTTGTACCAGTCGCTTCATCGAATCGACTTGCTGAATAATGGTATGGGTGGCGCGATCGAGAATGCGGGCATCTTCTTCATTCAAATGATCGAGTAAACGATAGCGCATGCGATCGGCAGCCAATTGAATGGGTGTGAGTGGGTTTTTAATTTCATGTGCTAAACGTCGGGCAATATCTTGCCAGGCAGCGTAGCGTTGCGATTGCACAATGGCGGTAATATCATCAAATACCACTAACAAACCACCCGAGGTATGCAACAAGTCGGGCAGTCGGTTAACACGAAGCATCAGAATGTGACGACTATCAGCGGCATCGATGGAAATTTGGTTTTCCCAAGCTTTTTCACTTTGGGGTGCAAGTTCTTGGGCGGCACTTTCAATGGCTTCGATAAAGGGAGACAAGGGACTGTGTTTTTCTACCAGTTCCGTTAGAGTCAAGCCGAGTTGGCTGTCTAAGCTGGTGCCAAGTAAACGTGAGGCAGCATTATTCGCCGTGCGGAGCCTCAATTTGGGATCGCAGGTGAGTACCCCAGCGGTAATTTGGTTAAGCAGAATTTGCAAATAGCGTTTTTGCCCTTCAGCGGTGAGCTGGCTTCGACGCAACTCATCACGGGATTTTTGGATTTGTTCCGCCATATCATTGAAGGTGTGCATCAAATCGCCCAGTTCATCATGACGGTCAGTTTCTAAGCGTTGACTATAATCCCCTTTGGCAATATTGCGCGTACCCTGTGTGAGTTCACTAACGGGGCGAATAAAGTTACGCGTGGCCTGAATACCTGCCAGTACCGCGCCAAGTAGTGTCAGTAATACCACCAGCGCCAAGTTAATGGTTACCGACGTTTTTAAGGGTTCACGTAAAAAAGCCAGCGTTTGGTACTGAGCATTGGCTTTACTAACGCGGTCGGTTTGTTGACGCAGTTCGTCGGGTAAATGGAATTGCGCTTGTAATAACGAGGGAATACGTTGATTGGGATCTCTAATCGGCAACACAATACGAATAAAGCTACTCACGGTGCCATCCGACAGGGGATCCGCATCTAAAGCCGCATAGGGTGTGCCTTGACGAACCTGCTGCAAAATGTGCTCAGGTAAGGGTTGCGGTAATAGGCTATTGGTATTAATGGTGTCAATGCTGGCGGTAGCGATGACTTGCCCGGCGCTGGAAAATAGCGTGATGTCGGTATTGCGATCACCCAGCATCTCTGCCACGCTGGTCAAGGCGAAGGTCGGTTGATTGATGAGCTCTTCTTTATTGAGTTGAATTAAACCCTCTAAGCGATTAAGGCTGTCTCGTGTTTTTAAGTCGAGCAAGCTACGACTGAGCGTTAAGGCGTCTTGTAGGACTTCTTCAGTTTGGGTATCGAACCAGTTTTCGACACTTTGGTGAATGACATGGCGAGCGAAAAAGAAAGCCACCAACATCGGAATGCCAATCAACAAAACCAACACACCCACTAAACGAATTTGGAGTTTAGAGCCAGGGGTTTGCCGAACAATGTCTTGTTTTAATTGCCAAAGATTGAAAGCCAACCAAGCTAACAGAATTAATGCGCCCAGCAAATTGATCAGCAGTAAGGCGCCATAAGTGTTGGTGAAGTCTTGGGCGGTTTGCAGGCTTTGACTGAGTAAAATTAGAGAAAAAACTAACAGAATCGCAATCAGGAGGACGAAACGGTAAGGCTTAAACTTTTCTCTTAGCCGTTTCATGGTTTAAAAGTCCAAGGTTGTGGATGCCCACTTAAATTCACACGCCATTCGCTGTCCAGTAAACTGGATAGACGCAAGGCATTGGGCAGGCTGTCGCGCTCTAAACTCACCTCAAGTTGCAGGGCATAGGCTTTGTTGGCTTGCAATTTTTCAATATCAATTAAGGGAAAACTCTGAATGGATCCCAGTGTGGTGAGTGCGCGCGATAAATCGCGATCGGTATTCAGTCGGGATAAGGTCAGATTGCTTAACAGATAGGTTTGTTTCAGTGGGTCGTAAGAAAGGCGCACCCGCATTTTTTTACTGGCTAAGGTGTTTTGCCAAAACCATTGATCCGGATCAATGAGTTTTACTTGAATGCTGTATTCGATGGCTATACCGTGTAGCAGGGCTTTTTCCATGGTGGCGGTCATACCAAGGGTGATTTGACCGTCGACCACCAATTGTTGTGCTTGGATACTCGGCATGAGGGGCGTGGCACGGGTCATATCTGCCCATAAGGCTTGGCTTAGGCTCATCAATAGGAAAGATAATAACCAGCGAAATCGCATCAGTTAGTTTCCTCGCTTGTGTAGCAGTGCATAGAAGAAACCATCACCCCCTCGACTGTGGCTAGGGAGTAATTGTTGACCAAAGCCAGTATCCAGCGCATCAGGTATGGGTGTTACGATCAGTTGTGCATCCTCAGTACGCGACAAAAAGGACTGAATTTGTTCTTTATTTTCGCTGGGCAGCACCGAGCAAGTGGCGTACAACAGCCTGCCAGATGGCTTGATCAGCGGCCAGAGTTGGTCTAGTAACAGCGCTTGGGTTTCATTGAGTGCACGAATATCAGCCGGCTTGCGGTGCCATTTAATATCGGGATGACGACGAATAATGCCTGTTGCAGAACAGGGGGCGTCTAGCAAAATGGCGTCAAAAAGCTGACCATCCCACCAAGATTGAGTATCTGTGGCATCGGCAACCTTCAGCGTGGCGTTGAGTTGTAAGCGGGTTAAGTTTTCTTGGATGCGTTCTAAACGAGTAGCTTCAATGTCTAAAGCGGTCAAGTCACATTGGTTGTCGCATAATTCTAATAGGTGGGTGGTTTTGCCCCCAGGTGCAGCGCAGGCATCTAAAATACGTTCATGCGCTTGGGGTTGCAATAAATGCCCTGCCCATTGTGCGCTGGCATCTTGCACACTAAACCAGCCTTGCTCAAACCCAGGCAATTGCGTGACGTCTGTTGAATTGAGTAGCACTGCTTGGGAGTGTGCAGGATGGTGACTGGCAGTGAGGTTGTCTGCTAGCGAAGCCATGTAGTCTGCTGAATTTAGCTGGGGTTTTAAACGTAGGCATAAAGCTGCCGGTTCATTGTTCGCCTCACAAATCGTTTGCCAGTTTTCAGGATAGGCTTGTTGCAGTTGTTGAATGAACCAAGCAGGATGAGCAGTGGCTAAGGGCGTCTGTTGATTGGCTTTTTGCGTTAATTCGCTTTGCTGACGCTGAAAATTGCGCAACACAGCGTTCACTACGCCAACAGCCCAGGGCTTTTTCTTAAACGCTCGTGCCAGCTCAACCGTTTCATTCAGACTGGCATGAACCGCAAGAGATTCGTCACACAGCTGCGCCAAACCCAATAGCAATAGCACGGCAATATCCATGTCTTTGCCCTTAAAAGGGCGTTCGAGCAGTTGGTCACGCATCCAAGCCAGTCGATTGAGTTGGCGTAGTGTGTCGAGTGTTAAGCGGTAGGCAAAGGCTCGGTCTCGCCCCTCGCTTAAACGAGGTAACAGGCGGGGTGAAACGGCGGAGAGTGATTCGTTATCGACAATCACCGCCATGAGCATATCGAAGGCGAGGCGACGCGCGCTGACAGGTGTTTTCATTAGGTGAGTATCTGTTCGGTTAAATCGCAACCTTTGCTAAATTCACGCACGGGGAGCATTTTTCCGCCCGTGCGTTGCAGTTGTTGTAGCGCGACAACGCCATCACTGGTGGCGACCAGTAAGCCGTCATCGGTCAGTTTCAGTACCGTTCCAGGTAATGCATTGCTGGTTTCACTGGTCACTTGTGCCATGCCGATTTTTAATACTTGATCTTTCCAATAACAAAAGCTTCCTGGCCAGGGGGCAAAGGCGCGAATCTTACGCACAATTTGGCTGGCGCTTTGGTTCCAATCTATTTTGCCTTCTGCCTTAGTCAGTTTGTGCGCATAGCTTATCCCCTCAGTCGGCTGAGGTTTGGCGTGAGCCAAGAAATGCGGCAGATCGCTCAGTACGGTCATTAAGAGTTGAGCACCCATCGGAGCCAGACTGTCATGCACTTGTTGTTGCGTATCCGATGCAAGAATGGGCAATACTGCTCGCGCCAGAATGTCTCCGGTATCTAGCCCTGCATCCATTTTCATAATGTCGATGCCCGTTTGTTTGTCGCCCGCTTCGATGGCGCGTGCAATGGGCGCAGCGCCACGCCAACGTGGCAGTAACGAGCCATGAATATTCAAACAGCCGTAGCGCGGTAAATCCAACACGGCTTGAGGTAATAGCAAGCCATAAGCCACTACCACCATTACATCCGCCTGGTACTGAGCGACAAGCGCTTGAGATTCTGCTGTTTTAAGCGACAGGGCTTGATGCACGGGGATGCTGTGTTGTTCAGCCAAGACTTTAACAGGCGGTGGTGTGAGTTTATTACCTCGCCCTGCTGGACGGTCTGGCTGAGTGAAAACCGCCACGACTTGGTGTTCGCTATTCAGTAAAGCTTGTAAGGGATAAGTGGCAAACTCTGGTGTGCCGGCAAAAATAATACGCAAACTCATGAGGTTTGTGCCTTTTGTTGTTTGGCGTATTTATCCATCAAACGACGACGTTTTAAGGGTGACAAATAGTCAATAAAGAGTTTGCCATCTAAGTGGTCAATTTCATGTTGAATGCACACCGACAGCAATTCATCGGCTTCAAACTCAATCGGTTTAAAGTCACGATCCAACGCACGCACCAAAATATTTTTTGGACGCACAATTTCTGCAGACACCTCAGGAATCGATAAACAGCCTTCCTTCCAGGTGATGGTGTTTTTGTGGTCGATGATTTCAGGATTAATTAACACCAAGGGTTTGCTACGATCTTCAGACACATCAACCACGCAAAAACGTTGATTTTCACCCACTTGAGTTGAGGCTAAGCCGACGCCTTCGGCATCATACATGGTGTCGAACATATGGTTGAGTAGCTGATCCAGCTTGTCATTCATTGCGCTAACTGGGGTACAGTGAACGCGTAAACGCTCATCGGGATGGAGGACTATGTCCAGCAACATGGAAAATTTTCCTTTTCGCAATCATTTTTTACCTTATTATATGTCAAAAACAAGGCTAAAACAGCGGAGAATGGGTCAGCTAATGGTGAGTGAGCAAGAAAATCGGGCACGATTAGCGGTCTATTTAAGCAAAGGCGTGGGGCGAAAAGCTTTTTTACAACTGATGTCCTTGGCGGGAAGCGCTGAGTTGCTGGTGTCGGCTGGTCGTTCGCAACAGCTCAATTGGGGACTGCCTAACGATTGGCAAGCCAATTGGTCACAAGCCGATCAGCAATTGGAGTGGGTGACACGTTCCCCACAACAGCATCGACTTCTATGGTGGGATGATGTTGATTATCCGTCTTTGTTGGCGCGAATCGATGATTTGCCACCTTTGTTGTGGGCGCGTGGGGATTGCGCTTTGTTGTCAGCACCTCAAATCGCTCTGGTAGGGAGTCGCAATGCCACCACGGGCGGGCACAAAATTGCTTTCGATTTCGCACAAGGTATAGCCGAAGCGGGCTTGTGTGTGACCAGTGGCTTAGCGGGAGGTATCGATGCGGCGGCACACGCGGGCGCTTTGGCGGCTCATCAGGGGCAGACCATTGCGGTGGTGGGTACGGGCGTCGACTTGGTGTATCCCGCACGTAACAAAGCTTTGGCGGAATCGATTGTGGCATCGGGGTTGATGTTGAGTGAGTTTGCTCTGGGTGCGCGTGCCGATCATTGGCACTTTCCTCAACGCAATCGCATTATTTCTGGTTTGTCGCTGGGGGTGTTAGTGGTGGAAGCGGCAGAGGCTTCTGGGTCGTTGATTACCGCTGGACTGGCGTTAGAACAGGGTCGAGAAGTTTTCGCCATTCCGGGATCAATTCATAATCCCTTAGCTAAGGGATGCCATGCCCTGATTAAAAAAGGTCAGGCCAAATTGACGGAAACGGTACAAGACATGCTGAGTGAATTAGCCCCGCAATTGCGGCGTTTTGTTCAGTCATCTGCGTCAGAAGCAACTGATTTATCAAGCTTATCACCGACGGCGGCGGCTTTGTTAAAACAGATTCCTTACGATCCGATCAGTGCGGACGAATTGCTATTAATGTGTCAATTATCAGCATCAGAATTCGCTTCCCTCTTGATGGAACTTGAAATCTCTGATAGCGTTGAAAACTATGGAGGCAATAAAATTGCCCGAATTCGCTGAAGGGGAGCGTTTTAAATGAAACATCTGGTCATCGTCGAGTCACCTGCTAAGGCCAAAACGATAGAAAAATACCTAGGCAAAGACTTTACGGTACGTTCAAGCTTTGGTCACATTCGCGACTTGCCAAAAAAAGGCATGGGCATTGATTTACAAAGTTTTACCCCAGCTTATGAAGTGTCTGCCGATAAGAAGTCGGTGGTTTCTGAGTTGAAAAAGTTGGCGAAAGAGGTAGATACCGTATGGCTGGCAACCGACGAAGACCGTGAGGGGGAGGCGATTGCTTGGCATTTGGCGCAGGCACTTAATTTACCTGTGGACTCGACTAAGCGCATTGTGTTTCATGAAATTACTAAACCAGCGATTGAGCAAGCGGTGACTAATCCGCGTACCCTCGATGTGCATTTAGTCGATGCACAGCAAGCGCGTCGTGTGGTCGATCGCTTGGTTGGTTTTGAGTTGTCACCCGTGTTGTGGAAAAAAGTGCGCACAGGCCTGTCGGCGGGTCGGGTGCAGTCGGTTGCCGTGCGTTTGATTGTCGAGCGTGAACGTGAAATTCAAGCCTTTCAGCCACAGGCCAGTTTTCGCTTAACGGCAAGTCTGTTAGCCGATAATCTGGCTTTCGCTGCTAAGCGCAACAAAGATTTAGCCGACAGCATGGCGGCGGAAAGTTTTCTGCAAGCACTGTCTCGTTCGACCTTAACCGTGACCAGTTTAGAAGCCAAGCCTGCTAGCCGCAGTCCGCGTCCGCCCTTTACCACCTCGACCCTACAGCAAGAAGCGGCGCAAAAGCTGGGTTTTTCGGTTAAGCAAACCATGACCATTGCTCAACGTTTGTACGAGTCAGGTAAAATTACCTACATGCGTACCGACTCGGTGAACTTGTCCGATATTGCCTTGGGACAAGCAGGCAATGTGATTCGTGATCGTTTTGGCGATCAATATCACCAAGTGCGTAAATACAAAACCAAATCGGCAGGCGCACAAGAAGCGCATGAGGCCATTCGTCCGACCGATTTGTCGAAAGATATGGTGGATGGTGAGCGTAATGAACAGCGACTTTATCAACTCATTTGGAAACGTACACTAGCCAGTCAAATGAGTGATGCTAAGTTTGAACGTACCACCGCTGAAATTAGCATCAGTGCCTTACCGAACGAAGCCTTGATTGCTAAGGGCGAAGTTTTGTTGTTCGATGGTTTTATCCGTGCTTACGATGACCGCAGTGACGATGACGACAAAGACGAAGGGCGCTTACCACCGATGCAGGTGGGTCAGACGTTGCAATTACAAGCAGCGATGGCGAAAGAAACCTTTAGTCGTGCGCCTGCACGTTTCCATGAAGCAGCCTTGGTGAAAGCCTTGGAAGAAATGGGCATTGGTCGTCCTTCGACCTATGCGCCGACCATTTCAACGGTGCAAGATCGTGGCTATGTGGTGAAAGAAGATCGTGAAGGGACACCGCGTCAATTAACGCTTTTGTCCTTAGAAAATGGACAGATTAGTAAAACAGAACAAACCGAACTGACGGGCAGTGAGAAAAATAAACTTTTCCCAACCGATATTGCGGGTATTGTCACCGATTTCCTCATTGCACACTTCCCCGAAGTGATCGACTATCAATTTACCGCCCGCATGGAAGGTCAGTTTGATACCGTGGCGGAAGGCAAGGCGGAGTGGCGTGATACGGTATCGCAGTTTTATCAGCCCTTTCATGCCCAGGTAGAAGCCGCCGAGACGATTTCACGTGCCGAAGTATCACAAGCACGCGAGTTGGGTACAGATCCCGTTTCGGGCAAACCCGTGTCTGTGCGAATGGGGCGTTTTGGCGCTTTTGCTCAGTTGGGCGGCAATGAGGAAGAAACGGGTGAAAAACCTGTTTATGCCAGCTTGCGTAACACCCAACGCATGGACACCATTAAACTGGAAGATGCTTTAGATTTATTCAAGTTACCGCGGGATTTAGGGGCAACCACAGATATTTTATCGGCTTATAGCAGCGACGGTACGCTGTTTGCCGTTGAATCGGGTACGTCGTTGGTGGTCAAGCGTGGTCCTTTTGGGCTTTATATTCAAGCGGGTAAGCTGAACGTGACGCTGAAAGGTTTTGATCCGCTGGATATCACGCTTGAAGAAGCCAGTGCCTTGGTGCAAGCCAAGCTCGAGCAAGAAGCCAACAAAGTGGTGAAAAAGTTTGAAGGCACAGACATTCAAATTCTCAATGGACAGTGGGGACCTTACATCGCTGATACCGTTAACAAGGTCAACGCCAAAATTGCCAAAACAGAAAACCCGCACGACTTAACGCTAGAGGAGTGCTTACGTCGTTTGGCAGAAGCCCCGAGTAAACCCATGCGTGGACGAGGTAAAACCGCGGCGAAAGCACCGGCTAAAAAAGCAGCCGCACCTAAGAAGGCAAGTACAACGAAGAAGACAACGGCTAAAACAACAGCTAAAGCCTCCAGTGATGCTACAGAAGCGGCAACCACAAAGCCTAAAACAACGCGTAAAAAAGCGGGCGCAGTTGAAGGAGATGGGACGGCGAATAAGCCTAAAAGCACACGTGCTAAAAAAACAGCTGCTACGTAATGACAGTTTTGTGACAATTTGCTAAAAAGCTAGACGATGGCAGATGTGTTTAACTAAGCTTAAAGAATTGAAGATTTAACGAAGGGAAAAAGTGGAATGACGACGCCAATTAATGTCGGTATTGTGGGTGGAACGGGTTATACGGGTTCTGAGTTATTACGCATTTTGGCACGTCATCCACAAGCAAAGATTCAAGCGATTACCTCGCGCGGTGAAGCGGGTACTTCGGTGGCTAAGCTGTTTCCCAGCTTGCGCGGTGTGATGGATGATTTGGTGTTTACTACGCCAGATGAGTCCAATCTGACTGAGTGTGACGTGGTTTTCTTTGCAACTCCGCATGGCGTGGCTGCAGCTCAAGCTAAAGAGTTGACTGACGCTGGCGTTAAAGTTATTGACTTGGCTGCGGATTTTCGTTTACAAGATTTAGCGGTATGGGAGAAATGGTACGCGCATGTGCATCCTTCTCCTGAGTTAGTGCCAAGTTCGGTTTATGGTTTACCAGAAACCAACAGAGAAGCTATTAAAAGTGCGATGATTATCGGTAATCCAGGTTGTTACCCGACGGCAACCCAATTGGCGCTGATGCCTTTGCTCGAAAATAACCTGATTGATGTTAGTGATCTGGTGGTAGACGCCAAGTCGGGCATTTCGGGTGCAGGTCGTAATGCCAAAATTGATATGTTATTTGCGGAAACCACCGATAGTTTTAAAGCTTACGGCTTAAATGGTCATCGCCATTTACCTGAAATTGAAGAACGTTTAGCGGTGATGGCAGGCAAACCCGTGAATGTGACTTTTGTGCCACACTTACTGCCAATGATTCGGGGTATTGAGGTAACGGTTTACGCTAATTTAACGAAAGATGTCAGTGCTAGTGAACTGCAAGCCTTGTTCGAACAACGCTATGCTAATGAGCAATTTGTTGACGTGATGCCAGCCGGTAGTATGCCAGAAACGCGCAGCGTTAAAGGGACTAATATGTGTCGTTTAGCCGTTTATCGTCCACAAGGTCGTAACAAAGTGGTTGTCACCTCGGTCATTGACAACGTGGCGAAAGGGGCTTCTGGTCAGGCGGTGCAAAATATGAATTTGTTGTTCGGGTTACCAGAGTCGATGGGATTAGAAACCATTGCGCTCTTACCTTAGCCAAATAACGTGCTAGAATAGCGCCTATACTAATAGAGATTCGAGGGCCTACATCATGAGCGACACTTTTGTACCAGTAAACTTCACTGATAATGCCGCCGCCAAGGTTAAAACCTTGTTGGCGGATGAAAATAATCCAGACTTGAAATTGCGTGTTTATATCACAGGTGGTGGTTGTTCGGGTTTTCAATATGGTTTTACCTTTGATGCTGCAGTCAACGATGATGATACAGCGGTTGAAAAAGATGGTGTTCAACTCCTTATCGACTCAATGAGCTTTCAGTATTTGGTAGGTTCAAAAATCGATTACTTAGAGGATTTATCGGGCGCGCGTTTCGTCATTGAAAATCCCAATGCGACATCAACCTGTGGTTGTGGTTCTTCTTTTAGTGTGTGAGTGAGTGTAATAATCTATGACAATGGCTTATATTCCTGGTTTGGCTGGGGTTCCCGCGACAGAGTCGGCAATTTCGTATATTGATGGACAAGCGGGTGTTCTAACCTACCGAGGTTATTCCATTGCAGAATTAGCACAGTTTTCTTCGTTTGAAGAAACGGCATTATTGTTGTTGACAGGCGAATTGCCGTCAGCAGATGAATTGGCTCGTTTTACTGAAAAGCTCAACGAAAATCGTCGCGTTAAATACAACATTCGTTCATTAATGAAGTGTTTGCCAGCAACCACTCACCCAATGCACATGTTGCAAACGGTAATGGCTTCGATGGCCAGTTTTTATCCTTCGACCGCTTATATGGCGGGGGATGAAAATGATGCCACCTATATTCGTGAAGTGTCAGAAAATATCTTGGCGCACATGGGTACTTTGGTGGCGATGTGGGAGCATTTGCGTAACGGCTATGACCCCATTAATCCGCGTACCGATCTCTCTTATGCGGGCAATATGCTGTACATGCTCAAAGGTAAAGAACCTGACCCTGTGTGGGAGCGTTTGCTGGACGCTTGTCTGATTTTGCACGCAGAACATACCATTAATGCCTCTACCTTCACTGCCTTGGTAACCGGTTCGACCTTAGCCAATCCTTGTTCGGTGGTGTCATCAGCCATTGGTTCCTTGTCTGGTCCTTTGCATGGTGCTGCGAATGAAAAAGTGATTGCCATGTTGGAAGATATTGGTGATGCCAAAAATGCACGCAGTTACATCGAAAATCGTTTAGCGAATAAGCAAGTGATTTGGGGTATGGGTCATCGAGAATACAAAACCAAAGATCCACGTGCCGCGATTTTGCAACAACTCATTCAGGAAAATCTGATTGATAAGGGTGGTAAGCTGAGTAAGTTGTTTGAAACGGCTCTAGTAGTCGAAGAAGTCTGTAAAGAGTTGCTGGCGCACAAAGGTGTTTACCCGAATGTCGATTTCTATTCCGGTATTTTGTATCGTGAAATGGGCTTCGATCCAGCTTCTTATACGCCAATTTTTGCCATTTCTCGCTCTGCTGGTTGGTTGGCGCATTGGCATGAGCAGTTAAAGAAAAATAAAATTTACCGTCCTACCCAAATTTACATGGGTGAAGGTGAGCGTCGTTATACGCCCATCAGTCAGCGATAAAGTTTGGCCTGTTATGGCAACCAAAGCCCGCCCAGTATGGCGGGCTTTTTACTGCCTGTAATACTGGTGATATTTATGGCTTGTGCCTCTAGCCGTTGTTTGCCCAGCCAGGCAAACAACATGGCTTCAATGGCCGCAGAAGGGTAGCCGCTTTGTTCGCTTGGCAAGAGTTGATAGTCAGGCAAAGCGGATTTGAGCCGTTTCGTTAATTCGTCATTCATGACACCGCCACCGGCTAACCAGATTTGGCTGCCAGGATTCAGTGTTTGACAGATAATTTGAGCAATGCTTTCAACGGTTAATTGCATCAGCGTGCTTTGTACCTGCGCTGCAGATAGATGTGTAAACCCTGTCAGCTGCTGGTTAAGCCAGTGCAAGGAAAAGTCTTCTCGACCCGTGCTTTTGGGTAAGGGGTGTTGAAAGTAGGGATGAGCCAGTAAGTGTGTTAAGAGGGTGTTATCAACTGGGGCGCTGGCTGCCCAGTTGCCTGCCTTATCGAAGGCTCGATCGCTATGATGCTGCCGATACCAAGCGTCTAATAAGGTATTGGCGGGGCCCGTATCAAACCCCATGGTGGGTTGATTGGGACGCATTAAGGTAATGTTAGCGATGCCGCCTAAATTCAATACGCCTACTGATTCATTCGGTTTGGCAAACAAGACTTCATGAAAGGCAGGCGCAAGCGGTGCTCCTTGGCCACTTAACGCCACATCGTCCATACGAAAGTCGGCAGCAACGGCAATGCCCGTTTGTTTGGCGATGATTGCCGCATGTCCAATTTGTAAGCTGAAAGGGTGTTCGCCTTGGGGGTGATGCCAAAGCGTTTGCCCATGACTGCCAACAACCGCTATGGATGAAGGATTTATCTGCTGCTTATTAAGAAAGGATTGAATGCACTGCGCAAATACCTGACCGACAGCGGTATTTAGTTCGCCCAGTTGGACTAGAGAGAGGTGAGGGGATTCGGGCAGTGCCAATAAGCGAGTTTGAATGGGTTTAGGCCATTCAAACTCGTCAAAAGCAACAAGCTTTGGAGGTTGTGATTGCCAATCTACCAAAGCGATATCAATGGCATCAACGCTGGTACCCGAAAGAATGCCCAGCGTCAACATGCAACCTTACTCAAACTGTGTGTTATAAGCCGTTTGCGTAGGTTCAGTGTTAATGCTGGCATCATCACTAAATTTCGCCATGGTAGCATCATCCAACACCGGTGTATTCATACGTTCAGTGAGTTGAGCCACCTGTTGCATAAATGCTGGTTTATCTTTAGATTTTAACGGATCCCCTTCAACAAATTTCACGCCTAAAGGATCGACATGCTGACCCTTGACACGGAATTCGTAATGCAAATGCGGACCACTGGCCAAACCCGTCATGCCGACATAACCAATCACTTCGCCTTGTTTCACGTTACTACCGGCTTTAATACCATTAGCGAAGCGAGATAGATGACCATAGACAGTGGTGTAGGTTGCACCGTGTTGAATGGTAATCATATTGCCATAACCATTACCCCAACCCTTCATGCTGACTTTACCGTCACCGGTAGCTTTAACCGGTGTTCCAATGGGAGCACCATAGTCCACGCCTTTGTGGGCACGCATTTCATGTAACACAGGATGGTAGCGGGCTTTGCTGAAACCGGAGGTAATGCGAACATAATCAACTGGGTTGCGGTTGAAGGCTTTGCGTAAGCTTTTGCCTTCTTGATCGTAGTAAGCCTTGCTGGCAGCGTGGTAGAAAGCGGTATGTTCTTTTTTACCAATAACGATGCGGGCAGACAGTAACTTGCCCGATCCCACCGCATTGCCTTCTGCAAAGGGCACATCAAACACGGCACTAAAGGTATTGCCAGGCTGTAACTCACGACCAAAATCGATGTCCCAGGCGAAAATATCCGCCATGTCCATGATTTGCTGGGCTTGCATACCGGCTTTGCGACCATCTAAAAAAAGCGAGTTGTCAATGGTACCATTGAAGCTGACAATTTGACTTTCAACCGGTTTAACCACTTGCTGAACGGCAAAACCAGTGTCTGTTTTTTCCGCTGTGAGGATGTTGAGACTCGAAAAGTGATAATTCAGTGCAACAAGTTGATTGTTTTCATCAAACTTAAGTTCCATGTGAGTGCCAGCTCGCAGCTTGCGGAAGGCTTCACCATTAGGACTCCCTGATAATTGAGCGGCAACACTGGCTCCTAACCCAACGCGCTCCATGATAACGCCTAAATTATCACCTTTTTTGACTTCGACCCATTGACTCACCAACTCGGCAGTTTCTTCAACTTCATCCATTAATGCTAAGGATTCATCAATTTGACGCGTCATTTCCGGCAAGGGAAGTTCAAAAGCTTGTGAAGGGAAGTTGGCCTGAATCGGCAGGGAGGCAATTGTAGCGATTGTTGCGAGGGTCAAGCTGCTGGCAATCACCAGCTTGTGTAAGCGCTTGGTGGGCGCCATGCGTTGTTTGAGTTCTGCCATCATGCGGGGGTAACCTATGTTTGGACAAGATAATTTATTTAAACATTATACCTGTGATAGCAATCACATGCAAAGTGTCAGTTTTACATTGGACTTGATGTTGATCAGATTAACCTGTTGCTTGTGGTAGAATACAAGACTATTTTTACCCAGATGTTGTTGGAGTTATGACCGTGTCATCCGCCACCCTTAAGCACAATATTAAAACTTTTCAAGGACTCATTGCTGCGTTGCAAGACTTTTGGGCGCAACAAGGCTGTGTGGTGATTCAACCTTATGATATGCCAATGGGTGCTGGAACCTTTCATTCGGCTACTTTCTTGCGTGCATTGGGACCAGAGCCATGGCGCACGGCTTATGTGCAGCCTTGTCGTCGTCCAACCGACGGTCGTTATGGTGAAAACCCGAATCGTTTGCAGCATTACTATCAATTTCAAGTGTTGCTCAAGCCATCACCCGACAATATTCAAGATTTATATTTACAGTCATTGGAAATGATGGGTGTTGACCGCAAGGTTCATGATATCCGCTTTGTTGAAGATAACTGGGAGTCTCCGACACTTGGCGCTTGGGGGCTAGGTTGGGAAGTTTGGCTGAACGGTATGGAAGTGACTCAATTCACCTATTTCCAACAAGTTGGTGGACTAGAGTGTCGTCCTGTGTCGGGGGAGATTACCTATGGCCTTGAGCGCATTGCCATGTATTTACAAGGAGTGGACAGCGTTTACGATTTGACTTGGGTTGATGGTCCACAGGGTAAAGTGACCTACGGCGATGTTTTCCATCAAAACGAAGTGGAAATGTCTACTTACAACTTTGAACATGCTAACACTGATGTTTTGTTTAAAACCTTCGATGATTGTGAAACCGCTTTCAATTCACTGATTAGTCAAGATTTACCTTTGCCTGCTTATGAACAAGTGGTACAAGCCTCACACAGCTTTAACCTATTAGATGCGCGTAAAGCCATTTCAGTAACGGAACGTCAACGCTTTATTGGTCGGGTGCGTGCGATGGCCAAGCAAGTCGCCGAAGCCTACGTAGCCAGACGTGAGGCCTTAGGTTTCCCGATGTGTAAAGTTGATGTGAAGGAGGGTGTGTAATGAAAGCCAATTTTTTAGTTGAAATTGCCACCGAAGAATTACCACCTAAAGCCCTAAAGCGTTTAATGCAGGCTTTTGCCGATGGTATCGCCAAACAATTGGTTGCAGCTAACTTAACTCATGGTGCTATCGAACCCTTTGCCACGCCACGCCGTTTAGCTGTGCGTGTGTGCGATTTGCAACTCCAGCAAGAAGACCGTGTACAAGAGCGTCAAGGTCCCCCCAAAGCACAAGCTTTCGATGAAGATGGTAATCCGAGTAAGGCACTGGAAGGTTTTGCACGTACCAATGGCGTTGCCATTGTCGATCTGATCGAAGTCGATACCCCTAAGGGCGTGTGGATGGCGGTGAAACAGGTTATTAAAGGCGGTCATACGCGCGATTTGTTGCCTGCTATGGTAGAAAAGGCTCTTGCTGACTTACCCATTCCTAAGCGCATGCGTTGGGGTGCAGGGGACGCAGAATTTGTTCGTCCTGTAAAACATGTGACGCTGTTGTTGGGTGAGGATGTATTGCCGTGTCGCATTCTGGGTGTTGAATCCGCACAAGTGAGTGTTGGTCATCGTGTGCATCACCCTGAGTTAGTGTTGTTGAAAGATGCTTCGAGCTACGAGCAAACACTGGCAAAAGCCTTTGTCGTTGCCAGCTTTAATGCACGTATGGATAGTATTGTCGATTTGGTGCAAGCGGCGGCAAAAAATGCGGGCGTGGTGGCAGAAATTGATCCTGATCTGGTGGAAGAAGTAGCGGCTTTGGTTGAGTGGCCAAGTGCCGTTACTTGTCGTTTTGATGAAGATTTTTTGCAAGTACCACAAGAGTGTCTCATTTCAACGATGAAAGCCAATCAAAAATATTTCCACACGGTTGATGCGCAGGGTAAATTAACGCCCGTATTTATTGTCATTACCAATATCGATAGTACCGATGTGGCACAAATTCGCGAAGGCAATGAAAAAGTGGTACGTCCACGTTTGTCCGATGCGCGTTTCTTCTGGCAACAAGACTTAAAGCATTCGATGGAAGCTTGGTTGCAACCCTTAAAAACGGTGATTTTCCAGAAAGATTTGGGCAGCGTGTTTGATAAAGTCGAACGTGTTGAAACGCTCGCGGCTGCGATGGCGAAACACCTGGGTTCATCACCTGAATTGGCGGGTCGAGCGGCGCGCCTTGCTAAATGTGATCTTATGTCGGGCATGGTGGGTGAGTTTCCCGAACTGCAAGGTATTATGGGGCGTTATTATGCGCTGCAAGCCAATGAAGATGCCGATGTGGCATATGCGATTGAACAGCATTATTGGCCAAAGGGTGGCGGAGCTGAACTGCCGAACAATTCTGTCGCGCAATCGGTCGCTTTAGCCGATAAGTTCGATACACTGACCGGAATTTTTTATGCGGGCATGATTCCAACAGGCGATAAAGATCCCTTTGCACTGCGTCGTGCTGCTTTGGGTATCGTGCGTATTGCTGTTGAGTCTGAACTGGCGATCGATATTGATTATTGGGTGCGTGAAGCTTTAGCGTTACACAATCCTGTGGTTAATGCTGATTTGGTGACTCAAATCGTCGATTTCGTGGTGGCACGTTTCAAAGGCTATGCGGTCGAAACGGGCGTAAAACCTGAATGGTTTGAAGCCGTGCGTGTCGTTGCATCGGCGCAACCCTTAGACATGTGGCGTCGTTTGCAAGCTGTCGAGCATTTTGTTCAACTATCGGAAGCCCAAGCCTTGGCAGCTGCCAATAAGCGTATTGGTAATATTCTGAAAAAATCGCCTAGCAGCAATGCCGTGGTGAATACCGCATTATTACAGGCGGGCGCAGAGCAACAGCTTTGGTTGGCTTTATGTGATATTGAAGTGGAAGCGCAAGCCGCTTTTGCTCAGGGAAATTATGCGCAAGTGTTGCAAACATTATCGGCGTTACGCGAGCCAGCTGATGCTTTCTTTGCCGATGTGATGGTGAATGTAGAGGATGAGGCGTTACGTAATAATCGTTTAGCGCTTCTGGTTGGTGCGCATCAGTTAATGAGTTTGGTTGCGGATATTGGTCAACTGTAATATAGTGACGATGTTGATGTGATTTTGCATCCAACTTTACAGCCTTAGTTTGTTAACGGCAAATTTACATATAATTTTTAGATATAACAAGAGGTGACGCCACATGAAGCAATTCGTTAAAACCATCATCGCCACCGGTGCTTTAGCTTTAGCTATCCCAGCGCTAGCGGCGACTCAACTGACTTGGTACGGGCATTCGACTTATAAAATTGTCACGCCTTCGGGTAAAACCGTCATTATTGATCCGTGGATCAATAATCCAACCAACCCCAATGCTAAGAAAGATATGGAAGCTTTGGATGATGTGAGTCTGATTTTAGCCACGCATGGTCATTTTGATCATGTTGCCGATGCGACAGCGATTGCTGAAAATAATCCGACCGCTATGTTGGTTTCGACCTTAGAGCTGGGTAAAGCAATGGTGAAACACATGAAGTTCCCGGAAGGTCAGTTCAATATGGGGACTGCAGGTTTTCCCGGCGGTGAAATTAGTCTGTTGGACGGCGAGATCAAAATTGGTTTTGTGCCAGCGATTCATGGTGGCAGCGTTGAGTTAGAAGGTGGCGACCTGAAAGAAGCTGGTATTGCCGTGGGTTTTGTTGTTTCAGTTAAAGATGGTCCGCGTTTCTATCATACGGGTGATACCGACTTGTTTTCTGACATGAAGTTGGTGAATGAGTTTGGTAAGATCGATGCCATGCTGGTAGCCATTGGTGACCGCTTCACCATGGGGCCTGAACGTGCTGCGGAAGCAGTGAAATTGGTGAATCCAAAAATGGCGATTCCGAATCACTACGGCACCTTTAATATTTTAAGCGGTACGCCCGAAGATTTTGCTAAAGCACTGAAAAAGCGTGGTGCTAAGGCTAATCTGAAAGTGATGAAAGTGGGTGAAACGATTAAGTTTTAATCGTCGGTTCAGCCATCAAAAAACCCAGCGTCCTGCTGGGTTTTTTGTTATCAGTGATTGTTTTGTCTACTTGTCCCTGAGCACAGCCTATTTCGCGCTGTTTTTGGAGGGCGAGAAAAATTCTTTCCCCCTACATATTGGGCTGTTTTAGCTTTGCTGGTACAATAGTGGTACTTATTCAATTTTTTTACCGAGGACTTGTCATGTTTACCAAATCAATGACTATTGCTGGCTATGATGATGTAATTGCGCGCGCTATCAGCGATGAAGCGCAACGTCAGGAAGATCATATTGAACTGATTGCTTCTGAAAACTACACCAGTCCTCGTGTTATGGAAGCCCAAGGTAGCGTGCTTACCAATAAGTATGCCGAAGGCTATCCAGGTAAGCGTTACTATGGCGGCTGTGAGTATGTGGATGTTGCTGAACAGGTCGCGATTGATCGTGCCAAAGCCTTGTTTGGTGCAGATTGGGCAAATGTGCAACCCCATTCAGGCTCGCAAGCGAATGGTGCTGTGTTTCAGGCTTTATTGAATCCGGGTGATACTGTTTTGGGTATGAGCTTGGCACATGGTGGTCATTTAACCCATGGCGCTAAGGTTAATTTCTCGGGCAAAATTTATAACTCAGTTCAGTATGGTGTTGATGACAATGGCATCGTGCAAATGGAAGAGGTACGTAAATTAGCTTTAGAACACAAGCCTAAAATGATTATCGCGGGTTTCTCGGCTTACTCTAAAACGATGGATTGGGCGGCGTTCCGTGCCATTGCCGATGAAGTCGGTGCTTACCTATTTGTTGATATGGCGCACGTGGCGGGTTTGGTGGCGGCGGGTCTGTATCCGAATCCTTTGCCCTATGCGGATGTGGTCACCACAACTACGCATAAAACGCTACGCGGTCCTCGCGGAGGCCTAATCTTAGGTAAAGCCAACGAAGCGATTGAAAAAGCCGTTGCTTCTCGCGTTTTCCCAGGCACCCAAGGTGGTCCGTTAATGCACGTGATTGCCGCTAAAGCGATTGCTTTCAAAGAGGCTCTAGAACCAGAGTTCAAAGCTTATGCTGCTCAAGTGATTAAAAACGCACAAGCCATGGCAAAAGTCTTTATCGAGCGTGGCTATAAAGTGGTTTCTGGCGGTACCGACAATCACCTTTTCTTAGTTGATTTGGTGGCGCAAGGTCTGACAGGTAAACAAGCTGATGCGGCTTTGGGTGCTGCACACATTACCATTAACAAAAACGCAGTTCCTAACGATCCTCAATCTCCGTTTGTGACCAGTGGTATTCGTGTGGGTACACCTGCGGTGACATCACGTGGTTTCACCGAAGTTGAATGTACCGAATTGGCTGGCTGGATGTGCGATGTGTTAGACAGTATCGGTAAAGACAATGAAGCGCAAGTGCGTGATGCAGTGATTGCCAAAGTGGTGGCAGTTTGTTCACGTTTGCCTGTATACGCTTAAAACCTATTGCGCTGATATCTGGCGCAAAATTTGGTGATGAAACAAGCGATTCATGCAGTTTTTACAAACCGTGATGAGCTGTTTCAGTACGCGGCGGAGTAGCGCACAGAAGTAGGAGTGTACACTAGGTACATGACAACTTCGAGCACTGCGACAACAAAGTAATGTAACAGCGGAATAGGTTTTAATATGAATTGTCCCTTTTGCGGAGCCTCCGACACCAAAGTCATCGACTCAAGGCTTGCGGTCGATGGCGCACAAGTGCGTCGTCGTCGTGAGTGCCATAAGTGTAATGAGCGATTCACGACTTACGAGGTGATTGAGGTAGCGTTACCACGCGTCATTAAACGTGACGGTAATCGTGAACGCTATGACGATGCTAAGATTCGTGCTGGCATGATGCGTGCCCTAGAAAAACGTCCTGTCGATGCTGACGCTATTGAGGATGCGGTAACACGTATTCGTCATAAAGTGATGGCAGAGGGTGTGCGTGAGTTGCCGGCCAGTCAAGTCGGTGACTGGGTGATGCAAGAGTTGAAAGGCTTGGATCAGGTGGCTTATGTGCGTTATGCTTCTGTCTATCGAAGTTTTCAAGACGTGCAAGCCTTTCAAACCGAAATTCTTCGATTGCTCGACGGCACTGCAGCCAAAAGTTAGTGAGTTGGGCTGACTTGTCTCTCATCAAACCTTTCTCGACAGAAGATGCGCATTACATGGCGCAGGCGATTCGTTTAGCCGAGCGCGGTCAATTTACTGTGAGACCTAATCCAGCGGTGGGCTGTGTGCTGGTGAAAAACGGTGTTGTGGTCGGCGAGGGTTGGCATCAGCGAGCGGGTACGCCACATGCTGAAGTTCATGCCTTGCGTATGGCAGGAGAGCACTCGCAGGGTGCGACGGCTTATGTTACCTTAGAGCCATGTAGCCATCATGGTCGAACCCCGCCCTGTTGTGATGCCTTAACAGCAGCGGGCGTGGCAAGAGTGGTAGTGGCGATGCAAGACCCGAATCCGCTAGTATCTGGTACGGGTATTGCACGATTACGTAGTGCAGGCATTCAAGTCGATGTCGGGCTGATGGAAGCTTCAGCGCGCGGGTTGAATGTGGGTTTCTTATCGCGCATGGAACGCCGACTTCCGTTTGTGCGTGCTAAAGTGGGTGCGAGTTTGGATGGTAAAACAGCACTGATCAACGGTCAAAGTCAATGGATTACCAGTGAGGCGGCTCGTGCCGATGTGCAACAACTGAGGACGCTTTCTGGTGCTATCGTTACGGGTGTTGATACGCTATTAGCAGACAATCCAAAGTTGACGGTGCGCTTAGCCGGTTTCGAATCCTTTCAACCCTTAAGGGTAGTCTTAGATACGCATTTGCGTTCTCCGCTCAATGCTCAATTATTTCAATGCGCTGGCGATCTGCTTATCCTGACTTCTCAAGATGCGTTAACGCAACAAGCCGAAAAAGTCAGTCTATTTAAACAACAGGGTGTGGGCGTATTGGCTGTTGCCTTGGACGAATCAGGGCGATTAAACCTAGTTGATGTCATGAGGCTGTTGGCAGAAACCTTTACCATTAATGACGTATTGATAGAGGCAGGCGCTAATTTAACCGCCAGTGCAATCGCTTCGGGCGTGGTGGATGAATTATGGTGGTATACTTCGGGAGCGCTCATGGGAGAAGCCCGCTCGGCATTGGCTGGTCTACCAGCCTTGACGTCGATGCAGCAGGTGAGTCATTGGTGTTTGTTAGAGCAGCGACGCATCGGTCATGATTTGCGTAGCCGTTGGTTACCGCCTTTGGCGGTTAATTCCTAATTCAGACAATTAAAGGAAGCTGGAATGTTTACGGGTATTATTCAATCTGTGGGTCAGGTCAGTGCCATTGCACCTAATGCCAGTGGCGATTGGAAACTGAGCATAGCGGTTGGCAAGTTGGATATGTCGGATGTCGCTTTAGGGGATTCGATTGCCGTAAACGGTGTTTGCCTGACGGTGGTATCCATGACGGCAAAGAGTTTTGTTGCCGATGTTTCCAATGAAACACTTAAGGTTTCAGCGTTTAAGCAATTGTCTGTGGGATCGCTGGTCAATTTGGAGAAAGCCTTGCGTTTGGCTGATCGTTTGGGTGGCCACATGGTTAGTGGTCACGTCGATGCCGTTGGTCATGTCAAAAGCATCGATGTTGATGGTGCTTCATGGCGTTATACTTTTGCCATGCCAAAAGATATTGCGCATTATGTGGCCCATAAAGGTTCCATTACCATTAATGGTGTTTCGTTGACGGTAAATAGTGTCGAAGCCGAAAGCTTCAGCGTTAATTTGGTGCCTCATACGCTACAAGAAACCAATTTGGGTGAGTTGTCGGTTGGGTCAGTGGTGAATTTAGAAGTCGATGTTATTGCGCGCTACTTGGAGCGTTTGCTAACTGGGCAGTCAGCTCAGTCCCAGCAAACCAGCTTGACGCCCGGTTTTTTAGCCGAGCATGGTTTTTGGAAATAAGTGATCAGTGTTGTGTCATTGCCAACGCATGACACAAAAATTTGTATTTCATGCGACAATAGTCACTAAGCATAAAACGATCAAAAGGATAGTGTTGTGGCACTGAATAGCATAGAAGAGATATTAGCGGATTACCGCGCGGGCAAAATGATTATCCTGATGGATGATGAAGACCGTGAAAATGAAGGTGATTTAATCATGGCAGCCGATTTGGTGCGCCCTGAAGATATTAACTTTATGGCGCGTTATGGTCGTGGACTGATTTGCTTAACGCTAACGAAAGAGCGTTGTCAGCAGCTTAACCTACCCCTGATGGTGCGTGGTAGCACCGATCATCAAGAAACGGCGTTTACCATGTCGATTGAAGCGGCGCAGGGTGTGACAACGGGTATTTCGGCAGCGGATCGCGCTCATACCATTCGTACCGCTGTAGCAACAGATGCGAAACCAAGTGACATTACCATGCCAGGTCATGTGTTTCCATTGATGGCACGTCGCGGCGGTGTTTTGACTCGTGCGGGTCATACGGAAGCGGGTTGTGATTTAGGTCGTTTGGCAGGGATGACGCCTGCTTCGGTGATTGTCGAAATTATGAATGAAGACGGCACTATGGCGCGTCGTCCTGAATTGGAAGTCTTTGCCGCTGAGCATGGTATCAAAATTGGTACCATCGCCGATTTAATTCGTTACCGTTCGCAGCACGAGAAAAATATCGAACGTGTGACCGAGTGTAAATTGCCGACCGAGTTTGGTGAATTTAAGCTCACCGCTTATCAAGATTTGTTGGATCAGCGTGTGCATTTTGCCTTGAGTATGGGACAACTCGATGCGTCGCCGACCTTAGTGCGTGTGCATATGCAAGACAGTATTTGCGATTTGTTCGCCTCAACGCGTCCCGAATGTGGTTGGACACTACGTGCCGCTATGGCGCAAATTGCCCAAGCGGGTAAAGGCGTGATTGTGGTGTTGCGTAAAGATGCCGACAGTCGAGTGTTACTCGAGCGCATTCAAGCCATGCAGCATCAAGATCGTCATTTGCCAGTTGCTGTGGCAGAGTCAATGGACGATGATGTGAAAACTTACGGGTTAGGAGCGCAGATTCTTTCGGATTTGGGCTTAAAGCAATTGCGTATTATTGGCACACCTTGGCAGTTGTCTGCGTTAACAGGCTTTGGTTTAGAAGTCACGGAATTTGTCGAGAAACAATAAAACCTATTGCACTGACATCTTGAGTTGTTACTGTGATTCTTGCGTCTAGCAATTTTGTCAGCTCATGAAGGTTTTAGGATAGGAAAAATAAGGAATAACCAATGAAAAATTTAGAAGGTATGTTGAACGCGCAAGGTCTAAAGTTTGCGTTTGTTGTCGGTCGTTTTAACAGTTTTGTCGTTGATGCGTTAGAGTCAGGTGCCAAAGATGCGATTGTGCGTCACGGCGGAAACCTAGACAATGTGGTGGTGGCGCGAGTGCCAGGTGCTTTTGAGATTCCTTTAGCGGTTCATCGTTTGGCACAAAGCGGTAAATATGATGCCATTATTGCTTTGGGTGCGGTGATTCGTGGACATACGCCACATTTTGATTTTGTTGCCAATGAAGCGACCAAAGGCATTGCCCAAGCGATGTTGGATTTTAGTATGCCGGTATCTTTTGGTATTTTAACGGTGGATAGTATCGAACAAGCGATTGAACGTGCCGGCACTAAAGCGGGTAATAAGGGTTTTGAGGCAGCAGTAACGGCGATTGAAATGGCTCAACTGATGAAAGCGATTGAGGCTAATGCATGAGCGAGTTAACTCCAACCACGGATGACAATAAGCCTAAAGCCGCGGAGGCTCGTAAAGGTCTACCTGTGCGTACACAGGCGCGTCGTGCTGCGTTGCAAGCCTTGTATCAGTGGGTCATCAACCCTAGTAGTGTGGTTGAAATTGAACAGCAGTTTTTAACCGATGCTTCGATACAGTTGGGTAGTAAGCCTTTCTTCTCGAATTTGTTAACTGGTGTTTTGGCGAATCTTGACACGATTGATGCCACCATTGTCACGGCTCTTGACCGACCCATGAGTCAACTGAATCCTGTGGAATTATCAACCTTGCGTTTGGGTGTGTGGGAATTGAGCCAAATGCCTGAAACGCCGTATCGTGTCATTATCAATGAAGCGGTGGAGCTAGCGAAAGCCTTTGGAGCTGAGGGTGGTCATGCCTATGTGAATGGCGTACTGGATAAACTTGCACAAACGCTGCGTCCAGAAGAAGCCAAACTCTGAGATTGACATGTCTACTACCAGTGAGTTTGATCTGATTTATCAGCAAATTGCTCCGTTATCGGGGCAACGTGACGATGTTTGTTTGGGTATCGGTGATGATGCGGCCGTGGTGCAAGCACCTGAAGGGCATTCGCTGGTGGTTGCTCTGGATACCTTGGTTGAAGGTCATCATTTTTTTGCCGGCACGCCAGCGGAAGACATCGCATGGAAATCCTTGGCAGTTAATCTATCAGATTTGGCTGCTATGGGGGCAGAACCGCGTTGGGCATTGTTAGCGCTTTCCTTGCCCGAAAACATGGCGACCAGTGATTGGTTGTCTCGCTTCATGCAGGGTTGGCAGTCGTTGGCAGCTGAATATGGCGTGGCCTTGGTTGGTGGTGACACCACACGTAGCGATCGTTTAACGGTGAGTGTGACGCTAATGGGTGTGATTCCAACGGGAGAGGCGATTCAACGTGCAGGTGCGCGCGTGGGTGATGATATTTGGGTTTCCGGTTCAGTAGGTGATGCCGGCTTAGCACTAGCCCAGCTTTACCGTGGTGAACAACCTCACCCAACCATGGCGGAGCGGCTCCATCGTCCTAAGCCACGTGTTGCTTTAGGGCAAGCCTTACGGGGGGTTGCAACGGCTGCGGTGGATGTGTCCGATGGTTTTTTGGCTGATTTAGAGCATTTGTTGAAAGCCAGTGGCAGTTTGGGGGCGACCTGTTACCTGAATAAGATTCCATTTTCTTCACCCGTTTTAAGCTGGGTGCATGAGTTTTCTAACCCCTGTTTGCCCCTTACCAGTGGCGATGATTATGAGCTCATCTTTACCGCTTCTCCTGATCACCAACAGAAGATTATGCAATTGGCAGATGACATTCAGTTGCCCTTGTCTAAGGTTGGTGTGGTAACGAATACTCAGGGTGGAGTGGGTTTATGGCATGCCGATAAATTGTTGGATATGCCGTCTAAACTGGGATTTGATCATTTTTCTAGCGGCAGTGAGGGTTGATTCATGGCTTGCTGGATGGCTAACCCGTTGGGTTTTTATGTTTCTCCTGATATAATCAAGTTATCTTAATTTTGAGTTGGCTCAACAGGCATGCAACGAAATAAACACTGTAAATATGTCATACAAGGCATTACCGAAGCGGGCCAGAAGTTTCGCCCTTCCGATTGGATTGATCGTATTGCATCGCTAGATGCTGAATATGGTTTGCAACATCGCCTCGTTTATTCGGACTTCTTGCATCCCGAAGTGTTTGAAGGTGAGCGTAGCTTAATTATCGATTCTTACTTACAAGAAAGTAACCCGGGTTTATTCGATTATGTGATGGGTTTCCGTCGCATGAATGAGTTACGCATGGTTGAAGTCTGCTTGATGGATGGTCAATATGTGGCAGCCCCTAATGCAGATAAGAAAGAAGCACAACGCGTTGATTGATGCTTAAAGCTTAGTAGGGATTGGTTCAGTTTTATCCGAGCGGGTTCCATCCCATCATCACCAGCCATCCTGCAATGGCTAACCAAGGTCCAAAGGCAAACGCCTGATTTTCTTTCCCTTTCCACAGCATTAAACTGCCCATCACCACAATGGCAAGTAGACCAGCGATAATGAAAATGGGAACTAGGGCATAAGCCCCCAACCAAGCCCCCAAAGCTGCTGTTAATTTGAAATCACCATAGCCCATGCCTTCTTTAGCCGTCAAAGCACGATGAGACTGGAACAATAGCCATAGGCTGACGTAGCCGAGTGCTGCGCCCCAGACGGCTTCGTTTAGGCTCACTAAGCCGTAGTCACTGCTATTCAGCAACAGTCCCAACCAGAGCAGAGATAAACTCAGACGGTCTGGAATGAGTTGATGTTCGATATCGGTGATGGTGATGCTAATGAGTGTCCACGTGAAGATGAGCATTGCCCAGCCTTGAATGCTCATTCCAAATAGGTTATCCGTATTGGGTGTTAAAAATTGAGCAGCGGTGAGGGCGGTTATGATCGCAGTCGCTATTTCAATCAGCGGATAACGTACCGAAATGGCTTGTCCACAACAGGGCGAGGCGTGGTGATAACGCCACCAACTCAACAGCGGGATGAGTTGCGTAACGCTTAATGGCGTTTGGCAGTGGGGACAACGAGAGCGATCTAGCACCAATGCTTTCAGTAATGCTGGTGTGTCGCTGTCTAGATGTTGAATCAAGCGATAGCTGAGCATGCTCAAAAAGCTACCTAAGACTAATCCTAACAGCGCATAAAAAGCGATGAGCATCAATCAAGACTAAAAGTAGCGCTGTTGCGCTCGTTTTCCCATATGGTTACGGCTGAAACGCGAATGCGTTCATCGTTTAAAGCATCACCCAGCTGTTGAAATAGATAAAAAGCGATATTTTCTGCAGTCGGATTCAGTTCAGCATCAAAAGGCGGAATATCATTCAAATAGTAATGATCTAGCTGAGTTAGAATTTGTTTGCCTGTGCGTTTGATTTCTTTAAAATCAATCAGCATACCAACATCATTCAGTTGCGAACCCGTGAGACTGATTTCGACTTTCCAGTTGTGACCGTGCAAGCGCGCGCAATTGCCATCGTAGCCACGTAAGCGATGGGCAGCAGAGAATTCGAGCTGAGTTGTCAGGGTGAAAGCCATAGCCTGTATTCCAATGTATTAATATGATTATTTTACCATTAATGGGTTCTTTCGACGATATAGTCACACAAGTCGGTGAGTAGGCTGGATTGTAAATGATGTTCGGCTAATACCGCCTTAGCGAGGCTAACGTGTTTGTGTGCTTCTTGTTTAGCATCTTCTAAACCGAGTAAGCTAACAAAGGTGGTTTTTTGATTGCGCTCATCTGATCCTTGAGGCTTGCCCAGTTGTTCAGCCGATTGAGTCACGTCTAACACATCGTCTTGAATTTGGAATGCTAGACCTAAATGAGCACCATAACGCTCCAAGGCATGTAAGGTGGCTTCAGTGGCATGGGTAGAAGCCAGGCCACCAAAGCTGACCGCCGTTTCAATCAACGCGCCTGTTTTTTGTTGGTGCAGACGACGCAATTCATCGATGCTTAGCGTGGTTTGCTCAGCCATCATGTCGCGCATTTGACCTGCCACCATACCGTTTGCTCCTGCGGCTCTAGACAGGACACGAATCATTTCTAAACGTTGAGCGCAGGTGAGTTCGTTGGCTTGTGACAAAAGATCAAACGCCATAGCTTGCAAGGCATCACCCACCAGAATCGCCGTGGCTTCATCAAAAGCAATATGCGTAGTGGGCTTGCCGCGACGCAGATCATCATCGTCCATGGCGGGTAAATCATCATGCACTAACGAGTAACAATGAATCAGTTCGACTGCAGCGGCTGGCGCATCTAACAGACTTAACGGAGTGCCCAGCGCTTCGCCTACCGCATAGGTTAGCGCAGGTCGCAGGCGTTTTCCCGCATCAAGCACGCTGTAATTAATGGCATCAAACAGCCGTTCTGGCATGGTGTCGCGTCGTTCGGCAATCGTGGTTTCTAATACCTGATTGATGCGTTGTTGAAAGCTGTGTAACCGTTCGAGCATAATCCTTGCCTCAGTTAAAATATCATGGATAGTTTTATTATAGCGAATAGACAGCTAACTTGCCTAAATGACTGACTCAATGCACAATAAACCCATTCAACCTCTTGCGGAAACCTATTCCATGACGCTTCAATCTGCCATCGATATTGCCAGTCGTTTTTCTTTATTTGTGCGCCAACAACTGGAGCGTTACTCTGATTTGTTGTCTGAAAGTGATTTGACCAGCTTGTCACTAGAGCAAATGCGTGAGCAGGCGAGTGCTTCGCTAGCTTGGGCGCAAACGGATGAGCAGATGATGCAAGCCTTGCGTCAGTATCGTCGTAAACAAATGGTGCGTATGGCAGTACGTGATTTAGCGGGTATGGCAGGTGTTGAAGAAACCTTAGCCGATGCTTCTGCAATGGGCGATGTCTTGGTTGGGCTGGCGTATGACTGGGCTTATCGTCAGCAGTCGGCGAAATGGGGTGAACCGATGGGTGAGCATTCTTCGACCGCACAAACCTTGATTATTTTGGGTATGGGCAAGCTGGGTGGTCGTGAGCTGAATTATTCATCAGACATTGATTTGATTTTTGTTTTCCCTGAAAAAGGCATGACCAACAGTGAAACGAAATCGATCAGCAACGATGAGTTTTTCACCAAAGTCGGTCAGCAAGTGAATCAGTTATTGAATAACACCACGGCGGATGGCTTTGTTTTTCGCGTTGATATGATGCTGCGACCTTTTGGTAGTTCAGGTCAATTAGTACATAGTTTCGATGCCTTTGAGCAGTATTATCAGCTACATGGACGTCCTTGGGAGCGTTATGCGATGATTAAAGCGCGCGCTATGACAGGTAAGCCAGAAGATATTGCCGAACTGGAAAGCATGATGCGTCCGTTTGTTTATCGTCGTTATGTCGATTTCACCATGCTGTCTTCCTTGCGTGATTTGAAACGTATGATTGCCTTGGATGTACTGAAAAAAGGGGCGGATAGAGACGTTAAGCTGGGGGATGGCGGTATTCGAGAGGTGGAGTTTATTGTCCAAGCCTTTCAGCTGGTACATGGAGGACAGGATGCACGGCTCAGAGGGCGCTCGTTGCTGCCGATGTTACAAACGTTAGTCGAGCGTCAACACCTAACACAGGAAGAAATGACGACCCTCAAAACAGCTTATCTGTTTTTACGTGCCGTTGAAAATCGATTACAAATGTGGGCCGATCAACAAACCCACTTATTGCCAACCGACTCGGAACGTTTACAGCTATTAGCTGAATCCATGCAGTTTGACACGATCGATGCGTTTATGACGCAACTGAATCAACATCGTCGTTATGTGTCGCAACAGTTTGAAGCGGTGCTGGGCGCTGAAGCGGTTGATGAACAAACTGAGTGGCTGGCGGTGTGGCAAGCCCCTGAAATTGCGCCATTTCCGCAAAGCATTGCTGCCGAAGCTGAATGGCGGACGCTGTTAGTGGACATAACGCAAAGTCGTAAAGTAGCCGTGTTGAGTAATGATGCGCGTGATCGACTCACTGCTGTGATGCCGCTTATTCTGGCGGAGTTGGCGGATCGTTCGCCCGAAAGCGAAGCGTTAAAACGCGTTTTGTTGGTGATTCAAGCGGTACTCAATCGCAGTGCCTATTTGGTGTTGCTGCGAGAAAGTCAGACTGCGCGCGCTCAATTAGTGCAGTTGTGCGCTGCCAGTCCTTGGTTGGCTAAGTATTTGGTGGAGCAGCCCGCATTATTAGATCAATTACTGGATGAAAGACAGTTGTATGCGCCCCTGTCTAAAGCGGCATTACAGGAAGAGTTGGCGCATCAATGTGTGGATGTGGACGATGAAGAGCGATTCATGGAGGTGTTGCGTCGCTTTAAACATGCCCAAGTGTTTCGAGTCGCTGCATCCGATTTAATGGGCAAACTGCCACTGATGAAAGTGAGCGATTACTTAACGTGGATTGCCGAAGCCATCGTGGCGCAAGCCTTGCAATATGCTTGGCAGCTATTGGTCGCTAAGCATGGTTTACCTGCAGGCTTGCGCTCCGATGACATTCCGATGATTGTGGTTGGTTTTGGTAAGTTGGGCGGGTTGGAGTTAGGTTATGGATCTGACTTGGATATGGTGTATCTGTCCGATCCTGCCTTAGACCCACAAGCGATGACCGACGGGGTTCGCCCTTTAGATAATACGGTACTGATGGCACGTTTGGGACAAAAACTTTCCAGTCTGCTATCTACGAATGTCATGTCGGGTATTGCGTATGAGGTCGATATGCAATTGCGACCTCATGGTGCTTCGGGTGCTTTGGTGCCAACCCTTGCCAGTTTTTTCCGTTACGAGCGCGAGCAGGCATGGATATGGGAACATCAGGCGTTAATTCGTACGCGCGCCATTGCTGGTGATGCGACCTTAATCAGTGAGTTTGAGCAACAACGCTTGGCGTTCTTAACCCAAGCGCGCGATGAAGCTACCTTAAAAGAAGCGGTGTTGTCGATGCGCTTAAAAATGCGTGCTCATTTAGATAAATCTGGCGCTGAGTTTATGGATATCAAACAAGGCGAGGGCGGCATGATTGACATTGAGTTTTTGGTGCAGTATTGGGTTCTGTTGCACGGGCATCAATTCCCGAATGTGGTGCGTTATAGCGACAATATTCGTCAGGTTGAGGGGCTGGTGGAAGCGGGGGTGTTAGATGCTGAAACGGGTGAAGGTTTGATGAAAGCTTACCGATTCTATCGTCGATTGGGTCATCAGTATGCACTGGCTGAGAAAAAGCTAGAAGCAGTTCCGTTAGAACAGGTTAGTGATTATCGTGCGAAAGTAATGACTGTATGGCAGAAGGTGTTTGGTGAGAAATAATGGGAACCTCTAAAAACCTCGCTTTGCTTGTTTTTAGATTTCCCAAGTTTGTTTTTTAGCTGGCGGAAGGGGGTTAATCCATGGGTTACATGCTATTTTTAGCAACCCCTTCCTCCAGACCTCCTACCCATTGAGTTATTAGAGCTGCCCTAATGATTAAGATTAATTCATGAACTTGGTAACGGCGATAATTAAACCAGCGATGGCAAATACCTGAATCAGCATAGCTTTGTAGAGATTGGCGGTCATTCGCTCTTCTAATACCGCTAAGTCCTGTTTAGTTGCTAAGTCTTTGCTTTCCGCAAGTTGCTTAAAGGCGCTGTTGATTGCTTTGGCTTCTGCTTTCGCTTGAGCTTCAGGCACACCAGCTTTTGTGAGCGTTTCGACAAATTCTAAACTATCAAATGCAATACTGCTCATAAGAGATTCCTTTATATTTGAGTAGAGTCTAAGGAAAAAAGATTAAAATCGCAAGAGGCGTCATATTGGCTTTAATGGGAAAAATTCAGTAGAGATAAGAGTTCGGTAGGAAGTTGGCTCGCCTCAAACGCTAATGGAAAAATAGGCACATTAACTCTGGTTTGTAAATCAATGAGGTTTTCAGCATCTGCATGATGCTGAGTGTCATTCAACACAATAGCAATGCAGGTGAGTCCACGTTGCTCAATCGCTTGCAAGGTTAGTCGAGTGTGATTGATGCAACCTAAGCGATTGCTGGCCACCAGTAGCACGGGTAATGCCAAAAGTTGTGCCAAGTCAGCATTGTCACCATCACTACACAAAGGACTCAGCCAACCACCCGCACCTTCAACGAGCGTGAAGTCAGGGCTATTGCTGCACACTTTTGTACAGTCGGCTAGGGTGATGGTTTGTCCGGCTTGGCGTATGGCTCTTTCTGGCGAAATGGCTGGCGTAAAGCGGTAAGGGCAAACGACATAGCTGTCTTCCCCTGTTGCTTGGACTAGTATTTCCGCATCGACACAGCCTTGTACACAACCGCTGGCAACAGGTTTGCGTGTTGAAACATCATAACCAGCTGCTTTGAGATGACGCGCGAGCAGGGCGGTGACATAGGTTTTACCGACATCGGTATCGGTGCCAGTAATGAAAATGCCTTTCATCCGATTAAGCCGTTAATAAGCGTTCCGCTTCTTGGTATTTTGCTAGGGTATTGGCAACCACATCTTCAGGTAATACTGGGCCTGGTGCTTTTTTTGCCCAATCTAAGGTTTCTAAATAGTCACGAATGTATTGCTTATCGAAACTGGGTGGATTGCTGCCGACTTGATATTGATCGGCAGGCCAGAAGCGAGAAGAGTCTGGTGTGAGTACTTCATCAATGAGGTGGATAACGCCGTTTTCATCTTCACCAAATTCAAATTTGGTGTCAGCGATAATAATGCCGCGTGGCAAGGCATAATCGGCAGCGAATTGGTAAATGGCCAAAGCCAGCGCTTCGACTTGTGCGGTTTTATCTTCGCCCATGATTTTTACCAGTTGTTCACGCGAGATATTCTCGTCATGGTCGCCAACAGCTGCTTTAGTCGATGGCGTGAAAATCGGTTGCGGTAATTTCGCTGCTTGCGCCAGGCCAGTAGGTAACTGATGACCACAAACTGTGCCTGTCTGCTGATAGTCTTTCCAGCCAGAACCGACCAAATAGCCACGAACGATGGCTTCCACAGGCAAAGGTTTGAACTTGCGCACCACCATCACACGATCACCGACTTCAGCTAACTCTTCTGCTGTTAACACATCGGCAGGTTTAATACTGGTTAGTTGATTGGGAAGTATGTGTTCGGTTTTGCGCATCCAAAAGCGCGTCATACGCGAGAGCAACTCGCCTTTGCTGGGTACGGGCGTGGGCATCACCACATCAAACGCAGAAATGCGATCGGTTGTAACAATGAGCAAGTGTTGCGCATCTAAATCGTAAATATCACGCACCTTCCCCTGATGAATGAGTTTGAAACGGCTTAAATGACTTTCATGCAGGGCTTTCATTAAGATTCCTTTATGTGGTTTTCTGTAGGTTGACGCATATCAAATGAGCGTTTGCCACGGCGACCTTCGCCGTAAGCATAAGGGTATTTCGTATGACCATAACGAAGAATGAGTACCGCTGCTGCAAGGACAACAATCGCTACCGAGATACCTAAAATTTTCCATTCGCTCATGTCTTTCATATCTAAAATCATGTAGCGGGCAAGGGCAACAATGGCAATATACAATGGAATACGAATCGGTAACCGTCCAGATTCCAAATAAATAATTACCATGGCTAAAATTTCAAGGTAAATGAACATCATCAGTAAATCAGAAAGGGTGACGGCTTGTCGCTCAATCATAATCCCGACTTCTTGAATACCGGCAATGATGGTAATAATGGCAATAATCACCAAGCCAATAATTTCAACGACGTGAAAAATGGGGTGTAAAATACGCATTTCAGGACTTTGATGCGAGCTTTGACTCGGCAGTTCGTTGGTTTCGCGCGGATCCATAACATTCCTTTTAATGCGGTTAAAATCGGTGTCATTGAATTAAAACACGAAAAGGCTTGCGCTAACAAACCCATCATGGTGCATTTTTTGGTAAAATGCTGGAAATTTAATTTACTTTTCAGGAGTCAGACATTATGAAACATCCAAATTGGATCGCCCCTTCAATCTTATCTGCAGATTTTGCCCGTTTGGGTGACGATGTCAAGGATGTTTTGTTGTCTGGTGCCGATATTGTACACTTTGACGTGATGGACAACCATTATGTGCCTAACTTAACCATCGGTCCGTTGGTGTGCGACAGCCTCAAAAATTACATGACTAAAAACGGCCTAGAGCAACCGATTGACGTGCATTTGATGGTTAAGCCTGTCGATCGTGTTATTCCTGACTTTGCTAAAGCAGGCGCTAACTATATTACTTTCCACCCAGAAGCATCAGAACATATTGACCGTAGCTTGGGACTCATTAAAGAATGTGGTTGTAAAGCAGGTTTGGTTTTCAATCCATCGACTTCATTGAGTCACTTAGAGTATGTGATGGATAAAATTGACATGATTTTGATTATGTCGGTTAACCCAGGTTTTGGTGGTCAAAGCTTTATCCCGCAAGCGCTGAACAAGTTGCGTGCCGTGCGTAAACTGATTGATGAATCAGGTTATGACATTCGTTTAGAAATCGACGGTGGCGTTAAAGCGGAAAACATCCGTGAAATTGCGGAAGCAGGTTGTGATACCTTTGTTTCAGGTTCTGGTTTGTTTGGTAAGGGCTTGGCTTCAGATCCTAATCGTTACAATACAATCATCCGCCAAATGCGTGAAGAGTTGGCGAAAGCCTAAAAAAATCTATTGCGCAACTTCATGGCGTTGTTGCGCAGTGCTCGAACGGCGTCATGTAGTTAGTCTACACTCCTTGTTCTGTGCGCTGTGCGCCTAGCCCTGAAGTTGCTCATAACGATTTTTGCTCTAGTAACAGGTAAAGAAAATGTCAAAATTTAAGCCGGGCTTCATTTTATGTGACCTTGATGGTACCTTAATTGATAGCGTTCCAGATTTAGCTTATTGCGGTGATGAGATGATGAAAGCGCTGGGCTTGCCACCGCGCGGTCAGGAGGCTTCTCGTCATTGGGTAGGTAATGGGGTAGAGCGTTTTTGTGAGCGGACTTTGTTGGGTTCGGTTGATGGAACGGCTGATCCTGCTTTACTCGCTAAAGCTTTGCCCATTTTCAAAGAATTGTATCTGCACAATAATGCGCAACGTTCTTGCGTTTATGAAGGCGTGACAGAAGGTTTGGGCTGGTTGTTAGATCAAGGCTATCGTTTGGCTTGTGTTACCAACAAAGCAGAAGCTTTCACCATGCCGTTATTGCGTGATAAAGGACTGCTCGATTACTTTGAGTTTGTGGTCAGTGGCGATACTTGCGCTGAGAAAAAACCCAGCCCGATGCCCTTGCTCTATGCGGCGGAGAAAATGGGTGTTACGCCTGAAAATGCCTTGATGATTGGTGATTCCATTTCTGATGTTAAGGCGGCTCGTGCGGCGCATTTTCATATTATTTGTATGAGTTATGGCTACAATCACGGTAAAGACATTCGCGAAGCCAATCCTGATGTGGTGATTGACAGTATGACTGAATTTGCCAACCATATTGAACGCTTGAAGTAACGGAATTAGCCGATGAAACTCGATGTCGCTCCACGCCGTGTGTTGACACGCACCCTATTAACCGATGGAGATACCGCTTTAGGCTTGTATCAGCGTCTTAATTTGGGTGCTGGTTCTTTTTTGTTAGAATCGGTACAAGGCGGTGAGAAATGGGGGCGTTATTCGATCATTGGTTTGTCGGCACATAAGCGCATTCGCGTTGAAGGCGATAGCGTGTTTGTCGAAACAGGCGAGTCGGTTGAGTCTTTTCAGTGTGCTGATCCGCTGGCGTGGCTGACGCAGGTTCATCAAGCTTACGCACAGGCGACTGATTCGGCTGGCTTGCCCCGTTTTGCCGGCGGCTTGGTTGGTTATTGGGGTTACGATGCGGTGCGTTGGATGGAGCCTCGTTTACAAGGTAAAGCACCGCCCGATAGTCTGAATGTGCCCGATATTTACTTGTTTGTCGCCGATGAAGTCTTGGTGGTTGATAACCTGTCGGGATTGACGCAAATTATTGTGCACGTGAGCGATGATCCACAAAGTCTCGCTTTCGGTGAGTTGCGTTTGCAAGCCATTGCGCAAGCGCTAACCCAGTCAGTTCAACCCACTCAGCTCAGCTCGGCTGCTCCCATTGATGAAAACCAGTTTGTGTCTTCTTTTGGTGAGCAAGCCTTTGAAGATGCGGTGCGTCGTATTCAAGACTACATTCTGGCTGGGGATGTGATGCAAGTGGTGATTTCGCAACGCATGAGCGTGCCTTATCAGCAGTCATCGCTGGCACTGTATCGTGCCTTGCGTCATTTGAATCCCTCGCCTTATTTGTTCTATTTTGATTTCGGTGATTTTCAAGTGGTGGGTTCATCACCTGAAATTTTGGTACGTGTTGCTGAAGGTGAAGTCACCGTGCGTCCGATTGCGGGTACACGTAAGCGTGGTGCGACGCCAGCGCAAGACTTAGCCAATGAACAAGACCTGCTCGCTGATCCGAAAGAAATTGCCGAACATCTGATGCTGATTGATTTGGGGCGTAATGATGTCGGTCGGATTAGCGAAGCGGGCAGTGTGCAGTTGACGGAAAAAATGATTATTGAAAAATATTCACACGTCATGCACATAGTATCTAACGTCACTGGCAAGCTTCGTCCTGAAGTGACGGCAATGGATGCGTTGAAAGCGGCTTTCCCAGCGGGTACTTTGTCGGGTGCGCCTAAAATCCGTGCTATGGAAATCATCGACGAACTTGAGCCCGTGAAGCGTGGTGTTTACGGCGGAGCCGTGGGCTACTGGAGCTGGACAGGCGAAATGGATGTCGCCATTGCCATTCGTACTGCGGTAGTGAAAGACCAGACCCTGTATATGCAAGCAGGTGCGGGCGTGGTCGCTGATTCTGTGCCTCAATCAGAATGGCAGGAAACTCTGAGCAAGTCGCGTGCTATCTTTAAAGCGGCGCAACTCGTCTCTGAAGGGCTTTACGGTCAAGTCGCTTAATGTCTGCGGTTGCCAATAAGCCTTTTCAACTCGTTTCGCTTTATCAACCCTCGGGAGACCAGCCCGATGCCATTGCACAGTTGGTGCAAGGGGTGCGAGATGGTGAAGCTTATCAAACGCTCTTAGGTGCGACGGGTACGGGCAAAACCTTTACCATTGCCAATGTGGTGTCGCAATTACAGCGCCCGACGATGGTGATGGCACCGAATAAAACCCTCGCAGCTCAGTTATACAGTGAGTTTAAGGGGTTTTTCCCTAATAATGCGGTGGAGTATTTCGTTTCTTACTACGACTACTATCAACCCGAAGCCTATGTTCCCAGTACCGATACCTATATCGCCAAAGATGCGGCTATTAACGCCCAAATCGACCAGTTGCGCCTGTCTGCCACCAAATCCTTAATGGAGCGACGCGATGTATTGGTGGTCGCCACGGTTTCCGCGATTTATGGTCTGGGCGATCCGCAAACCTATCTGAAAATGATTTTTCAAGCGCGCATTGGTGATCGCATTGATCAGCGCAAATTGCTCAAGCAACTCACGGCGATGCAATACACGCGCAATGAGTTGGTATTAGAGCGTGGTTGTTTTAGGGTGCGTGGTGACCTGATTGAAATTTATCCTGCCGAGTCTGAGTTTGCGGCAGTGCGCTTGGATTTCTTTGATGACGAATTAGAAAACATCAGTTGGTTCGACCCCTTAACGGGCGAAGTGGTGGAAAAAACCAATCGTGTTACCGTTTATCCGAAAAGCCATTACGTCACGCCACATGAACAACTAATTGGCATGATTGATGCCGTCAAGGAAGAACTGGTCGAACGTCTAGCGTGGTTTCGTGAGCGTGATAAGCTGGTCGAAGCCCAGCGTTTGGAAGAGCGCACGCGTCTCGATTTAGAGATGATGTTAGAGCTGGGCTATTGTAACGGCATCGAAAACTATTCGCGCTATTTGTCGGGCAGACCATCGGGAGAATCACCCCCGACCTTGTTTGATTACCTACCCAAAGATGGCTTGCTGGTGATTGACGAGTCGCACATTGGTATCTCGCAAATTGGCGCTATGTACAAGGGCGACAGATCGCGTAAAGAAAACCTCGTCGATTACGGTTTTCGCTTGCCTTCAGCGCTAGACAATCGTCCGATGAAATTTGAAGAGTTTGAAGCGCGTATGCCACAGAGCATTTTTGTTTCGGCAACGCCTGGTAAGTACGAGCTAGAGCACTCAGGACCACCAGCGGAGCAGGTGGTTCGTCCAACGGGGTTGCTAGACCCTGTGATTGAGATCCGCTCTGCACTGAATCAAGTCGATGATGTGTATGGTGAAATTCGTGCTGTGGCTGAGCGTGGCGAAAGGGTGCTGATTACCACGCTGACCAAGCGCATGTCGGAAGATTTGACCGATTACCTGAATGAGCAAGGCGTTAAGGTGCGTTATTTGCATTCGGATATTGAAACGGTCGAGCGGGTAGAGTTGATTCGTGACTTACGCTTAGGCGTGTTTGATGTATTGATTGGTATTAACCTATTGCGAGAAGGCTTGGATATTCCTGAAGTGTCTTTGGTAGCCATTTTCGATGCCGATAAAGAAGGTTTCTTACGTTCAGAGCGTAGCCTAATTCAAACCATTGGTCGTGCCGCACGTAATGTGAATGGACGCGTGATTTTGTATGCCGACAAAATCACCGAATCCATGCGTAAAGCCATGGACGAAACTGAGCGACGTCGTGCCAAACAAATTGCTTATAATGAAAAACTGGGTGTACAACCTCAGTCACTCAATAAGCGTGTCGAAGACATGATTGATGTATCGGCGATGATGGGTAAGGGGCAGGTGAATAGCCGTAAAAAACGCGCCACGAACGATGACAGTTTGTTGATTGCAGCGGAAGAAGTGGCTGCTTACGCACATGACCCACACAGCTTAGCGAAACAAATTGGTCAGCTGGAAAAAGCCATGCATACCGAAGCCAAGGCGCTGAATTTTGAAGCTGCCGCCGCCTTGCGCGATCAGATCAAGCGCTTGCGTCAGTTATTGGTAAGTTAATTTCATCTAGATCATTCTTGGGTTGGTTTCAGCTCAAAACTGCTGATACCGTCTTGAATACTGGCATCGGGTTGTTCCTCGGCAAAGCGCTTCGATGATAGCTTAATGCGTAAGCGTAAATCATTCATAGCATCGGCAAATCTTAGTGCGTCGGCATAGCTAATCCGGTTACTTTCATATAAATCAAACAGTGACTGATCAAAAGTTTGCATGCCCATGTCACGATTTTCCATCATGACGTTTTTCATTTCATGTACCTGACCGGAAAAAATCAAATCAGCCATGCGTGGGCTATTGATTAACACTTCGATGGCAGCAACGCGTCCTTTACCCGATTGTTTCGGTACCAGACGTTGACTGATAATGGCGCGTAGGTTGAGAGACAAATCCATCAGCAATTGTGCTTTGCGTTCTTCTGGGAAAAAGTTAATGATGCGATCAAGGGCTTGATTGGCATTATTGGCATGCAGCGTGGATAAACACAGGTGACCCGTTTCGGCAAAGGTAATGGCGTGTTCCATGGTTTCTCGGGCACGAACCTCGCCGATGAGAATGACATCGGGTGCTTGGCGTAGCGTGTTTTTCAGTGCTATTTCAAAACTTTCGGTATCCGTACCCACTTCGCGTTGGGTGATAATGGATTTACCATGTGCGTGGACAAATTCAATCGGGTCTTCAATGGTGATAATGTGACCTTGGGTGTTTTGGTTGCGATAGCCAATCATACCCGCCAAGGAAGTCGATTTACCGGAACCTGTGCCACCAACGACTAAAATTAACCCGCGCTTCTCTAATACCAGTTGTTTAACCACATCGGGGAGTCCTAAACTATCAATGGCTGGAATACTGGTATTAATGGTTCGAATGACAATGCCAACGCTGTTGCGTTGAATAAATAGATTGACCCGAAAGCGTCCGAGCATGGTCACCGAATAGGCCAGATTATATTCATGAAGTCGATCAAACTCTTCCATTTGCTTTTCAGAAAGCAAGGTTTCAGCCAGTTGACGTGTCATCACGGGCATCATCGCTTGTTGGGTAACTGGGTGCATCAAACCATCAATTTTGAAACTGACGGGAGCGCCAGCGACGATAAACATATCCGATGCCTTGGACTCAACCATGGCTTGAAGTAGTTGATGTAGTTGCGCTTTGCTGCTTTCGACTTGACTCATCATTAACTCACGAATTGCTCTTTGTTGCTGGCTTTGTAAGCGGCCTCGGAGCGTGTCACAATACCCTGATCCACCAAACGTTGCAGAGATTGATCCAGTGTTTGCATCCCCAGTTGATTACTGGTTTGAATAATTGAGTACATTTGCGGCACCTTGTCCTCACGAATCAAATTGCGAATGGCGGCATTGCCGAGCATGATTTCGTGTGCGGCAACGCGCCCACCTTGCTTACGTTTAATCAAGGTTTGTGAAATAACGGCTCTTAAAGACTCTGATAGCATCGAGCGAACCAAGGTTTTTTCATTGCCTGGAAAAACGTCAATAATGCGGTCGATGGTTTTGGCAGCACTGGAAGTATGCAGTGTACCAAAAACTAAGTGTCCGGTTTCCGCTGCAGTGAGCGCCAGTTTAATGGTTTCTAAATCACGCATTTCACCCACTAAAATCACATCGGGGTCTTCACGAAGGGCCGCCCTAAGTGCATTAGAAAAACTGCGCGTGTCTCGGTGTACTTCGCGTTGATTAATGAGCGAATTTTTACTGCTGTGTACAAATTCAATTGGGTCTTCCACAGTAAGAATGTGCGCATAATGTCGTTCATTAATATAGTCAATCATTGCCGCTAGTGTGGTCGATTTACCAGAACCTGTGGGACCCGTGACCAACACCAGTCCTCGAGGCGTGTCGGCAATGTCGGCAAAAATGGCGGGCGCTTGCAGCTCGGCAAGACTCAGTACGCTCGAAGGAATGGTACGAAAAACGCCACCAATACCGCGTTCTTGTCGAAATACATTGGCACGAAACCGCGCCACGCCGGGCAAGTTAAACGAGAAATCACACTCTAAGTTGGTTTCGAACTCTTTACGTTGAAAGTCATTCATCACGTCATAAAGCAACGCCTGGGCTTGGCTGGCATCTAATTCGGGCGCATTGATTTTTCTCACATCGCCATCGATACGCAACATAGGAGGTAGGCCTGCCGAAATATGCAGGTCAGAAGCTTTTTGTTGTACCGAAAAAGTGAGTAGTTGTGTGATGTCCATTGCGTCTTTGCCCAAAAAATTACCAATTTTTGCTATATTAACGGATAGTGCATAGAGTAAAAAGAGGAATGCCGTGTTTTTATTAAGAATTTGCTTGTGCTGGTTATTGGTACAACCAGTCTTTGCCAACCAAAGCGTGAACATTAACAGCGCCGATGCAGCCCAATTATCATCTGCTTTGTCGGGTGTGGGGGAAAAGAAAGCCCAACAAATTGTTGCTTGGCGCCAACAACATGGTCCGTTCAAAAGTTTAGACGACTTGGCTAAAGTGAAGGGGGTAGGCCCCAAACTGGTGGAACGTAATAAAGAACGTATTGTGTTTGGTCCAGCTTCATCAGCACGCGCAGACAAGTTATCCGTTAAATCACAGACCAAAGCATCTGGCAAATCTTCTTCTCGGGAATTGATCTGGCCGATTTCGCCAAACTAATTTCCGTTGATGAAAAGGCGCATTGGCGTGCTTATGTGGTAGAATAGCACAGCGATTTGGGCTGGTCCCTCGCGGCACTAAGCAGAAAACCCCGCCAGGTCAGGAATGAAGCAACGGTATTTGTGATGTGGGCGCCGAGGTTCAGCTGGCTCAAGTCGTCTTGATTCATTATGGTGAATGATTTCATCGAATCATTCACCATAATGAAACACTTCTTTAGCGAAACGCCAGAGGTCTCATGTCAGCTAGTCGGGTTCTTGCACGCGCGTGGCGTCCCAAACAATTTTCAGAAGTCGTTGGTCAAGAGCCAGTTGTGCGTGCGCTTTCGCAAGCCCTCACTTCTGGACGTTTGCATCATGCTTATCTGTTTACCGGAACACGTGGTGTCGGTAAAACCACCTTAGCGCGTATTTTCGCTAAAGCACTCAATTGTCGTGATGGCATGACAGCAGAGCCTTGCCAAGATGATATTGCCCAAGCCATTGATGCGGGTAACTTTGTTGATCTGATCGAAATTGACGCTGCCAGCCGCACCAAAGTCGAAGACACCCGTGAGTTGCTAGACAATGTGCAGTATGCGCCCAGTGTCGGTCGCTTCAAAATCTACATCATCGACGAAGTACACATGCTGTCAACGCATAGTTTTAATGCGTTGCTGAAAACCCTCGAAGAACCACCCGAACACGTTAAATTTCTGTTAGCAACCACTGATCCGCATAAATTGCCGGTGACGATTCTATCGCGTTGTTTGCAATTCCATTTGCGACCGATGACGCCGCAGGTATTGCATGCGCATTTAGCCAAAGTATTGACAGCGGAAGCGGTTGAGTTTGAATCGACGGCATTGGATTTGGTCGTCCGTATGTCGGGTGGTAGCGTGCGCGATGCCCTCAGTTTGCTCGATCAAGCCATTATGCTCGGGGCGGGAGCGGTCAATTATGACAGCACCCGCGATATGCTGGGTTTGGCATCGGATGAGCAAGTCAATGCACTCTTGTCTGCCTTAGCACAGCAGGATCAAACACAGGTCTTAGCTTTAATGCAAGAATGGATTAACTGGGGTGCCGACTTTGACCGCTTACAACAACAGTTGTTGGAGAAACTGCATCAATTAGCGATGCTACAGAGTTTTCCAGCGTTGATGTCGGAAGCTGACGTGACCCTAGCTGAGTTGGCGCAACAGGTGTCGAGTGAACAAGTGCAGTTGTGGCTACAAGTGGCGTTATTAGCGCAAGACGATATGCGATTGGCTCCCACCGCACAAATGGGTTTTGAAGTGATGCTGATGCGTTTGCTGCATTTTGTTGGTTATTCAATCCCATCAGCTCAGTCATCATCGTCAACCAAGCCAGTGCCAGTCCTTCGGGTTCTACCAGCAGTTGCGACACAATCCGGTAGAGCAGAACGAACACATATTCACAGTCCTGTGTCAACAGAAGCACCAACAGCATTTGTAGCCAGTGGTGATGGTCATGATTCTCCCCACTTGGCCGCTTTGGCCGCCCTAGGCATTCGTAAAAATAGCGATACGGCTGAAAAAAAAACACTGAATCCTGAGCCTTTGCCATCCGCTGCTGTCATCCCATCCCTCAACTTGCCAGATCAGAGCGATGCGGTTAAGGTTCAACCAGCAACCCATGAAGCAGCTGAAGTCACAGCGCCGATTTCAGAAGTATTGGAAACGCCATCGACTCAGCCCCAATCAACCAGTGCGCCTTGGTCATTAGAGGATTGGAAAGCCTGTTTGCAGCAATGGCGACTCAAGGGGCCTGAGTTAACCTTAGCGAATCAATGCTTACGCCTAACACATGAAGATGCAAACCAGATTGTGCTGGCTTACCCAAGTAGTGCATCGGCAAATGTTACTTATTGGGGTGACAAATTGCTCACAGCCATTCGTTTGGTTGCACCTCAAGCCAGTCTTGAATGGAGAAATGAATGGCAGGCCGATTGGGTGAGTCCTGAAGGTCAGGTCAAACAACTCAAACAAGCTGAACTGGACGCCATTAAAGCAGAGATGGAGCAAGAACCACGATTACAAACCTTACATCAGTCGCTGGGATTAACCCCTCAGTGGGCTAAGTTAGAAGCAATAGCCTCTTAAAACTTAAACTTAACACTACACTTAATCATAAGGAAAGCAACCATGTTCGGAAAAGCGGGAATGGGTCAATTAATGAAGCAAGCCCAAGCAATGCAAGAAAAAGCACAACAATTGCAGGCAGAAGTGGCTGCGATGACCGCTGAAGGTGAAGCTGGCGGTGGTTTGGTTAAAGTTACCTTAACCGGCAAGCATGAAGCCATTAAAGTGACCATTGATGAAAGCCTAATGGATGACCGTGAAATGTTAGAAGACTTGATTGCGGCGGCGATTAACAGTGCTAACCGTAAAGTTGAGCAAGTGACTGCGGAAAAAATGGGTAGCTTAACGGCGGGCTTGCCGGCGGGTTTAGGTAATATATTCGGTTAAAACCTATTGCGCTGCCATCTGGCGTTGTTGCTTCGGTGCTCGAACAGCGTCATCTAGTAGTCTACACTCCTTGTTCTGTGCGCCTTGCGCCTAGCCATTTTGTCAGCTCATGGCTGTTTTAGGGTAGTTTATTATGTCCTTACTGAATCGACTCACTCAGTCATTGCGCCAACTACCAGGCATTGGTCCGAAAAGTGCGCAGCGCATGGCGTATCGCTTATTGTTGCATAAGCGTCATCAAGCAGCCGAGCTGGCACAAGCCTTAACCGATGCTTTGGCGGGTGTTGGTCAATGTGGTCGATGCCGTGATTTAGCTGAGTCGGCGGTCTGTTCACTGTGTGCCAATGCGCAGCGCGATGCGCGTTTGTTGTGTATTGTTGAGTCGCCGCTGGATGTACTGGCGTTTGAGCAGACTGGCAGCTACAAAGGCTTATACTTTGTTTTGCATGGTCAGTTATCACCCTTAGATGGGCTAGGACCAACTGAGTTGGGTCTGCCCTTATTGGCGGAACGTTTGGCTGAGGGGGTGATCGAAGAGGTGATTATCGCCACCAATCCCACCATGGAAGGGGAGGCGACCGCTTATTATATTCAGCAACTCACCGATGCGGGGCAGATTAAAACCAGTCGTTTAGCACAAGGCATTCCCATGGGTGGGAGTTTGGAGTTGTTGGATGGGGCGACGCTAGCGCAGGCGTTACTTCACCGCCACTAAAACCTATTGCGCTGCCATCTGGCGTTGTTGCTTCAGTGCTCGAACTTCGTCATGTAGTAATCTACACTCCTCGTTCTGCGCGCTTTGCGCCTAGCCATTTTGTCAGCTCATGACGGTTTTAAGGTAAGTTGGTTGCACTGCCTCTGGCGTTGTTGCTTCAGTGCTCGAACTTCGTCATGTAGTAATCTACACTCCTCGTTCTGCGCGCTTTGTGCCTAGCCATTTTGTCAGCTCATGACGGTTTTAGCTAAGTTGGTTGCGTTGCCATCTGTCATGTTGACTCATTAAAAAAGCCCTCAAAATTTGAGGTTTTTTTTGAGATGATGAGCTAGACTCTATTAAGCTTGCTGTCCAAGCATCAAAAACTCAATTAACGCTTTTTGCGCATGTAAGCGGTTTTCCGCTTCATCCCAAACCACGCTTTGTGGGCCATCAATGACTTCAGCAGCCACTTCTTCACCACGATGCGCGGGCAAGCAATGCATGAATAAAGCCTGTTCACCCGCAGCGGTCATAATTTCTGGGGTGACTTGGTAGCTTTGAAATTGACGGTTACGTTCTTCGGTTTCTGCTTCGCAGCCCATGCTGGTCCAGACATCGGTAACGACTAAGTCAACGCCTTGCGCAGCGCTAGTTGGGTCATTGTGTAAGCTGAAGAAGCCTTCACATTCAGCTTGTACTTGAGCGTTTGGCTCGTAACCTTTAGGTGTACAGACGCGAAGGTGAAAGCCAAATTGTTTCGCTGCGTGCATAAAGGAATGACACATATTGTAGCCATCACCAATCCACAAAACCGTTTTACCCGCAATGCTGCCGCGTTGTTCAACAAAGGTCATCACATCGGCCAGTACTTGGCAGGGATGATGAAGGTCGGTTAGTCCGTTAATGACAGGAACTTTCGAGTGTTGGGCAAAGCGTTCAACAATATCTTGGCCAAAAGTGCGAATCATGACAATATCCGTCATGCGTGAAACCACCTTGGCGGTATCTTCTAAAGGCTCGCCACGACTGAGTTGACTGTCGCGAGGGGAAATGAAAATAGCATGACCACCTAATTGCGACATGCCAGCTTCAAAAGAAATACGAGTACGGGTGGATGATTTTTCAAAAATCATCGTCATGACTTTACCGACGAGGGGTTCGTGTACCTTGCCTTGGTTGCGCCACGTTTTTAGGGTGATGCCACGCTGCACCAGATAATTGAGTTCATCTGTGGTGCAGTCAAGTAAAGTGCGAAAATGTCTAATCGGTTGAGTCATAAGGTTACATCTTAAGTAGTTTTTTCATGCGGTTACGCATTACTGTTTAAAAATTCGCGGATAACATCACAAACACCACTCACAATAAGTTCAGCATCATAAGCGGTCATGACCAGCGGCGGTAATAGACGAACGGTGTCGCCACGTGTGACGTTAATGAGCAAGTGATGTTTTTCAAGTGCTTGTTTTACTAATTCGGCACAAGGGCGATCAAGTTGAATACCGATCATTAAGCCTAAGCCACGAATGACTTTAATACCACTTAAATCGGCTAGACGACGGCTGAATTCAGCACGCATCCAGTTGCCCTGTTCCGTCGCATTGCGAATATGTTCGGGGTGTTGTTTTAGGGTATTAAGCACGGCTAGCCCAGCAGCACAAGCAAGGGGGTTGCCACCAAATGTGGTGCCGTGGTTGCCAGGTGCAAAAACTTCAGCCGCTTTACCACGGGTCATCATCGCGCCAATTGGCATACCATTGCCTAAGCCTTTAGCTAAAGTAACCACGTCAGGTAAGAAAGTGTGATGCTGGAAGGCAAACAGCTTACCTGTACGCCCCATACCTGTTTGCACTTCATCAATCATCATTAAGGCATCGTGCTGTTGACACAAATCACGTAAGCGCTGACACCAAATAGGGTCGGCAGGTAGTACACCGCCTTCACCTTGAACAGGTTCGACTAATACTGCAACGATATTCGGATTGCTGGCAAAAGCTTGCTCGGCAGCGTGAATGTCGTTGTAAGGCACGCGTAGGAAACCTTCGAGCATTGGCCCAAAGCCTTCTTTGATTTTTTCATTGCCTGTGGCGGTTAAGGCGGCCATAGTACGACCGTGGAAACTGTTTTCCATCACGATAATCGTCGGCAGGGCAATGCCTTTTTTGTGACCGTACAAACGCGCTAATTTAATGGCCGCTTCGTTAGCTTCGGTACCAGAGTTGCAGAAGAATACCTTGTCCATGCCCGATGCTTCAACCAGTTCATCGCCGAGTACTTCTTGGCGTTCAATCTGGTAAAGATTTGATGTGTGTACAAGCTGACCCGCTTGTTGGCAAATCGCCTGAGTGACGGCTGGGTGGCAATGTCCGAGGTTGCACACAGCAATGCCGCTGATAGCATCTAGGTAGCGGTTGTTCTGATCATCCCATAACCAAACCCCTTCACCGCGTGTGAAGGTCACTGGTAGGCGACTGTAGGTAGGCATTAAATGGCTCATGATGATCCCGTCCGTGTGCTCGAAACAAAAAAGCAGCCTTAGACGACTGCTCGAGCAATATTACCGAAAATGCCCTTAGAAATCAAGTTACATAACGATGACAATCGTGGTTTGTTGGGCTATTCGCTGAGTTTCTGCGATAATGATAAGTTAATTTATGTTCATTTTTGGTTGCCTGTGTCGTTATTTGCTGATCATCAATCCTTGCTAACCCCCGAACAATTGGCAGCGGCCTGTCATGCGCAAGGTCATGCTCGCGTGTTAGCGGTGGCGGGGGCGGGTAAAACGCGTATGCTGATTGCACGCATTGCTTGGTTGCTCGATCAAGGTGCGCAGGCAAAGCGCATTCGCGTGCTGACTTATAACCGCGAGGCTGCCGATGATTTTCGTCATCGCTTACAGTCGGCAATTGGTGCTAATGCGGTCACCGTGCAAACCTTTCACGCGCTGGGTTGGAAGTTATTACAACGCTTAATGGCGCAAGGTAAAGCACCCGCTTGGCGTTTGGCTTCGGGGGGACAAGAAACGGCACTAAAACGAGAAGCCTTGCGTCTGTGTCAACTGGATCAAGAGCAACTTGAAAATTTAGGACAAGCCATTGAATGGGTGAAAGGCTTGGCAAGTCCGTTAGATTTGTCGTTAACGCTTTTGCCTGAAGGGATGCGCAGTTTAGCGCCAGCTATTCGTCAGCTTGAACAATTGCAAGCGCAAGCAAAAGTGTGGTTTTTCACCGATATGCTTTATACGCCTTGGCGCTTGTTGTCTCAGCACCCGTCTTTGCGCGAGGAGTTTGCTAATCATCTTGATTATTTGCTCGTGGATGAATACCAAGATGTGAATGAAGTACAGCATGTATTGTTACACTGGTTAGCTGGCGAGCGCGCTCAAGTGATGGTGGTGGGTGATGTGGATCAGTGTATTTATACCTGGCGTGGTGCAAATCCAGACTTTCTAGCGCAACGTTTTGTACAGGATTTTGTCGGCGCACAGACACATTATTTACCGCATAGTTTTCGTTTTGGTCATAGTTTGGCGTTATTGGCTAATCATGCTATTGATGCCAACCCGTGGGCAGATAGACGTGCAGTGTTAGCCACAGCTACGGCTAAGTCGACCGATATTCGTTGTTTAATCGGGCATGAAGCGACTCAGGTTATCACCGCGCTCAATCAATGGCATCAACAGGGTAATGATTGGTCAACGGCGGCAGTGCTGGTGCGCTTATGGGTGCAGGCGGCTCCCATTGAGCTAGCTTTATTGCAAGCGAAGATTCCTTATCGGTTGTTGGGTGAGCGCAGCGTCTGGGATGTGCCGACAACACAAGGCTTAATGGCCCTGTTTATGTTAGCGACAGGGGTGTTGTGGCAAGAAACCACTGAGTCGCGTTGGCAGTGGTTGAATGCCTTTTGGCAATTACCACCGTTGGGTATGGCCAAGGTGCAGCGCGAGCGTTTGGTGCAATTATCGGTTGCTCAACCCGAAGCAGTAGTGGATACGATTGAAGCATTACCCGAAGAGCGTGCTTGGTTGAAAAAGCATTGGCAAGCACGAGCGTCAGTGTGGCAACTGCTGGTTTCGGGTGCTTGGCGCGATATGTCGGCACAAGCTTTAATTACCCGTTTTTTGCAAGAAACGGATGCAAGCAATCGGCTCGAAAAATTGTCTAGTTCGGTAGCGCAAGGTGAGTTACAGTTGGGCGTTATTCGTGCGTTGCGTGATGCGATTTCGCCACAGATGTCAGTGGCTGAAGCTTTGGCTTATTGGCAATCGCTTCGTGACGATGCGTTGGTGGGGGAGCAGCAAGCGGACGCGGTGAGTTTAACCACCATTCATCGTGTTAAGGGTCGAGAATGGGATGCCGTGATTGTGGCGGGCTTGCAAGAAGGTGCCTTCCCCAGTCAAAAAGCCAGCGAAGTATTGGACTTGCTTTATGAAGAACGTCGTTTGTTTTACGTTGCCATTACGCGCGCGCGTCGTCAGCTCAGTATGTGTTTGTCTGATGCGAGCCTGCTGGATGATTTATGGCAAAAAGGTGCAACAGCCAATAGTGCAGGACAGAATTGTCGTTTCTTAGCGGAAAGCAATTTACACTTGTGTCAGCAATTGGGTGCTTATTTGCATGGTGAAACAGGTCTCTTGCCACAGGCCAGCGATGTGAGAATCGCTAACATTTATTTGCAAGCACAACAGCGAACAGAGCGTGTTTCTGCTAAAGCGGTGTTGCAACAGGGAACACGATTGCAACACGATAAGTTTGGTGCTGGTCTGCTCATGTCGTGTAACGGTGATAAAATAGAAGTTATGTTTAGTGATGGCGTGCGGTGGTTGAAGGCGGATCATCCGTCTCTGAGTTGGAGTTGATTATGTGCGGAATTTGTGGCGATTTACGATTTAACGGTGCTCCTGCGGCAGAACAAGTGATGCGTCCGATGTTGGACAAGCTGGCGCGTCGTGGTCCTGACGATGAGGGGATTTGGGTAGCGGGTAGCGTTGCTTTTGGTCAGCGTCGCTTGTCGATTATCGACTTAAGCAGTGCGGGTCATCAGCCGATGGTCGATGCTGAGTTAACGCTCGTTTTTAACGGTTGTATTTACAATTACCCCGAACTTCGCCAACAACTCGAAGGCTACGGACACCGTTTTCAATCACATTCCGATACCGAAATTATTCTTAAGGGGTATCGCCAATGGGGATTAGACTGCGTAAAGCATTTTGATGGTATGTTTGCTTTTGCGATTTGGGATGAGCGTCTGCAAACCTTGTTTATGTGTCGTGACCGTTTTGGCATTAAGCCTTTGTATTACACTGTTGACGATAAAGGCATCCGCTTTGCCTCGACCACACAAGCTTTATTGGCGTCGGGTAGTGTCGATAAAACGCTAGATCCGATTGCTTTACATCATTTAATGACCCTTCACGCGGTTGTGCCAGCACCGCGCACCTTGTTGCAGTCGATTCGCAAACTTGAACCCGCGCATTGGATGATCGTTTCCGCCAATGGTAAAGTCGAAAAACGTCGTTACTGGTCACTTAACGCGCAACGTCCCGCCAAAGCTGTGTCAGAGTCTGAAATGCTCGAAGGCACACTCTATCACCTCAAAAACGCCATTCAAAAACGCATGAATGCCGATGTGCCAGTGGGGGTGTTGCTTTCGGGTGGTTTAGACTCGAGTTTGATTGTTGCCTTGCTTGCCGAACTGGGCGCGAGCCATATCCCGACCTATTCAATCGGTTTTGAAGACACACCTGAAGAAATGGGCAGTGAGTTTGAATACTCCGATCAAGTGGTGGCGCGTTACGTTACCGATCATCACAAAATTCTTGTCCCCAACGCACAGGTTTTGCCACGATTGCCCGAAGCGGTAGCGCAAATGTCAGAACCGATGGTGGCGCAAGATGCTGTGGCGTTTTATTTACTGTCGGAGCAGGTGAGCAAAAGCATTAAAGTGGTGCAAAGCGGGCAGGGTGCGGATGAGGTGTTTGGTGGCTATTTTTGGTATCCGCAGATGCATGCCGCCGAAGGTGAAGATACGCTAAACCGCTTTGCCAGTCGCTATTTTGACCGCACGCACGAAGAATGGTTGCGCGCGGTCAATCCGCGCTACCATGTTGGCGATGTCACTGGCGACTATGTGCGCGATATGCTCTCACAAGCTGGTGCGGACACCTATATCGATCAAGTGTTGCGCTTTGACAGCACCACGCTGATTGTTGATGACCCCGTTAAACGTGTCGATAACATGACCATGGCGTGGGGATTAGAAGCGCGTACGCCCTTTATGGATCATCATCTTATTGAATATGCCATGACCTTGCCACCCGAATTTAAACTGCGTGATGAAGGTAAGTATCCGCTCAAAGCCCTATCGCGTGGTCGCCTGCCAGATTCGGTGATTGACCGTAAAAAAGGCTATTTCCCTATGCCAGCACTCAAATTTGTACGAGGTGCCTTTTATGATTTTATGGCCGATATTCTCAACAGCCGTGCTGCACGTGAACGTGGGCTATTTAATCGTGATTATCTTGAATTGTTATTAAAAGAACCCGATAAACACTATACCGCCATTTTAGGGTCTAAGCTTTGGCATGCGGCTTTGCTTGAACTTTGGCTACAAACCCATGTCGATGGGGTATAATTCGAAAGGTATTCATGAATAGGATAATCGAGTCATGAGTAAACTGGATAAATCTAAAGAAAAGATCAATAGCTTAAAATATTGGTTGGGTGTCCTGATTGGTGCTTTTGCCGCACTCTCGACATGGCTGTTTAACAGTGTCGAAACAGCTCCGATTTGGCAAATTGGCGTTGTTTCTTTCTTGCTGGTTTTGTTTGCGCTATTTATTTTTAAGTTAAACGCTAAGATGCATGTTTGGATCGATGAATTGGAGGATTTGTAATGGAAAATCTACCTTTCTTTTTTATGGTGGCAGGTGCCGTGATGGTCATTTATTTTGCCTATCAAGCTATGCAGGATCAATAATTTTAAAATCGTATTTTCGGAGCTACAGTATGACTAAAGAAGAAACCTTGGCAAAAATCGACGGTCAAGTTAAAAATAACCCTTGTGTGATTTACATGAAAGGCACACCGACCATGCCTCAATGTGGTTACTCATCTCGCGCCTCTCAGGCGATGATTGATACGGGTGAAAAGTTTGCCTTCGTCAATGTGTTGGCGGATGCGGATATTTTCCAACACTTGCCAGCTTACCAAGATTGGCCAACCTTCCCACAAATTTACATTGATGGTGAATTGGCAGGTGGGTGTGATATCACGCTAGAATTAGCGGCCAGTGGTGAGTTATTGCGTATGATGAAAGCCGCTAATGAAAAACATGCAGCTCAACAAGCGTAATTTCTAGGTAAACATCACATGAGTATCCTTGTTACGGGTGGTGCGGGTTATATTGGTTCTCACACGGTGATTGCCTTGCAGCAGGCTGGGTATCATGTGGTGATTGCTGATAATTTGTGCAACGCCAAAGCAGGTGTGCTCAGTCGTATTGAACAAATCACCGGCATTGAGCCGGAGTTTGTGTTGGCTGATATTCGTAATGCCGAGGCCATGGCGCGCATTTTCAGTCAACACAGTATTGATGCGGTGATTCATTTTGCGGGTCTGAAAGCGGTGGGTGAGTCGGTCGCTGAGCCGCTTAAGTACTATGACAATAACGTCAATGGCACCTTGGTCTTACTCAATGCCATGCGTGAAGCGAATGTGAAAACGCTGGTGTTCAGTTCTTCTGCAACGGTTTATGGTGATCCAGCCAGTGTTCCTGTGTCAGAAGACTTTCCGCTTTCGGCGACTAATCCTTACGGACGTAGTAAGTTGATGATCGAAGACATATTGCGTGATTTGGGTCAAAGCGAAGCAGGCTGGAAGGTGCATTTGTTGCGCTATTTCAATCCAGTCGGTGCGCATGAAAGCGGATTAATTGGTGAAGACCCTAACGGTATTCCGAATAATTTAATGCCTTTCGTTAGTCAAGTTGCCGTCGGTCGTCGTGAAAAGTTGTCTGTTTTTGGCGACGATTACGACACCATTGATGGTACTGGCGTGCGAGATTATATTCATGTGCTCGATTTGGCCGAAGGGCATGTTGCGTCTCTAAAATACCTCATGCAGGCGAATAATCAAGATCAAGTCACGCCCATTAATTTAGGTACGGGCTGTGGCTATTCGGTGCTTCAAGTGGTGCAAGCGTTTGAACAAGCCAGTGGTAAAACAGTGCCTTATCAAATCGTTGCTCGTCGCGCAGGGGACGTCGCTTGTGTTTATGCGAATGCACAGTGTGCTCAACAGCTATTAGGCTGGCAAGCTAAACGCAGTGTTCAACAAATGTGTGCCGATGCTTGGCGTTGGCAGTCAAATAATCCTAATGGTTTGGAAGCCTAAATATGTCAGTTAAGTTTGCTGTGATACCCGCTGCAGGCTTGGGAACGCGGTTTTTGCCGGCAACCAAAGCCATGCCCAAAGAAATGCTCACGCTAGTCGATAAACCCCTCATTCAGTATGTGGTGGAAGAGGCTTATGAAGCGGGGATTGATACCATTGTTCTGGTAACGCATGCCGCCAAGCCAAGTTTAGAAAACCATTTCGACCGACAATTTGAACTGGAAACCGAATTAGAGCTGAAAAACAAATTAGCTTTATTGGGACTGGCGCGCAACACCTTGCCACAAGGCATGAAGCTGGTTTCTGTGCGTCAAGGCAAGGCCTTAGGCCTAGGTCATGCGGTGGCATGTGCCGCACCGGTGGTGCAAGATAATCCCTTTGCGGTATTGTTGCCCGATGTGATTTGTTACCAGGCACAACAAAATGCCACCGCTCAGTTGGTCACTGACTTTGGTCAGCATGGTGTCAGTAGTATTTCCCTGCAAGCAGTCGATCCTACTCAAGTGCATAAGTATGGCATTGCTGGCCTTAATGAATTGGGTCAAATTAGCCAACTGGTTGAAAAACCCAGTGCCGAGCAAGCCCCTTCTAATCTGGCAGTGCTCGGGCGTTATTTGTTTACGCCAGCAATTTTTGCTGAGTTGGAGCAGACACAGCGTGGTGTGGGTGGTGAGATTCAACTCACCGATGCCATGCATGCGCTGTTGCAGCACCAGTCCATGCGAGGTGTAACCTTTAGTGGCGAGGTGCATGACTGTGGCGACAAATTAGGTTATTTGGCGGCGACGCTGACCTTTGCACAACGTCATCCTGAGCTGGGAGAGGCCTTTAAGCAGTTGTTAAAAAGCTGATATAATAATTGCTTATTCATAGCAGTGTAACCTTAAATGACTTCTCTAACCCAAACTCCAGCATGGCACGACCTGGCAGAGCACGCCAGTATGGTTCGTTCAATGCATTTAAGTCGCATCTTTGCCCAAGACCCAGAGCGAGGTGAGCGCGATCAACTGAATGCTGCCGGCATCACGCTTAATCTGGCGCGTCAACGCATACTTCCAACCACCTGGCAGCAACTCTATGCATTAGCCGACCAGCAACAATTAACAGAGGCTATTGAACAGTTATTCACAGGGGTTGCACTGAATCACACGGAAAACAGAGCCGCTTTACATACTGCGCTAAGAGCGCAAGCGTCGGCAGAAGTCAGTGATGCGCTGCAGTGGCAGGCGATTCAAAGTCAATTAGCGCGAATGCAAGAATTGGTGAATAAAATCCGAGCAGGGCAATGGCGCGGTTTCAGTGGTCGAGCCATTACCGATGTGGTCAATTTGGGCGTGGGTGGTTCCGACCTTGGGCCGCATTTGGCCGTCAGTGCTTTGCAACACCTTAAAGATACCCAGATTGGTATTCATTACCTTTCTAGTATGGACGGTGCTAAAACCGCCGCCTTGCTGAAACAGCTCAACCCACACACCACGCTGTTTGTGCTTGCCAGTAAAACCTTTACCACCATCGATACCTTAGCCAATGCACAAACAGCGATTGAATGGTTATTGGCCAATGGCGCTTCTCAAAAGCTAGCCTATCAACAGCATTTTATTGGTGTCTCGGCTAATCCAGCCAAAATGACTGAATTTGGTATTCACTCCAATCATCAATTGCAATTTTGGGATTGGGTTGGCGGGCGTTACTCCCTGTGGTCAACGATTGGCATCACCATTGCCGTCGTCATTGGTATGCAGGGTTTTAGACAGCTGTTAGCGGGCGCAAATGCCATGGATCAGCATTTTCGTAATAGTGCTTGGTCAGATAATATGCCGGTACGCATGGCATTAGCAACGGTGTGGAATCGAAATTTCTTGGGCATTCATGGTAAAGCCATTTTGCCTTACGATGCGCGTTTGGCACTCTTGCCTGCCTATTTAACTCAGTTAATTATGGAATCCAACGGTAAAAGTGTCGATCGCAAGGGTCAAGCGATTGATTACGCCACTTGTCCGATTGTTTGGGGAGAAGTGGGACCGAATGCGCAGCATGCTTTTTATCAGTTATTGCATCAGGGTACAGAAGCGGTGATGTGTGATTTTATTGCGCCCTTAACCCGTCCTGACATTGCTCAGGAGTCCGATTCGGCGACGCGAGAAGCTCTGGCCTATCAGCATCAACTGGCGTTAGCCAATTTGTTGGCGCAATCAACCGTGTTGATGTTGGGTGATGCTGCCTTAGCGACACCGCCTACTGATCCCCATAAGCATTATGCCGGTAATCAACCCAGTAACACGCTGTTACTCGACCAACTCGATGCCCATTCTCTGGGTGCGCTGATTGCTTTATACGAGCACCAAACTTTTGTCGAAGCCATGCTATGGAATATCAATCCATTCGATCAATGGGGGGTGGAATTGGGTAAGCAGATTGCCGTTAGTACCTTACAGGCGATGCAGAGGGACAATGCGCAAGGTTTTGATTCAGCAACTCAAGCGGTGTTATCATTGCTCAATAAAGCAAAGGAGAAAAAGCTGTGAGTACAATGATTTTTGAAGTTTATGACGCGCTAAAAGTTGCTGGCGCAACAGAAGAAAAAGCGAAAAAAACAGCTGAGTCTTTGGCTAATTACGAAAGTCGTTTTAATAAAGTCGAGTCTGAACTCAATCTGTTGAAATGGATGGTGGGTTTTAATATCGGTTTATCTGTTGCCATTTTATTGAAGTTGTTTGGTTAATGAACCTCATTGTTTACGGTCACGACTACCCAGCTTTAGTCACTGCGGCCAGCCTTGCTAGTAATGGCAATCGGGTTGATATTTATCCCATTGATGCGCCCAACAATTGGCAATGGCAAACCACAGCATGCAAACAGAGCGGGCTGGAATCTCTAGTACAGCAACAGCTAGATGCTGGGCGTTTGCACTTTTTGGTGAGTATGGAATGTCCTTGTATCGACAAAGCCCAGATGCATATTCTCAGCATACAAAGCGCCCAAGTCGATTTAACCGAATCATTGGTCAGCCAACTCATACGCAGACTCGCTGAACAAAGCTTATTGGTTATTCAAACCTTGCAAGGTGTTGGGCGAGCCGACTACTATCAAGCTTGTTTCGCTGCACAACACAAGCAGGCTGCCGTGGTCGTCTGGCCAGAATTTATGTCCGAAGGTAGCGCCATCGCTCAGTTTAATCGACCAGATCGTATTATTATTGGTACGAATCAAGACTGGGCGATTGAAATGATGCGTGATTTATTGCGTCCCTACAATCGCGTGCGAGATATGTTGTTGATCATGCAGCCCGCTGCCGCAGAGTTAAGTAAATACGCTATCAACAGTTTGCTCGCCTTGCGTGTATCTGCCATGAATGAATTCGCTAATCTGGCCGAAAAAATTGGCGTCGATATTGAACAGGTTCGTCAGGGCATTGGCACCGACCCGCGTATTGGCTTTAATTATTTGTACCCTGGCGCTGGCTTTGGTGGTCCTAATTTTATTGCCGACTTGCACGCCATGGTCAATACTTTCACCCATCATGGTCAAACGCCACGTTTATTGCCAGCCGCCATGGCCGTCAACCAAGATCAGCAAGAAATTTTATTCAGCAAATTATGGCAATACACCCAAGGTCAATTAGCGGGAAAACAAGTGACCCTGTGGGGAGCTTCGTATAAACCCGATACAGCAACCGTTGATCAAGCATCGAGTTTGCGCCTAATCGATGCGCTCTTAGCGCAAGGCGTGCGTGTCATGGTGCACGACCCACAAGCACTGATGGAAATTGAGCGTCGCTATCCAGAACAACCGCTATTAAGTTGCTGCGAAGACCCTTATCAAGCTTGTCAGAATAGTGATGCATTATTGCTGATGACCGAATGGAAAACCTACTGGAATCCCGACTTCGCACGACTAAAATCGGTATTAAAAGCCCCAGTGGTTTTTGATGGGCGTAATATTTATGATCCTCAAATCATGCGCCAACAAGGTTTTGTATACCAAGGGGTGGGGCGTTGATATGTTTGGGCGATTGTCCTTGTCAAGTGAATTCATTTAGTGATGTAAAGATCGGAACGAAGCTTAGATGAAAAAAATTGCGATTGTTGGTGCAGGGTTTACAGGTGCAGTTTTGGCACAAGAGTTAGCCAAAGTAGGGCATAACTTATCAGTTTTTGAGTCTCGTAACCATGTCGCTGGTAATTGCTACTCACAACGTGACGAAGTCGCGGGTATTATGGTTCATAAATATGGTCCACATATTTTTCATACTGATAATCAAGAGGTATGGGAGTACGTTAACCAATATAGTGAATTTATACCTTATGTGAATCGTGTAAAAACGACATCACAAGGGTGTGTATTTTCCTTGCCGATTAATTTGCACACTATCAATCAGTATTTTGGTAAAACGCTTAATCCAGTTGAAGCCGAAGCGTTTATTGCTTCTATTGCCGACAATAGTATTCAAGAACCTCAATCGTTCGAAGCTCAAGCCATGAAATTTGTTGGTAAGGAACTGTACGAAGCCTTTTTTAAAGGCTATACTATTAAGCAATGGGGCGTACACCCCGATGAATTGCCGGCTAGTATTCTCAAGCGTCTGCCTGTTCGCTTTAATTATGACGATAATTACTTCAATCATAAGTACCAAGGAATGCCCAAAGAGGGTTATACGCCGATTGTAGAAGCCTTGCTGAGTCACGATAACATTAGGGTGTTACTGAATAGCTCTTTTAATGCCACTCAAGCATCGAACTTTGATCATGTTTTTTATACAGGACCGATCGATTCATGGTTTGATTATTCTGAAGGGCGCTTAGGTTATCGCACGCTTGATTTTGTTCGCGAAGATCATGAAGGTGATTATCAAGGTTGTGCCGTTATGAATTACGGTGATGTCGATGTTCCTTATACCCGTATCAGTGAGCACAAACATTTTGCACCTTGGGAAACGCATACTAAGACCGTTATTTTTAAAGAGTACAGCCGAGCGTGTACGGAAAAAGACATCCCTTATTATCCTATCCGTTTGGTCAACGAAAAGGTTATGCTGAACAGCTATATAGAAAAAGCAAAACAGCAAAATAAAGTCAGCTTTTTAGGACGGTTAGGTACTTATCGTTATTTAGATATGGATGTAACCATTGCTGAAGCTTTATCTGCAAGTAAGTTGGTGATTGATGCACTGAAAGGCGGAAAAGCAATTCCACCATTTTTTGTTGACCTAATCTAATGCCTAATCAGTTAAAACCTGATGTCGCTAAGGAAGAAAATAAACGTCTAGCCAGCAATGTTTTCTCTCTAACCTTGTTGCAGGGTGCTAACTATTTGCTTCCTTTGCTCACCATTCCTTATTTGGTTCGTGTGTTAGGTCCAGAGTTTTTTGGTTTGTTAGCTTTTGCAACTGCAACTATTGGTTTTTTCATGCTCATAACCGATTACGGCTTTAACTTATCTGCTACGCGGCAAATTTCGATACATCGTGATGATGTGACTAAGGTTAACGAAATTTTTAGTGCGGTCATGACCATTAAAGTCATACTAATGTTTTTTAGTTTTGTGCTACTGGCAGCATTAGTGTTCAGTTTTGAAATGTTTAGTCAGTATTGGCAAGTTTATTTTTTAACTTTTGGTATGGTGATTGGGCAAGTGCTGTTCCCTGTATGGTTTTTTCAAGGCATGGAGCGCATGAAATACATTAGCTATTTAAACATTGCCGCTAAGGCTTTTTTTGCCGGCTGCATTTTTATTTTTGTTCAGTCACAGTCTGACTATTTATGGGTTCCACTTCTGACTTCGATGGGCTTTGTGGTAGCTGGTTTTTACTCACTGTATCTGTTGAAAATCAAGTTCACTGTGCATTTTTACAAGCCTTCGTTTGCGCATATTCAGTTCCAACTTCGTGAAGGTTGGCATGTGTTTTTCTCAAGTATGTCTATTAGTCTATACACAATAGCAATTCCTTTTATGCTAGGACTCTTGACCAACAATGTGGTTGTCGGTTACTTTTCAGCCGCAGATAAAATTGTTCAGGCGGTAAAAGGACTTTTTCAACCCGTTTCTCAAGCCATGTATCCATTGATTAGTAAAAAGATTCAAGAAGATAGACAATCAGGATTGGCATTTGTTAAAAAAATGAGATGGTTGGTCGGTACGTGTATGTTTTTTGTAAGTGGATTGCTTTTTGTTTTTGCGCAACAGATCGTCTATAGTGTGCTGGGCGAGGCTTACTATTCATCTATTTTATTGCTTCAAATTATGGCTTTTGTGCCTTTTGTGGTGGCGTTAAGTAATATGTATGGCATTCAGACGATGCTGAATTTGGGCTATGAAAAAGCCTTTAGTCGTATTTTGTTGGTTGCAGCCGTGCTAGGTGTTGTATTGGGTATGGGGTTAAGTAGCCTCTTTGAAGCTGAAGGTGCGGCTTGGACGATGTTGGTTGTTGAGGTTATGGTTACCTTGATGATGTGGGTGTTTTTAAGAAAGGTTGTTCATGCAATTTAATAAAGCTTATGTCTTGTGTCCTGTTAACCAGACAACAGGAGGGCCAGAGGCGTTGCATCAGTTGGCATCGGCTTTGAAGTTACAGGGTATTGAGGCCTATATTAGTTATTTTGACAAAAATGGCTATCTAATCGAATCTGATGTACCCGAGGTCTACCAAGTCTATGATGTTAATGTTTCTTGTGAAATAGACGATCAGCCAGCGACCTTGATTGTTTTTCCTGAAACGGCGACTTATTTATTAAGCCAATACCGTTTAGCGTGTCGAGTCATTTGGTGGTTAAGCATTGATAACTACTTTACGGTTCGGGGAACATGGTTTAGACAGCTTATGCGTCAATTGCTCTTGGGTAAGCAATTGTTTGAGTTTAGCAAAAAGTATGATCGTTTATTGCATGTTGCACAATCGCATTATGCTCAAAAACAGCTTTTGGAATTGGGTGTTGATAACGCTCAATTGTTAACAGATTATTTGCGTGATAGTTTTCTGCTGGATGCAGAATATTCTGCTGAAAATAAGAAAAATATCGTTGTTTATAATCCTAAAAAGGGTATTGAAACGACACAGCGAATTATGGAAGCATCTTCACTTTTAGATCTAGAGTGGATTCCGCTCATTAACATGACGCCGTCTCAGGTTGCAGAATTACTAAAAACAGCCAAAGTTTATATTGATTTTGGCGAACATCCCGGTCGAGACAGAATCCCGCGAGAAGCTGCACTCTATGGTTGCGTTGTGCTCACAGGCCAAAAAGGGAGTGCGGGCAACGCAGTTGATGTGCCTATACCCTTGGAGTATAAGTTTGATGATGATGGTAATCCCGATGAAGTTTGTTTATTGATCCGTGAAATTATGACAAATTATTCCGTTCATCACGACTGCTTTAATAACTATCGTAATTGGATACGACAGAATAAAAATTGTTTTCATACGGAAGTTCAGAGGTTAACGGCGAATGGCTGTTAAAATCTTAGCGGTCATTGTGACTTATCATCCGTGTCGTCAGATATTGCAGCGTCAATTAGATGCGCTTTTACCTCAAGTGACCGGAGTGGTGATTGTGGATAATGCATCTTCGGATGATAAGCGTTCATGGTTACGCGATTTATCTCTATCGAATGATGCCATTCATCTTATAGAGTTGGTTGAAAATTTAGGTATTGCTAAAGCCCAAAATGAAGGAATTATCTGGGCTAAGGCTCAAGATGCTCATTTTGTGTTGTTAATGGATCAAGATAGTCAGCCGGCTTCCGATATGGTGAGTTTATTGTTTTCAACTTATGAAAACTTAGTTGCTTTGGGTGAGCAAGTATCGGCTATTGGCCCCAAATTTGTAGATATAGATTCTGGCAAATTTTCTAAATACATTAGATTTGGGAAAAAAGGAAATTAATAATTGAATTTTTTTTTGGTTTATAAAGGTCATTATGGTAAAGGCTTAAGAGGTCCTGAAATGCGCAATGTCGGCTTAGCGCGGTCGTTAATTTCGCAGGGACATCAGGTAAGTCTTGCGGCAAGATCATTTGACGCTTCATTATTTTCTCATGAATTAAATTTTGTGGCCGTTAGAAATATTTACCAGATGTTTATTACCATGTTCAAGTCTGACGTAATTGTTTTGCATGGTGGAGGTCCATTAATTTTAATTGGTGCGATTTTGGTAAGTTTTTTCGGTAAAAAAATTGTTTTAGATGGTTATGTTCCTCACTGGATTGAATTGGATGAGGTTATGCATAAAACTCAAACTAGCTGGATTTTGTCAGCCAAGTCGGCTTTTAATGCGTTCCGCAGTCTGCTGGCTGTTTTTGTTTTTGATTTGATTGTTGTTGCGAATAAACGCCAGGTCGATTTAATGCGAGGTTTTTCAGCAGCTTTTACCAGAACAAAAGATTTTAGTAAAATACAGGCAATTCCTTTTGGGTGTGAATCTTATGAGCTTCGGTCACGTGTCGATGGATTGGTACTGCTCAACAGTATTAATAAAAATCAGTTAGCTCTAAATGAATCAGATTTCTTAGTGGGCTGGATAGGCGGCACTTATGGATGGTTTAATTTAAATTCAGTTGTGGTGGCTATGGCAGATGCCTTTTCCCAAAATAAACATATTAAGTTGGTTTTTTTTGGCGTGTTGGAAGAGAAGCAATCCGAGCTTTTAAGGAATTTACCAGAACACTTGCAATCCCAGATTGTTTTTTTACCTTGGGTGCCTTTTATGGAGCGTTTCAAATACTGGGCTGCATTTGATATTTCTTTAGTTTGGGGCGGACAAGGTTATGAGAATGATTATGCGTCAAGAACCCGAAATTTTGATTGTTTGAGCCTTGGTTTGCCAATTATTCAAAATGAGGATGATGAGTGGGGTGAGCGTTTAGTCAAGCACGGCGCTGGTATTGTGACCTCTCAAAATCAGTTGTCGAATGATTTGCTTTATATTAGTCAAAATGACGACGCTCTTAAATTGCTCAAAAATAATATGATACAACTGGCTCCCAATTTTTATTGGGATGAGTTTGCGAAGACATTGATTAATGCCGTTCAAGAGGTTAATACAGGTTTTATTCGTCGATTATTCGGTGTCTTGGCAATGTTTACACTTTTGCCTGCGTTATTGTTGTTTTTTATTTTTGATCTGGTTAGTCAACGAACTGTGAGAGAAAAGAGTTGAAGCAATTAATTATTACAGGAATAAGAGGTGTACCTGCCTCTCATGGTGGGTTTGAGACTTTTGCAGAGAATCTTGCCCTTTATTTGGTTTCCAAAGATTGGCAGGTTATTGTTTATTGTCAGGAAGCCTTCACAGGATCTATGGATATTTACGAATCGAGTTGGCAAGGGGTTCAGCGTATTCACATTCCTGTTAAAGGATCGGGGTCGAAAGCTACGATTTTTTTTGATTATTTAACAGTTAAGGATGCTCTAAAACGACCAGGCCTGGTGTTGACTTTAGGGTATAACACAGCATTATTTAATTTTTGGTTCCGTATAAATGGAAAGAAAAACCTCATTAATATGGATGGTATTGAGTGGAAGCGAAATAAGTGGAAATGGTATGAGAAGGCTTGGTTGTATCTCAATGAAAGAGCGGGGTGTCTCATTGGAAACCATCTCATCGCGGATCATCCTGAGATTAAAAATCATCTCATAACAAGAGTAGATGAATCGAAAGTCACCATGATACCTTATGGTGCGCGACAAGTTTGTTCGGCAGATGTATCTTTGCTGTCAACTTATTTGCTTAAACCAAAGTCTTATACGTTGGTTATTGCGCGACCAGAGCCTGAAAATTCAATCTTAGAAATTGTTCAGGCTTTTTCAAAGAGGCAGCGTCAACATCAATTAATTGTTCTTGGTAAGTATGATGAGTCTAACACATATCATGCTAAAGTTCTTGCCGCTGCAAGTAGTGAGGTTAAGTTTGTAGGTGCAGTATATGAGCATCATGTACTGGATGCGTTAAGGTTTTATTCCTCATTATATGTGCATGGTCATACGGTTGGTGGTACCAATCCATCTCTAATCGAGGCTCTAGGTGCTGGCCAGCCCGTATTGGCGCAAGATAATCAATTTAATCGTTGGGTGGCTGGAACTGGGGCGTTTTATTTTGATAAGACTGCAGCCTGTGCTGATGCCTTTGATTGTTTGTTTGATAATGAAAAGCTTGGACAGATGTCCCAATCATCATCAGAGAGGTTTTCTCAAGCCTTCACTTGGCAGGCTGTTTTAAAGCAATATGAAGACCTTTTGCTGAAGTGGATTTAGTTTGATAATGGATATGATAGATTAAATCCTGATGTTATTTATAGTAAGGTATAAAATTATTAATGAAAGCAAGTAAGTTGTTGTCTATTACTCTTGCGCGCTTTATAGATATTGTTGCAATCGTTTTGGTTGGTTTGTTGTTAATTCCGAATAACGTGACCGACCATTTGCTGAATATTTATGGCTGGTCGATGTTTGTAGCAGTGTTGGCAAGTACATTGGTATTCCCTGCGTTTGGTGTGTATGGTTCTTGGCGAGGCATGAGGTTGTTGCGGTTGCTCAGACAAGTATTACTTGCTTGGACCAGCGTTGTGGTGCTGGTGGCTACTTTATTTTTCTTATTTAAGGTGGGTGAGCAGGTTTCTCGGCTGTGGTTACTAACTTGGTGGTTAACAACTTTGTTAACTATGTGGTCCGCTAGGGCGGTTGTATATGGTCTGCTTGGTTATATGCGCAAAACAGGTGCGAATCATAAGATAGTTATGTTGTTGGGTGACGAAGCAGCTTGTCTTCGTGTTCAGAAACAAGTTTTAGCGCGACCTTATGCCGGATATGAGATCAATAAAACCATGACCATGTCTGAAATCGAACGGTTAAAGCAAGGCCTGTCGGATTTTGATGAATTATGGTTGTTGTTACCTTTGTCTCAGGCATCGCATATTGAACCTATTTTGGCGATGCTAAATCAGTGTACAGTGAATGTGCGTTGGTTGCCCGATGATTCTGCTTTGTTGTCTGTATGGCAATCACCAAAAGATTTACTGGGTATGACAGCATTAGATTTGCGTGTATCGCCTATGTCTGAACCTGCCAATTTACTATTAAAAGCGATTGAAGATCGAGTTTTGGCATTGGTTATTTTGCTATTAATTAGTCCTGTTATGCTGGTATTAGCCTTTGGCGTTAAGCTAACGTCAAAGGGTCCTGTATTTTACCGTCAACAACGACATGGTTGGAACGGTGAAGCTTTCGAGATGCTGAAATTTCGTAGCATGGTGGTACATACGGAACAGGATGGGCAGGTAACTCAAGCAACAGTTGGCGACGCCCGTATTACGCCTTTTGGTGCATTCTTACGTCGAACAAGCTTAGATGAATTGCCGCAGTTTTTAAATGTGCTTAAAGGAAATATGTCGATTGTTGGGCCTCGTCCGCATGCGGTTGCACACAACGATTACTACAGCCAGCAGATCGATGGGTATATGTTGCGCCATAAAATGAAGCCAGGCATTACGGGTTGGGCGCAAGTAAATGGTTGGCGTGGCGAAACAGATACGCTAGATAAAATGCAAAAAAGAGTTGAATTTGACCTCTGGTACATCGAACACTGGTCTCTTTGGCTGGACATAAAAATTATCGTTATGACGCTGTTTAAGGGGTTTGTGCACAGCAATGCACGCTAATAGCCATATAATGTTTGAAGCAACACCATCAATCGACTAAACTATCAAATGTGAGAACTATAGATTAAGAAAAGATGAGTAAGAAAATTTTAGTAACTGGTGGTGCCGGTTTTATCGGCAGTGCTGTCATTCGCCACCTCATTAACGACACCGAACATAGCGTCATCAATGTCGATAAACTCACTTATGCAGGTAATTTGTCCTCATTAGCATCAGTGAGCGACCATCCTCGCTATGCCTTCGAGCAAGTCGATATTTGCGATGCTAACGAACTTAAGCGCGTATTCAACACCCATCAGCCCGATATTGTCATGCACCTAGCGGCAGAATCGCATGTGGATCGTTCGATTGACGGCCCAGGTGAGTTCATTCACACCAATATTGTCGGTACTTACACGCTATTAGAACAAGCCCGTGCTTACTACGAATCCTTACCCTTTGAGCGTCGCGAAAGTTTTCGTTTCCACCATATCTCAACCGATGAAGTCTATGGCGACTTACCCCACCCAGACGAAGTGAGCGGTGAGGGGTTAGACTTACCGCTATTCACCGAAACCACTGCTTATGCCCCCAGTTCACCCTATTCGGCGAGTAAAGCCGCTTCCGATCATTTAGTCAGAGCATGGCAGCGCACTTACAAGTTACCAACCCTAGTCACTAATTGCTCTAATAACTACGGGCCTTATCATTTCCCCGAAAAGCTTATCCCGTTAATGATTTTGAATGCTTTAGCGGGTAAACCGCTACCCGTGTACGGCAAGGGTAATCAAATTCGCGACTGGCTGTATGTCGAAGACCATGCACGTGCTTTAGTCATCGTCGCCACTCAAGGTAAAATCGGTGAAACCTACAATATTGGCGGACACAACGAAAAGCAAAACCTAGAAGTGGTGAAAACCATCTGTACCATCTTGGAAGAACTCGCGCCCAGTGAAGCCAATCCCAATATTGATACCTACTCCTGTCAGCCAGGCAATGCCGATAGCTACTTAGCACTAATCAAATATGTACAAGACCGCCCAGGTCACGACATGCGCTACGCCATCGATACCAGTAAAATCGAACGCGAGCTGGGCTGGAAACCACAAGAAACTTTTGAATCTGGGATTCGCAAAACCGTGCAATGGTATCTCGATAATCAAGAATGGGTACAACAGATACAATCCGGTGAATATCAACAATGGATTGATAAAAATTATAAGGAACGCAACTAATGAGCAAACAACGCAAAGGCATTATCCTCGCGGGTGGTTCTGGCACACGCCTATATCCTGCCACACTCGCTGTCTCTAAACAGTTGCTACCCATTTACGACAAACCGATGATTTATTATCCGCTATCCACGCTGATGTTAGCGGGTATTCGTGACATTCTCATTATCAGTACACCACAAGACACACCGCGTTTTGAACAACTACTGGGTGATGGTAGCCAATGGGGATTAAACCTCTCTTACTGCGTGCAACCTAGCCCAGACGGCCTCGCACAGGCCTTTATTTTGGGTGAAAGCTTTGTCGGTAACGATGACTCTTGTCTGATTTTGGGTGATAACATCTACCACGGCAGCGGCATGAGCAAACTGCTGCAAAACGCTCACGCTCAAGACGCAGGCGCGACGGTATTTGCCTACCATGTCACCGATCCCGAACGCTTTGGTGTTGTTGAATTCGACAAAGTCGGCAAAGCCATTAGCATCGAAGAAAAACCTAAGGTGCCCAAAAGCAACTTCGCTGTCACTGGTCTTTATTTCTACGATAACCAAGTGGTCGATATTGCCAAAAGCATTAAACCCTCAGCACGTGGCGAATTAGAAATTACTACGGTCAATGAAACCTACCTGAATATGGGTCAATTACGAGTTGAAACCATGGGGCGTGGTTATGCTTGGCTAGACACAGGCACTCACGAAAGCCTGTTAGAAGCCAGCAACTTTATTCAAACCATCGAAAAACTACAAAGCCTCAAAGTTGCCTGCCCAGAAGAAATCGCCTACCGCATGGGTTACCTATCAGCAGAACAGGTTGAAAAACTCGCGCAACCAATGAGTAAAAACAATTATGGTCAGTATTTGTTGCGTTTGATTAGAGAGTAACTAGCCCATGCAATTCATTCCAACCCATATCCCTGGTGTCGTTATCATCGAACCCAAACTGTGGAACGACCCGCGTGGTTATTTTTTCGAAAGCTACCGAGACGATCTGTTCCAACAGCATATTGGCAAGATAGACTGGGTGCAGGATAACGAATCTTATTCAACCTACGGTACCTTGCGTGGTCTGCACTACCAACTCGCTCCTCACGCACAAAGTAAGCTGGTACGCGTGATTCAAGGCAAGGTATTAGACGTAGCAGTCGATATTCGACAATCTAGCCCTACCTTTGGTCAACATGTGGCGGTAGAACTGTCAGCAGATAATAAACGTCAATTGTTTATTCCACGTGGCTTTGCGCACGGGTTTGTGGTACTCTCAGAAACCGCTATTTTTCAATACAAAGTCGATAATTACTACAACAAAGACTGCGATCGTGGTATTGCCTTTAACGACCCAGCCTTAGCCATCGACTGGCAAATTGATCTGTCACAAGTGCAATTGTCCGATAAAGACAGCAAACAGCCGTTGCTTAACAATGCGGAAGTCTTTGCATGAAGGTTTTGTTGTTAGGTAAAAACGGTCAACTGGGTTACGAGCTGGCTAAACAACTGCCCGCTATCGCAGAAATAGTGGCATTAGGTCGAGAAGAACTCGACCTAACTGACCTGAATGCTGTCGCCCAAGTCGTTCAAACTTACCAACCGAACGTCATTATTAATGCAGCGGCTTACACCGCAGTTGATAAAGCCGAAACTGATCAGGTGAATTGCTACTTGATTAATGCTGCTGCGCCCAGTATTTTGGCCAGTGAAGCAAGGAAAATCGGTGCATTGCTCATTCATTATTCGACCGATTATGTGTTCGATGGCACGAAAACCACGCCTTATGAACCAACCGACACACCTAACCCCATTAATTACTATGGCTATAGCAAACTGATGGGTGAGCAGGGCATTCAATACAGTGGTTGCGATTACCTCATTTTTAGAACCAGTTGGGTGTATCACCCCGACTATGGCAATAACTTCTACCTTACCATGCAACGCCTAGCGAAAGAACGTGAGGTGCTGAATATTGTTGCCGACCAACAGGGTATTCCCAATGATGCCAGACTACTGGCACAAGATACGGTGGATTTATTAAACAAACCTATTGAACAGCTTAAAGCTCAATCGGGTATTTACCACTTAACCGATACGCTAGACAAACAAACCACCTGGCACGGTTTTGCCAAAGCCATTATCGATTCATTGCCAGAAAAGCTGTGTCAACAGGTTAATCCCATTCCTACCAGCAGCTACCCTACACCCGCCACGCGTCCGATGTGGAGTGTAATGAAGCGCTCAGTGCCAACTGAATAGAAATTATGATCCCCGCTAAAATCCAGTTTTCTCCATTTAAGCACATTTATCGTTTTTTTCGCGATTTAGTACAAAATCATCGCTTACTTGCCGATTTGGTGAAAAATGACTTCAAAAGCCGTTATTTGCAAAATTACTTAGGGATCTTATGGGCATTTGTTCAACCTGTCGCAACCATAGTAATTTTCTGGTTTGTGTTTCAGGTAGGCTTTAAAGCCGCACCTGTACAGGACACGCCCTTTATTATTTGGTTAATTGCGGGCATGATCCCCTGGTTCTTTTTAGCCGAAGCTTGGCAAAGCGCGACCAATTCTATTTTAGACAATAGTTTTTTGGTGAAAAAAATTGTTTTTAGGGTCGCCATGTTGCCTATAGTCAAAATCTCATCGGCACTAATGATTCATGGTTTCTTTGTTGCACTGATGTTAGCGATTTTTATTGCTTATGGCTTTGAACCAAGCTTGTATTGGTTACAAATAGGTTACTACCTGTTTGCTAGTTTATTGTTATTGCTTGGGTTAGCATGGATCACCAGTAGTGTGGTGATATTCTTCAGAGACTTAGGGCAAATCGTATCCATGCTGATTCAGTTTTTGTTTTGGCTTACCCCTATTTTCTGGATGCTCAGTATGGTTCCAGAACAATATCGCTTTTGGTTCGAGCTCAACCCAGTCTATTATATTACGCAGGGTTATCGAGATTCACTGATAGATCAGGTATGGTTTTGGGAAAAGCCTCAACAAGCAATTATATTTTGGAGCGTTACACTCGTTATTCTTGCACTTGGAGCGTTTGTTTTTCGTAAGTTACGCCCCCATTTTGCGGATGTTCTTTAAATGAATGATATTGCTATTTCCGTTAAGCACCTCACAAAGGTGTATCATTTGTATCATAATCCGATTGATCGATTAAAAGAGTCTTTGCACCCGTTTCGAAAGAAATATCATGCCGAACATTACTCATTAAATAATGTAAGTTTTGACATTAAAAAAGGCGAAACAGTCGGTATTATTGGCAAAAATGGTGCCGGTAAAAGTACGCTGTTAAAAATAATCACAGGTGTTCTTACGCCCACGAGCGGCAGTATGCAAGTAAACGGTAAGATAGCCAGTTTGTTAGAGTTGGGTGCAGGATTTAATCCCGACTATACCGGCTTAGAAAATGTCTATTTTCAAGGTATGCTGATGGGGTATAGTAGGGCTGAAATGACCACTAAGCTGGGTGATATTTTAGCTTTTGCAGACATTGGTGACTTCATTCACCAACCTGTCAGAACATACAGTAGTGGCATGTTTGCGAGACTAGCCTTTTCAGTAGCGATTAATGTTGATCCTGATATTCTAATTGTAGATGAAGCCTTAAGTGTTGGTGATGTACGTTTTCAGCAAAAATGTTTTCGCAAAATACGAAATTTGCAGTTGCAGCGCAAAACAATTCTATTAGTCACCCATGATATCTCAAGTGTCGTAAATTATTGTTCTCAAGTTGTATGGCTTAGTGACGGGACTTTGCAGGCGCAAGGTGATCCCGAAACCATCACACAGAAATATTTGTCAGTGATGAATTATGATCAAGCTAGTGACATAACCGAAAATGAAGGCAAAGTACTAAATTCTGATCAAATAACATCAACCGATGATCGCTTGAGTGCAAATTACTGGGTTTCAACTGAAGGTCTTGAATCTTTTGGTGAAAGAAAGTTGCAGATACTTCAGGTTGCACTATTGAATGATAGGAATGAATCTCAGCAGGTTTTTAAGGGTGGAGAGCAGGTTTATTTGCTTTTGAATATTCATGCACATGAAAGTCTTGAAGATTTAATTGTAGGTTTCGTAGTTAATGATTATTTAGGTAATGCTATTTTCGGTTCTAACTCTCATTTGCATGATAGAAAAATTTTGTCTTTTCAAGCAGACCATGATTATGTTGTTGAGTTCTACTTTAGTGTGCCTAGTATTAAAAATGGCGAATATACTATTTCCCCCGCTATTGCTGAAGGAAGTCAGGGAGAACATATTCAACATCATTGGGTTCATAACGCATTGGTTTTTAATATTAATAATCAATCTGAAGAAGCAAATATCGGATGGTTATTGATGAATCCAAGTATAAAAATAAAGGTAAAATAAATTACTTTATTCTGTTTTAATAGATACACTTAGAGTTTATTCTAAGTAAAATTTAGGAATTAATTAAGATGGCTCATTTACAACAACAGATTTTTTGTCGAAGTGTTAAGGCTATTTTTCCAGAATTTTTTTGTGAAAAATTGGTTATTGATATTGGTTCATTAGACATAAATGGTAATAATCAAGAGTATTTTGAAGATTGCCAGTTTGTGGGTATTGACATTGCTCAAGGCAGGAATGTGGACTTGGTTTCTAAAGGTCATGAGTTAAAGTTGCCAAATGAAAGCATCGATACCATTATTTCAACAGAATGCTTCGAGCACGATCAGTACTATGATCAAACCATTAAAAATTGTTACCGGATGCTTAAGCCGGGAGGGTTGTTTGTATTTACATGCGCCACTACGGGCCGGCCAGAGCATGGCACAAGAAGAACAACTCCGCAAGATGCACCTTTTTTACAAACGGATATGGAGTGGTCAGATTATTACAAAAACCTGACTGAGGCTGACGTCAGGGCTGTATTAGATGTTGACAAGAGTTTTAGTGTTTACAAGTTTTCTACCAATGAAACATCTCACGATTTATACTTTTATGGTATTAAAGTAGGTGATTATAAGCCACGGAATGATTACTCTTTTTTGATACGTAAAGAACCAGACCGCTTTCCTTATGCGCAATGCTACTGGGATACTGGTATGGGTTTTTGTGAAGAAAATTCTATTAGTTTAGCTTTAGATATGTCTCAGACAATTCAAGAGTTAAGCTTTGATTTGCCTAATGTTCCTATTGTTCAACTGCGTTTAGATCCAATTGCTGAAGCTTGTGTTGTAGAGCTAAAACAGTTAATGCTAGAACGCGGAAATGGTGAAATGGTTGATTTGCTACCTAATGTACAATCAAATTCGCACGTTGCTGTTGAAAATTGTTACTATTTTTCTACTCAAGATCCGCAGTTTTCGATTCCAATGGCTTCAGATGAATCAAGACGATTGGTTGTAAGTTTACATTTTGTGAAAAGAGGCGATGGGGTAGTTCAGGCAACACTAGCCACATTACACGATACTTATCTTGCTTTAGAGGAAGATCTGCAAAAACAACATATTCAGGTTAATCAGCTAACACATGAGCTTGAGATTACTAAACAGTCGTTAGCATCAGTATTCAACAGCAGAAGTTGGAAGATAACTGAACCCTTAAGACGTTTGTTCGCCTTATTAAAAGCATAAATTATATAAAGTTTTCAAATGAAAGCATTAAGATTGGCCCGCTTCTTTTTGGTTGAGTTTTTTATATTTTGCTTTTCTTTAACATTTTTTGGAGTGGTATAAATTGCAGATGCTATCAAAAGCAAAAAAAATTATGGGAATGGGGTGGCGCTTCTTGCAATACGTTAGACGTAATGGTTTTAGCGCGGGGATTCAGAAGCTTAAATCTCATGCATTATGGCAACGAAGGTCATTAATTGGTATTGATAATATTCGTCAGAAAAGAGCGTTTTACAATCCTTTCGAGTTGGTGTACCAATATGCGCGACAATCAGATGCAGAGAATTTTCAATCTATATTAGCCTGTAAGCAGGTTGCTATTGGTTGTGCTAGTGGTGGAAATTTTTTTATGCATGAAATTTCAAAGCTACTAAGCTGCGCTTTTCATGAAATGGGTATCAAAGTTATTCACTTTAACGAAAATCAAGTCGTCGAAGCAGTCCAGGCTGACCTTACGATAGTTGTAGCGCCACATGAGTTTTTTATTCTAGGTGATGGTAGAGCTCTGTTAGGCAAACTGGCTATGGCTAAAAAATTGGTCATGCTTAATACCGAGCAAGCTCAAACCCAGTGGTTTGCCAATGCCTTGCCATATTTAGAACACGCGGACTTCATTTGGGATATGAATTATCAGTCAGCTGTTTTGCTCAGAGCCAATCATTTGCCTGCCTATTTTTTACCTTTGGGGTATTCATTAAATTATCAAACCAAGCTAGCCTCGACACAGGCATTAAAGAGAAGTTTGCCATTAATGAGTTTATCGCAAGCGGTTACGAGTACTATTGAAGATCAAGACTATAGTAAACGCCCCATTGATGTGCTATTTGTTGGCACAATATCAGAGAAGCGTCGCCAATTTTTTGCGCAACATGCAGGTTGCTTTGCCGCGTTTGAGTGTTTTTTTTATTTACCAGAAGGCAATCAGCCATTTAATGAAAATGAAGACAGAACCTTAGACTTTCAACAACTTGCTGGCTTGGCTAGGCGCAGTAAAATTCTAATCAATATTCACCGTGATACGGCCAATTATCTTGAATGGCAGCGCATTGTGAATTTAGGGGTTTTTTGTGGAACTTTGGTGATTAGTGAAACCTGTGATTCTTCTCCGGCTCTGGTGCCAGGCTTAGATTATATTGATGTGCCACTTGAACTTCTTGCGCAAACCTGCAATCACTATTTGTCTGACCTTAAAGCATCGCAGGCTTTTGTAGAGCGTGCTACTGCGCATTTAACGAGTCAGCAAAAGTTGTCGCAAACGCTTACTTTCTTGTTAACCGATATGATGCAGGAAACGAAATAATGAATTATCCAGCCATTGAAGCCAAGCCATACGAAGTTCTGTTCAATCATCAACAGACAACCCCTGTTCCCGCACAGGTTACCATTATTATGACATGTTATAAATATGGTCGTGAAGGCCTTGAAGCACTAGAGTCATTAAAGAACCAAACAGAAGCTGCATTTAATATTATACTCATTGACGATCACTCACCAGATGATTCGGTAGCAACGTTATTACCTTGGTTTGAACAGCACAAGCGACATTCAAGTTTTGCGCAACTGTTATTGATTCGTCATCTCAATAATCAAGGTTTGTCAAAGGCACGTAATACAGCTATATCGTTGGTAAACACCAAGTATACTTTTGTACTCGATGCAGATAACCAACTTTATCCTAGGGCTTTGCAACGCTTACGCGAAGCTATGGTAAATAGTGAGTTGCCGATGGCTTATTCATTGATTGAAGTTTTTGAGGGCGAAAGCAACATTATGGGTAACAGTGTGTGGCTTCCTAAGCGCTTTTCTTACGGAAATTATATCGATGCGATGGCCATGATTGAAACCAGTTTACTTCATCAATTAGGTGGTTATCGAACAATGCCACATAAGTTTGGCTGGGAAGACTATGATTTTTGGTGCAAAATGGTCGATGAAGGTTTGCAAGGATGTCATGTTCCACAGTTGTTGTGTCGTTATCGGGTTCATGCACAGTCGATGCTAAGAACAACCACTAATGCTTATGTAACAGAAAGAGCTAAAGTGATTAAGCAAGATTTTGAAGCGCATCATCGGTTTAAGTTTTATTTCTGACAGGTATAGGTTTTGATTAAACAGCCGTGTACGTGTTTTTGGCGTCGTGGTGTTTAGCAACAAGGTGAGAAAAGTCGGCTATGATTGTTTCGGGTAATGTTTACGATTCGCGCTATTTAGCCGCTACAGGCATAGGCTACGATGGCGTGGTGCTGGTTAGCGCCAATGGCTACTATGGTACAGGCAGTTTATTGTATAACGGCAGGGCAGTGCTGACTGCAGCGCATCTGTTCAAAAACAATTTCACCAGTGCCACAGTGCAATTTCAAACATCACAAGGTAATCAAACTGTCGCTGCCAGTCAGGTTAGCATTCACCCTAGCTACGACAGCGTTAACGGCAACAACGACTTAGTCCTAGTTTGGCTAACTGACCCCGCACCAATGAGTGCGAATCGATATGGACTTTACAGAGATTCTGATGAGTTGGGTTTAACGATGACATTAGTCGGTTATGGTAATAGGGGAGATGGCAGCACGGGTGGCTCTATAGATAATACCAACGCTACCAGAATTGTTGCTTATAACCAGGCAGATATCGAAGCAGCAACATTGAAACAGAAGTTGGGCTCTGTTATGGGCTGGACACCTACTGTATCAACTCAACTCATGGCAGACTTTGATAATGGCATGGATACTAATGATGCATTGGCACGGTTGTTAGGAAAAACAGGTTTGGGCTTGGGGTTAAATGAAGGCAGTATTGCTCCTGGTGACAGTGGTGGGCCGGCTTTTATTAAGGGTATGTTGGCGGGGGTTGCGAGTTATACAGCTAGCTTGAGCACTTATAACGCTCATCCCGATATCGATAGCCAGTCGAATAGTTCTTTTGGTGAAGTTGCTGCATGGCAACGTGTTAGCTATTACCAGCAATGGGTAGATCAAACCTTGCGTAGTCAACTGCCACAAGCTCCTACCAAGCCAGAGCAAGTGCAAAAGCAAGTGACAGAAGGCGATTCGGGAATAAGCTATGCTTATTTTTTATTACAGTTTACTGGGGTGCGCAGCGAAACAGACCAATGGCTGAGTGTGGAATATACCACACGAGATGGAACCGCTATTTCAGGTCAAGATTATATTAGTCAACAAGGCAAGTTAATGCTTTATCCTGGTGAAAATCAAGCCGTGATTGCCGTGGAAGTCGTCGGTGATCGTGAGCGTGAAGCGAACGAAACCTTTTATGTAGATATTTACAACCCAGTGGGTGGAAGTTTTGGTGATGGCGTTGTCAAATTATCGGCCCTGCGCACCATTATTGACGATGATATCCTGAGCATTTGATCCATATTTGCGTCTATTTTGTGATCAGATGATTGAAAGCTTCAACTTCAACTGTTATAGTAGTGTCGTAATAAAAGACGCACGTTGTTGCAAAACAACAACAGATGTTGTATAAATATACACAACTGGTACTAGACTCGCTTCAATGAGTTTTTTTGAAATGAGGTTGGTAGCGTTTTTATCAGTTTTTACCCAAAGAAGGAAACAACCATGTACTTTTCAGAAAGTGATTATTTAACGAGTAAGTTAGCTCAATTGAACGCTAGCGGAGTTACTCAATACAAAACAACAGCACAAGTTAAAGCTGCTATTGAGGCTGCAGGTTTCACAACGCAACAGCATTTCGAAGCTTTTGGTGCTGATGAGCGCACTTCTCCAAACCAGTACTTCAATGCTAATGAATACCTGGCGGCAAAAGCTGCTCAGCTTAACAAGCAAGGTAACGTGACTACTTGGACTGCTGACACTGTGGCTGCTGCCATTAAGTCTGCAGGTATGTCAGTTTATAGTCACTTTGAAAAATACGGTTGGTATGAGGGTGTTAATCCTTCAAATAGCTTCAGTGTTAGTGCTTATCTTGCAACTAAAGCGACTCAATCTGGTTTGACTGTTGATGCAGTTAAGGCGGCATTTAAAGCAGGTAACTTAAGCCCAGTTTCTCACTTCATGACTTATGGTGTTAACGAGACTGGTGTAACTGTAACTCCTGTTCCTGCTGCTGAACAAGTGACTCCAAGCCCAGTTCAAGTTCCTGGCCAAACTTTCACGCTCACTACTGGTGTGGACAACTTCAATCTAACTTCGGGTAATGACACTGTAACAGGCGCAGCGGGTACGCTTGGTGCAGACCTAATCATCGACGCTTCTACAACCGATAACGACACACTAACTGTGGCGAATACTGACGGTTCAACAGACACTTCTGCTGCTACAATTGTTAACATTGAAAATGTTACTGTTAACGAAACATCTTTCGGTACTGCAACTGTTAACGCGGGTGGTATCAAATCTGGTACTCTAACGGTTAATCAACTTCAAGCTGGTGCTAACGGCGATGCAACCGTTAACGGTACTGTTGGTTCAATCACTGTTAAAGGTGGTACAGGCGTAACTGGTACATTAACTGTAAACGCTATCACTGCTGGTTCTACTGTTGTTGTTGATGCGGGTTCAGCTGCAACTGTAATAACCTCTACTGCTGGTGCTAAAGGTTCTATGACTATTAAAGGCGGAGCGAGCACAGCTACAGCCACAGCAATTGCTGAAACGATTAATGTTACCGTTTCAAAAGAAGGCGCAACAGTAAATATTGATGGTGATGGTGATGCTACAGCAGATACAGCTACAGTAACGGTAGGTAAAACGGCTAATTTGGTAGCTGGTGCCGCCAACGCTGTTGAGACTATTAATATCTCTGCAACAGAAGCTTCTACAGTTACGGTTACTGGTACTAACGTTGCCACTACCACCAACATCACAGGTTCAAAAGACCTAACTTTGTCTTCTAATACTACAACTTTTGACGGAAAAACTGTTACCGATGCTTCAACAGCTGTCTCAACTGTTAAGCTAACGACTCTAACTACATCGGGAACTGCTTATAATCTTTCTAAAGTAGCTGTAGATAAAATTGATGTTGCAGCGACATCTGGCGGTATCGCTACTTTAGAATTCAATGATAAAGCCACTGTTTCATTGTCTGCCGATGTGAATGCTGCTGGTTTAGTAATTGATGCGAATGATAATGTTGCAACCACATACCTAAAAGGTACATTAAACCTTTCTTTAGATGCTGATGATATTGATGGTGGTTCGGTTACTATTGATGGTTCTGGTGCTACAGACGATGGTTTCGATACAGTTAACTTGACTGTCAATAAGGCTCAAGATGCAACGGGTCTCAATTTAATCACGGGTACAGCAGCTGTTATTGCTACTGGTTCAGCAGAATTGAAATTAGCTACGACTTCTACAATGAAGTCACTTGACGCCTCTGCAATGACTGGTGCTGTGACAGTTGTTTATGACAACACTGATGATATCGCAACTGTAACTACAGGTTCAGGTGCTGATACAATCAGCTCAACTGCGGCTATCGGTACTAAAGCAACTATTTCAACAGGTGCTGGTAATGATAACATCACCATGCTTACAGCAGCTAAAGCAGCTATCGACGGTGGCTTGGGTTATGACAAAGTAACACTTGTTGGTGACATTACAGCTTTGGAAATGAGCAATGTTGAAGAGTTAGCTACTTCTGGTGCTGTTACATCTGCTAAGGCTTCGCAAATTTCTGGCAAATCGTACATTATGTCAGGTGCTAACACCTTCACATTTGGTACAGCTGCGTCAAACTTTGATACAAGCACAATTGATTTGTCATCGCTGACCATTAACAACCTTAGCGGTTTTACTGTTGACGTATCAAATGGTTTAAGCACTTCTGCCTATACAAGTAATACTGCAGTAACTGTTACAGGTTCATCTATTGCAGATACGATTAAAGGTACTGCCAACGGCGATACTTTGAACGGTGGTGCAGGTAATGACGTAATCACTGGTAATGACGGTTCAGACACCATCAATGGTGGTGCTGGTACTGACGTAATCTATGCTGATAATGGTGGTGTTAAGCGTGTTGAAACCTATGATGTTACAACAGCAGGTGCGGGTAATGCTCTTATCACGATCTTGGGTACAACATTAACGGTTGCTTACAATACAGACGCTGCAACTACTGAGTCAGATATTGTAACTGCTATTAATGGTAGTGCCGCTTTAAAAAATCTTGTCAGTGCAGCTATCGACACTGGTGTTGTAAAAGTTACTTACCTGGTTGATGGTAACAATGCTGGTTCAGCTACTACCTCCACAGCAACTTTGGTGATCAATACAACTGGTACTAACAGCACAGCTGTTTCGGGTACTCAAGTAACTGCTGGAACTGCTGGTACATCAGCAATGGATACATTGACAGGTGGTGCAGATACTGATACGTTTGTATTCAGTAACGGTAATGCTGGTGCTGCTCCTTCAGATACTAAGTTCGATACAATCACTGACTTTGCTACTAATTCTGATGTGATTACTTTCGCAACGAATACGCTAACCATCGTTCAAAACGCTACAGCTACTTCAGGTGTTGCTAAAGTAACTGCTGCGGGTATTGCTACTTTCCATGCTGATGATTCTACATTAGCTAAGAAAATTACAGCTGTCGAAGCAGCCATCCAAACTGGCACTCAAGCAGCTGGTCAAATGGCAGTATTCCAAGACGGTGCTGATGCATATGCATTCATCTCTGATGGTACTGATGGCGTTGGTGCAGGTGATGTTCTGGTGAAATTGGTAGGTGTTGACACAACTAATACCTCTTTCGATACAGTAACCATTTCTGGTCACAGCTTCGTATTGGCGTAATTTAGCCTTTGATTTTGAACATTACCTAATGATAATGTTCTTGATCTACCCTCATGCCTTCCCCTAATGCAAATTAAGGGAAGAGAGACTAACCCTCATCAGCAATGGTGGGGGTTTTTCTTTTCTCAGTTCTGCCTTATGCTTTTATTGCAAATTTTGTTTTGAAGGTAGTACGGTATTTTCCTTGCCGTGTCCGCAGGACTGGGCAATCCCCCCACAGCATAGCCACGAGCTTTAGCTGGTGGCGGTCAGTCGCTAACAGTCTAAACCCATTCCCCAAACCATTTTAAATTTCACTTCACGCATTTTCGCGCTAATTAAAATTTTTCCACATATTTCTGTCACTACAATTACATTTATAGCACTTAGGTGTTATTGCCTTTCGAGGCGTTAAGGGTAGAAATGCTCATTAAAATAGGGCTTAGGCTCAATTTACTTTAGTAAGGGCTTTATGCTCAATCGGTCTTGTCGTGTGGCTTATTGCTTCCACGGCAAGACTTTCTAATTTGGTTGCCTCACAAGTGACCAAGCTTTGGAAGAAATTGGCTGCGGGGTGCAAAAATTGGTTTCAGCCAAGATTTGTTCTCGTAAAGTCGAAAAATCTGCCTGCAATCGCAGGCTTTTTTCATTTTCGGTCTTCGTTTTTCTAACAACATTGATGGATTTGGCGTCTATCTCGTTGGAAAACGTCTAAAATCCTGATAGACAAAAACAGTAAATGCTCGGCTGTGTTACCGAATCCCATTTTGGCTTTATTTGAACGTTAAGTTTTAAGCCGCTCGTCGATAGCTATGATGCAATCCAGCCAGCCATTCAACCGAGGTTATTTTGCTTGCATCTGTAATAGGGTAGGCTTCGTTACTCGCTTCACACTGCTCGGGTGCTAACCCTTTATTGGCTTGGTGCGGTCGTGCAGTATTGTAAAACTCCTTAAACTCAGCCAATAACCGATTGAGGTGAACATCATCGATCGGGATGATGTGGTTTAACAGCTCATCTTTTAAGGTTTTATTGAACCGCTCAATGGTGCCGTTTTGCCAAGGACATTTTATTGCAGTTCTAATTACACCAATGCCCATTGCGGGTAGCGTGTTTTTTACAACGGGTAGAAAAATACTATCGTGGTCCATGATCATTTTTTGCGGTGCTTCATCAAAAGGAAATGCTTCGCGCATTTGTTGAGCAACCCAAGCCGATGTAGGGTTGTAAGTGGCGCGACAATGAATCAACCTTCGTTTGTCGTGACTGAGCACACTCAAAATAAATAAGGGTCTTAAGCGCAGGGTATGCGTCACCTTAAAATCCATTGATGCCAATATTTCGCGATGATTTTTCAAAAAGGTTTTCCAGCTTTGTTCGCCAGGCTTGGTGGGTTTTTTCTTTGGCTGCTGACCGTTTAAAATGTTGCGCACAGTGGATTCTGAAATAGGCGTATCTAACTGCTTGTTGATAATGCGCGCAATACGTTCTGCGCCATAAGAAGGGTTTTCCTCGCTAATATCCAAAACAATCTGAACTATCGCATCTGGAATGCTAGGCCTGCCAGGTAAACGAGACTTTTCTGTTTTTGAAATTAACCACCAATAACTACAAAAGTACTTTCGATGCCAGCCAATTAGTGTTTCAGGTCTAAACAACGTGTAAGCCGTTAGCCTGGGTGAAATTTGATAAAACAGCCCAAGCAGCCATTTATACCAAGGTGTTAACGAAGGTCTTTTCTTGTTATGCCTCAATCCTTTGTTTTCAATAACCGCTGCGATTAGTTGATACTTGCGTTGCAAAGCAGCCAAACGATCGTGTCGCCACCGTTTATTCTGCCAGCGCGCCAAAAAATAACCGCCTGCAAAGGACAGCAGTAACCCTGCCAAATATTCCATAAGCTTACCTGTTGCACAAAAGGCGGGAATGTTACAGGGAAAGAGGGTGAGGGGGCAAGTTTTGCTAGTTGGTGCTTGCATTTGGTTCGGTTTTGTTTAATAATTTAATCCTAGTCAGTAGTGCTGCCCTTTGCGGTACGTAAAGATTAATTCTTTGCTGGCTTACCGAATTAAATATGCCACGCTCGCGTGGCTTTTTCGTACTTAGCCTTGGCACTTTTATATGCATCTTTTATATGTTGACGAGTCAGGTACACCTACTGATCCAAATTTAAGCTATTTTGTTTTATCGGGTATAAGCATATTCGAGCGAGAAACACACTGGGTTGAGCAAGAGCTAAATAAGATTGCGGCGCGCTTTAATCCCATCGATCCTTATGCTGTGGAATTGCATGGCTCGCCAATGCGCTCTGGAAGGGGGTTCTGGAAATCCATTCCACTGGAATTGCGTATTCGTGCAATGGAAGATGCCTTGTCAGTTTTGGCTCAACGGCAAGGAAGAATCCGTATTTTTGCCTCCGTTGTAGAACGAAGTATGATGCAGGCAGATGATCCAATTTTTAGTTGTTTCGAACAAATAGCGTCACGCTTTGATATGTACCTTAAACGATTGCATCAGCAAGGAGATACCCAGCGTGGATTGGCGATTTTTGATAAGTCGTCTACGGAAAAAACGATTCAGAATTTGGCTAGAACATTTAAATACGACGGACATACTTGGGGTAAGCTTCAGAACTTTACTGAGGTTCCCATGTTCTTAGATTCTCAAGCTTCAAGACTTATTCAGTTGGCCGATTTGGTTGCGTATGCTATTTTTAGAAAGTTTGAGAAAGATGATGATCAGTTTTATTCGATAATCGAAGGATGTTTTGATAGCCATGCTGGTAATAGACATGGATTGCATTTGTTGTTACCTAATCAATTGCCTTTGTAATTTACCTGTCTCAAAACGTGGGTGGCGGATCGGTTTCGGCGGCAGTGAGCGCCAATTGGCACATCCTCAATAACGCAACATTACGCAATTATTTTCACCCGATTTTACCACGATTCCTATTTTTTGATAGAATAGAACGAACGTTCTATGTAGGTGGTTGTCATGGCAAAAACATTTAAAAACGGCGTATCTTTACATCAACTTCTTGAAACAGCACCGCTAGAAGCGCTTATCAGCTTCCTTGTCACTGCTGACAGTGGCAAATACAAAACCACCTTTGAATCAGTAGACTGTTTGCATTTCGTTCAGAAACATGGAAATTAATTAAAGGGGTTTATTTGGATTTAGCGCTCGGCGTGAAACGGGGTTCTTGGCAGTTACTTGTTTAATACCAAGCATCGGGTTTGCGAATAGAGGTATGCGGTATTTTATCGGGTAACTGCGAGTTGGCTAAATGTACCGGTGAGATTGATTTATGCCAATCAGTATATTTCAGTAAGCCTTTAGATATGTAACGATTATCTTGTAAGAGAATAGGAGCTACCAAACCAAGTCGGATATGTGGGTGATGTTCTTTAATTTTAGCAAGTGCAGGTTCTTGGTCTGTGTCATTGGTGCATAAGACAATTTGCTCACAACGCCCCGTCCAAACGTCTGAGAGCATATCGACAGCAATGCTTACATCTGTTTTCTTTTCTTCAAAATCATGTACTTTAACTAACTCATAACCGTCAATAGGCGTTACTGGGCGTTTTTTGGGTTGAGATGCTTGGAGCTTACCTTGAATAATTTGAAGCTTTTTCGTGTGTAATTTGGTTAAAGCTTGCAAATATTTGCGCTGACGACTCGGCGATTCAGCATCGTCACACATGGCTTCTAGAATTGGGGCGGTGTAATATCGAACTTCAATGATGTTTGAATGTTCTTGGTCTAGAAGGTTTTCAGTGAAGAGTTTAACGACATCAAGCCACTTGTATGGAGTGCGACGCAATACACCGTAGTAAAGATTGTATCCGTCGATGTAGACGATCGTTTTTAAAGGCATTTTCTATCCCATATAAGTGACAAAGCCACCCGAAGGTGGCCTGTCGCCCCAAGAGCGAACTAGCTAAACTAGACGGTCAAGGGGAGAGTTGTGAGATTATGTTAATGATTAAATACGTCTCTGTCAACAGTTTTAAGCCGCCAACACATTCACCAATGGCACAGCTTCAATATGGTTCAGCATAACATTCGCCAAAGGCACTACTTAGACACGTGATTAGCCGCATCCAGCAACGTATCATTGCGGTCAAGGTTTGCCTCTGTTCACTTTGTCGGGACAGGGTTGTGCAAGGGTCGATATTAATGCAATTCGAATTAACTGCGCCAGAGTGCGGCTTTTTTATTGTTCCCAGTTTTTGTAACTCATTGATTATTCGTTGCCGTCTGATATCCGTCTGACATAAGGCAGCAGATTGTCTGACATCTCATGCGAATAATAGGGTACTCCAACAACACAGGAGTATCTAAAAATGAGCAAAACCACTCTCACCCCCCAACCCGTCCTCGATAGCGGATCGCTGCCGTTGCACCGAAGAGCAATCCGGGTGGCGGCCAGTCGGGCGCACCGGCAGCCGTCGTAGCGCCGAGCTACACCCCGCCGGCCGCTGCTGCACGTCCTGCTCAATCCACCGTCCCCAGCGGCAAGCCCGCCTGGGCGCAGTGAGGGAGGGCGTGACGATGATGAGCACACCTATTCTCACAACAAGCCATTACGGCGTGGTGCGCTTCGGTGATCTGGCGGTGGAAGCCGTGGTGCTGGAAGACGGCACCCGAGGTTATGTCCAGCGCCAACTGGCCACTGCCATCGGTCTGCACGAATCGCGCCGGGGCAGCCAGCTCAAGACGCTGCTGTCGGATGTCGCCCCCGGTGCAGCGGAGGTTCTGCAGGAAAACGCCTGCAGCATCCGCCTGCCCTCGGGCCAGACCACGGCCTTTGGCAGCCAGCCGCTGCAGATGACCCTCTTCATCGGTGCGCTGGAGGGAGGGCAATGTTGGGCTTGCCGTCGGCAGGCCCGTGGCCTCGGCCACAGCGACAACCGCTTCAAGGTGGGACAACCCCGCCGGTATCCGATGGATTGGGTCTTCTGCAGCCGCAAATGCCAGGACGCGTTTCACGCGCTCTACGGGCAGTGGCTCAGAACCGACCCTCGGCAGGAGGACGTGCTCATGGTTGATCCGACCGAATTCGAGCGCGCGGCGATGCGCGCCTGCCTGAAGTTCTTCGGTGAGGCCGCCGGCGAGATCGGCTTTGACAAACCCCTGGGTCACTACAGCGAAGCGGAAGCACTGAAGGTGATCGAGGCCATCGTCACCGGCTGGACGGAGGCCATGGCAGCTCATCACCAGCAGGCGAAATACCCGCCGGTGCGCGGCATCGAGTCCTATGAGACGCAGGCACCACAGCCGGTGGCGAAGTTGGAGCCCACCCCGGCACCGGCCTTCGATCCCGCCAATCCCTTCGCGGATCTGGAGGACGACCTGCCCTGGGAGACCGGGGCGCCGGTGCCCACCAAAGGCACTCAGCGTGGGAGGGCGAAGTGATGCTGGACTTCAATCATCGCCCCGCCTTCCACGAGCGGGTGACGGGCTTCATCGATGCCGCGCTGGATGTTGAGCGCGCCGGGCAGATCCCGCGTGACTACCTCGGTGCCTCCCGACTGGGCGTGGCCTGCGAACGGGCGCTGCAGTACGAGTACGCCGGTGCGCCGGTCGATCCCGGCCGTGGTTTCTCCGGCCGCATCCTGCGGGTGTTCGAGGTCGGTCATGTGCTGGAGGACCTGGCCGTGCGCTGGCTGCGCATGGCCGGATTCATCCTCAAGACCGAAGGCAAAGATGGCCAGCAGTTCGGATTCTCGGTGGCGGACGGCAACGGCTGGGTCGAGCGCTCCTACAAGGCAACCAGTCTCTTCGGTGTCGGTGCCGACCGCACCACGCGCGTGAAGCTGGCCCTGTCCGGCAATCCACAGCACCGGCCCTTCGTGCGCAATCTGCGCGTGATCGTGACCTGATGGGGGTGAGCGATGACCCCCGAGCGCACTCCGCGCGGCTACCCCTTGCCGCATCCCGAGCACCTGCTCTCTGAAGACGTCCTTAACCTGCGCGAAGCCATCACCCGCATCGATGCGGATGTGGCTGCGCAGGCCGAGACGGCTTCCCAGGGCCAAGACCAACTCACCGAACGGCTGCACCGCCAGCAATTGCGGGTGTTTCACCAGTTCGGCTTTTAAGGAGCACACCCCATGGCCAAAGACCCCTTGCTGCGCGATGCGGTGCGCGCGATCCAGCAAGCCGCTAGTAGCCGCGACCAGGCGATTGCGGCCGTCAGTAGCGCAGCCGATCAGGCCGTGGCCACGGCGCAAGCCGCTGCCAACAGCGTCACCCAGCAACTGGTGCTGGGGCGCAAGACCTTCTTCCTTGCCCAACTCTAAGGAGCCCCCTCGATGTCCATTCTGGGAACGGCGCTGCCAGCCGCCAACACGCTGGAGACCCTCTACGAAGTGCCCACCGGCCGCCGCGCCGTGGTCAATGTCGCTGCCTGCAACAAGGGCACGGCATCCGCCAAGCTGCGCCTGGCGCTCACTGCATCGGCGACGCCGGCCGAGAGCGAGTTCATTGAATTCGATGTGAGCCTGGCAGCCACCGAGGTACTGGAGCGCACGGCACTTTCCTTGGCCGCTGGCCAGAAGATCATGGTGCAGGCCAGCGCCGCCAGCGTCAGCTTCAACGCCTGGGGCATCGAGGAGGTGGCGTAATGGGACGGTATCTTTCCAATCCGCTCGGGCGCAATGACGGTCCCGCGAGCGATGTGCGTTACGCCGTGTGCAACTTCGGGGGCAGCGGGGGCAGTTATTACCGCCTGCTCGATGAGGACTTCAAACCGGCGCGCCAGATTCCGAATCTCACGCCCGCCATGGCGCCCATCTCCGTCAGCTCCTATGCCTCCTACGGCACCGTTCAGCCTTCGGGCCTAGGGGTTTCGCTTGATCCCGTCTTTGCCTTGGGTGGGGCCTGGTCTGGTCCAGCCAATACCAGCGGAACTTCCATGTATTACGACGGTGCGCTGCAGCAGGCGATTAACTTCGGTGGAGCCACGGCAGCACCGAGCACCAGCAACAGCAATTACGACCACTACACCGGTCGCTGCGGCGAGTTTAGTCACGACCGCTGGAATCTCGATACGCGTGGCGCGATCCTGTTGCCGCAGCGCAGTCCCAGCTTCGGTCTGGAGACTAAGACCGAAGCCAATGATGCCTTCGTCAATGGCGATCTGACCGATGGGGGCCTCACGCTGCTGCTCTGGAGCGGGCGCCTCTACCTGACCCGTCGGACTGACGTGGAAACGGTGGTGGTCTCCAACGGCGCCCGGGGCTGGATCAGCCGCTTCACGGTGGCGGGCCTGCCCAACGGTTACTTTGGCACGGCGTCCTACAACCGCACACGCAACGAGCTCGTCATCCTGGGCGGAAGTTCTGCCACGTCCAGCAGCGGAATGTGGCTGCGGCTGTACCGCAACCTGCCAGTGCTCGATGGGAACAGCAACCTCGAGACCATCCTGTCGGCCATAACGCCGCTCGAAGTGCCGATCACCTGGTCAGGCTGGACGCCGGCTGCCAATGCCGAGGCGGTGGGCGGTGCCACGCCGGTGCTCACCGACAATGGGGATGTCTACATCGGCTTCTTCAATGCTGGCACTGCGCTTTACGTGGTGCGAGTGCCGCGCACCGGGGACACCACCTTCGGTGCCCTGGTCAACGCCATCTCCTTTGGCGTGACGACGAGCTACGGCCGACACAACGCCCGGGGTTCCGGGATGCAGGTGATGCAGACACGTGATGGCAGCACCGTGGCCTTCTACAGCCAGTATTACTACTACGGCGCAGGGCTTGGGGTCGTCACCGTCAACAAGCGTTCCTCGTCGGCAAAGGTGATGTACGCGGACAGCCAAACCTCGGACGGACGCAGCCTGCTGCACTGGGGTGCCTCGGGGTTTGCCGTGGCCTTCAATGCCTCGAGCAGCTACAGCGCGAGCAGCGCCGGTGCGGTGTACGGCTATGACTGTGCGGTGCAAACCGCCGCTGTGACACCGCCGCAAATCGTGCTGCCCATTCCCAATGGCTACAACACCGGCGGTACCTATCCGTTCTATGTGGAGGTGAACGTATGAGCGCTTATTTCGATATCCGCAACGATGCGGTGGCGGTGATCGAGACCGATACGCCCGAGGCGGGTTGGATCAAGCTGACCACCAAGCAGTCACGGTTGGCGGCACGCTACCGGGTCGAAGCGGGCAAGGTGGTGGATGCCTATTCCGGCAAGACGGATGAGGAGGTGCTCGCGGCCATCGAGGAAGCGCAGGCGGGACTTGCCGCCACGCCGGTGGAACCGATCCGCGTGATCACCAAGCTCGCTTTCATGAACCGCTTCACGATGGAGGAGCTGGCCGCGATCTATACCGCCGCCAAGACCGAGGTGCTGGTCGAGGTGTTCCTCGACAAGTTGAAGATCGCTGAAGAGGTGAATCTGGCGGATGCCCAGACCATCAGTGGCCTGCAGGCCCTCGCTGTCAGCGGTCTGCTGACGGAGGCCCGGGTGCAGGAGATTTTGCAGTGATGGCAGCGATCCAACACCGTCTGTCGATGCTGGCGATTTGGCTGCTTTGCCAGATCGCTGCGGTGATTGCCTCCGTCTGGATGCTCGCCGCTGCACTTGCCGGTTCCCGACGCGCCTGGACCCTGGCGGTCGCCCACGACCAACTGGCCAACGCGGCTTTCGGAGGGCACGAGGACGAAACGCTCTCTAGTCGCGCGGGCAAAGCCGCCCGTGAAGGCAAGCGCTGGGCCTGTGTGCTGTGCCGACTGCTCGACCGGCTCGATCCGAACCACTGCGAGAAGTCCATCGAGGCCGATGAGGGCAAGCCCATCGCCTGATTCCATCGAACCGTCACACCTTCTTTTCCGATCCGCCGCTGGCGGATTTTTTACTTCTGGAGCCCACCCATGGCAGATCACTTTCTTCACGGGGTCGAGGTCGTTGAAATCGACAACGGCCCGCGTCCCATTCGCACCGTCCGATCCTCCGTGATCGGCCTTGTCGGCACCGCACCGGATGCCGATGAGCACAGCTTTCCCTTGAACACCCCGGTGCTGATTGCCGGCTCTCGCCTGGAAGCGGCCAAGCTCGGCAGTGCCGGCACCTTGCCGATGGCCATCGATGGCATCTTCGATCAGGCAGGCGCCCTGGTTGTCGTGATCCGTGTCCCCGAAAGTGCGACCGAGGCCGAAACTCAAACCAACGTAGTCGGTGGTGTCGACGCGGACGGCCAGTACCTAGGGCTGCAGGCACTCTTGGCGGCGCAGTCGGTTGCCAAGGTGACGCCGCGCATTCTGATTGCGCCGGGCTTCACGCATCAGCGCCCCACAGATCCCGATGACGAGACCTGCCAGCTGGCGAACCCGGTGGTTGCGGAACTGCTGGGCATTGCCGAGCGCCTGCGCGCGGTGATCATCGCCGACGGCCCCAACACCACGGACGCCGCTGCCATCGACTACCGAGAGGACTGGGGCTCGCCGCGCATCTACGTCGTCGATCCGCACGTCAAGGTGATGAAGAGTGGGGCGGTGGTGACCGAGCCGGTCTCTGCGCGTGTCGCCGGACTGATCGCCAAGATCGACAACGACCGGGGTTTCTGGTGGTCGCCCTCGAACAATGTCATCAACGGCATTGTCGGCAGCCACCGGCCGGTGGACTTCGCACTCGGCGACCCCAATGCCCGGGCCAACCTGCTCAACGAGAACGAGGTGGCCACCCTCATTCAGGAGGATGGCTATCGCCTGTGGGGCAACCGCACTTGTTCCTCGGACCCCAAGTGGGCCTTCCTCAGCGTTCGTCGCACCGCCGACATGATCAACGAGTCGCTGCTGCGCGCCCACCTCTGGGCCGTGGATCGCAACATCACCAAGACCTATGTCGAGGAAGTGACCGAAGGCGTCAATGCCTACCTGCGACAGTTGAAGGCGCAAGGCGCCATCCTCGGTGGCAAGTGCTGGGCCGACCCGGACCTGAATTCGCCGACTTCGATTGCGGACGGCAAGATTTACTTCAATTTCGACTTTACCCCGCCGTATCCGGCCGAGCACATCATCTTCCGCTCGCACCTGGTCGATGACTATCTGGAGGAGATTCTGTAATGGCCATCGAACTGCCGCGTGTTCTCAAAAACATGAACCTCTTCGTCGACGGCCGGGGCTACGCCGGTCGCATCGACGAGATCCAACTGCCCAAACTCACCCTCAAAACCGAGGAGCACCGCGCCGGTGGCATGGATCTGCCGGTGGAGATCGACCTTGGGATGGAGAAGCTTGAGGCCGAGCTGACGATTGCCGACCACGACCCGGAGGTCTTCAAGCTCTTCGGGTTGCTGGATAACGCCGCCACCCAGATCACCATCCGGGGTGCCATACAGGCGCAGGGGATGTAGGCGAAACCCGTCATCGTCAATCTGCGCGGTGGCTGGAAGGAACTCGATGCCGGTACCTGGAAGCCGGGCGACAAAAGCACCCTCAAGGTGTCGGTGGCAGCCAGCTACTACAAACTGACCGTCGATGACGAGGAGTTGATCGAGATCGACGCTATCAACCTGGTACGCAAAGTCGGCGGTACCGATCAGATGGAAGCCATTCGCGCGGCGATTGGTTTGTGATGAACGATAAGGAGAACATCGAATGAGCACTGCCGAACGCATCAAACTGAGTTTCCCCATCGAGCACGATGGCGTGCCGATTGCCGATATTGCCCTGCGCCGCCCCACCGTGGGCGACCACCTGGCCGCGCAGAAGTCGGCCGGCACCGACGCCGAGCGAGAGATCCGGCTGATCGCCAACCTGGCTGAATTGCCGCCGGCTGCGATCCACCAGCTCGATATGAAGGACTACGCGTAACTGCAGAAGGTGCTGGGCGGTTTTTTGCAGTGAATCCGGGTGAGCTGTCCGCCCTCGTGGTGGAGCTCGCCCTCTACACCCACTGGCCTCGATCCGAGTTGCTTGCCCTTGAGGTGAGTGAGTTGGTCGAGGCCTTGTCATTGGCGCGGCGCTTGTCTGCCGTGCCATCTTCCAGAGGTTTCCCCATGGCCACAGCGCATCCCGTTCAGATCAGTATCGGTGCCACGCTGGCCGCTTCCCTCGGGTCGGCCGTGCGTGGCGCCCAGGCCCAGCTGAACCAGCTGGGTTCGACCATGGCGGAGCTGGGCAACAAGCAGTCGGGCATCCGTCAGTTGGAAACCCTGCGCACCCAAGCTCGGGATGCGGCGCTAGCGATGCGCGCCGCGCAGCAGAAGGTCTCTGGCCTGGAAGCGAACATCGCCGGGCAGGATGGCGGCGCCACCGCCAAGCAGGCCCGCGAACTCGAACGCGACCGTGCAGCAGCGGCGCGGGCCGAGGAGGCTTACCGTCGTCAGCGTGGCGCGGTCGATGAACTCTCGACCTCGCTGCAGCGTGCGCTCGATCTTTGGGTTGACGCAAGACGAGGTGGTGAAGCTCGGGGACGCCATCAACCACCTCTCGAACAACATGGATGCCAAGGCATCCGATCTCCTGAACATCGCCAACCGGGCGGGTTCGACGGCGAAGCTGTTTGGTCTGTCCGGTGCCCAACTCAATGCCCTGGGCGCGACCTTACTGGCCTTGAAAACGCCGCCCGAGGTCGCCGCCACCGGCATCAATGCGCTGCTGATGAAGTTGGCCACCGCCGACAAGCAGAACGAGCGATTCCAGCAAGGCCTGCAGGACATCGGGCTGTCGGCCGAGGTCATGAAAGAGATGATCGGCCGCGATGCCCAAGGTGCGCTGACCACCTTTCTGCGCCAGGTCAAAAACGCCCCCGACCTCATGGGCACGCTCTCGGACCTCTTCGGCATGGAGTACGCCGACGACATCGCCAAGCTGGTGGGTTCGATGGATACCTACGAGAGGGCGGTGGGCCTGGTCGCCGATCAAACGGCTTACGCCGGATCGATGCAGGCCGAGTACGAAGCGCGTTCGGCCACAACGGCAAACAACCTGCAGCTCTTGAAGAACCAGATGAGCCGGCTGGGCATCACGGTGGGCAACGCGCTGCTGCCGGCCTTGAATAGCCTGGTCGGTGCGCTGATGAAACCCATCGAGGGGCTCACGGCGCTGGCCGAACGCTTTCCCATCGTCACACAAGTGGTAGTGGGTACCGTCGGTGCCGTGCTGGGATTGAAGGTGGCGACGATTGCCCTGGGCTATGCCTGGACCTTCGTGAAGGGGCCGATCGTAGCTGCGCAGGTGGCGTTCCAGTCAGCACGGGCAGGCTTGGCACTATTGCAAGTGCAAGCGGCCGCGACCGGCGTAAGCACCGGCATTCTGTCAGTCGCATGGACGCGCCTCCAGACCCGTGCCCTCGGTCTGATCGTACCGATCAAATCGGCAGCGTTGGCCTTCTGGTCGATGTTGCCGGCCATTGGGGCTACCACGGCAGCCTTGCTGGCCAACCCGATCACCTGGATCGTGGCGGGGATTGGTGCTGCTGTCGCCGGTCTTGCGTTGGTGATCCGCAAATACTGGGACCCCATCGCTGCCTACGTCGGCGGCGTGTTCGAGGGCATTCGCTCCGCCATGCAGCCGGCGATCAGCAGTCTGACCACAGCACTGGCACCGCTGTCGCCGATTGGAACCCTCATCGCTAACGTCTTCGGCTTCATCGCCGATGGCGTGAGCCGGGTGGTCGGTTGGATCGGGCAGCTGCTTGCGCCGGTGACGCTTTCCACGGAGGAGTTCAACAGTCTGTCCGCATCCGGCCAATCCCTCGGCGCGATGATCGGTGGCGTGTTGAGCACAGCTTTTACGGTGCTGACCCTACCGATCCGGGCCGTGGGCACGCTGGTGGGGTGGGTCATCGAGGGATTTGCCGCGCTGGCTTCCTTCTCACCCTTGGTCCTGATCAGTGCTGCCTGGCAGCCGGTGGCGGATTTCATGACCGGTCTCTGGTCGGGCATCACCGCCACCGTTGGTCAAGCCATCGACTGGATCGCAAACAAGATCGGCTGGGTGATGAACGCCGGCAAGCAGGTCGGCGACTGGTTCGGTTCGCTCTTCGGCGGCGAGAAGCAGGCTGCGCCGACACCCACGGAACCAACGTCCTCGCGTCCAGCTGCGCTGGGCGGTGCGACTTCGCTGGCTGTGCCACGCCCCTCGGTCGGCACGGCACCCGTTGGGGTGATGCCGATGTCGGCGGGCAGTCCGGCAGCAGCAAACACCCGGCCGATGGCAATGCCTGCTCAACCGCTCGCTGCGCGCGGCAACACCAGTGTGTCTCTGTCGGCCCCGATCACCGTCAACGCCCCACCCGGAATGGATGCGCGCGAAATCGCCGCACTCATCGAATCGCGCCTGCGTGCGCTGATGCGCGAGACCACCCGCAGTCCTGCGGCAGCGATGTACGACTGATCCTGATCAGACATTTCCTCATTTCATTCTTTAACGAGGTGTGCCATGGCCGAACGGGTGATGTTGGGCCTGGGCGAGTTTCGTTTTGAAATCGCCACGCTCGCTTACCAAAAATTCTCACTCAACCAGTCCTGGCGCTGGCAGGAGCAGGCGCGCATCAACCGCGATCCGGCCCTGCAGTTTGTCGGGCGCAACGTTGGCGAGATCGAACTCGACGGCGTGATCTACCCGAGCTTCAAGGGTGGCCTGGGGCAGATCGAAGCCATGAGATCCCTTGCTGACGCCGGCAAGCCGCTGCAGTTGGTCGACGGCCTGGGCCGCATCTGGGGTGGCTGGGTGATCACGGAGATCGGCGACACCCGCACCGTGTTTGCGGATGATGGTCAGCCCAGAAAGCTGGAGTTTCGCATCAAGCTCAAGGCCTACGGGGAGGATCAGCCATGACCTTACCCATCTTCAAGCGCGTGATCACCCGGGATGGGGATGTCCTCGATGACCTGATCTGGCAGCACTATGGACGAAGCGATGTGCTGGCTGCCGTGCTCTAGGCCAATCCCGCTCTGGCGCGGTTGCCCCCGGTCCTCACCGCTGGCCTGGTGATCGAGCTGCTTGAGTTGCCGCTGCCGGTAGAAGCGCCGGTGATCCGGCTGTGGTCATGAGGAGGGATAGATGCAACCGATCTTCCGTCTCTACGCTGACAGCCAAGAGATCACCGCTGCAATCCGCGACCGGCTGATCGAGCTGGTGGTCACCGACGAAGCTGGCATCCAGTCCGATGAGCTGAAGCTGACCCTCGATGATCGCCGCCGTGAGGACGGCGCGATTGCTGAGTTGCCGCGCATCGGCACGGTGCTGACCGCGTCTATGGGCTATGCCCAAACCCGGCTGGTATCGATGGGACGCTTCATTGTCGATGAGGTTGAGATGCGCTCGCCTCCGGCCACACTGACGGTCTCGGCCAAGGCCGCCGATATGGTCGGGCCGTTTCGCAGCCCCAAGACCCGCTCCTGGGACGCGACCACCCTGGGCCAGCTGGTCCAGGCCATCGCTGCCGAGCATCGGTACGAGGCCAAGGTTGACCCTGAACTCGGCGCCATTGCGATCCCGCATCTGGATCAGACCGCCGAGTCGGACATGGCGCTGCTGACGCGTCTCGCGGCCAGGCACGATGCCGTGGCCAAGCCCGTGGCCGGTTTCCTGGTGCTGGCCAAGCAGGGCGCGATTAAGACCATCACCGGCCAGGTGATGCCGACGATCAACTTCACTGCGAATGACCTGGCGGAGTGGCGCTACCAACATTCGGCCCGCAAACCCGGTGGCAGTGGCTCGACTAGCGAGGCCAATACGCAACAACCACCGACGACAGCAACCGGTGGCACACGCGCCTACTGGTGGGACTTCGAGAAAGGCGAGCGCCGGGAAGTCACCACTGGCCAGCCGCCCTTTGAGGAAATCCGCTACGTCCACGCCACGGAAGCCGAGGCTCGCAGCCGAAGGCCGGCTGTCGATTTCCCTGCGACCCGGCATCCCGACCGATTGGCGCATCAAGCGGGTCGAACACCGCCTGGGCACCCAGGGCTACACGACGCAGGTCGAGTGCGAGCGCTTCACGGCCTCACCGGTCCCAGTGACTGACACGCCCACCTCAGCCACCACCGAACCCGACAAATAAGGAGACAAGCACTGTGACCCCTGACAAAGATCCTTCGACCTACGGCCTGATCACCTACCTGTGGGTGACCGGGCTGGCCGCCTGGGGTGGCTTGGTCAATTTCTACCGCAAGGTGAAGTCCGGCGAGACCCGGGCTTTCAATGTGGTGGAGCTCATCGGCGAGATCGCCACCTCTGCATTCGCCGGCCTTATCACCTTCTGGCTGTGCGAGGCCGCGCAGTTCAACCCCCTGGTCACTGCCGCCCTGGTCGGTATCTCCGGCCACATGGGCAGCCAGGCCATCTACCAACTGGAGCGCTGGGCGCAGTCGCGCCTGGGCAAGGAGCGGCCATGAACGCTATCGACACCATTCTCGATGACATCCTGCGCCGGGAAGGTGGCTACGTGAATCACCCTGCTGACCGGGGTGGGCCGACGAACTTTGGCATCACCGCACAGACGCTGGGTGCCTGGCGCAAACTGGGTCGCCAGGCCACGGCCGCTGAGGTGCAAGCACTGACGGAATCCGAAGCCCGCGCCATCTACCACCAGCAGTACATCACCGGTCCTGGCTTCGAGGCGATCACGCATCCGGCGCTGCTGCATCTGCTGGTGGACGCCGGTGTGCATTCTGGGCCGAAGCGAGCGGTGCAGTGGCTGCAGGCAGCACTCGGCGTCACGGCCGACGGCGTGATCGGTCCCAAGACCCGAGCAGCACTCGCTGCCGCCGACCAAGATGTGCTCTACGGCAAGGTGCTGGGACAGCGCCTGCGTCATCTTGGGCGACTGATCACCAGCGACCCCAAGCAGTCGGCCTTCGCGGCTGGCTGGATGAACCGTATGGCTGAATTCGTAGAGGGATCGGTATGACCCCGTTACTGACCACTTTGGCGCCCGGCTTGCTCGAAGCCGGTAGCCGTCTGATCGACCGCCTGGTGCCGGACCCCGCAGAGCGGGAGAAAGCCAAGCTCGCCCTGCTGCAGGCCGAGGGTCAGCTGGCCCTGCAGGAGATGCAGACGAGTCTCTCGGCGATCCTGGCCGAGGCCAACTCGCCCGATCCCTGGACCAGCCGGGCACGGCCGACCTTCCTGTACGTGATCTATGGCGTGATCCTGCTGTGCGTGATGGGTGCCATCCTGGGCATCTGGTGGCCAACGCACGTCTTCCAGGCAGCGGAGAACCTGAACAAGCTGCTGGGTGCGGTGCCCGAGAGCCTATGGTGGCTGTTCGGTGCTGGCTACCTCGGCTACACCGGGGCACGCAGCTTCGATAAGTGGCGAGGGCCGGTTCGCTAACTGGTGCTGCCACGCACGACAAACTGAAACGACGATCCCCCGATCTCACTGCCCTCACCGGTGGTGGGGTCGGGGGATTTTTGCGTTTGGGGCTTCTCGTAGGTTTAAAAATTTGTTAGGATATGCGTTAATTTAAACCAAACCCAAGGAGGCGTCATGATTGCAGATCGCATTCGTCAAGCACGACTGGCGGCAGGTCTGACGCTGGGTGCTTTGGGCGAAAAAGTCGGTGTATCGCACACCGCCATCCAGAAGTACGAAAAGGGACTGTTGACGCCATCCTCGTCGCAGCTGCTCAAGCTGGCGCGTGCCTGCGGTATCCGTACCGAATATTTTTTCCGCACGCACACGGTTGAGTTGTTGCAGCCGGAGTTCCGAAAGCTCTCTTCCTTTGGCAAGACGGCGCAGGATGCGCTCAAGCTCAAGGTGGTGGAGTTGGTCGAAAAGCGTGTCGAGTTGCTTCGCGCCTTCCCCGAGTCGCCGCTATTGGCATTCGCGTCGCCTGAGGGTTTGCCAGAGCGCATCGAGTCGCTCGACGAGATCGAGGCTTTCTCTGATCAGGTGCGCAATGCTTGGCAGCTGGGGATGAATCCCATTGCGGACCTGACCGATACCCTTGAGGCTGTCGGCTTGCTGGTCATCGTGGTCGACGAAGAAAATCCCAAGTTCTCGGGATTGACCGCCAAGGCGCGCACCGACGATGGTCGAGAGTATCCCGTCGTGGCCGTTTCCAAACTCTGGCCTGGGGATCGGCAGCGTTTCACGCTTGCCCACGAGCTGGGACATCTGCTGCTGGAGGGTCGGCTGGCTGAAGGCCTCGATGAAGAGAAGGCCTGTGACCGATTCGCCGGCGCTTTCCTGGCCCCGCGTGTGGCCGTGTTTCATCTGTTGGGGCAACAGCGTCACGCGCTGGAATGGCAAGAGCTATACGTGCTCAAGCACGAGTTCGGATTGTCGATGGCTGGGTGGCTGCAACGGGCCAAGCAATGTGGCGTGATCACTGACGCGTTCCACCTGTCGATGGTCAAACGGTTTTCTGCCAAGGGCTGGCGCAAGAACGAGCCGGGAGACCCGCTGCTGCAGGAGCATCCACGACTTTTCGATCAGTTGGTCTATCGCGCCTTGGCCGAGCAGTACATCTCCGAAGGTAAGGCTGCAGAACTGTTGGGCATCCCGATGATGCGTTTCCACAAAGAACGCCAACTGGAGTCGTCGGATGCGGTTGCTCATCAGTGATGCCAACATCTTGATCGACATGGAAGCCGGGGCGTTGATGGAAACGCTTTTCCGGCTTCCGATGCAGTTCGGCATTCCTGATCTGCTGTACTACGAAGAAATCGAAGAGGGCAGTCCGGGGCTTGAGCAGTTGGGTCTGCAGATCATGGAGGTCGGCGGCGACTTTGTGAAATACGCTGAGGCTCTGCCACGTCGGTACAACCCGACGCTGCCGGCCAAGAACGGTGCCAAGCCCAGTCATAACGACTATCTGGCGCTGGCATTGGCGAAACAGGAGTCCTGCACGCTGCTGACGGGCGATGCCAATCTGCGGATTGTTGCCAGCAATGAGTCGGTCACGGTCATGGGTACCATTGGCCTGCTGTGCGCCATGGTCGAAAACCAGCTGCTGACGGTGGACGATGCACTCAAGGCGCTGCACAAGATGAAAGTGGGCAAGCGTCGCTTGCCTTGGCTTGATGCAGAAAAGATGCTCGAGGCGTTGCGCTGATCACTCCGCTGCACTCGTTACGTTGGCTGAGAGTCGATTTAAGATGGCTGTCAGGGTAACTATCAAACGTTGTTGGAATTTGTTGAGAATGTCTGGCAAACGGTGATTGATCTTGTCTTCCCGTGAGAAAAACAAATTTCGGTTACCGTATCTGTCAAATCTACCCAATGTCATGTCGGGGAAGAGCAGAAACCTTTCAACAGCAACGCCATTCACAATGTGCTCGTAAGCCTTCGGCATGTCGTCCAGCAGGCCATCGTGGATCAAATGATTTCTCAAAGTTTCGATCCAGGTGATGAACTCGCAGTCTTCAAACAGAGAATCAGATAGTTTGTTGAAACTCACCTTTTTGCGGCTTCCGAACTGTGCGCTCGAGCTACGCATCTTGGGGTATTCGGAAAAATCTTTTGGTAAATTCTCTGCCTCTAGCGCCAGCTTGACCGAGTAGTCGAGAAGACTGTGCATGCGTAAAAATATAAAGGTCAGAAATGCGAAAAGCTTGGTGACGGTTGGAGACGTGTTGTAACGGATGCCATCGTCCTGGTGAATGGGAGGGTAGAAAAGTGGCTCCGTGTTCAAGGTGTGATAAAACTGGCCAGTAATCTGTACCAGTTCCTTTTGGCACTCTTGGATGGTGCTGACAAGCTTCTGCGCGTCGTACAAGTAAAGAAAACGGTTGATTTCTGGGAAGTTGGCTGTCAAACGAGTGAGTTTCTCGAAATCAATCTTTGACAGGCTTGATTCGGAATTTAAACCTGACAGGTAGACAAGCGGAGGAATGGAAGGGAGTAAATCGTTGTACGGCACACCCTCCATAATGGCTCGCCTCAATGCCTCGTGGAGTTGAACACAAACATTCTCGATGTTGTGCGACAGATCCCCCTGACTGAATCTCCAAATTCCTTGTGGGTCGAACCAGAGGAATGGATTGCTGTCTCTTCTTGGCTTTTCCGATGGAATGCCGTTTAGGTTCAAGTAGGTCGAGGATGACCATGGGTTGACCTTAATATCATCAATCCGACTTGTCATTTTCCCTCCCTGTCCTGGTAGATCGGCATCAGCTCCGACCAATGCTGTTGATTTCAGCCTCCAGCCGCCCCAGGCGCTCCGCGATGGTCTTGAATGACAAGGTGTCGCCGTAGAACATCTGGGCAGCGAGCATTGCCTGGTAGTCCTGACGCAAGGCATCCAGCAGCGGCTCATCCGGAATCAATCTCAAGCCACTCGCGAGGCATCGGTCGTAATGACTGAAACCGCTGCGGTAGAAGGTTTCCTTGATACGCAGAACGTCGCGCAGCAACTCCGAATCGCCCATGGCCTGTTGCCCGACTTCGTGATCAGCTAGCCTCGCAAGGTCATACCAGTGGCGGGACAGGCGCTCAGCACCGGGTCTCAGGCTCGGACGATGGCACTCGACGTGAATCAGCGTGGCCTTCTCCCAGAAGGTGCGCGCCGCAGACAACACGGACACCTGCGCGGTCGGCAAAGCCAGATCTGGAACGTGTTCAGCAATATCTGGCGAGATGGCCAGCGTGCTCTGTGGCAAGGTCGAGTTGCGACCGCCAAATTCAATCAGGATGCTCGGGCGCACGTAGCTGTCAGTGTTTTCGACTGCGCTGGGGTAGAACACCCAGAGCTTTTCGGCGTCATCACTGACCTCGATGCTGGTGGGCTGCGTGGGAAGGGCCGTGGCCAGCGCTGTCTGTAATGCCGGCACCAACTCGTCGATGACGTGCGTCGTGAGCGCCGTCTTCAATGCGTCTGATAATTTGCCGCGCTGGTTGTTGCTGGTAATCGATACCAACTCGGGGGCGTCCGCCACCAGGCTGCGGTAATCGACGGTGACGTCGATGTCCTCGGAGAAACGGTCAATCGCCTTGTAGACCTTGGACAGCGAGGTGCCGCCCTTGAAAGCCATGGGTTTGCGGCAGGGCAGCTGAAACAGGATGTCGAGCACCAGGCACAGCCAGATGTCTTTTTCGAGGATCTCGGCCCGGCGACCCATCACAGGCGCCAGGCTCTGGAGCAAATCGGCTTGATCGCTGACGGGCAGTTCGAAGTAGTGTTCGCGGTTTAGATCAGCCATGCGCCAACGTGCCTTCCTCATACCGGCGAAGGGCTTCCAGCATCCAGGCAGGCATTGAGGCCTTGGCGCTACGTAACGCGTCGAATTCGATCTGTGGCAGCTTGGCAGCGATACGCTCGAAAGTGGCCGGCGTGACTTGCCGACGGCCGAGATACCAGAGCGCGGACAGGGCTTGGCCTGCGGGACGACCGGCCAGTGCGAGCTTGCGCGCTGCGACGTGCTGCAGTCGAACCTGCAGCTTGCCCATTCGCACGGTGTGAGAAGAACCGGTGGTGTAGAAGACCGGCTGGGCTGGAACCTGGGTGCTGAAACCAAAACGGCGAGCCGCCTCGGCTCCGTGCACTTCAATTGATGCACCTTCGGTGGCAGCGACCGTCTGCGCCACCGTTTCTGGCGAAGGCATGGTCTTCAGACCAAAACGGCTGGTCTTGGGGACGGTGTAGAGGCCACGGCCGAGGCGCTCGATGAACCCTTCCTTGGTCAGACGCATCAAGGTCTGATCAATGGACGCGCGCGAACCCAACCCTGCAAACAGGGCTGGGGTGAAAGGTTCTCCAGCAGGGTGGGCCGCGATGCGCTCGCGGATGGCTTGTGATGTGCTCATGGCTGCCTCCGTGTTAGATAATTTACCAAAAAATCTAACAGTTCACAAGGCAGACGGCATCTTGGAGGCGTATTCAGGCCTGCGCAGCTACTGCCCGAGTGTGACTTGTCGCCACCACCGCCCGCCGCCCGACCACATTCCCCACCACGTTGACCGCCTCGAGCATCGCCTGCGGCGACAGGTGCGCGTAGCGCATCGTCACCTTCGGGTCGTGGTGGCCGAGGAGCTTCTGCACCTCGTACAGCGACCGCCCGGCGTTGACCAGGAAGCTGGCGTAGCTGTGGCGCAGGTCGTGCAGCCGCACTTCCTCCAGCCCGACCTTTTTACGGATCGAGTCCCAAGCATAGAAGATCGACACCGGCGGCTTCTTGGTCTTCGGGTTGAAAAACACCCAGGGGATGTCCTCCTGCCGGGGCAGCGACAGCAGCAGTTCCATCGCCGCATCCGACAAGGGAATGTGGCGTGGCTTCTTTGACTTCGAGCGTGCTGCCGGCACCGTCAGCAAGCGCCGGTTGAAATCGATCTCGTCCCAGCGGGCATCCAGCACCTCCCGTTTCCTTGCCCCGGTGTAGAGCAACAACCGGATCACCTGGCCGACCTGCACATTGCGGTTGGTGTCGAGTTCATCAAACAAGCGCCCCACCTCCTCGGTGGTGAGGTACCGCTCTCGTGCGCCATTGTCCTCGAACGGATCCACCCCGACACACGGATTGCCCGTCCTTGGCAAGATGTCCCAGCGGATCGCGCAGTTGTAGATGAACTTCATCAGCACGATCATCCGGTTGCAGGTGCCCGCCGCGTAGCCCTTCTCGAACACCGCGTGGTGAAAGGCCACCACATCGGAGCGGGTGATGCGGTTCATCCGAAACTCGGCAAACACCGGCAGCAGGTGGTTGCGCAGCATCGTTTCGTCCGTCTCCCAGCTGCGCTTGCGGGTCTTGGCGTAGGGCAGATAGCGCTCTGCCACAAAATCCCCGAAGGTCGGCACATCCTTGAAGCGGTGGCTCTCCACCTTCGGGTCGCCGCCCTCGGTGACCATCTGCTTCATCTTGTGCGCCTTGGCCCGGGCATCCGACACCGAAATCTCGTCAGCCCGGCCAATCCGGTTTAGCCGCACTTTGCCGGCGGCGGGTCATACTACGATACAATGCGCCGGAAAGGACATAAAAAGCGTCTAATAGACCAGAATATTTACCTAATCAAAAAGGAGTCGACCATGATCGACGGAAGACAGATCCGCGCCGCACGCGCGATGCTGGGCTGGAGCCGGGATGACCTGCTCAAGGCATCGGGGATCTCGATGTCAGCGCTGCTGCGCATGGAAGGGGTACTCGCCGACAGCCGTGGCTCTACCCTCAACAAGGTGGCCAAGGCCCTGACCCTGGCCGGCATCGAATTCGTCACCCGGGATGACGGGGCGATTGGCGTCATTCTCAAAGCCACCAGCGCGCCGAGTGGCGCGCAGCAGTGAATACCCAAATGACCGGGGCTCTGGAGCAGTTCGTCAGCAAGATCCGGTCTGACCTTGGCTCACCCGAGGCAGTACCCGGGTTCGACCCGTTGAATGGCAACGAACAGGCGAAGTTTCTTTTCTTGCTGGAGGCGCCAGGTCCTCAGGCATTGAAAACCGGAAAAATCTCCTTTGATAACCCCGACCCATCCGCCCGCAACTTCAAACGACAGTTGGAGGAGGCGGGTGTCCAGCGTCGAGACATTGCCATTTGGAACATTGTGCCCTGGTACCTCGGCACGCCTGATCGCGCATCGATTCGTGCCGCAACCGGCGAGGACGTCCGTCGAGGCATGGCGTATCTGCCGCAGCTGCTTGCCGCCTTACCGAGACTCGAAGCCATCGTCTTGGTTGGCTCGGCCGCGCGCAAAGCGCACGTTTTCTTGTCCACGATCACCCGGGCACGGATACTTGCGTGTCACCATACCTCCGCCCGCGCACAGCAAGCGAACGCCTGGGCAGCCACTGAGAACGTCGCCGTTTTCCGAATGCTGCAGGCACAAAATCCGCCTAATGCGCCACAATGAGCACAGCATCCCGGTATCCCTCCGGTCTTGCGCGTTATTTTCTAAACCTTTAATAACGGTCATCATGAACACCTGTTACAACAGGAGTACATATTTCATGAACGACAGTCACCTAATTCACGATACTGTAATGGTCTAATAATCCCGGAGAGAAACATAGCTTACAATTAGCCTATTCG